>JBEKWB010000022.1:0-46943 GCA_049513455.1 Acidimicrobiales bacterium
TCGATCTCGGGGAAGGTCGGCAACATCGGCCAGACGAACTACAGCACCGCCAAGGCCGGTCTGGTCGGCCTGACCAAGGCATCGGCCAAAGAGCTGGCCCACGTCGGCGTGCGCGTCAACGCCATTCAGCCGGGGCTGATCCGGACGGCCATGACGGAGGCCATGCGGGCCGACATTTGGGAGCAGAAACTGGCGGAGATCCCGATGGCCCGCGCCGGCGAGGTGGGCGAGGTGGCCGACGCCGCCCTCTTCCTGGCCTCCAATCTCTCCGCGTACATCACCGGCGCGGTCCTCGAAGTGACCGGCGGCCGGTACATGTGAGGAAAGGCCTGAAACAATGAGAGTGCAACGATGAGGGACGCCGTCATCTGCGAGCCGCTGCGCACCCCCGTGGGGCGCTACGGCGGCGTGTTCCGCAATGTGCCGGCCGCCGACCTGGCCGCCGCCGTGATCCGCGAGTTGGTGGCGCGCACCGGCGTCGCACCCGAGCAGATCGACGACGTGCTCCTCGGCCAGTGCTACCCGAACGGTGAGGCGCCGGGGATCGGCCGCGTGGCCGCCCTGGACGCCGAACTGCCCATTTCGGTGACCGGCTACCAGCTCGACCGGCGCTGCGGCTCCGGGCTGCAGACCATCATCAACGCGGCGATGCAGGTGCAGACGGGGGCGAGCGACGTCGTTCTGGCCGGCGGCGTCGAGAGCATGAGCCAGTCCGAGTTCTACACGACCGCCATGCGATGGGGGGCCGGGTCGGAGAACGTGGTGATGTACGACCGGCTGGCGCGGGGCCGGGTGACGTCGGGGGGTGTCAACTACCCCGTTCCCGGAGGGATGCTCGAGACCGCGGAGAACCTGCGCCGGGAGTACCAGATCCCACGGCAGGAGCAGGACGAGTTCTCACTGCGCTCGCATCAACGTGCGGTGGCCGCACAGGACAAGGGCCTCTTCGACGAGGAGATCGTCCCGATCACCGTCCACGGGCGCAAGGGCGACACGGTCGTCAGCGCCGACGAGCACCCCCGCCCGGACACCACGCTCGAGTCCCTGGGCACGCTGCGCCCGGTGATGCTCCGTCAGGATGCCGACGCCAC
The DNA here is from genome assembly GCA_049513455.1 of Acidimicrobiales bacterium. Lineage (GTDB taxonomy): Bacteria > Actinomycetota > Acidimicrobiia > Acidimicrobiales > RAAP-2 > Bog-473. The sequence continues at coordinate 1,092 of JBEKWB010000022.1, forward strand.
GGTCACGGCCGGCAATTCGAGCGGCCAGAACGACGGTGCGTCCGTGTGCCTCGTCACCTACCCCGAAAAGGCGGCCGAGCTCGGGCTGCGTCCCCTGGCCCGCTTGCGGGCGTGGGCCGTGGCGGGCGTGGAGCCGGCCCGCATGGGCATCGGTCCGGTCCCCGCCACGGCCAAGGCGCTCGATCGGGCCGGCCTGTCGCTGGCCGACATCCCACTGATCGAGCTCAACGAGGCGTTCGCCTCCCAGGTGCTGGCCTGCACCCGCGAGTGGGATTTCAAAGAGTCGGACTTCGACCGCCTCAACGTGCACGGATCGGGTATCTCGCTCGGCCATCCGGTGGGCGCAACGGGGGGACGCATTCTGGCCACCCTGCTCCGGGAGATGGACCGGCGGGGAGCCTCCCTGGGCCTCGAGACGATGTGCATCGGCGGCGGTCAGGGGCTCACCGCCATCTTCGAGGCCGTCGACTAGGTCGACAAAAGGGTCACCCGGCTAAGGGGTCACCCATCCACCGCGTCGCCGATCACGTGACGGGCGATGATCACCTGCTGGATCTGGCTCGTCCCCTCGTAAATCCGGAATAGCCGGGCGTCGCGGAAGAACCGCTCGACGGCGACCCCCCGCATGTAACCGGCGCCGCCGTGGATCTGCACGGCGCGGTCCGCCACGCGCCCCACCATCTCGCTGCAGAAGTACTTGGCGGTCGATGGCCCCACCTTGCGGTCAGAGCCGTCGTCGAAGGCGCGGGCCGAGGCCAGGACCAGGCTGCGCCCGGCCTGGAACTCCGTCACGGAGTCGGCGATGAGGCCCTGAATGAGCTGGAAGCCGGCTATCGGGTGTCCGGACTGCTTGCGGCTGCGGGCATACTGCACCGACTCGTCGACCAGCCGCTCGGCCATGCCGACACACAGGGCGGCGATGTGAATGCGCCCATGGGCCAAGCACCGCATGGCGGTGGCCCAGCCGGTGTTGTGCCCGGCCTCCTCGCCGACCAGGGCGGAGGCGGGTACCCGCACATCGTCGAGGTTGACGTCGGCCGTCCAGGCCCCGAACTGGCCCATCTTGTGGTCGCGCGCTCCGACCGAGAGCCCCGGGGTTCCCCGCGGGACCAAAAAGGTCGAAATGCCCCGGGACGCCCGGGCGGCCGGATCGGTCCGGGCGAACACCATGAAGACATCGGCCAGGGGTGCGTTGGTGATGTAGCGCTTGGCCCCGTTGATGACCCACTCGTTCCCGTCGGGGACCGCCGTGGTCGTCAGGCCGGACGGATCCGATCCGGCGTCGGCCTCGGTGAGGGCAAAGGAGGCCACGGCATCGCCCGAGGCGATTTTGGGCAACCACTCCTCCTTCTGGCCCGGCGTGCCCCCCTCCATCAGCACATGCCCCGCAATTCCGTTGTTGGTGCCGAACATCGACCGCAGCGCCGGCGTGGTGTACCCGAGCTCGATCACGACCCGGCTCTCCTCCTCCATCGACAACCCCAACCCGCCGTAGGCCTCGGGCAGGGCGAACCCGAAGAGACCCATCTTCTTGGCCGCCTCCCGGATTTCGGTGGGGACCTCGTCGCGCTCGTCGATGTCGTTCTCCACCGGGACCACGGTGCTGCGCACGAAATCCCTCACCACCGAGCGGATGCCCTCGAAATCCTCGCTGTCCACGCGCTCTCTCCTCTTCTGCGTTCGGCGTGCTCGTCGCGGACGTCCACTTCGTGGCGCCAGCGACGCTCGATCGAACAGACCCGACTACGGTCGAAACCGATCGTTTTGCCGATCACGAAGGCCCCGATCGGCCCCGGTGAGAATAGCCCAGTCCGCTCGGCGCATAGCATGAGCGACCTGTGACGACGCCGCCTGCCATCAGCCCGTTCAACCTGGCCGACCTGTGGGAAGCGGTGGCCGACGAGGTGCCCGCGCGCGTCGCCCTGCGCTGTGGTGGCGCGCAGCGCACCTATGCCGAGCTCGAGGAACGCGCCAACCGGCTGGCGCACTGGCTGATCGACCAGGGCGTCGCGCCGGGTCAGCATGTCGGCCTCTACCTGCAGAACTGCCTCGAGTACGTCGAGGCCACGCTCGCCGCCTACAAAATCCGCGCCGTCCCCATCAACGTGAACTTCCGCTACGTCGCCGAGGAGTTGCGTTACCTGTTCAACGACGCCGACCTGGTGGGTGTGATCTACCAACCCGACTACGCCGACCGCTTGGCCGAGGTGGCCCCGGAGACCCCACGCCTCGGCTGGTCCTTGGCCATCGGACCGGAGTACGAGGACGCCCTGGCGGCGTCGTCACCGGCGCGCGATTTCGGTGCGCGCTCGGGAGACGATCACTACGTGCTCTACACCGGGGGCACGACCGGGATGCCGAAGGGGGTGCTCTGGCGCCACGAGGACGCCTTCTTCGCCTGCATGGGGGGCGGCGACACCACCCGGCCGGAGATCACCTCGGTGCGCGAGCTGGTCGAGCGCATCGCGCCCGAGCAGACCACGTTCTTGGCCCTGGCTCCGCTCATGCACGCGGCCGGAGGCTGGACCGTGATGATCAACCTCCTGGGCGGGAACCGGGCCGTGCTGTGGCCGGGCCCGCTCGTCCCCGCCGAGGTGTGGCGCACCATCGAACGTGAATCGGTCACTGCCACCAGTGCGGTGGGCGACGCCGTCCTGCGACCCCTGCTCGACGCCTGGGACTCGTTCGATCAGAAACCCGATCTGGGTTCCCTGCGCATGTTCAGTTCCGGCGGCGCGCCGCTCTCGCCCGCCGTACGCGAACGGTTCCTCGCCACCTTCCCCACCCTCCCGCTCTCCGACGGCTACGGCTCGTCGGAGACCGGGATCCAGGCCGGGCGGGTGTTCGTGGGGCCTACCGGCGGCGGGCCCGAACCGCAGTTCGTGGCGCGCCAGGCGGTCGTGATGGACGAGGAGACCCATGAGCCGGTGCCGCCGGGCTCGACCACAGTGGGTCGCGTGGCCCGCACCGGTCGCATCCCGCTCGGCTACTACAACGATCCGGAGAAGTCGGCCGCCACCTTCGTCGAGTGGGACGGCCGGCGCTGGTCGCTCACCGGCGACATGGGCACGGTGGCCGCCGACGGCACCATCTCCCTGCTCGGGCGCGGCTCCATCTGCATCAACACCGGCGGGGAGAAGGTCTACCCCGAGGAGGTCGAGGCGGTCCTGCGCCGGAGTGACGCGGTCTACGACGTCGTCGTGGTGGGCGCACCCGACGAGCGGTGGGGGCAGAGGGTCGTGGCCGTGGTCGAACCGACACCGGGAAGCGAGGCGACCGAGGACGACCTCCGGGACCTGGCCCGGAAGTACCTGGCCGGCTTCAAGGTGCCCAAAGCGGTCGTGTTCGTCGAGCACATCGTCCGCTCCCCCAGCGGCAAGGCGGACTACCGCTGGGCGGCGGAGGTGGCAGCGGGCGACTGATCCGTCGCGGACGGGACCGCCCGCCGCCTAGGGGCGCGTCTCGCCCTTGATCCGTTCGAGCAACCCGTCGCGGCGGGCCTGCGCCGTCTCGGTGTGCGCGGCCAGCGCCTGCAGCTCGGTGCCGGCCCGGATGGCGGCACGGGCGCCCCACACGTCGAAGGCGCGGTGCACACTGCGCTTGTTGATCTGGGTGAGATCGCTCGGGATGCCCGCCACCCTGCCCGCGATGGCCAGTACCGACTCCTCCAGGCGATCGGGCGGGAAGGACCGGTTGGCGAAGCCGATCGCCGCCGCCTCCACACCGGAGATCGGGTCGCCCGTGAGCATGAGCTCCATGGCCCGGCGCAAGCCCAGGAGCACCGTGTGGTACTGCCAGTCGGGCGGGCTCAGGACGCGCACCACCGGGTAGCTGATGGACGCGTCATCGGCCACGTAGACCAGATCGCAGGCCGAGGCCAGCTCGGTGGCGCCGGCGATGGCGTAGCCGTGGATCTGCGCGATGACCGGCTTGGCCAGGTCCCAAATGCTGAACCAGGTGTCGTTGGCCTGCCGGGCCCATTGGCCGTCGCCCGGGGCCGAATAGAACGGCGCGCCCTCCATCATGGGCCCGCCGGCCAGGTCGTACCCGGCCGAGAAACAGACGCCGGCACCGCGGACGATGGTCACGCGGACGGCGGGATCGGCATCGTGCCCACGGAGCGCATCGAGCAGCTCGACACGCATCGGGGTCGAGATGGCATTGCGCTTCTCGGGCCGGTTGAGGGTGATGCGCGCCACATACTCGTCCGGCGTGTCGACCACGATGGTCTCGTAGCTCACGATCCATCTCGCAATGCGGCCGCCAGGCGCAACTCCTCGACACCGGGTACGTCGACGATCAGCCCGGTGGTGAGGGGCGGCGGCGACCATGAGGCCCAGCGCCGGCGGATGCGCTGCTCGTCCCCGATGAACGCGTTCTCCTCGAGGTACTCGTCGGGCACGGCGGCCACCGCCTCGTCCTTGCGGCCGGCCAACCACAGCTCCTGGATGCGTGCGGCCTCGGCCGGGAACCCCCGCCGGGCCATGGCGTCGCGGTGGAAGTTGTGGGTGGCACTGCCCATTCCCCCCACGTACATGGCGGTCAGAGGGCGCATTTTGTCCAGGGTCCCCGCCACGTCGTCGGTGAGCCGGACCGAGAAGCCGGTGAAGATCTCGAAGTCCGCCGGCCGCCCTCCCCTGGCCTTCCACCCGCGCTCGAGCGGGGCCAGGTCGCCCTCCGATCCGAACCCCATGGGCAGCCACCCGTCGGCGACCTCGCCGCACAGCTCGGTGTTCTTCGGGCCACCCGACGCCAGCCAGAGGGGGATTGGGGCGGCCGCGTGGAGTATGGAGCGCAGCGCCTTCCCCTGCCCGCTCGATCCGGGCCCCCGGTACGGCAGGGATATCTCCGTGCCCTCGTAGGCGACGGGTGCCTCGCGGTCGAGCACCTTGCGCATGATGGCCACGTAGTCACGCAGGCGTGCGGTGGGGTGTCCCCACGGCTGCCCGTACCAACCCTCGACGATCTGGGGGCCCGAGACCCCGATCCCGATGATGACCCGTCCCCCTCCGGCCAGCGCGTCGATGGTCATGGCGTGCATGGCCAGTGTGGCCGGGGGCCGGGCGGCCAGCTGGGCAATGGCGGTCCCCAACTTGATCCGGCGCGTGAAGGCCGCCAGGTAGGCGAGAGGCGACAACGCGTCGGTCCCGTACGCCTCCGCGCTCCAGACGGAGTGGTAGCCGAGCTCGTCGGCCGCCTTGACGAGGTCGACGGGGACGTCCAACGTCGCCGAGCGGTAGAGGTTCAGGCGAAGTGCGAGGTGCAATTCCCCCCCGGGAGCGCTCATGCGAACCGGCCCGGTTCACCCATCGGGGGCCCCGGTTCGACCATGCCCGCAATATAACGTGCGGGCGAACTGTACGTGGGATCGATCATCGACCGGACCCTCCCTCTTTGATCAGTGCGAGGGCACGGTCCACGTTGAACAACACCCGCTCCCCCATGGCATCTTGGTCGGGGCGGGTGGGGTCACGCAACGATCGCTGGAAGATCCCCTCGAGCAGCACGGCCAGGCGAAAGTTGTAGAGGACTTCGTAATAGGTGAGGTCGCCGAGCGCGCCGATCCCGCGCACCGATCTGTACCGCTCGACCAACTCGGCTCGGCTGGGCCACCCAACGTTGGCGACCGGACACCAGACTTCGCAGAAACCGGCCAGGTCCAACAGGGGATCCCCGATGGTCGCCGTCTCCCAGTCGAGGATGGCCACCACCCGACCGGGCGGTTCGGGGGCGATGAGGACGTTCAGCATATGGAAGTCGCCGTGCATGATGGTGGGGGTGCCGTCATCGGGGAGATGGCCCTCGAGCCACGCCATGACCTTTTCGATTCCAGGCAGTTCCCTCCCCTCATAAGAGGCGAGTTGTCGACTCCAGCGCTGCACCTGGCGCTGGTGGAACCCCTCAGGGTGCCCCAGGTCGCCGATACCGGCGGCGAGCCAGTCGACACAGTGGAGGCGGCCCAGAGCCTCCACCATGGAGTAGGCCACCTCTGCCCGCCCCTGCCGGCTATCGAACACGGCGGGAAGGGGGAACGGGTTGACGCCCTGCACGCGTTCCATGAGGTAAAAGGTGCATCCGAGCACGTCGTGGTCCTCGCAGAGCGCCACCACTTCGGGATGTGGCACATCGGTGCCGGCCAAGGCGGCCAGAATGCGGAACTCACGGCGCATGCCCTCGTTGGCCCGCTCGACCGCCACGCGGGTCGGCCGGCGCAGGACCCAGCGGGCTGCACCCCGTTCGACGACGAACATGGCGTTCGACGATCCGCCGGTGAGGGGCTCGACAGCCAGCGGTCGCCCCGGTTCCAGCCCCTGCGTGTCGAGCCACTGGCCGAGGGAATCGACGTCGACGAGCTCCATGCTCAGCGGGACCCCGCCCGGGGTGCGACGGACTTCACGTGACCCCGCCGTCGAGCGAGAGAAGGGCCCCGGTCATGTAGGACGAGGCGTCGGAGGCGAGAAACAGGGCGGTGCCCACGATCTCGTCGGCCGACGCGATGCGGCCGAGAGGAATGCGGGCGGCCAGTTGGCGGGCCACCTCGTCCGAGGGCATCGACCGGGCGAAGGAGTCCGTTTGGAACGTGCCGCAGATGATGGCGTTGACCCGGATGCCCCGGGGGCCCAGCTCCTGCGCGGCCGCCTTGGTCAACGCGTTGAGACCGGCCTTGGCGGCGGCATAGACAACCGTGTGCGGCGACGGGCGCACCGACGCCACCGAGCTGATGTTGATGATGGAGCCCCCGTCGGGGAGATGCGCCGCGGCCACGCCGGAGAGCCGCAGGGGCCCCTTGAGGTTCACCGCGATGGTCTTGTCGAACAGGTCCTCGGTCACCCCCTCCAGTGACGGTGGCACGGGGGCGATCCCGGCATTGTTGACCAGCACGTCGAGCCGTCCCATCTCCGCAATGGTCCGCGCCACCACGCTGTCACACTCGGACCACACCCCGACATGGCAGCCCACAGCGATGGCACGGCGACCCAAGGCCCGGATTTCCGCGGCCACGTCCTCGCAGGCGTCGGCCTTGCGGCTGGCCACGACCACATCGGCCCCGGCCTCGGCGAACGCCAGCGCCATGGCCCGGCCCAGGCCCTTGCTCCCGCCGGTGACCAGCGCGACCTTGCCGTCGAGTCGGAACGTGGGCGGCGTCATGCGCGCAGCATCCCGCCCGCCACCACATGATCCTCGCCGGTGACGAACGATGACGCGTCCGAGGCGAGATAGACCGCGGCCCCGATGATCTCATCGCACTCCGCCACCCGGTGCTGCATGGTGGCGGCACCGGCGCGTGTGCTGAATTCGGCATCCAGCTTCGCGGCGCCCTGCATCATGGTGGAGTTGAAGGGTCCGGGCGAAATGGCATTGACACGGATGCCCATGGATGCCCATTCCTTGGCCATCACCTTCGTGAAGTTGATGAGTGCCGCCTTCGCCGACGTGTAGGCGCCGAAGTTGGCCCCGCCCGCGTAGGCGCCGACCGTCGACACGTTGATGACGCTTCCCTTGGCGCGCGCGGCCATGACGGGTGCCACCAGGCCGGCCAGGCGCACCGGGCCCTTGACGTTCACGGCGAAGAGCTTGTCGAGGTACGCACTGGACATGTCGATCACGGACGTGGGCGCAGGATTGATCCCCGCGTTGTTGACGAGGATGTCGATCCGGCCGAACCGTTCGCGCACCGTGTCCACCAGCACGGGCAGCGCATCCCACTCGCCCATGTGGCAGGCCACACCGAGCGCCACCTGCCCGGTGCTGGCGGTGATCTCATCCGCCACCCGGCTGCAGGCCTCCTGGTCCCGGCTGACGACCACGATCGACGCCCCTGCTCCCGCCAAACCCTCGGCCATGGACCGGCCGAGACCCTTGGTGGCGCCCGTCACGATGGCCACCCGCTCCGAGAGATCGAAGAGCTGCAACACCCCGTCGTTCATCAATGACCTCCCGGTCGCACGGTTCTCGAATGGTTCTGTGCGCGCACGCTCATGCCCTACCGTGGCGCGCGAGCACGTCAGCGTACTTCTCGAGTGCGTGCTCTCTGAGGACCGGGATGTGGTAGCTCGGGAACAGGCCCGGTGACGGCTGGGCCTCGGCCAGGAGCCCGCGGGCCAGGGTCACCTTGTGGATCTCGGTCGGGCCGTCGGCCAGTCCCACGTGGTAGCCGTTGATGATCATCTTCACAAACGGCATTTCGTCGGAGAGCCCGAGCGAGCCGTGCACCTGGAGGGCCCGCGAGGCGATGTTCTTCAGCACCGTGGGCATGGCGATCTTGACGGCGGCGATGTCGCCGCGGACCCGGTGCGTGTCGTGGTACTTGTCGATCTTCCAGGCCGTCTGGAGGACCAGGAGCCGGAATTGCTCGAGTTCGAGCCACGAGTCGGCCACCATCTCCTGCACGAGCTGCTTCTTGGCCAGGATCTCACCTTGGGTGTGCCGGCTGACGGCACGCTCGAGCATCATTTCGAGGGCCCGCTTGGCCATGCCGACGGTCCGCATGGCGTGATGGATGCGCCCGCCACCGAGGCGGGTCTGCGCCACCACGAAGGCGCCGCCCCGGTCACCGAGCAGGTTCTCGACGGGGACGCGCACGTCCTCATAGCGGATATAGGCGTGCCCCCCTTGCCCGGGCTGGTCCCATCCTGCGATACCCACGTTGCGCACAATGGTGATCCCCGGCGTGTCGGCCGGGACGATGAGCATGGAGTGGCGTTGATAGGGGGCGCCTTCGGGCTCGGTGATCACCATGACGATCAAGAAAGAGGCCCACCGGGCGTTGGAGGAGAACCATTTCTCGCCGTTGATCACCCACTCGTCACCGTCGCGCTCGGCCCGGCAGGTGAACTCCTTGGGATCCGAACCGGCCTGCGGCTCGGTCATGGAGTAGGTCGAGAAGATCTGCCCGTCGAGCAGTGGTCGGAGATACTTCTTCTTGTGTTCCTCGGTCCCGTAGTGCGCGATGATCTCGGCGTTGCCCGTGTCGGGTGCCTGGCAGCCGAAAATGATCGACGCCAGGCCGGACCGGCCCAGGATCTCATTGAGCAGGCCGAGCTTGACCTGGCCGTGACCCTGGCCTCCCAGTTCAGGACCGAGATGCGTCGCCCACAGCCCGCGCGCCCGCACGGCCTCTTGCAACGGGGGGATCAGCTCCTGGCGTACCGGGTCCGACACATCGAGCACGTGCGGGATGACGAACTCGAGGGGTTCGACCTCTCGACGGACGAAATCGTCGGCCCAATCCAGATCGGCCTGGTATGCGGAATCAGTCTCGAAATCCCACATTCCTCGGGCGCCCCCCTCCTCCTTGACAATCACCGACCACAATGATCGACTCAATGATCCGGATCATTGCACACCGGCGCGAGTACGGCAATCGCCAGAGGGAGTGTTGAGCCACACATGCGTCCCGCGACACGAGGTGGGCCACCGCTCTATCACGAGATCATGCGCGCCATCTCCGATGACATCTCCTCGGGCCGTGTGGCGGTGGGGGCGCGCCTGCCGACCGAACAGCAACTCTGCACCCAACACGGTGTGGGTCGCCATACGATTCGCGAGGCCATCCGCGGTCTCGTCGACGCCGGCATGCTGGAGCGGCGCCCCCGGCTGGGAACGACGGTGATCTCGGCCGAACCGATCGTCGGCTACCGATGGGTTCCGGGGTCGGTCGAGGACATCGCCGACAACATGGACGCAACGTGGATCGTTCGCCCTCGAGGCGAGAGCATCGTGGCCGACGAGGACACAGCGCGTCGTCTCGGCTGCCAGGTCGGCGCACGGTGGTACCGATTTGCCGGACCGCGCATTTTGCGCGACCGCAGTGTCCGCGACCCGGTGTGCTTCAGTGAGCAGTACGTCCCCAATACCGCCAAGGCCCGGCGAGCCATCGCCACCGCCGCCGTCTCACCGTTGGACGTGTCCCTGCAGAGGGTCGAGCAGGAGATCCGGGCCGGCCTGCTCGATGACGAACAGGCCGCCGCTCTCCACGCAGAGCCGGGCTCACCGGCGTTGGTCGTGGTGCGTCGCCACCACGGTGCCCGGGACCGGCTGGTGGCCATCGGCATCCACACCCATCCGGCCGACCGCTATTCCATCGTCATGCAGCTCCAACCGGGAGCCGATCAGGCCCGGTCGCATGAGACCTGACGGTAGGGGCGTGGTCGAGACCCCGGGCCAGAACCCCGACCTGTGGTCGCTGGTGGAGCAACGGGCAGTCGACCATGCGGCGACCCTCGTGGCGGTCGACGAGAGCGGACGCACCCTCACGTTCTCCGACCTGCAGCGGAAAGCGACCCGGGTCGCCGCCGGCCTCGCCGGCCTCGGCATCAGAGCGGGCACCAGGGTCACCTGGCAGCTCCCCAATTCGTTGGACGCCATGGTGCTCGTTGCCGCTCTCTCGCGCGTGGGCGCCGTGCAGAATCCCGTCTTGCCGCTCTACGGTCGGCGTGAGCTGACGTTCATCTGCGACCAGTTCGATCCGCACCTGCTCCTCGTCCCCGCCCGGTGGCGGGGCGTGGACTACGCGGCCACCGGCAGGGCGCTGACCGAGGGGACGGAACGGGATCTCTTCGTCCTCGATGGCGAGCTCCCCGACGGGGAGCCGTCCCCCGAACCGCGAGGGGTCGCGCCGGCGACGACCGACGTCCGCTGGGTCTTCTACACCTCGGGTACGAGTGGGGACCCCAAGGGCGTGTGCCACTCCGACGCCTCGCTGGCGGTCTCTGCGGCGACCATGTGCAACCGGCTCGAGGTGACCGATGACGACATGTGGCCGATCGTGTTCCCCATTACGCACGTCGGCGGCATCGGAACCCTCTGGGCGCAGCTCCTCGCAGGATCCTCCGCCGCCATTGTCGAGCGCTTCGACCCGGACACCACCATCGACGCGCTGGCGCAGCACCCCCTCACCATCGCCACCGGCGGGACGGCACTGGTGATGCTCTATCTGGAGGCGCAGCGGCGCCGACGCCAACGCCTGTTCCCGCGCCTACGGGTGGCACTGGCGGGCACGGCCCCCAAGCCTCCGACGCTCCACGACGACGTCCGCCGGGAGCTCGGCGGCGGTGGTGTGGTGTCCGTGTACGGGCTCACGGAAGCGCCCTACAGCACGGTCGGTACCGCCGCGGACGAGGACTGGGCCCTGGCGACGACCGAAGGTTCCGCCTCCCCGGGCGTCGAGATCATCGTGACCGCCGACGACGGCACACCGGTTCCCGACGGAACCGAGGGCGAGGTGAGGATCCGGGGTCCGCATATGTTTCACGGGTACGTCGACGAATCGCTGAACGCGGAGGCGTTCGATCCCGACGGCTTCTTCAGGAGCGGCGACCTCGGGATCATCACGGAGGGCTACCTCGTCGTGACCGGACGTCTGAAGGACATCATCATTCGCAACGGGGAGAACATCTCGGCCAAGGAGGTCGAGGACCTCCTCTTCCACCATCCCGACATCAGGGACGTCGCCGTCTTCGGAGTTCCCGATCCCGTGGTCGGGGAGCGCTGCTGTGTCGCCGTCGTGCTGGCCCCCGGCGTCCGCCGGTTCGAGCTCGACGAGGTCGTGGGCTACCTCTCCGCGGGCGGTTTGGCCCGCTACAAGCTACCCGAACGCATGGTGGTGCTCGACGAGCTTCCCCGCAACGCCACCGGCAAGGTCCTCAGGCGCGCGCTGACGTCGCGACTCGAGGGCGACTCGGCGCCCCCGAAATGAGCGACCAGAGCGCTCTGCGAGAGGAGTTCCGGGACTGGCTCAGCGAGCACCAAAGAGGCGAGTTCGCCCGGTACTCGACAGAACCCGTGGTGGGAACGCGCCTGGTGCCCCCCGAGGTCTCCATCGCGTGGGAGCGCGAATTGGCGACCGGACGCTGGGTCGGCATCACCATCCCCCAGGAGTTCGGCGGGCGCGGGTTGTCCATCGACGCCGAGTTGGCCTTCTTCGAGGAGTACGCCCGCAGCCGGGCCATGCCGCGCCTGCCGACCATCGGCGAGAGCCTGTTGGCGCCGACCCTCCTCGCTGCCGGCTCGCTCGAGCTGCAACAGCGCTTCCTGCCCCCGATTGTGGCGGCCACCGAGCTGTGGTGCCAGGGGTACTCCGAGCCGGGTGCCGGCTCCGATCTGGCCAGCCTGCGGACGAAGGCGACCCTCGACGGCGACCACTGGGTGATTTCGGGACAGAAGGTCTGGACCACGTGGGCCCATCTCGCCGACTGGTGTTTCGTCCTGGCCCGTACCGGCGAGCAGGAGGCGCGGCACCGCGCCCTCACCTACCTCATCGTCCCCATGGATCAGCCCGGCATTGAGGTACGCCCCATCAACCAGGCGACGGGCGAGACCGAGTACTGCGAGGTCTTCTTCGACGGCGCGCGGACCGCCGCCGGCAACATCGTGGGGACGGTCGGCCGGGGATGGGACGTCGCCATGGCCACGTTGGGCTTCGAGCGTGGAACAGGGGCCATCGGCATGCAGTTGTCCTTCGAGCGCGAGTTCGAGGGTCTCTTGGACCTGGCCCGTTCGCACGGTTCCCTGCGCGATCCGGTCCTACGCGACGCACTGATGCGGTCGTGGATCGAGCTCCGGCTGATGCGGGCCACCCTCGACCGCTCGCTCCCCTCCATCGTCGCCGGGCACCCCGGACCGGAGGCCTCGGTCTCCAAACTGGCCTGGTCCAGCTGGTACCAGCGCTTCGGGGAGCTGGCCATGCGCATCCGGGGCATGTCAGGCGAGGTCTCGCAGGTGGATCCCGGTCAGGGGGGATCGACCCGCACCGCCCTCGACAACGTGCAGCGCGCCTTCCTCTTCGGGCGGGCCGTGACGATCTACGCGGGGTCCAACGAGATCCAGCGCAGCATCGTGGCGGAGCGGACGCTCGGGTTGCCGCGGTGACGCGCCGTCAGCCGCTCACGCTCCACGCCTTCGTCACCTCTTCGGTGGTCGCCACCGTGGCGAGTAGGCGGAGGCAATTCTCGATCACCTGGTCCCCGTAGTCGCGAGGGGTGCCGGCGACGGCGTCGACGACCAGTATCACCTGATAGGAGCGGTTGACGGCGTCGAAGACCAGGTTGGGGATGGCGACGTTCAACGAGACGCCGGCCAGCACAACGGTTGTGATGCCGCTGTTGCGGAGGAGCGAATCCAACGGGCCGCCCGTCATGGGGGAGAGTCCGTGGTAGCGGGGAAGAACGAGGTCTCCCTCCTCGTAGAGCCCGGGCATGGGCTCCACCGAGGAGGAGTGTGGCGCATTCTCCCCCCCGGCGCGGCGTGTCCCGGCGAAGAGCCGTGCATTGCGGTTGACGCCGAAGCCGCCGGGAAGGTTCTCGGCCGTGGCGTGGATCACCGGCACCCCGGCGGCGCGAGCCGCCGCGGCCAGTCGGGACGCGTTGGGGATGACTCCCACCTCACGTGCCGCGTCGGCCAGGGCCGGAAGTGCCGACTCCTCCCCCACCACTCCTCGTTGAAGCTCCTGGAGAACGAGTGCCGTCCGGCCCGGATGGACGAGTTCCTCGAGCGCTGGCCTGGCCATGACGGTCCCTCTCCCTCAGCAGTGCTGCGTCGTGCCCGCATATTAGATTGACCGCAGTCAGCATGCGGCCAGGCGCAGAACGGGGGGCGATGTCGATCACAATCTCACTCGACGGTTCGGTGGCGTTGGTCACAGGGGCCGGCGCAGGCATCGGTCAACAGATCGCCCTGTGGCTCGCCCGGGCCGGCGCGGCAGTGGCCGTCAATGACATCGACGGCGCACGCGCTCAGGCAACCACGGAGGCCATCGAGGCCGAAGGTGGTCGTGCCGTCGCCGTGGTGGCCGATGTCAGCGATCCGGCCCAGGCGGCCGAGCTCGGTCGCCGGGTCGTCTCGTCCCTTGGTCGCCTGGATATCGCGGTCAACAACGTGGGGATGACGGCGGGCCGGAGGGCGCGCCCCTTCGTGGCCACCGCGGTGGAAGACGCCATGGCCGTGATCGGGCAGAACCTCCACGCCACGTACCAGTGCTGCCTGGCCGAAGCGGAGGTGCTCGTCGCCCAGAACGAAGGGGGGACGATCATCAACGTGAGCTCGGGTGAGACAACCCGCCCATCCTCGGGACTGGCGAGTTACGGGGCGGCCAAGGCCGGCATCAACCACCTGACGATGACGCTTGCCGCCGAACTCGGGCCCCACGGCATCCGGGTAAACGCCATCGCTCCGGGTACGACCTTCACCGAGGAGATCCGCGCCGTCATCGGAGCGGAGCAGTTCGCCGCCATTTCCGCCTCGACCCCGTTGCAGCGGGTCTGCGACCCCGACGAGCTGGCCCGCCTCACCGTCTTCCTGGCCTCGGACCTGAGCCGGTGCATCACGGGCCAGTTGATCCTGGCCGACGCCGGCGCCCACCTCGGCCGCCTGCCGCTCAAAGTCCCGGACGTCGCCGAGCCGGCGCCGGTGACGCCCGCGTGACGGGCACCGCAGGCGTCACGGCGGTCGGCATCATCGACACCCACGTCCACGTGGTCAGTGACGACGCCGCGCGCTACCCACGGCAGATAAACGCCAGCGCCACCCATCGCTGGTGGGCCGGGGTGGCCTGCGATACTGCGGCACTTCTGCGCACCATGGACGCGCACGGGGTCGCGGCGGCACTGGCAGTCCAGGCCGTGGGGGTGTACGGCTACGACAACACCTACCTCCTCGACGAGGTGGCTTCCGGATCCCGACCCGTCGCAGCTGTGGCCGCCGTCGATGTGGACGCCGGGGGGGCCGCCGAGGAGATCACGCGGCTGTCCGCGGTCGCCGGAGTGGTCGGCGTTCGCCTCTTCGCAGTTTCACCGGGGAGCTCCTGGGTCCACACCGGCAAGGCGGATGCGGCGTTCGACGCCGCGACCCGATCGGGTCTCCCTGTCGTCCTGACCGTCTTCGAACAGCAACTACCTCCCCTGGCGCCGTCCATCGCGCGCTATCCCACGCTGCCGATCGCCCTCGACCACTGCGCCTTCCCGACGCTCGATGGGGCGCGGATCCACCGCGGGAGTCCACTTCTCGAACTGGCCGCCGCGCCCAACGTGACGGTGAAGGTGTCGAGCCATGTCCTGTTGCAGGTGACACCCCCCGCCGCTCCTTCTGCACTGATCGATGACCTACTCTCGGGATTCGGGCCTGACCGGGTGATGTGGGGTTCGGACTGGCCGCAGACCCCCCTCCCTGACTACGGGGCCCACGTGCAGCTGGCGCGGCGTGCCACGGCGCATCTGGAGCAGGACGTCCGGCTCGGCGTCATGGGCCGTAACGCCGCCGTATGGTTGGGCGAGCGATTCGTCAATAGTCTGGGTGGCGCACTTCATCCGGCCGCGCCCGGAAAGGGGGGAGAACCATGACGCAGACCGATGAGCTGGGGGCGGATCAGGTGGCGGGGGAACCCGAACCCTCCCGCATGATCGAATTGGCGGATCTCTCGCCCGAGGCGATGTACGACCTCTTCGAAGAGCACGGGTGGGGCGACGGGCTGCCTCTCGTGCCCCCCACGCCGGCGCGGGTCGAGGCGATGCTGGCGGAGGCGACCGGCGATCCCGACGAGGTGATCGCCACGCTGCAACCCCGTTTCGGGGCAGCCACACGCCGGGTCGTGGCCATCAACGCCGTGCTCGCCGGCTGCCCCCCGGCCGTCTTTCCGGTGGTGGTGAGCGCGGTCCGCGCCCTGGCCAGCCCCCAGGTCAACCTGCGGGGTGTCAACGCGACCACCCATCCCTCCGCACCCCTGGTCATCGTCCACGGGGACATCGTCAAGAGCGCAGGGTTCAATGCCGGGGTGGGCGCATTCGGTCCCGGCAACCGCGCCAACGCCACCGTGGGCCGCGCCATCCGCCTGGTGATGTTGCACGTCGCCGGCGCCCGGCCCGGATTCGGCGATGCGGCCAGCCAGGGCCAGCCGTCCAAGTACACCTACTGCGTCGCCGAGAACACGGATGAATCTCCCTGGGAGAGCTACGCCCTCAGCCGCAAGGTCGACGCGCCGAGCGCCGTGACCGTCCACTGTGGCGAGAACCCTCACAACGTGCACGATGACGAGGCCGATGGCGATCCCGCACTCATTCTGGACAAGATCGCCTCTGCCATGACGTCACTGGGAATGAACAACGCCCCAATCAGCCAGGCTGAGTTCTTCATCGGGCTCGGTCCCGAGCACGCCGCCAGTTTGGCCTTGGGCCGGCTCACGCGGGAGGACATCTCGTCGTACCTCTTCGACAGGGCCAGGCTCCCGGCTCGTGAGTTCCGACGCCATTTCGAAGAACGGGCCTGGGCCAATTGGATGCATGCCGTGAGTGACGATCACCTCCTCCCCATGACGGCGGTTCCCGACAACATCCGGATCTTCGTCGTCGGAGGTCCGGGCAAACATTCCTCGGTCATCCCCTCGTGGGGCATGACCCGTAGCGTGACCATCCCGGTCACCGGGTAAAGGAGACTCCCGTGAGCACGACAACAGCGACGCGCACCGAGCCGATCATGATCTACCGACCGGACGGGGCCCTCGGGCGGCCCTCCGTCACGCTCAGCCCTTCCCCACCGTCCCTCAGCGGGCTCCGCCTCGCCGTTTTGGACAACGGGAAACCGAACGCCAGGCTGGTCCTCACCAGGCTGGCCGAGACCTTGTCCTCCCGCACGGGAACGACGGTGTCGCTGGTGACGAAGAAGGGCCCGCAGGGCATGTCGGCGAACGCCGCCATCCCCTGCGCCCCCGACATTTTCGATCGGGTCGTCGCCGAGGCGGACCTCGTCATCACGGGTATGGCCGACTGCGGGAGCTGCACTGCCTACAGCGTGCACGACACCATCGAATTCGAGAAGGTGGGTCTACCCGCCGTCGTGGTCACCACCACCCGGTTCGAGCCGATCACCGACACCCTCGCCTCGGACTTCGGCCTCCCGGGGATCCGCCGGCTCGTCCTGCCCCATCCGGTGGGGGGCACGGATCCCGACACGCTGCACCAGTGGGCGGATGCCGCGGTTGATCGGCTGATCACGCTCTACAGCGCCTAGCGTTCTACGTCGACGCGGTCCCCGGCGGCCGCGTCGGGCTCAGCCTGCGTCTTCCCCGCTCTCGCGTAGTTCGTCGACGTAGCGGTTCGTCCCGTGCTCGACGGCGATGAACGGTGCACACAGCTCCATGCGCCCGAACCCGGACTCTTCGATGCGGGCGCCATGGCGGGCGAAGCGCGTCTGCCAGTGCAGCCGCGGATCCTCGTCGAGGAAGTGCAAAAGCGTGATGCGCCCATTGATGCCGGGGATGTCGGCCACGTCGGGCTGCTTGCCCTCGGGCAGCGGCTGGGGTGCGAATCGGAGGGTGCTGACCACCGGCGCGTGCGCCCCGCTCTGCACCCAGGGCACGTACTCTCCCACCAGCCAGGCGTCCAGCTCCTCTCGGGTCGAGTTCGGACCGGCACCCACGACCTCCATGACGACCCCGGGATAGCCGCGGTCGAGAACGTGCACGTCGGTCGGCCCGTTCTCGTCCTTCCGGCGATAGCCCAGGT
This sequence comes from Acidimicrobiales bacterium, assembly GCA_049513455.1. Lineage (GTDB taxonomy): Bacteria > Actinomycetota > Acidimicrobiia > Acidimicrobiales > RAAP-2 > Bog-473. The sequence continues at coordinate 18,584 of JBEKWB010000022.1, forward strand.
AGTCCTGGAATGAGGTGTAGACGTGCGTGCGCTCCAGGTGGATCCGCTTGTCGGCCCGCAATCGGTTGTTGGTGGCGACGGTCCACGCCACGTGGTCGTCCATCCGGCCGGCGGTGATCCAGTAGAGGTGGAGGTAGCACCCCGCGGTAACGGGCTGGGCGATGATGGAGTCCTCGGGATAACGCAGCAGCTGCAGGTCCCGGGTGGCGACGAAGCGGCCCCCGGCGAACATCCAGGGCATGGCAAGGGCGCCGGAGTAGAAGTGGTCGTCCTCGTACCACCGGTTGTAGTCGAACTCGGTCCCGGGCCAGGGCTCGACCATGGAGATAAGAGCTCCGCCGATGGCGACGTCGTACGGCCCCGAGGCCGGCAACTCGGTGTACGCAGGATCTGTCGTCATTCTTCCTCCCCTTTTGGCGGGCGTCCCCGTGCGCCCGCTACTGCCACGCCGACCGGGTGTTGGTCACATGGCGTAGCGCACCCGGACTGCGGGGTGCAAACTAGTGCCTCGCACACGACAGAGGGGGCAGCATGTCTGAAGGACGGCGCGTGGCCGTGGTGACGGGCGCAGGGCAAGGACTCGGCGAAGCCATCGCCCGGCGACTGGCGGCGGACGGATGCGAGGTGGTCGCCCTCGATATCGACGACGCCCGGGCCGCCGCCGTGGCCGCCGACATCGATGGCCGATTTCTGCACTGCGACGTCGCCGATCCCGATGCCGTCCGTGCCGCGGCGGCAGAGGTCGGCCCGGCCGACATCCTGGTGAACAACGCAGGCATCTGGTTCACCGAGCCCACCCTCGATGCCAGCGACGAGCACCTCCAGGCGGTCGTGGCCGTCAACATTCTGGGCGTCCTCTACTGCTCCCGGGCCTTCGTCCCGTCAATGATCGACCGAGGGGCCGGATCGATCGTCAATATCTCCTCGGGCGCCGCCAAGTCCTCCAGTCCCGGCTACGGCGTCTACCCGGCGTCCAAGGCCGCGGTCATCTCGTTGACCCGTCAACTGGCGATGGAATGGGGGCCGGCGGGCGTCAGGGTGAACGCCGTCGGGCCCGGGGTCATCAAGACGGAGAGGAACAAGGCCAACTTCGAAGGGGCGGGGAAGAGCCGGGCCAGCCGGGTCCCGCTCGGCCGAACCGGTGTTCCGGCCGACGTGGCCGACGTCGTCTCCGCGCTGTGCTCGCACGACATGCGCTACGTCTCGGGGCAGATCGTCTATGTGGACGGCGCCCTGAGCGCAGGGGTGCCGGGCATCTGACAAAGTTCAGCGGAAGCGGCCGAAGAAGCGGCGCACATCCCGGACGAAGAGGTCGGGGACCTCGTAGGCCGCGAAGTGCCCCCCGCGGTCGTAACGCTCGTAGTGCACGACGTGGTGGCGCAGCTCGGCCCAGCGCCGGGAGGGCGTGGCTATCTCCGCCGGGAAGATGGCACAGCCGACGGGCACCTCCAACCGCGGGATTTGATAGGCCGTAGTCCCGCCATGGGCCGCCTCGTAGTAGAGACGACCGGCCGAGGTGGCGGTCCTGGTGAACCAGTAGATGGACACGTCGGTCAGGATCTCGTCGCGGGTGAAGCTGCGGAGGACGTCGCCTCCGTGGTCGCTCCAGTCCCAGAACTTGTCGACGATCCACGCGCAGAGCCCCGCGGGCGAATCGTCGAGGGCGATCCCGACCGTGTTCGGCCTGGTCGACTGGATCGCCGCGTAACCGGCTCCCTCGGCCATGTAGCGGCGCACCCGGGCCAACGCCTGCTCCTCCTCCGGGGTGATGTCGTCGAACTCGGCCGGGGCGTCGGGACCCGAGGCAACGGTATTGATATGCACTCCCATGACGTGTTCGGGCGCCACGTGACCGAGCCAGATGGCGATCGATGCCCCCCAGTCCCCGCCCTGCGCGCCGTAGGTGTCGTAGCCGAGTTGCTGCATCAGCGCGGCCAACGCCGTGGCCACCCGGAGCGTGTCCCACCCGGGGCCCGGCGTCGGCCCGGAGAAGCCGTAGCCGGGAATCGACGGGCAGACGACGTGAAAGGCGTCCTCGGGCTTCCCTCCATGGGACACCGGATCGGTGAGCGGGCCGAGCACCTTGATGAATTCGACGATTGAGCCCGGCCAGCCATGGGTCATGACAAGCGGTATCGCACCGGGTTCGGGGGATCGCACATGGAGAAAGTGGAGCGGGGCGCCGTCGATGCGGGTCCGATACTGGCTGAATCCGTTCAGCTCACTTTCGTGCGTCCGCCAGTCGTACTCCTCGGCCCAGTAGCGGCACAGGTCACGCAGAAAGGCGCCATCGACGCCGTAGGACCACCCGGGATCGGGCCAGCCGTCGGGCCACCGGGTGGCGCGCAGCCGGGCCTGGAGGTCACGGAGATCCTCATCGGGGATCGCTATGCGGAACGGTTCGATGTCGTTCATGCGACCAGGGGCGGCACACGGGTCGGATCCAGGTTGGCCGGCGTACGCCCGTCGTCGACCCACGCCTTCGCCTGGGCCACGAGCGACGGGTCGTGGAGGGCACCCTGATCAAAGGTTTGATTGGCCAGGAGCACCTTCTCGAGGACCCCGACATCCGCGGTCGACAGCTGCGCAATGACGTCCACGTAGCGACCGAACTCGATCGACTCGGGGCCCGGGACAGGACGCTCGCCCACCGTTTCGGGAAAGCGAAGGTCGAATCCGACGGCGGTCTGCCACGGGTAGCGCAACCGGGCCGCCAGCGCCGGATGGAATATGCCGGGTAGGCGATCGAGATCGCCGTCGACCTCCCCGATCGCCTCCCCGAGGAGCACGCTGCCGAGACAGGCGCAGGTCACCCCCTGGCCGAGCACCGGATTGAAGGTGCCATACGCGTCGCCCAGGGCCACGAATCCGCCCGGTGGGGAGGATTGGCGTTCGTAGTGACGCCAGCGGTTCGCCGTCGAGCGCGAGGTGGAGATCTCGCTCACTGTCTCGGCGCGCGCATGACCTGGTGCAACAACGGCGTCACGCAGTGCGCCAGGAATTCCATGAACGCGGCCTCGTTCCCGGGTGGGTAGTCGCGGGATTGACCGAAGAGCGACATGACGTGGAGCCCGTTGTCCTGCGGATAGAGGATCCCCCCCTTGGTGTGGCCCGGAATCGGCAACTGCGCAATGAAGCGGTAGTCACCCGGCCAGGCGTCCTCGGGCACACGCACCCATCGACTGGCGTACCCGACGAATCCGTTCACGAGCGTCTCTGCCGGCGGGCTGAGACCGACGTCCTCCAACCACCTCGGCGCCGCCGAACCGCGCCCACTGGCGTCCACCACCAGGTCACCTACGAGGCTGCGTACGCCAGAGCCGGCGAGCGTGACGCCACACACGCGGCGGGGACTCCCCTCGACCCTCAGGCCGTCCACCCGGGCCCGTATGACCTCGACCCGCGGCAGTGCCACGACGAAGCGGGAGGCCACATGCTCGAGGAGCGCCCGGCGGACGCCGTGACCGCGCACAGTTGACCTCCCGCGGGCGGACCAGCCGTACGGCGTGTACATGGCACCCATCGCGATCTGATCGAACAGGATCGCCCCTTGACGCTCGGTTTCTGCCAAAAACCCCGGGAACAGGCTCTCCAGGGTCTCGCGGCCGAGCTTGAGGATCCCGTGCACGTGGGGCGACTGCGGTACGCCTTTCCTCGGCGCCCACTCGTCCGGGACGTCATCGCGTTCGACAATGGTGACCCGGTCGAAGTGGTCAGAGAGGACCCGGGCCGCGGTCAAGCCGGCGAAGCTCCCGCCGATGACGATCGCGTGGTCGAGGCTCGACATGGCCGCTCAGCCCGTTGATACCAGCATGCACCCGGTGAAATGTCCAGCCCCGGTCGACACGACTGCGACTTCGGGAACCGGTTTCACCTGGCGGTCACCCGCGGCGCCGCGCAGTTGCAGGCAGGCTTCGTAGAGCTGGATGTACCCGTGCAGCCGGCCGGCGGAAAGCTGCCCGCCGCCCGTGTTGACGGGGAGCTCCCCGTCACGGGCGATACGGGCGCCGCCCTCAATGAACTTGGCCGCCTCGCCGCGCCCGCACAGCCCGAGCGACTCCAGCCACAGCAACGACAAGATGCTCCAGCCGTCATAGACCTCGGCGATGTCGACGTCGCCCGGGGTCAGACGCAACGCGCGGGCCCAGAGCATGCTGCCCGCGGCGTCGATGCCGGGGGTGGATCCAACCGCCTCGAGGAGAATCGGTGGACGGCCCGTGTCGGGCGCCGCCTCGCGGCGCGAGACGACCACCGCAACGGAACCGTCGACGGGGGGATCGCAGTCATAGAGGCACAGCGGCTCCGAGATCATCCGGGCCCCGAGGTAGTCGTCCATTGTCAAGGGCTCCCGGTAGACGGCGTCGGGGTTGCGCGCGGCATTCTCCCGGGCGACGAGGGCGATCTGAGCCAACTGCTCCCTGGTCGCGCCATGCTCGTAGAAGTAGCGCTGGGCCAAGAGCCCGCCGTGGCAGGCATGACCGACGCCGAAAGGCACCGTGAACTCGCGGTCACCCTGCACGCGCGCCGCGTCGTCGTCGACCGACGTGCGCTGGCCCATCACCGCCGCCGCACGGCCCATGTCCATCTGGTGGGTCGACTCCCATACGGATCTGAAGCAGAGAACGTGGTCCACGATCCCGCTGCTCACCGCCACGGCGGCGTTGATCACCGATCCGATCTGTCCCGCCACCTCCGAGCCGCCGCTCAACCAGCGAAGATCAAGGCCGAGCATCCGACGGACGTCCCACAAACCCGCTCCCGACAGGCCGGGCGAGGGGTACGCACCTCCCGGGTAGGTCGAAACGCCGTCGATGTCGTCGGGGCTGAGCCCGGCGTCGGCGATGGCGCGCAACGCCGCCCGCGCCGTGAGCGCCCACGGGTCACGCTGCAGGCGACGGCCCACCTCGGAGAGACCGATGCCGCTGATGACCACATGGTCCTCGAAATGACCCCTCATGGGGCAGCCACCGGACGGAACAGTGGGATGTAGACGTCGCCGTGACGCGCGAACACGACTTCGACCTCCATCCCCGTCCGCACTTGGTCGGGGGGACACACGACGATGTTGGTCATGAGCCGGAGGCCTTCCTGCTCGACGAGCTCCACCTCGGCCACGACGTACGGGGGCTCCATGTCGGGCAACCATCGATAGTGGTTGATGGTGTAGGCGTACACGACGCCTCGCCCGCTGAGAACCTCGGGCACCACGTGCAGGGAACGGCACGACCAGCAGGCGGCCGTCGGCGGGTGCAGGTAGGTACCACAGCTCTGGCATCGCAAAAGACGCAGCAGGCCGTCCGCGCCACCCTGCCAGAAGTGGGCGTTGCGTCCGGTGATCTTCGGCCGGACCCGGGCGAACGGCTCCGTGACCACTTCGGGCACGGTCACAGCAGACTACCGACCCCTTTGTCCGTCCGATGCTCGATCGCACCCGCCAGGAGCTGGACGAGGAGGGCGCGCTCCTGCGTGAAACTGCTGCGCCACGCATTCATATGCCGGGTCAGGGCGAACCCACGCGCGGCACCGAACAGAATTCGCGCGATTGTCGGATCGGAGGGCAGGTCGAGCGCCTGCACGCAGATCTCGTCCCACATGACGCCCATTGACTCGTTGGCATCGGAGAGACGCTGCGCCACAAGATCGGATCCGGCCGGATCACGGCGCAGGTCAAGGAGGATCTCGATGCTGACGCGGAACCGGACGTCACTGCAGTAGTCCCAGAGAAGATCCGCCAGAGCCTGGACCCGCTCGAGCGTGGTGCCCCCCACGACGGCGGCGTTGCGGACGTTCGACTCCAGTTCGGAGAAGTTCGACTCGATCACCGAGAGCAACAGGTCCTCACGGGACCCGAAGTGATGCTGGATGGCGCCCCATGTCATGCCAGCTCGGCGGGCAATTTCGTTCGATGACGCCCGCGCGATCCCCAACTCATCGATGCAGGCGACGGCGCTTTCGAGCACGCGCGCCCGAGTCTGCTTCGCCTGGGCGTCGCGCAAGCCCTCCCGCCGCGCCGAAGGAGCCGGCGCGGCCACGCCGGAGTGTGCCCGCTCCTTGGTGATCTGCTCTTGGTGCGACATAGCCCTCATCCTTCCCGAACGATGAGAGAGGTCCGCGCTGAACGCGGGAGGTACGCCGCGCCGCAAAGGACGATTGGTCTCATCCTCCGCGCCAGTGGTGCACGACCCCCTGCCATCGTGACCACGATGTCAGCATTCGCGGTGTTGCGCAAGAGGGACATGCACGCGTCGGGCGCGTGGACATGTCAGCACGATCGCGCAGCACGCGCGATCGTGCGCACCCGCGGTCGTGCGACGCCGCTGTCGTGCGCACGCGCGGTCGTACGACGCCGCGGTCGTACGACGCCGTGGTCATCATGCAATGGTGCCCGTCTCAATTCTTTGTGTGAGAGTGTGCGTCATCAATTCACTGATCGACCGACAGGGGAATCGCATGGGACGATTCGATGGGAAGGTGGCGATCGTCACCGGCGCGGGCCAGGGCATCGGCTTGGGCATTGCGCTCGCGCTGGCGTCGGAAGGGGCCAGCATTTCGATCGCGGAGCTGGAGGGGGAACGGGCGCAACGGGCCGCTGATGAGGTGCGGGCACGGGGTGTCTCGGTGTGTGCGGTCACCTGTGACGTGCGAGAACGATCGCAGGTCGACGCCGCCGTGGCCCAGACGGTCGACGAGCTGGGCGGGATCGACATTGTGGTCAACAACGCCATCGCCACCGGCAGCGACGCCGCGCTGGCGGCGAGCGGGGGCCAGCGGCCCTTCATCGAGACGACCGAGGATCTGATGCGCCTGCAGTGGGAGTCCGGACCACTCGGGACCTTCCATGTCATGCAGGCCGCCTACCCCCACCTGCGCGGGCGCGAGACGAGCATCGTCAACGTGGCCTCGAGGGCTGGTACCGACGGCATCGCGGGCTACACCGCCTACGCGGCGGCCAAGGAGGCCATACGCGCCCTGAGTAGGGTCGCCTCGCGCGAATGGGGACGCGACGGCATACGGGTCAACGTCATCTGCCCCCACGCCCGAACGCCCGCCCAGCAGAAGTTCGCCCAGGCGAACCCCGGTGCAGAGGAGCAGCTGATCGCCCACATCCCCCTCGGACGCATGGGGGATGCCGAGCAGGACATCGGGGGTGCGGTGATCATGCTCTCGTCCAGCGACGCCCGCTACGTGACGGGCCAGACGATCATGGTCAACGGCGGCGCCTAAGCTCGGGCGGCTCACGATCTCGCCGGCTCACGGCGCCGGGGCAGCCGAGGAAGGAACAGTTGACCATGCCTGATGCCATCACCGATGAGGGAGTGGCCCGCTTACGCGAGCGCATCGGGATCCCGCGCCCCCACACGAATCCTCCCCACTACCTCAGCCCCAACGAGGACGCCTTCCGCCACGTGGCCGAGGCCTACGGGGATGACAATCCGCTCTGGTGTGATCCTTCCTACGGACCCACCACCCGTTGGGGCGGCACCATCGCCCCCCCGCACCTCGTCGGCGGCGACACGCTCATCGGTGAAGACGAGGTGACCCGCCTGGAGGGCGAGGTCAAGGCGAAAATGAAGGGGGACCCGCTCGGCGGTGTGCACGCGTTCTATTCGGGGTCGTTCCGGGAGTGGTGGAACCCGCTGCGTCCCGGCACCCGCGTCACCCGGCGCAACGCACTGGTGGGCGTCCACGACAAGTCCGGCGACTTCGCCGGTCGGGCGGTCCACGAGTGGTCGGCCGAGGTCTTCGCGGCCGTCGGCGGTCCCGTGCTCTCCGGGCAGTTCCGCCTGATGATCCGGGCCGAGAGGGAGAAGGCGACCGAGCGCAAGAAGAACGAGCTGACGGAGATCGCGCCCTATAGCGACGACGAGATCGCCGCCATCGACGAGGCGCTCGCCGGGGAGCGGGCGCGACGCCGCGGAGCGGAGGTGCGCTACTGGGAGGACGTGGAAGAAGGCGACGAGATCCCGCCACTGGTCAAGGGCCCCCTGCGCGTCACGGACATGGTGGTGTGGCACACCGGGATGGGGATGGGACTCTACGGGGTCAAGGCCCTCCGTCTCGCCTACGACCAGCGCCAGCGGGTGCCCCGCTTCTTCAAGCCCGACGACCTGAACATCCCCGACGTCCAGCAGCGGGTGCACTGGGATCCCGAGTGGGCGCATCGGGCGGGCAACCCGGCCTGCTACGACTACGGGCGCATGCGCGAGACGTGGCTGATCCACCTCTGCACTGACTGGATGGGTGACGACGCCTGGCTGTGGAAGCTCGATTGCCAGTTCCGCAAGTTCAACTACGTCGGCGACACCCACCGGATGCGGGGACGGGTGACCCGCAAGTATCTCGCCGAAGGTGGTCGTCCGGCGGTGGACCTCAGCATCTGGGGCGACAACCAACGCGGCGAGACCACCACCCCCGGGCACGCCACGATCCTGTTGCCCTCGCGTTCCCGCGGCGATGTCGTGCTGCCCGACCCCCCCGGTGGAGCGACCACCTGCCAGGAGGCTCTCGATGCGCTCGCGGAACGCTTCGCGGCAGAGGAGCAGGGGTGAAGCCCTATCCGGAGCTCCCACCCGGACTCATTGTCGAACACGCCGGCCCCGTCCTGCGCATCTGTCTCGACCGACCGGAACGGCGCAACAGCATCACCGATCCCATCGTCTACGCAATGGCCGACACCGTGGACGCGGCGGCGAGCGACGAGACCGTACGGGTCATCCACCTCGAAGGTTCGGGGGACCACTTCTCCTCGGGGTTCGATCTTTCCGAGCGGACACCCGGACCCGATCGTCCCCGGGTGGGCTCGGTGCACCGGCGCATGAACGGGCACGTCAACCGCCTCATTCCCGCCATGTTGACCTGCCAGACACCGATCGTCTGCACGGCGCGCGGGTGGGTTATCGGCTTGGGTCTCGACCTCGTCCTGGCCTCGGACTTCGCCGTCGTGGCCGACGATGCCCGGTTGTGGGCACCGTTCACCTCGTTCGGCTTCACGCCCGACAGCGGCGCCACCTGGCTCATTCCCCGCCTGGCCGGGGTCGCCCGGGCGCGGGAGATGCTCATTCTGGGCGACAAGGTCAGCGGATCTGACGCGGCCGCCTGGGGCCTGGTACACCGGGCGGTACCCGCCGCCGATCTGGACGGGACCGGCCAGGAGCTCATCGCCCGGCTGGCGACGGCACCAACCGTGGCAATCGGCCTCACCAAACTCCTCATGCACCGGGCGGCCACGAGCGACATCCCCAGCCACCTGGCCGACGAAGCCTGGGCCATGGAGGTCTCGAGTCGTTCGGAGGACTTCAAGGAGTACGGAAACGCCACCCGGGAAAAGCGGGAGCCTCGCTTCACCGGACAGTGAGCGCTCAGGCTCCCCGCGCCGTCATGCCACCATCGACTACGACGACGGCGCCGTTGACGAAGGAGGCCAGCGGGTGCACGAGGGTTGCGATCATGAACGCAACCTCCTCGGGCCGGCCGAAACGTCCCAACGGAATTTTGCGGCGCGCCAGCTCGTCGCGCTTCGCCGCCGGAATCGACTCGGTCATGGCGGTCAGGGTCGCCCCCGGGCAGACGCAGTTGGCGGTGATACCGAAGGCGGCCAGGTCGACGGCGAGCGACCGGGTGAAGCCCAGGAGCGCATGCTTGGAGACCGTGTAAGGCCCCGAATGCCGTGTGGCACCGAGTGCCTCGGTCGAGGCAACGTTGACGATACGTCCGTGACCCGATTGCTTGAGATCCTCCAGGCACGCCCTGACCATGAGCATCGCCCCCGTCACATTGACCGCGAGGGCGCCCTCCCACTCAGCGACGTACCCCTGGTCATGGAGCACGCCCACGGACGGGACACCGGCCGCATTGACGAGCACGTCGACTGGTCCGAGCGCTCGCCGCCGCAGCTCTTCCATGCCGCGGGCCACCGAGTCAGGGTCGCTCACGTCGACGGGAATCTCACCGTTCTTGTCGAACACCGCCACGTCGAACCCGCGCCCGGTGAGCAACTCGACGGTGGCACGCCCGATTCCACTCGCCCCGCCGGTCACGAGCGCCACGCGGCTCATGCGCGGTGGCCGGAGATGATGGTCCCGTCCACGGCGCCGTGGACGTGGTCCCCCGCCACCATCTCGTCGCTCACGCGGGGCCGGATGCCTGGGGCGGTGCGCACAAGGCGATTCTCGGGTCAGGCATGGCCGGATCATACGGCCGCTGCGTTGCGACCCGATCCCGGCCTGCCAAGGTCGCTGCTGCAAATCGAGCTGCGACGACGGGTTCACTATGGTGCACTTGTCGAAAAAACGAGGGAGGCTGACAGTGCCAGAGGTACCGAGGGAGGCGTCACGTGCTTGACCGGTCGTTCCTGGCGCCCCACGCGCTGGCGCGGTGGGCCACGGAGACCCCGGACGGCATCGCCGTCGAGCACACGAACGGGGACAGCCTCGACTTTTCGACCCTTCTCCGCCAGAGCCTGGAGTTCGCCACGGCCCTGCAGCGAATAGGGGTGGAACGGGGAACCCACGTCGGGACGATGCTCCCCAACGTGTTCGACGCCCATCGCACCTTGTTGGCCATCGGGTGGCTGCGGGGGGTCGAGGTGCCCCTGAACACCGCCTATGTGGGCAGCCTGCTCGAATACGCCGTCAATCTGTCGGACATCACGATTCTGGTTGCCACGGCGGAGTTCGCCGAGCGGCTGCGCGAGATCGCCCCGCGCCTTACCACGCTGCAGACCGTGGTCATCATCGATGGCGGTCCGCTGGCTCCCCTACCCTTCCGGACCGTCGAGCGGGCGGAATTCCTCGCCGGGGCGGAACCCGCCGAGGGGCTCGAAGGGCCGGAATATTCGGACATTGCGGCCCTCCTCTTCACGTCCGGCACCACCGGCCCTTCGAAGGCGGTCATCACACCGTGGGCCGTCGTCCATCAATTCTGGTCCTTCCCGCCCGAGGATCTCATCGACAAGGGTGAGGGCCTCTACTGCGCGCTCCCTCTCTTCCACAATTCGGGCCGCGCCGCCTTCAATTTCACGCTGGTGCAGGGCGCCCGATTGATCATGCGGGACAAGTTCAGCGCCACGCACGTATGGGACGACGTTCGCCGGTGCGACGCCAAGGTCCTGGCCCTGGTCGGGCCGCTCACGTCTCTGGTGTACTCGGCCCCCGAGCGGGAGGACGACGCGGACAATCCCGTCCGCACGGTGGTGTGCGGACCCATGATCCCCGAGATCGAGGAGTTCGAGAAGCGCTTCGACGTCAACGTCCTCACCTGCTACGGGCAGTCGGAGACCGGCATCGCTCTGGCGACCGGTTGGGATCACGGCCCCTGGGACAACTGTGGTCGACCCCGCCTCGATTATCCATGGCCCGAAGTCCGTGTGGTCAACGACATGGACGAACCGGTCGGACCCGGGGTCGTGGGAGAGCTGATCGTACGCAGCGCCGAACCCTGGTCGCTCAACGTCGGCTACTACAAGATGCCCGCGCAGACGGCGGAGGCGTGGCGCAACGGCTGGTTCCACACCGGCGACGCCTTCCGCTACGACGCGGACGGCTGGTACTACTTCGCCGACCGCATGAGCGACACCATCCGTCGGCGCGGGGAGAACATCTCCTCCTACGAGGTCGAGGTGATGGTGAGCGAGCACCCGGACGTCGTCGAATGCGCGGCCATAGGGGTACGGACGGCCCATGGCGACGACGAATGCCTCGTCCATGTCCTCGTCAGCAACCCCGCCACCTTCGACCCGGCCGAGCTGATCCGCTTTCTCCTCCCGCGCATGCCTCGCCACATGGTGCCCCGCTACGTCGAGGTGGTCGACGGCGATCTCCCTCGCAACGAGACGTCGATGCGGGTGCGAAAATCCGCCCTGCGCGACCGTGGCCTGTCGGCTCGCTCCTGGGATCGGGAAGGCCCGGTCACCTCATAACGCGAGGGCCCCGTCCGGTGCCGGGATCATTTCCGGTCCTGGCCGAACACGGCCTCCCGGCGTTCGAGGAAGGAGGCGACGGCCTCGCGATGGTCGGCGGTTCCGAAGGTCACCGCCTCCATGGCCAGTGACGCGTCGATCACCCGGTTGATCCGGTCCACCAGGTCTGCATTGGCGAGGCGCTTGTTGAATTGGATCGCCGTGCGGGGCGCCCGGGCCAGGCGGAGCGCCATGGCGGCCGCCATCTCGTCGAGCTCGGCCCGTGGACAGACGTGGTTCACCAGCCCCAGATGCAGCGCCTCCTCCGACGACATGATGTCGCCGGTGAAGAGGAACTCCTTGCCCCGATGCGGCCCGAGAAGCAGGGGCCAGAGGATGGCACCACCATCGCCCGCCACCAGCCCGGCCTTGACGTGGGGATCGGCGATGCGGGCCTCTTCGGCCATGTAGACGATGTCGCAGAAGAGCGCCATGGTGGCTCCGAGCCCGATGGCGTCGCCGTTGATCGCTGCGATGACCGGTTGCGGGATGGCGATCTGTGACCGCACGACGTCGGCCGAGCCGATCATCAGGTCCGGGAACCCGTCCTCGTACCCCGCGTCGAGATTCTCCTGCATTCCGCCGAAGTCGGCGCCCGCGCAGAAGGCCTTGTCCCCCGCGCCCGTCAACACGACGACGCGCACGGACCGGTCCTGGCTGATCCGGCGGAACAGCGGTGCGATCTCTGCGTGCATCTCGGGAGTGATGGCGTTCCGTCGTTCCGGTCGATTGAAGGCCACCCAGAGGATCCCCTCCTCGCGGAGCTCCGTGGTGAAGTACGTAAAGCCGTAGAAATCTGACATGGCGTGGGGATGACCTTTCTTTTGCGGTGCGCAGCAGGGAGGCTCGCTGCCCTCTCGACGCTACCGCGCCGCCGGATGGGCGAAGAGAGAGGGACCGAGCCCGTCAATCGGGAAGGACCGAGGCGGCCACGATGGCGTGCAGGTGCCTGACCGACCCCAACACCGGCACCAGGGCGGCCACGCGCCGGTGCCACCGGTGGAGGGGCTGGTCGGCGGAGATCCCCTCGCCGCCGCACATCTGATGGGCCGCTGCGGTCACGCGTCGGCAGGCGTCGCCGCAGTACGCCTTTGCCTCCGCTGCCGCCACCCGCGCCTCCTCCCCCCTGTCGATGAGGCCGGCCGCGTCGTACACCGAATCCTGGGCCGTCACGACGTCGATGTAGGCATCGGCCAGCCGGTGCTGGACCGCCTGGAACGACCCGATCGGCACGTTGAACTGCACACGCGTCATGGCCCAGTGGGTCGCATGGGACAGTGCGGCAGCGGCGGCGCCGACCATTTCCGCGGCGAGCACGACCCGGCCGATGTCGAGAACCCGCGGGAGCCACTGCATGGCCCCGCCCACCGGGCCGACGACCTGCGCCGCATCGACCTCCACCTTCGAGAAGCTCACGTGGCTGTAACGGTCTCCCCCGACCGTCGGCACCGGCACGGTGGTGAGGCCCGATGAAGAACCCGGCACGGCGAAGAGTGTCGGCCCGCGCGTCGCGCCCCCCGCCTGCACATCGGCCAAGACGAGGAGCTCGGCGACGTCGTCCCCGTACGGGACGAAGCGCGCCAACCCGTCGAGCCGCCACCCGTGCGCGGTCTCGGTGGCCTCCACGGTCGGTGGCCTCTCACCCGGTTCTTCGAACCCTTCCCAGTTGCAGTATGTGAAGGTCCGCTCCCCCGAAAGTAGGGCCCGCAGCCGGTCGCCCTCCCCCGGCGCGGCGAGCAGCGCCTGTCCACACAGCACGATCCCCCCGTGGAGAGGGGTGGGAACGTGACCTCCCCCCAGGGTCTCCGCCACGACCACCAGGTCGCCGACCCCACCACCGCGACCACCGAACGCCTCGGGGAAGCCGACGGTCACCCAGCCCCCCGACACGAGGTCCGACCACAGCCCCGGGTCGTAGCCGGGTCCCGAGGAGACGCGCGCGTCGCGCTCCGATGTGGCATGCGAGGCGAGGAGGGCAGTCAGGGCGTCGCGGAGCTCCCGTTGCCGTTGCGTCGGGGAGAGATCCATCACGCCACCCGGGGAGGCCGCGGCAGACCCAGCCCGGCCTGCGCAATGAGGGTGCGCTTGATCTCGTTGGTCCCCGCGCCGATCGTGCCGTGCACCCGCTCGAGGTACTCCCAGGCGAAGCGTCCGTCGCCGGCGGTGGTGCTCGATGCGGGACCGAAAAGGGGGCGGTACAGCGTCCCGTCCATCCCGGCGATGTCGGTGGCGGCCAGCGCCAAACGCTGGAGGAGCTCGGTGGCGTAGACCTTGGCCATGGCGGCGAAGACCATGTTCTCCTGACCGTTCTCCTGCATCCAGATGGCCCGCTTGGCCAGCCGTTCCGCCGCTTCGACGTCACCGTGCAGGGAAGCGATGCGGTCCCGGATGAGCGGATCGTCGGACAACGGCGCGCCGCCGTGCGCCGCCCTGACGTAGGCCACCAACGAGTCGAAGAGGTGACGGATGAATCCGATGTGGAACATCCCGGCGCCCTCGGTGGCCACCGCGGCCGCGAGTTGCCGCCAGCCCTCGTTCTCCTCGCCCAGCACGGCGTCGGGTCCGACCCTGACGCCGTTGCACGTGATCTCGCCCAACGTCCATCGGTTCATGGTGGGCCGTCGGCGCACGCTGAGGCCGTCGGCCCTCATGTCGAGCAGGAACATCGTCAGCCCCTCACGCGGCGGCACACCTGGTCGGGTGCGGGCGATGGTCAGACACCAATCGGCCTTGTGCGCGGCCGTGACCAGAGACTTGACCCCGGTGAGCACGAATCCGTCCCCGTCGGGTTCGGCCACCATGGACAGGTTCCCGAGGTCGCTCCCGGCATCGGGTTCGGTGTAGGCGATACCGATGATCAGCTCACCAGCGATGATCCGGGGCAGGAAGAACCCCCGCTGATCGGGAGAGCCCCAGGCCAGGAGGGGCTGCGCGGCCAGAGTGACGGCGGTGTCGATAAGAGGCGCATCGTGCGCCGCCACCTCGAGATTGAATGCCGCCTGGAACGATGCCGGTCGCCCGCCGCCACCCCACTCGGCCGGGAGCGAAATCCCGAGAAAACCGCGTGCGCCGGCGCGTCGCAGCAGCCTCCGCTCGAACTCCTCTCCCAGGCCGGTCAGATCACCGTCGTCACCATGCGGCGTCACTTTCTCGGCCGCCATCTCTTGTTCAAGGAACGTGCGAACCTCGCCCCGGAAGGCCTCCGCCTCGGCTGAAAACCGGAAGTCCAGCGTCATCGCATCATGGGTCCCCGGCCATCTCGACACGGTACACGCGCGCACCCGGCCAATCGCTTGACCCCTCATGCACCACTCGACCGCTTGCTCCGACGATCCATCTCCACCAACATGACGAGCATGCATGCCTCCGCGCCGCCACCTTCCCTTACTCCTCTGGGGCGCGGGTCGGTGTCGCTACGGATCTACCCCCTCGACCTCCCCCCGCGCCAGATCGTCACGGACATAGCGGTTCAGGCGCGCCTGGCCGAAGAGGCCGGCTTCGACGGGTGCATGTTCGCTGAGCACCATGGTGGATTTCCGAACTACCTCCCGAACCCGCTCCTGGCCGCGATCTGGGCGCTGGAAGGCACGAACCGGATCTGGGCGGCACCGTGCCCGCTCCTCCTGCCCCTGCGGCCGGTGACACAGATCGTCGAGGATCTCGTCTGGACCCACCACCGCTTTCCCGGGCGGGTCGGCGTGGGCGTCGGGGCCGGCTCCTTCCCCGTTGATTTCGACATGGCCGGTGTGCCGCTGGACGAGCTGTTCCCCCGGTATCGTCAGGCGTTGGGGGTACTGACCGAGGCTCTGGCCGGCCGCGCCTCGGGATCGCTGGCCGAGGACCCCGGGGTCGCTGCCATCGAGGGGGGCGAAATTCCGGTGGTCGCCGGAGTGCAGACCGTCGCCACCACTCGCCGGGCCGCGCGCATGGGGATGGGCGTGCTGTACAACTCCCTCCAGACCGAAACGGCCGTGCGCGAGCAGAACGACGCCTATGTCGACGCGGGGGGTGACGGGTCCCGAATTCTCATCCGCCGTCTTTGGATCGGCCCCTCGCCCGTCTCGAACATGGAGGCGCAGATGGCCCGCTATCGCGATGCCGCCACAAAGCACCAGGCGACCGCCCGCATCGTCGACCGCTGGACGGCGGACGACGGGCTCATCGCCGCTCCCGACGGCGTCGTGGCCGCCGAGCAGCTCTTCGAGAGCATGGTGCGATCGGGCTGCGACACACTCAACATCCGAGTGTTCCTGGCCGGGCTCTCACCGGCCCAGGTGCACGAGCAGATCGCCCGCCACGGAGCCGAGACGGTACCCCGACTCCGTGAACTCCTGGGGCGGTGAGAACCCAGGGGACGTCTCCTAGGCCAGAGTGACTCCGGCGTCCACCGGCAGCGTCACACCCGTGACGTATTTGGCGGCGTCTGACACCAGCCACAGGACCGCATCGGTCACGTCGCCCGGCTCGAGCATCGACAGCGGGAGGGCTCGGGTCACCGGCATCATCGCTTCGGGGTTCTCCTCGTAGAATTTGACGAACGCCGGATTGGTGACCATTTCGGTCGCCACCCCCGTCGGGTGGACGGAGTTCACCCGGATGTTGTGGGGGCCGAGCAGCTTGGCATAGCCCCGCATGAGACCGACGACACCGTGCTTCGCCGCGCTGTAGCCGCCGACGCCGCCACTGCCGTCCAGGGCACCGATCAGTCCAGCTATGGAGCTCGTGATGACAATCGAACCCCCCCGACCCTGATCGATCATTCTCTGGTGCACCACGTGAATCGTGTTGAACACACCCGTGAGCAGCACGTCAACCGCATCCGACCAGTTGCGGGCGACGTCGTCGAGCGATGCCTCCCTCCTGCCGGCGTGAAAGATGCCCGCGTTGGCCAGCACGATGTCGATGCCACCCAGTTCGGTCGCCCCGCGCTGCGCTGCCGCGTCGAGGGCATGGATGTCACGGACGTCCGCTACCGCGACGACACATCGGCCACCCGCCTTTTGCACCAGTCGTTGTGTCTCGTCGAGATCTTCGCGGGATGCGAGCTTGTACGGCACCGAGTCGATCTGGGCACAGATGTCCACCGCGATGATGTCGGCCCCGTTCTCGGCCAGCCTGACGGCGTGTGACCTCCCTTGGCCGCGCGCGGCCCCCGTGATGAACGCAACCTTTCCTTCGAGCCCTTCGACCATCCACTACTCCTCTGCCTGGCGATCCACTATTTGATATAACATACATTCGCTGTTAATTTTTCGGCGTGCTCCCCACAACCACCGCGCTGTACTCCGCCGACGACCACATGATCGAGCCTCCGCACTTGTGGGTGGACCGGGTGCCGGAGCGCTTCAAGGACCGATGCCCCCGGATCGTCGATCCCGGGAACGGCCGTCAGGCCTGGCTCTTCGAGGACGAGCTGGTCTATATACCCATGGGCTCGTGTCGCCCACTGGAGGGCCTGCCGGTGCAGGGATTCCCACCGGCCCCCGGCACGGCCCGCTTCGATGAGATCCGGCCCGGCTGCTACGACCCGGTTGCCCGCGTCGCCGATATGGATATCGACGGCGTGTGGGGACAGCTCTGCTTTCCCAACTACGCACGGTTCGCCGGGCACCGCTTCTACCTGAACGTCCCGGACCGGGACCTCGGGTACGCCTGCCTGCGCACCTACAACGACTATCTGCTCGACGAGTGGTGCGCCACGGCCCCCGACCGGCTCTTTGGCGCGGTGATCCTCCCGCTCGACGACGTCAATTTGGCGGTCGACGAACTGAGGCGGGTGATCGGGAAGGGGGCCAAGGCCGTGGCCTTCTCCGAGAACCCCACCGTCATGGGGCTCCCGTCGATCCACACCGATCACTGGGACCCGATTCTGGCCGTGGCCAGGGAGGCCGGCTTACCGATCTGCATGCACATCGGCAGCTCATCGCGCCTGATCACCACCTCCGCCGACGCCCCGGCGACGGTGTTGACCTCACTCAACGGCCTCAACTCCATGTGCGCCGGCGTCGACTGGCTCCTGGGAGGGGTGCTCGAGCGATTCCCCGGGCTCAACGTCGTCCTCTCCGAGGGCGGTGCCGGCTGGGTCCCCTACGTGCTGGAACGGGCCGACAAGGCGTTCTTCGACCACCGCATGGACACCAACCTCGAGGTTGGCCAGAAGTTCAAGGGGAAGGTGCCTCCGAGCCAGCTGTTCGCGGAGCAGATGTACGTGTGCCTGGTCGACGAGCACTTCGCCCTGCGGGCGCTCGGCGACATTCCGGTCGACAACCTGCTGTGGGAGGGAGACTTCCCCCACGGGGACGGGCTATGGCCGGACAACCGGAGCACCATGGAGAAGTCGCTGGTCGATGTGCCCGATGGGGACGCCGTGAAGATCATGGAGACCAACTTTCGTCGGGTCTTCGGCATCCGATGACCCACGGCATCTGATGACCCACGGCATCTGATGCCCTACGACCTGCTGGAGGGGATCAAGGTCGTCGAGCTCTCCATGTACGCGTTCGCGCCGGTGTCGGCGGCCGTCCTGAGCGACTGGGGCGCCGAGGTGATCAAGGTCGTCCCACCCCTGAACCCCGACACCTTGATGGGCAACGTCATCGGGGGCCTACCCCGAATGGACGTCGATGTGGCGTTCATGTGGGAGATCATGAACCGGGGCAAGCGGTGCATCGGCGTCGACGTCTCGGCTGAGGAGGGCCGGGAGGTGCTGCTCGACCTGGTCCGGGAGGCCGATGTGTTCATCACCAACCTGCTCCCCGATCGCCGTCGTCGTTTCCGCCTCGATCCCGAGGACCTTTTCGCGGTCAATCCCGGCCTCGTCTACGGCCGCGCCTCGGGTCACGGCGACTACGGGCCGGAACGGGCCTCCGGCGGATATGACCACACCGACTTCTGGGCCCGGACCGGCATCGGTCATGCCGCCAGCATGGTCTCCGGCGAGTTCGCGCCCCAGATCGGGCCGGCGTTCGGCGATCTGGCCTCCGGGACCTTCCTCTCCGGCGCCATCGCCGCCGCCCTCGTGCGCAAGGAGCGCACGGGTCGCGGGGCGGTGGTGGACGTCTCGCTCCTCGGGGCAGGCCTGTGGATGGTCTCGCCGGGCATCGTGGCCAGCCAGCTCTACGGCATCGACAATATCCCGCGCTACCGCCACGCCGACCTTCCGAATCCTCTGGTGGCGGCCTACGCCACCCGCGACAACCGCCTCGTCTACATGTCGGGGATCCAGACCGAAGGGCATTTCGAGGAGTTCTGCGCGCTCATCGGACGCAAGGACCTCCTCGACGACCCTCGTTTCGCCACCGGCACCGCCCGCCAGGCCCACACCCGCGAGTGCATCGGCGTTCTCGACGAGATTTTTGCGGTCCGTGACCTGGCGGAGTGGGCGACGATCCTCGCCGGGCTGTCCACACCGTGGTCGATCGTGCAGTCCGCCGCCGAGGCCGCCGTCGATCCGCAGACGACGGCCAATCACTACATCGCGGAGGTGCAAGGGGCTCGTCGATCGTTCCCGCTGGTGGCCAGCCCGGCCCAGTTCGACGGCGCGCCCACCACCATCACCCGCGCCCCGGATCACGGCGAGCACACCGAGGAGATCCTGCTCGAGTTGGGGCGCGACTGGGATGACATCGTGCGCCTCAAGGAGATCGGTGCCGTCCTCTGAGACTGCGACCATTGAACTGTCCGGGGGCCGATCGGGCTGGCTTCGTCCCGTGCCGAACGAGGGTGAGCTCCGTCAGATGCAGTTCGTCCCCCCTCCCGGGTCGACCGATGTGCTCCTGGTGCGCCACGGCGAATCCGGTGCGATGGTCGGTGGTGCGTCGCTTGCCCTCACCGACGGGCAGGGTGACCCCCCGCTCGCGCCGGGAGGCCTTGCCGAGGCGGAGCTGGTCGGCGCCCGGCTGGCGCGCCAGGACATCGACGCCGTCTACACCAGCCCGCTACGACGATGTGTCGAGACCGCCGAACCCCTGGCCCGCGCCCTCGGCATCACCCCGAGAGTCGAGCGGGGTTTGCGCGAGGTGTACATGGGCGAGTGGGAGGGCGGGCTCTATCGCAAGAAGTTCGCCGAACGTGACCCGATCGCGCTACGGATGCTCGCCGAACAGAGATGGGACGTGATCCCCGGAGCCGAACCGGCGGCTGAATTCAGCTACCGCGTCCAATCGATGATCACACAGATCGCGGCCGCACATGTGGGAGAAAGGATCGCGGTGTTCACGCATGCGGGTGTGATCGGGGAAGCACTGGCCCAGGCCAGTGGTGCCGAGCCCTTCGCCTTCATCGGACCGAACAATGCGTCGATCTCGCAGATCCTCGTGACCCCCGACAGATGGGTGGTCCGGCGCTTCAACGACGCCTCGCACCTCGAGCGCGGCTAGTCACGGCACCCGCGACCGTGCCGGTGGGCTAGGCGCCCTTGGTCCAGATGGTCTCGAGTGGCGGCGGTTCCACCGAGTACTCTTGGTACTTCGGTTTGGCAGTGGAACGGAAGCGGTCCGTCGAGATCACCGGGTCCTTGTCGAACTCGGGAATGACCTGCTGCCCGAACACCTCGAGCATCTCCAACGCTTCCTCGTGGGCGATCCCGTTGGGGATGCCGAATCCGAGCTGGTCGATGCCGGCGTCGACATAGGGCCGCAGCTGCTCGCAGATCTCTTCGGGGTTCCCGCAGAGGAGGAAACCGGCCTCAATGGCCGGATCGATCTGGATCGCTTCGAGCTGGCGCGGGGGGTGTGGCCAGCGGGTGCTGAGGAGGGGGCTGGGCGGGAACGAGTCGTGGTACAGGGCGACCAGCGTCCCGATGTAACCGCTCGCCTGGCGAGTGACCTGGTCCCGAGCCCGCTGGCGGTCCTCGGCGCAGCGCACGCCACTGGTGATCATGGCGTTGTCGTTCACGAATTGCCCGACCGGGTCGGTGCAGCCGGCGATCGCCTCCTTGTACTCGGCCACCCGCGGGGCGAGCTGGTGCACGGAGTCGAAGGTGAAGCCGAGCGCGCCGAGTCCGAGAGATCCCGCCTTCTTATAGGTGTTCGGGTTCCCGCAGGCCACCCACATCGGCGGGTGCCCCGGCGCGTACGGCTTGGGCAAGATGTTGTGAGGCGTGTCCAGGTCGAAGTGCTTGCCATGGAACGTGTAGTCCTTCTGTTCCCACATCCGGACGACCTCGACGATCACCTCGTCCCACTCGGTCCTGGTCGAGGACGGATCGTGGATGTTGAAGGTCGCCACCTCGTGAGACCCCGCCCCCCGCCCGGTGCCGAACTCGAAGCGCCGATTGGTGAGGTGGTCGAGCATGGCCACCTTTTCCGCGGTGCGCACGGGGTGGTTGACCCGCGGGCTGAGGTTGAAGATCCCCGAACCGATATGGATGCGTTCCGTGACTGCCGCCAGATAGCCCGCCATGGCCTCATTGGCCGAAAGATGGCTGTACTCGGGGAGCGCATGGTGCTCCGAGAGCCAGATGAACTTCCAGTTGTTGCGGTCGGCACACTTGGCGAGCTCTATCTCGTTCGCGAAGGCCTCATGCTCCTTTTCGGGATCATGAGCCGCCGGGCCGGGCAGGTAACCCTGGATGAAGACGGAGAATTCCACAGGACTCCATTCATTGGTGGACGGTCGGTGACGATGGGAATGGCTCCGCGAGCAGATCAAGGCTCACATAGACCTGCCCCGTGCGTTCCGGTCCGCATTCGCACAATCGGAGGACGGCCTCGACCATCGACTCCATGGGCTCCATCTGGTCGGGGCGGAGCAGATCACCGACGAGGATGTCGGCTCCCTCGCTGAGCACGGCCGCGCGGGGCATGACCGCGTTCACGCGCACACCGCTCCCGTAGAGGGACGCCCCCATCGCGTTGGTCAAGCGGTTCAGCGCGGCCTTGGTCGCGCCGTAGAGCCCGATCTGGACGCCGACGGTAAACGGTGGCCCTGGCGTGGGCCCTGCTGCGCTGCTGGTGAGGTTCACAATCCAGCCCTCGCCGGCTTCGATCAGGTGCGGGACGAGTGCCTGCATCAGGTCGGCGGGCGCGTGGTAGTTCACCTCCATGGACAGGCGCCGGTGCTTGAGCGAGTACGTCTCGGGAGGCTGGTAGATGGCGGCGGCGGCGTTGTTCACCAGGATGTCCACGCCACCTAGACCCTCAATCGCCTCAGGGACGATCCGGGACCGGTCGTCTTCGTGGCTGAGGTCGGCTCCGATGACGATGCACCGCGCACCGCGTTGGCGGATCAGTTCCGCCGTCTCGTTGAGGCTCCCCGCAATCTTCTCATGAGGCTCGACACTGCGCGCCACGATGGCGACGTCGGCCCCATCCGCCGCCAACTGCAGTGCAACCGCGGCGCCGATCCCCCGGCTGGCCCCGGTCACGAGGGCGCGCCGACCGGCGAACCGTCCAGTCACCGGGAGCGGCACACTCGTCGGGTCACGCCCGGTTGAATCGCAGCACAGAGCCGCCGGTGGCACCCGTCGGCTTCCCCTCGTCAATGACGACCTGGCCGTTGACGATGGTGGCCACGTACCCCTCCTGGTCGAAGACCAGACGGGCCGCCCCCGCCGGGAGATCGCGGACGAGGCGGCACGGGCCAACGGCCAGCCGCTCACGGTCGAGCAGGACCAGGTCGGCGGCGGCCCCGGGCCGTACCACTCCCCTGTCCCAGATCCCGGCGGTCATGGCCGGCACGGACGTGAGTTTGCGGACGGCGTCCTCGAAGCTGAAGGTCTCCGATCCGGCGTATTCGGTGAGGATCCGGGTCGTGTAGTCGGCCCCACAGAACGTGTTGACGTGCGCCCCTCCGTCACTCGATCCGGGCGTCGTCAGCGGATGCTCGAGCAGGAAGGCGATTACGTCACGGTCCTCCTGGATCACCGGCCGGTCGATCACGAAGACTGTCTCGAGGTCCTCCTCGAGGGAGAGGTCGAGGAACGTGTCCAACTCGTCGTGACCACGCTCCCGGGCGATTTCGGCGACCGTCTGGTCCACCCAGTCCTGATGGCCGGCGTCCCGGACACCGACCACCCTGAGCTGCGACCACCCGAAGGCCAGCTGGCGGGGCTCGTCGAACTCGCGGCGGAGGGCGTCCCGGACGTCGGGCTTGCGCAATACGGCCATCCGTTGGGCCAGCGGGCCGGACAGGCTCGAGCGGAACGTGGGCATCTCGTCGAGCATGCCGGTGTCACACAGGGCGATGTGCAGGCCCTTCGGATTGGCCGAGGCCATCGGGTAGACCCGGAGTCCCTCGCGGGAATAGCCCTCCAGCACGTCGAGACACAACCTCCACGCGTCGGGCTCATTGGTGAACCGCAGGAGCGGGTTGACGTGCAGCGGCTTGCCCCCGGACGCCACTGCCATGTCCCGCAGGAGGGCACGGTCCCTGGTGTCGTACCCCACGGCGAAGCTCTGGCACAGATGCTCCATGATGCCCTGGTTGTAGTTGGCCAATACGGACGCCAGGGCGACGATCTCCTCGGACGTGGCCAGGTTGGAGGGAATGGGCTTGCCCTCGTGGTCGGCGTGCACATCGAGCTGCGAGGTGGAGAACCCGACGGCCCCGTCCCGCATCCCCTGGTCGAGAAGCCCTTGCATCGCCTCGATCTCGCTGGCCGTCGCCGCCCGCTCCGACGCCTCCGACCCCATCACCCACCGGCGGATGGCGGAATGGCCCACGTAGTAGGCCATGTTCACCCCGATCCGGCCGTCCAGGTTGCCCAGAAAGTCCGCCACGCTGCCACCGGAGAAGTCGACGCCCTCGGTGAGCGCCTCGGCCGACATCCCCTCGACCTTGGCCAGCATGAGGACCAACCACTCGAGGTCCGCCGGCTTGGACGGTGAGAGGGCGAACCCGCAGTTCCCGGTGAGCACCGTGGTCACCCCGTGCCACGACGAGGGCGAGGCAGAGGAGTCGAAATGGAGCTGCGGGTCATAGTGCGTGTGCACGTCGACGAAACCGGGCGTCAGCACCAGTCCATCGGCATCGATCACCTTGTCGGCTGTCGCGCCCCGGAGATTTCCCATCTGCGAGATACGACCGTCGCGCACCTCCACGTCGGCGGAGAAGCCGGGCATTCCCGTGCCGTCCACGACGCGTGCACCACGGATGAGCAGTTGGGCGCTTTTCATGGGTTCTCCGTTCCGAAGAGCACGGGAAGGACATCGGGGCTCCGTGCGCCGAGCCCTCCGATGTAGACGTCCTCGACGCTCGGGTCGAGCCGAAGATCGGGCAACCGTTCGAAAATCCGCTCCATGGCGACGCGGAGCTCCATGCGGGCGAAGTGGATGCCGAGACAGACGTGATTGCCCGAGCCGAATGCCAGGTGGGGCAGGGGCGGGCGGAAGATGTCGAACTCCTCGGGGTGATCCCAGCGGGACGGGTCGTGGTCCGCCGCCGCAGTCACCAGGTTGACCATGGTCCCCGCGGAAATGGGAACTCCTTCAATTTCGGTGTCGACGATGGCCTCGCGCCCGAAGCCGAGAAGGGGAGGCTCCCAGCGCAGGCCCTCCTCTATCGCCTGCGGTATCAGCGAGCGATCGTCGTAAATGGCGTTGAGCTGATCGAGGTGGGTGAGCAGTCCGAGCATAAGGTTGCAGAGCGTCCGGTAGGTGGTCTGCGCACCGGCCGGCAGCAAAAGCCGCAGAAACGACACGATCTCCTCGTCGGTCAGACGTTGCTCGGGACCGTCGCCATCGCCCGCGTCACGGAACTTCGCCGTTGCCAGCAGGCTGACCAGGTCCTTACCCGGGTTCTCCCGGCGCTCGTTGATGACCTTCAGGAGGTACTCGCCGAAGTCCTTTGCCACCTTTTGGCGGGTCTCCTGGGGTATGCCGACGTTGGTCAGGTGAGCCGCCCAGTTGTAGAACATCTCGACGTCTTCCTGGGGTAGCTCGCATGCCGCCACCAGAACCCGTAGGGGGTACTGGATGGCGAAGTCGGCCACGAGATCGGCCTTGCCGAGGTCGACGATCTTGTCGAGGAATGAGTCGACCAGATCGCGAACGAACTCAGCTTCCCAACGCTCCATCTCCTTTCGGGTCAGAGCTCCTTGGATCAACTGACGGTATCGGCCGTGCTCGGGCGGGTCCATCTCCAATATGGTGCGACCGATCGTGCCCCCAAAGCTTGGCTTGTACCAGCTGGCCGAGAACGTCTGGTAGTCCTTGAACACCTGCTCCACGGCATCGAATGAAAGCACGGAGACCTGCGGGGCGTCCCCGAAGAGGATCGTCTCGGGTCCCACGATGCCGAAGTGCTCGGGCATCGACCCTGGGTGTACCGGGCATTTCGACAGCATGTCGGCCAGCTCGGGATACGGGTCGCGCACGACGCCGTGCCCGAAGAACTCGTCCTTGACCTTGAGCAGCTCGTCCTTTGACAGATCCACGCCTTCGGTGCCTCCGGCCGCCTGGTCGCTCGCCGATGCGTCAACGGTCATATCGTTCCCCTGGCCCGGGCCTCTGCATTCCTGATTGACATCTCGATTGAGTCCTCTCACTCATCTGGCGTGTCCCAATCGTCCCGACCCCCTGTCCCCACCTGAATGCTACGCCGTCCCCTGTGCGCAGTCGTTCGAGCCCCGGCGGCGGGCGGGAGGCTCGGGACGCCTGCGGCCTGGCTCCTGCGATGCGTCCAGAGCGACAATGTATCAAATATCCTCTTCAGCTCACGGGGCTCTGACCTGCTCGTCGGCGCGCCCAGGTGGTTGCCGGGGCTGAAGGCTCCATGCCATGCTGGGGTCAGTCAGGGGAAGCTGCCATGTCGCTCCCGGCGGCGAGCCGTGGCGCCGGGCCCAGGCAACCCCGATCGGCAGAGGGGGGACCACATGACGGCTACACCAGCGGAGTCACTGCCCATCCCGGGCCGGCAGCCGACGTTCCGGCACATTGACGATCCGGACGTCACGTGGCAAAAGGTGCGACGGCAGCAGAACGCCGACGGCAGCGAGGGCACGGTGCTCGAGAAGTGGTTCGCGTTCTCACCCGACCCCCAGTACCTCAGCCTTTTGGCGATCTACTCGCCCGGGATGATCGTGCGCCGGCACGGCCATTACTCGCCACATGTGATCTACATCATGGAGGGTGGGGCCTGGTTCGGGGACCGCTGGTGCCCCCAAGGAACTCACATCGAGCTACCGTTCGGCGCCGCCTTCGGTCCTATCGTGGCGGGTGACGAAGGGGCGACGATGTTCGAGGTGATGCTGGGTGACCCCCGCTCGTGGGGCGACCAGCCTGCGCTGTTCGAGCAGGCCCTGGCCGACCGGGGCGCCGCGGTGCTGCCCGACGCCCCCCTCGACTATCCCCCGTGGCTCCAGGACCTCCGCAACCATTGGGCCGGTTCCGAGTGAGCGCGAGGGGCGAACCGGCGCCCGCGCCGCGGCCGTGAGCGGGTCCGACCGCACGGACATCGAATTCCCGGCGCACGACGGCACGACGCTCCGCGGTTGGCTCTACTTGCCCCGAGACGGGGCACCACACCCGGGGATCGTCATGACCCACGGCTTCTCCGCCACGAAGGAGATGGCGCTCGGCTCGTATGCGGACCTGCTCTGTGCCGGTGGCCTGGCGGTGCTCGTCTACGACCACCGGTGTCTCGGCGCCAGCGACGGTGAACCCCGGCAACTGGTCGATCCCTGGGCTCAGGCGCGTGACACCATCGCCGCCCTCGACTGGCTCGAGGCGCGCGACGGGATCGATCCCGCCCGTCTCGGCCTGTGGGGATCGAGCTTCAGCGGCGGGCACGCACTGGTTGTCGGTGCGCTCGACGAACGGGTCGGCGCGGTAGTGGCCAATGTCCCGTTCGTCGGCCGGCCCGACGGGGCGCGTACGGACGACGACGCGTTCGCACGGTTGGCCCTCGGCGTCCGGGAGCACGCCCACCGTGCCGATGACGTCATGGGACCCATCCCGGTAGTGACGGAGCGCGGCATGGATGGCGACGCCGTGCTGCCACAGCCCGAGGCCGCGGAATGGTTTCTCGACGAGGGTCGCCGGACCGGCTCACACTGGCAGAACAGGGTGCTCCTGCCCGGAGGGAGCAGGATGGGCGACTTCGACCCGGCCGTCGCCCTGCCACGGCTGCGCACGCCGACCCTGCTGGTCCTGGCATCGGAGGACCGCGTGGCCCCGACGTCCGCCGGATTGGCGGCCTTCGAAATCCTGCCCGGGCCCAAGGAGCTCCTGGTCATAGAGGGCCACCATTTCACGCCCTACGCGGGCGAGGCACTGGCACAGTCCGCCACTGCGGCCCTGGCCTTCTATCGGGCCTGGCTCTGAAAGGGGGTTGCGAAGCCCCCTTCTCGCCCACTCGGGCTTCAGTACACCCAATTGAGCGAAGCCGGAGCCGGCAGGGAGTTCACATGAAAGAACTCGAAGCCCGCCAACAGGGCATAGTGCTCATCGACATCCGTGTCCCCAATATGGATCAGCCGGTCGCTGGGAAAGCTCGCCTTGGTCTCCTCAAGGAAGTGTTTGTGGCTCACGAAATCCACCTCGATCCCCGCCTTTTCCCACAAGCGACGCTGTTCGAGCAACGTCCGGTCCGAGGCGCTTCCCACGACATGCCCCCGTCGCTTCGATTCGCGGACCATCTCCAAGGAGACAGGGCCGGGAGGGTCACCGAATTCCATCGTCCCGTCGATATCGAAACTCACGAGTGCCATAGGATCCGGACGGTACCACGATGTCCTCGGCGGTCATGGTGGACCGTAGCGTGCCAGCCGTCTGGCGTCGCGGTCGCGAAAGCTGCCTGTTCATCCGGACGGCTCTCACCATCAAGCACACCGATACGTTTTCGTTGACGCGCGGCTCCATCTCCTGGGAGCCGCTGGTGTCGCCGTATGGCGTTCCTCCTGTGGGCGCTTGGTCGTGACGTCAACCGAGTCTTCAACGACCGGGTGACCTGGGAGAGCCAAAACACTGGAGGGAAGCCGAGAAGGTGACGCCGAAATCCAAACCGTCGTTAAGGTCCGAAAGCGTGAACCAGCGACGTACGGTGCACTACCCACGACTCGGTGCTCAAATCATTCCGGCTTCATCCGTATCCAGAAGAGCAAGAACCTGAAGACCGAATGTGGTAGCGGAATACCGAGAAGCTGATTCCCAGCTCCCTTCAGCCTTCGTCATGAGAGCGTGTCGCACGAGTGTCGCGGCGAGTACACCGTGCAAGCTCGTCTGACCCGGCAGCCTGTCGAGGAGCGTCTATTCAGTCCATCCATCCATCCATCCATCCATCCGAACCTCGGAATGCTCATGACGCGTCAGCCTTGGCTATGTCGGAGGCTTCGCGCGGCGTGGCAACAGGAAGCGGCGCCCCCGGTACCAGCGGACTGGCGTCACGGGTGTCCGTCGCGAACAACGTCACGCCTTTGCGGCGTGTCCGCTTCGATTCGTACATCGCACTGTCGGCCTGAGCGAG
>JBEKWB010000023.1:0-52313 GCA_049513455.1 Acidimicrobiales bacterium
GGACCGTCCCGCGGTGGACCGTCCCGCGGTGGACCGTCCCGCGGTGGGCAGTCCCGCGACAGCACGCGATCCTCGAGCTCGCCACGCTCAACGGGGGCCTCACGCTCGACGGCCGCCCGGCCGCCCTTCTCGCGCCCGGGCGACGACGAGCCGTTGCCCAGCCAGGCCAAGAAGTGGGGCAACGTGGCCCGCCGCGGCGCACGGGAGGTCACGGCGCGCCAGCCCGAGGGCGACCAGCGCACCGCTCGATTCTCCGACGACCAGGAACGCCGGCGGACCGCCCCGCCGCCCCGCCCCACCCCGTGGCTGAGGGCGGACGGCTCGCACGACGAGTGGCAGGACTCGGTCGTCCGGGGCAAGACGCACGGGCGGGCAGCCGCCCCACCGCCCAACGGCGTGGACAGAGCGGCGAGGGCGAGCAGCACGGCGCTCTCCACCCTCTCCACGCGCAAGGCGCTGCCACCCGAGATCGCCGCGGAAATCCGCAACGCCGCCCACGTGGCCACAGCGCTCCACCGGGAACGACTGGTCGAGAAGGCCGAGTCCGCCTACGGCGCCTACGAGCGTGGGCGCTACCAGGATGCGCTGCGCGCCATCAAGCCGGTGGCCGACGAGACGCCCGGCGTGGCCGCGGTTCGGGAGCTGGCCGGACTGGCCGCCTACCGCTCGGCCAAGTGGCGTGAGGCGCTCAAACACCTTCAGGCGCATGCCGCGCTGACCGACTCGGCCGAGCACCTCCCCGTGCTCATGGACATCCAGCGCGCCCTGCGCAAGCCCAAGAAGGTGGCCGACCTGTGGACCGAGCTCCGCCAGAGCTCACCGGAGCCCGACGTCCTGGCCGAGGGTCGCATTGTGGCGGCGGCCTCGCTGGCCGAGAGCGGCGACCTCCAAGGGGCGATCGCGATGTTGGCCACCGCCGGCGCCTCCAAGGCCCTGCGGAACCCCTCGAATCGGCACATCCGGCAGTGGTACCTGCTGGCCGACCTGTACGAGCGCGCCGGCGACGTGCCGCGGGCCCGCGAGTTGTTCGAGCGCATCCTGCGCGTCGACCGTGAGGCCTACGACGTGGCGGACCGCCTGGTGGGGTTGGGTCCGGCCCGCAAGGCCCGGCCGCCGGCACGGAGCCGGGCGGGAGCAGGGGCGGGGTCCAAAGCAGCTCCGAAGCCCTAACGGGCCAGGCCGCGCCGTTCCGGACCGGGGTAGCCGGGGTCGTCCCCCGGGTCCCCGCCGCGGTCGAGCGCGGCCGGCAGGCGCGCCCCGCTGAACTGGGGGCGGAAGACGAGCTCGGTCGCCGGCTTCGGGCGGCTGATGAAGTACCCCTGCGCCACGTCGCATCCGAGCCGGGAAAGCAGGTCGAGCGTGGCCCTGTCCTCAATGCCCTCGGCCACGATCCGCAGGCCCATGGCGTGGCCGAGCTCGATGGTCGACCGCACCAGTTCGCACTCACGCTCACCGTCGCTCCCGAGGAGGCCGGCCAGGAAGGCGCGGTCGAGCTTGAGCTCTCCCACGGCGAGACTGCTGAGATACGCCAAGGACGTGACACCCGCCCCGAAGTCGTCGATCGAGACGACCACACCCAGGGCCTGCAGCTCCGTGATGACGCGACCAGCGGTGACCAGATCGCCCATGACCGACGACTCGGTGAGCTCCAGCACCAGGCTCTCGGCCGCAAGGTCGTGGCGCTCGAGGTGGGAGCGGACCATCTCCACGAATCCCGGGGCGAGCAGGGTGCTCGGTGAGACATTCACCGCGACGGCCAAGGGGCGTCCCGCCTCACGCCACGCCGTGCACTGGGCGGCCGCTTCGTCCAGCACCCACTCGGTGATCGGGCCCATCAGGCCCGCCTCCTCGGCAATCGGGAGGAAGTTGTCCGGCGGGAGCAAGCCGAGCCGGGGATGGGCCCAGCGCAGCAGCGCCTCGACGGCGAGGATCTCGCCCGTGCGCAGCGTGAGCTGCGGCTGGTAGTGCAGCACCAGATGGCCCTGGGCGATGCCGGCCTGCAGCTCCTCGAGGAGACGCATCTGGTCCCCTTCTTCATCGAGAGCGCGCTCGAAGGTCGCGAAGGGGATATTGCCCAACTTGGCCCGGTACATGGCGACGTCCGCGCACCACACGAGACCGGCGCCGTAGGAGGCGTCGGCGGGGGCCATGGCGATGCCGATGCTCGCGCTGATACTGGCGCTGACCACGTCCAGGATGAAGGGCTCGGCGAGGCTGGCCGTGACCCGTTGGGCAACCTCTTCGGCATGGGCGGCATCCCCGTCGATGAGCACGACGGCGAACTCGTCGCCGCCGATACGGACGAGGAGATCGCCCTGGCGCAGTGAGCTCGAGAGCCTGGCACCCACCTGCCGGAGGAGTTCGTCGCCGGCGGGGTGGCCGAAGGAGTCGTTCACCTCCTTGAAGTGGTTGAGGTCGATGAAGAGGAAGGCCAGGCTGCGTCCCGGGGTCAGCGTGTCGTCGCTCTCGGTGAAGAACAAGTCGAGCACCCGGAACAGGTGCCGGCGGTTGCTGAGGCCGGTGAGGTCGTCGGTGACCGCCTGGCGATGGCGCTCGTGGCTGAGCGTCTGTATCTCGCGCACGGAGAGGAGGAGCCGGATGCCGACGACCAGGAGTGTCGCGGCCGACAGCCCGATGGCGACGCGACTGACGGAGTGGACACTGCCGACGACCAGGATCACGAGCGCGGCGCTGGCGGCGAGGATGGGCAGGAAGAATCCCGTGGGCTTGGGCGGCGTGAGCGGGTTCGAGGGGCGTGTGCGCAACCAGACGCCCAGCGACATCAGCAGGGTGGCGGTCGGCCAGGCGATCGCGTCGACGATGAACCCGGCCCGTGTCGCGCCGAAGGAGCGCTGCAAGAGGTTCGCCGTGTCACCGACGATGTTGAGGGTGATGCCGCTCGCCAGGAGGATCCAGGGGGGGCGGCGCCGGCCCGGGAGGACGGCGCACCCGCCGATGACAAGGCTCAGGAGCAACAGGTCCCCGATCGGGTACGCCAGGTTGGTCACCGTTCCGAGAGGACTGCTGCCCGAGTCTCTCAATATCCCGTGGAAGGCGAAGGCACCACAGACCGCCGCGGCGCCGAGTCCGGCGATGATGCCGTCCAGCCATTTGGGAGGGGAGAGCCGTTTGACCTCGGCCCGCATGAAGAGGACGACGGCCACGTAGGCCAGGGGATAGAAGGTCAGGTAGAAGGCATCGGCCAGCGACGGGGTCGGGGGCGTCGCCCCACCGATCGACTGGGCCGTGAGCACGGTGTGACCCACGGCCCAGGCCAGCAGGCCGATTCCGAGGGCGAGTGTCGCCGCCCGGCCCGAGCGCCGGACCAGTCCCTTGGCGATACAGAGGATGCTGCCGGCGAACTCGACGCCGCAGACGACCCAGCCGTCGAGCCACGTCCAGTACGCATCACCGGGACGTACCAGGAGCGACACGAAGTAGGCCAGTAGCACGAGGCCGAGCGCGCCGAAGGATCCGAAGAGCACGAGCCAGCAGTGCCGCGTGTCCTCGGGCACGAACCGGCGGGATGACCGCCGGTTCGGCGACAGGGCGCCCGGGAGGGATCCGATCGGCATCGGCTACGGGCGCGGTCCATGAGGGCAGGGGTGGAGACCAGGGCCTTGCCCTTGATCACATCGCATCGAACCCTCGCTTCGGCCGCGTTCCTGAACGGTGCCGAGTATGGGTGGGATTGCACTATTTTCCCTGAACCCGCACCCAACGCTCACCCAACTTGCTGGGTAGAGGCTCAGGAGGCGGGGCCCACCACCGTGACGAGGGTTCCGATCGGCGTCAGGGGCCAGAGCGTGCCGGCATCGGCAATGGTCATCTCTACGCAGCCGTTGCTCTGGGGGAAGCCGTACTGCGCGCGCACGAAGCCGTGCAGTGCGTCGCCTCCGTTGAAATAGCTGGCCCACGGCACGTCGGGATCGTCGTAGGTGGTGCCATCGGGGTTCGTCCCCTTCATGACCGAGGAGGTGACGTGTTCGAAGACGGGGTAGGTGCCGTCCGTCGTATCGGCTCCGGGCGCGCCGGTGTTGACCGGGATGTTCGTGTACTGGGCCGCGCCGTCGTTGTAGAGCGTCAAGTTCTCGGGCAGGACCTTGGAGACCAGCACGTAGGTGTACGGCGCGGTGTCGACTTTGTTGGCCGCGACATCCGCCAGGAGCGTCGACCACGCCATGGGCCCGGCCAGCCCGTCGACGGCCAGCCCGTTCTGGTTCTCGAAGGTCATCACGGCCGCCTTGGTGATGACGTTCTGCTCGCCCTGCGTCCAGAGCGACGTGAGGGTGGCCGGGAGGTTGGGCCAACGCCAGGCGAAGCTCCCGAACTGCGGCATCGCCGCGCTACTGGGCGCCGACGGGGAGGCCGGAGTGAACGACAGCGGCAGGTAGTCGAGCTCGGCCAGCAGCTCCTGCAACCGCAGGGTGTCCCCGTCGGCCACGGTGAAGGTGAAGGACGTGCCGGCGGGCAGGGTTCCCCCGTCCTTGCCCTTTATCCCCGTGGACCCACCGGGAACGGACACCACTTCGCTCGAGGACGGGATGAGCGGCGCCGCCAGGTCGTAACGGATGGTCGTCGGGGTGGGCTGGACCCACGTCCCTGCCACCGCCGGCGCCAGGGTCGGGGTGACCGCACCGAGGGAGACCGGGGAGGAGAACGTGATGCTGATGTCGCTGTTCGAAGCCGCGGTCTGCGTACCCGAGGCCGGGGAGGTGGCCCGTATGGAAAGGACCGCGGCCACCTTCGGAAGGGTCGTGCCGCTGGCGGTCCCGCCCTTGTGGCCACCCGAGGAGGATCTCCCGAGGCCGTAGGCCACGGCCGCTGCCACGATAACCAGCACAATTGCGCCGAAGCCCAGGAGCCAGGCCCGACGGTGACCGGGGGCCTTCCCGTGCGCCTCGAGAGTCTGCATCACGTAGCCCTTCCCCCTCCCGGGGGCTCCCAACCTTTCCGACCTTCCCGACCTTGCCCACCATGCCAGCCTTGCAAGTCCTGCAGAGTACGCCCCCGTCGGAAGGAAGTCCGAGCGCCCGGGGGACCGAACAGGGTCCATTAAGATCGCACCATGAGCCTCGATCTCCATGCCCTGCTGGGCGACGACGCCGACTCGCTCCTCGGTCACACCGCCAAAGCGTTCCCGTCGGAGGGACTCGTGCTCCCCGGCCCCGACTACCTGAGCCGGGTCTTCACCGACAGCGACCGTTCACCGGCGGTGCTGCGCAACCTCGGGACGTTGTTCGACCACGGACGACTCGGCGGTACGGGGTATCTCTCCATCCTCCCCGTCGACCAGGGCATCGAGCACTCGGCGGCGGCCAGCTTCTCCAAGAACCCGGCCTATTTCGATCCGGCCAACATTGTCGAGTTGGCCCTGGCCGGCGAGTGCAATGCGGTCGCAACCACGTTGGGCACACTGGGCGTGGTGGCGCGGCGTTACGTCCACCGCATCCCCTTCATCGTCAAGCTCAACCACAACCAGTTCCTGCACTATCCGAACACCTACGACCAGATCCTCTTCGCCTCCGTGCAACAGGCCTTCGATCTGGGTGCCTCCGGGGTGGGCGCCACCATCTACTTCGGATCCGACGACTCCGACCGCGAACTGCAGGAGATCTCCCGGTGCTTCGCCGAGGCGCACCGTCTCGGGATGTACACCGTGCTGTGGTGCTACATGCGCAACGCCGCCTTTACGAAGGACGGGGTCAACTACGAGCTTTCGGCCGACCTGACCGGGCAGGCCAACCACCTGGGCGTCACCATTGAGGCCGACATCATCAAGCAGAAGCAGCCGGAGAACAACGGTGGCTACAACGCCATCGGCTTCGGCCGGACCGACCCGCTGGTCTACGACCAGCTCACCACCGACAACCCCATCGACCTCACCCGCTGGCAGGTCGTCAACTGCTACGCCGGGCGGATCGGGCTGATCAACTCGGGCGGCGAGTCCAAGGGCGAGGGTGACCTGGCCCAAGCGGTGCGCACCGCGGTGATCAACAAGCGGGCCGGTGGTATGGGGCTCATCGTCGGCCGCAAGGCGTTCCAGCGCCCCCTGGCGGAAGGCGCCGCGCTGATCCATACGATTCAAGACGTCTACCTCAGCAACGAGGTCACCGTCGCCTGAATGGCTAATCCATCCGAGGCCGACGAGGTCGGCCACTCGCCGGGCGGTCAGGCTGAGGGCGAGCCAGGGTTCGACGACGCCGTGGCGCAGTTCCTGCGCGAATACTTCGAGGCCGAGCCGGTCGGGGCCAGTTTCTACGGGCTGACGGAGTGGGACGGGCTGTTGCCCGATATGACCGCCGCGGGTTTCGCCGACCGCGAGGCCGCGGCGGCGCGCTGGCTGGAGCGCTTTGCGACGTGGCCCGAGGACGGCGTCACGCCCGAGCAGCGCATCGACCTGGCCCTGCTCCGGGCCCATCTGGGCCAGCAGGTGGCGACCGCCGACTTCGCCGCCTGGCGGCGCTACCCCACGGCGTATCTGGAGAACGGCGTGTTCGAGCTCGCGACGAGGGTGCCGCGGTCGAGGCGGCGGTGCAACGGCTGGCGCAGGTGCCCGCCGCCCTGCGGGCCGGGCGTGAGAATTTGGAACCGACCCTGGTCGACGCCGAACTTGTACGCCAGTGGGCCATTCCCAATGCGGCGGCGCAAGCGTCGTTCCTGCGCGAGGGGTTGGCCGGCTTCGTCACCGACCCGGGCCGCCGCGCCGAGTTGGAGCAGGCCGGGGCGGTGGCCGCCACGGCGTATGACGGGTACGTCGAATACCTCGAGGACCTGGCCGGCCGGGCCACGGGGAGTTTCGTGTTCGGCGAGGAGCGTTACGACGCCGTGCTGCGGATCGGCGAGGGGTTCGACTTCGGGGCGCGCACGTTGCGCGACATGGGCCGGGAGCAGGTCGACTCGCTGACGGCCCGGATGGCGGCGTTGGCCGAGGAGATCGATGGGACCCCGGACTGGACCGCCGTGATCGACCGCCTGCGCGACGACCATCCGGCCTCCATGGGCGAGCTCTTGGAGAGCTACCGCAGCGAGACGGATCGGGCGCGCGCCTTCGTGCGGGACAACGGCCTGATGTCGATCCCCGAGGGGGAGGCCTGCGCGGTCGAGCCGGCACCGCTCTTCCTCCGGGCGGCCGCCCCGGTGGCCTCCTACTTCCCACCCGCCTCCTTCGGGCCGCCGTCGCGCGGGACGTTCAACGTGCCCTTCACGCCCGACGGCGCCAGTGCGGAGGAGCAGGAGGCCCGCCTGCGCTCGAACTCGTTCTTCGAGATCCCGGGGGTCACGGCCCACGAGGCCTACCCCGGGCACCACCTCCACTTCGCCGCGTCCCAGGGGACCAACGCGCTGCGGCAGGTCCTGCACAGCACCTACATGATCGAGGGCTGGGGCCTCTATGTCGAGAACATGATGGGGGAGCAGGGCTACTACGCCTCACCCGCCGTGCGGCTCGGGCAGTTGAGCATGCGCCTGTTCCGAGCCGGCCGCATCGTGGTCGACACCAGCCTTCACCTGGGCGAGATGAGCATCGAGGAGGCCACCGCGTTCATGGCCGGGCGGTGCGGGTTCCCCGTCCCGACGGCGCAGCGCGAAGTGCTCCGGTACTGCTCGTATCCCACCCAGGCGTCGGCCTACCTCACCGGTGCCCTGGAGATCGAGCGCATGGCCCGCCGGTGGACGGAATCGGGGAAGGGAACCCTGGCCGCCTTCCACGACGCCCTGACCCGGTCCGGGAAGCTGCCGCTCGGGGTGGCCGCCCGGGCGATCGGCCTGGTGCCCTGAGCCCGGGGACGGCCCGGCCGGAACCCCCGCGAAATAACCCCCGCGAAATAACAGAGTCTTCACATGGCCGGGAGCGGTCCGGGCACCGGGGTAGGATGGATGTCCGAACAGGACATTCGGCGGAACGTGGCATGTGCAGTGTGCACGGCCGCCACGGGGGAGTCCGGGCCCGTCCGGGCCGCACGAAGAGCGAAGTGAGGGAGCGCGTGGCATCGGGAACGAAGCAGGTACCAGCCCAGCTTGACCAGGTGATCGTACGATTTGCCGGGGACTCCGGCGACGGGATGCAGCTGACCGGGGACCGCTTCACCACATCGAGCGCCCTCATGGGCAACGACATGTCGACCTTCCCGGACTTCCCGGCCGAGATCCGGGCCCCGGCCGGGACGCTGAACGGGGTCTCCGCCTTCCAGGTCCACATCTCGGACCACGACATCCTCACCCCGGGCGACTCGCCCAACGTCTTGGTGGCGATGAACCCGGCCGCCCTCAAGGCCAACATCGACCTGATGGACAAGGGGACGATCATCCTCGTCAACAGCGACGCGTTCGAGGAGAGGAACCTGGCCAAGGCGGGCTACGCCGAGAACCCGTTGACCGACGGCTCCCTCGGGGCCTACACCGTCTACGAGGTCCCCATGACCTCCATCACCCAGGAGGTCTGCAAGGAGGCGGGGGTCAAGCCCCGCGACGCCGAGCGCTCCAAGAACTTCTTCGCCCTCGGGCTGGTCAGCTGGCTCTACACCCGCCCCATCGAGCCCACGCTCGAGTGGATCACCCAGCGCTTCGGCTCGCGCCCCCAGGTGGCCGAGGCCAACACCCGGGCCTTCCGGGCCGGCTTCGATTTCGGCGAGACGGCCGAGCTGTTCGAATCCAACTACGAGGTGCGGCCGGCGACCTTCGAGCCCGGCGAGTACGTCCAGGTCACCGGCAACTCGGCCCTGGCCTGGGGCCTCATCACGGCGGCGCGCCTGGCCGGGCTCCCCCTGTTCTTGGGCAGCTACCCGATCACCCCCGCCTCCGACATCCTCCACGAGCTGAGCCGCCGCAAGGAGTTCGGCATCCGCACCTTCCAGGCCGAGGACGAGATCGCCGGCGTCGGCGCCGCCCTCGGCGCGGCGTTCGGGGGGGCACTCGGGGTCACCACCACCAGCGGCCCCGGGCTGGACCTCAAATCCGAGACGATCGGGTTGGCCATCAACCTCGAGCTGCCCCTGGTCATCGTGGACGTGCAGCGGGGCGGGCCATCGACCGGCCTGCCCACCAAGACGGAACAGGCCGATCTCCTCCACGCCATGTACGGGCGCCACGGCGAGGCGCCGCTGCCCATCTTGGCCCCCCAGAATCCCAGTGACTGCTTCACCATGGCCATCGAGGCCGTCCGCTTGGCGGTCAAGTACCGCACGCCGGTCATCCTCCTCTCCGACGGCTACCTGGCCAACGGGGCCGAGCCGTGGAAACTGCCCGACCTCGACGCGCTGCCCGCCATAGAGCCGGACTTCGCCTCGGTGCCGAACCATGTCGACGATGACGGCACCGAGTCCTTCTGGCCTTACATCCGTGATGCGGAGACCCTCGCCCGCCCCTGGGCCCCGCCCGGGCTGCCCGGGCTCGAGCACCGTATCGGGGGCCTGGAGAAGGCCGACGGCAGCGGCAACGTCTCCTACGAGGGGGTCAACCACGAGCGGATGGTCCACCTGCGCCAGGACAAGATCGCCGGCATCGCCAAGGACATCCCGTTGCTCGAGGTCAACGACGTGACCGGCGACGCCCAGCTCCTGCTGGTCAGCTGGGGTTCCACCTACGCCGCCGTGGCCGCCGGCGTGAAGCGGATCCGGGCCCGGGGGATGAAGGCGGCCCACGCCCACCTGCGGTACCTGAACCCGCTGCCCTCGAACCTCGGTGAGGTCCTGGGCCGCTACAGCCAGGTGCTGGTGCCCGAGATGAACCTGGGCCAGCTCAGCCGGATCCTGCGGGCCGAGTTCCTCGTCGACGCCCAGTCCCTCAGCAAGATGCAGGGCACGCCGTTCCGCGTGATGGAGATCGAGGCGGCCATCACCGCACTTCTCGGAGGTAAGTCATGACGACCACGGCCGTACCGGAGACCACCCGCAAGGACTGGAGCAGCGACCAGGAGGTGCGCTGGTGCCCCGGGTGCGGCGACTACTCCATTCTGGCCGCCGTGCAGATGCTGATGCCCGCCCTCGGCGTGCGCCGGGAGAACACGGTGTTCCTCTCGGGCATCGGCTGTGCCGCCCGTTTCCCGTACTACATGAACACGTACGGCATGCACTCGATCCACGGGCGCGCCCCGGCTATCGCCACCGGGCTCGCCACCAGCCGCCCCGATCTCGACGTGTGGGTCATTTCGGGCGATGGCGACTCCCTCTCCATCGGCGGGAACCATCTCATCCACGCCTTGCGACGCAACGTGCGGTTGAACATCTTGATGTTCAACAACCAGATTTACGGGCTGACCAAGGGGCAGTACTCGCCCACCTCCGAGGTGGGCAAGGTCACCAAGTCCACCCCGTTCGGCTCGTACGACACCCCGTTCAACCCGGTGAGTCTCGCCCTAGGCGCAGAAGCCACGTTCGTGGCCCGCACCCATGACATGGACCGGGCCCACATGCAGGAGACCTTCAGGCGGGCCCACGAGCACAACGGGGCCGCCTTCGTCGAGGTCCTGCAGAACTGCAACGTCTTCAACGACGGGGCCTTCGAGAAGATCACCGGCAAAGACGTGCGCGCGAACATGCTCATCCCGCTGGTGCACGACGAGCCGATCGTGTTCGGCGCCGAGGGCGAGCAGCGGGGAGTGGCGCAGCGGTCCGACGGCGGCCTCGAGATCGTCTCTGTGGGCGAGGCCGGCACGGCCGGGTTGCTGATCCACGACGAGAAGCGCGACGACCCGGGTCTCGCCTTCGCGCTCTCCCGCCTGGCCCGCGGTCCCTACGAGCCGACGCCGATCGGTGTCTTCCGGGCCGTCGAGCGCCCCGAGTACGGCGCCCAGATGTCGGAGCAGATCGTGCAGACCCAGGAGAAGCGTGGGTTGGGGGATATCGGCGCCCTGTTGCGCTCCGGCTCGAGCTGGACGGTCTCCTAGACCAGGTCGAGCGAGCGGAACACCATCCCCGTCCGGGGCTTGGGGCTGAAGTACGTCGTCTTCGGTGGCATCTGCGTGCGCTCGGCGGCCCAGGTCTCGATCTGGCCTACCGTGACGGGACGGAGGAGGAAGGCGGCCTGGGCCCCGCCGCTCTTGAGGGCGCGCAGGGCCTCGTCCACCGTGTGGCGATGGACGGACTCGTGGGGCGGGAGGTGCGACAGGAGGACGGCGACGAGGTTGGAGTCGAGGTCGTTGCCGGCCTTCTCGTAGGTGGCCTCCAGGGGCAGGAGGAGGTAGGCGCTCCCATCGGTCACCAGGCTGAGCGAGTGGGCCTCGGCCAGCGCCCCGAGCGTGCGCTCGTCGGCGGGGCCGGCCCGCACCACGTCGAACCAGGCCGCGCAGGCCCCGAGGAGGTCGAACCCGGGGGGCAGGCCCGACACGGTGCGATGGATGGCGCCGACCGTGAGCTGATCCTCGGCCAGCTCGACAATGAGCGAGAGGATGAGGTCGTACGGGCCGGGCAAGTTCGCGTTCTGGGCCCGGCACTCGGCTTGATACGCCTTCGCCGTCTCGTAGCGATGATGCCCGTCGGCGATCACCACCGGGGCGGCGGCGACCCCGGCGGTGATCGCCTCGATGGCGTCGCGGTCGTCGAGCACCCAGAGCTGGTGGCGCACCCCCTCGTCGTCGTAGGCGTCGGCGGTGGGTACGTCGTCGGTGGGGTCGAACGTGGCGGTCAGGCCGTGGTGCATCGACAGGCCCCAAATGGGCGAGAGGTTGGCCCGCGTGGCCCGCAGGAGGTCGAGCCGGTCGCTCTTGGGCTTGGGCAGCGTCTGCTCGTGGGGCAGTATGTCGCTCTCATGGCCCGGTTCAGCCAGTCCGAGGGCTCCGATCACCCCCGTCGTCGCACGCCCCGTGGTGTCGGTCATCCGGTAGGGGTACAGGCACGGGACGGGATCCGGGCGGAGGGTGCCGTCGCTCTGCCAGCGCATGAAGAGGTCGGCGGCCACCCGGTAGCGGTCGCGCCCGGCCTGCAGATCGGGTTCGGGCAGTTCGACCAGGACGGCGTTGGCCGGGTGCCGGGACGCGAAGTGGACCCGCTCGACCGAGCTGATGACGTCGTACGGTGGGGCCATGACCTGGCCGATCGGCGCCTTCTGCGGCGAGTAACGCAGGCCCCGGAACGGTTCGAAACGCGGCACGGGGCCACTCTGGCACACCGGGCTCCCACGGGCGGGGAACCGTGCGACCGTAGACTCGGGGTGTGGACGAAGAAGCAGAACTGGGTCGCGTCCTCACCGCTCCGAACCTCATCACCCTGGCGCGCCTGCTGTGCATCCCGATTTTCCTCTGGCTGCTCTTCGGGCTGCACCACCAGACGTACGCCGCCGTGCTCCTGGCCGTCCTCGGCGCCACCGACTGGGTCGACGGGTTCGTGGCCCGGCGCTACCACCAGGTCTCCACCCTCGGCAAGGTCCTGGATCCCGCGGCCGACCGGGTCCTCGTGGGCACCGCGGTCATCGCCGTGATCGTGCACGGTGCGGTGCCCGTGTGGTTCGGCGTGGCCACCCTGGCCCGGGAAGCCCTGGTCTCGGTCATGGTGGTGCTCCTGGCCACCCTGGGCGCGGCGCGGATAAATGTGTTGTGGATCGGGAAAGCGGGAACATTCGCGCTGATGTTCGCGTATCCGGCCTTCTTGCTCGCCGATGGGACGGCGTCGTGGCAGGGGCCCATCCGCGTCGTGGCCTGGATCTGCGGCCTGATCGGCCTGGTGCTCGGCTGGTCCGCCGCCGCCGGCTACGTGGGCCCGGCCCGGGACGCCTTGCGGATGGGCCGCTCGGCGCGCAGGAGTGCCGTATGACGGCCTGCCGGAGCGCCTCATGAAGGCCGTGATCATGGCCGGCGGCGAGGGCACCCGCCTGCGCCCCCAGACCTCGAACCTGCCCAAGCCGATGCTGCCGCTTGTCGGCCGGCCGATGATGGAGCACATCATCTCGCTCCTGCGGCGTCACGGCATCACCGACATCGTGGTGACGGTCGCCTTCTTGCCCAACGCCATCCGCAGCTACTTCGGCGACGGGTCCGAGCTCGGGGTCCGCATGGTCTACGCCACCGAGGAGACGCCGCTCGGGACGGCCGGCTCGGTGCGCAACGCCCGCGACGAGCTCACCGAGCGGTTCCTGGTCATTTCCGGTGACGTGCTCACCGACATCAACCTCACCTCGCTGATCGAGTTCCACGAGAAGAACAACGCGCTGGCCACGCTGGCCCTGTGCGCGGTGGAGAACCCGCTCGAGTTCGGCATCGTGATCACCCGCGAGGACGGCAGCATCGAACGTTTCTTGGAGAAACCGGGTTGGGGGCAGGTCTTCAGCGACACGATCAACACCGGCATCTATGTGCTCGAGCCCGAGATCTTCGACGTCATCCCCGAAGGGCGCGCCGTCGACTTCTCCTCCGAGGTGTTCCCCACCGTGCTCGAAGCCGGTGCCCCCCTGTTCGGCTACGTGGCCGACCGCTATTGGGAGGACGTCGGCACCACGGCCGCCTACCTCAAGGCCCACGAGGACATCCTCGACGGCAAGGTCGAGGTGGACATCTCCGGCTTCGAATTGGCGCCCGGCGTGTTCCTGGGCAAGGGGTCGTCGGTCGACCCGTCGGCCCGGCTGGACTCCCCGGCGTTCATCGGCGAGAACTGCACCATCGACGAGGAAGCCGTGATCGGCGCGTACACGACGATCGGGGCCAACACGCGTGTCTGCGAGCGGGCGGAGCTACGCCACTCGGTCATCGGGGAGAACTCCTATATCGGCCAGGCGGCCCGGGTGGAGGGCTCGGTCCTCGGCCGGGCCTGCGATCTGCGCCGGGGCGCTCGTTGCGAACCGGGTTCGGTCGTGGGGGAGGGGTGCCTCATCGGGGCCAACGCAGAGCTGCGCGGCGGCGTCAAGGTGTACCCCTACAAGGTCGTCGAAGCGGGCGCGCAGGTGCAGTCGTCCATCGTGTGGGAGTCGGGCGGGAGCCGCACCCTCTTCGGACGCGAGGGGGTCCGGGGCATCGTCAACGTGGACATCAGCCCGGAGTTGGCGGTGCGCTTGGCCAAGGCGTGGGCGTCGTCGCTGGAGAAGGGCTCGGTCATCACCACCTCCCGGGACACCAGCCGGGCGGCCCGGGTGCTCAAGCGCGCCCTGATGGTGGGGTGCAACTCGGTGGGGGTGAACGTCACCGACCTCGAGGTGGCCACCATTCCCGTGACCCGGCACCACATCCGCACCAGGGGCACGCAGGGCGGCTTGACGGTTCGCCTGAGCCCCGACGACCCGCAGTCGGTGGCCATCCGCTTCTTCGACTCCGACGGCCTCGATCTCTCCGAGGGCGAGCAACGGCGGATCGAGCGTCTCTACCACCGCGAGGAGTTCCGCCGGGTCACCGCCGGCGACATCGGCGACATCGACTTCTCCCCACGCGCTCTGGAGCACTACACCGCCGATGTGGTCGAGGCCTTCGATCTGCCCAACGCCTCCCGGCGCGACCTCAAACTGGTGCTGGACCTGTCCTACGGCGCCGCCAGCTTCGTCATGCCCAACCTCTTGTCCAAGGTCAAGGCGGACGTGCTGAGCATCAATCCCTACGCGCAGACGCCGGGAATGATTTCGGTCGATCGCATGTCGAGCGCGGCCCGAGTCGTCCAGTCGGTCCGTGGGTCCGGGGCAGATCTGGGCGCGGTGATCGACGCCGGGGGCGAGCACCTGACACTGGTGGACGGCACCGGTCGCATCCTCACCGATGACCAAGCGCTCATGGTCTTCTTGGACCTCATGACCGCCGGCGACGAACCGGTGCGGGTCGCCCTGCCGGCCACCGTCAGCTACCGGGCCTACCGGCTGTGCGCGTCGCGTGGTGCGGAGGTCATCACCACGGCACTGTCGTCCTCCCGGCTGATGGAAGCGGCCGCCTCGGGGGGTGTCGCCTACGCGGCCGACCAGGACGGGGGATTCATCTTCCCGGACTTCCTCCCCTCCTTCGACGGCGCGGCCGCACTGGTCAATCTCATCGCGCTGCTCGGCCGGTCCGGGGAGTCTCTGGCCCAGGTCGCGGCCCGGGTGCCCGATCTACCCATCATGCGCACGGAGGTGGAAACGCCGTTCGAGCAAAAGGGCCTGGTGATGCGCACGTTGATGGAGCAGCTGGCGGAGGAGGGCTCCGAACTGGTCCTGATAGACGGGATCAAGGTGCTTTCCCCGACAGGTTGGGTCCTGGTCGTGCCCGACCCCGAAGAGCCCACGACTCACGTGTGGGCCGAAGGCGCCGATCTGGCCGACTCGGAGCGCCTCAGCAGCGGGTACGTCGAGCGACTGCGCCAGATACTTGTCGGAGGAGGCTGATCGGCGACATTGGGGGTGTCAGTCAGCTCGGCCGTCCGCTAGCGTCGCCCCCCATGAACATTCCAGACGATCTTCGCTATTCGGTGGACCACGAATGGGTGCGGACCGAGGGTGGTCGGGCACGGATGGGCATCACGGATTACGCGCAGGACGCCCTCGGCGACGTCGTCTACATCGAGTTGCCCACCGTGGGGACCGAGTTGTCGGTGGGCGCGAAGTTGGGGGAGGTGGAGTCGACCAAGTCGGTCTCGGAGATCTACTCGCCCGTGGCGGGAACGGTCGCCGCGGTGAACGATGCCCTCTCGGATTCACCGGAGAGGATCAACGCGGACCCCTACGGGGAGGGATGGATCTGCGACTTGGAACTGGCTGATCCGGGCGGTCTCGAGGCGCTGTTGGACGCCGCCGCGTACAGCGACCTGACCGCAGGTTGAGCGCATTGCTGGCCCCGGCCCGCCGGCCGGGGAATCGAACCGTGCTGTGGAGTACCGTGGTTGCCGTGTTCTGTACCAACTGCGGGCATCGCAATCCCGAGGGCGTCAACTTCTGCTCGTCCTGTGGCCACGCCCTGCTGCTCGACGGCGACGATGCCACCATCACGCTCCATCCGGCCGATGAGAGCGGTGAGCCGACCGTCGAGGACCCCATCACCCTGGTCGAGATCCCGCACGGCGCGGGCGTCCTGGTAGTGACCCGAGGGTCCAACATGGGCGCGCGCTATCTGCTCTCCGATGACGTCACCCGGGCCGGGCGGCATCCCGAGAGCGACATCTTCCTCGACGACATCACCGTGTCACGTCGTCACGTCGAGATCACCCACGTCGACGGGGGCACGTTCACCATCCGCGACGTAGGATCGTTGAACGGCACCTACGTCAACCGCGAGCGGATTGACGAGGCCGTCCTCCAGCCGGGCGACGAAGTACAGATCGGAAAGTTCAAGTTGGTCTACCTGGTGGCGGGAAACGAGTGACCGCGCGTTCGTACCTCTCCATCGGGGACGTCCTGACGTTGTTGCGCGAGGAGTTCCCGGACGTCACCATCTCCAAAATTCGGTTCCTCGAGAGCCAGGGCCTCGTGAACCCGGAGCGCTCGCCGTCGGGGTACCGCAAGTTCTTCGAGACCGACGTGGAGCGCCTGCGCTGGGTGCTGCGCCAGCAGCGCGAGCATTTCCTCCCGCTCAAGGTGATCCGGGACCGGCTGGCCGACGGCGACCTGGGCGAGGAAGAGGCCGCGCCGTCC
This sequence comes from Acidimicrobiales bacterium, assembly GCA_049513455.1. GTDB lineage: Bacteria > Actinomycetota > Acidimicrobiia > Acidimicrobiales > RAAP-2 > Bog-473. The sequence continues at coordinate 16,510 of JBEKWB010000023.1, forward strand.
GAGACGGCGGGGCGCGTCAACGGCAGGGTTGCCGAACCGGCTCATGCCGCGGCGGGTGCACGCGGAGCCGCCAGTTCGGGGAGTGGCGGGAGTGGCGGGAGGGTGCCCGCCGGCGGGACCGGCACCGTGACGGCGCCACCCCCGTCGCTCGAACCGTCGCCGGAGCAGTCCCAGGCCGGCGACGAGGCGATGGCGAGAATTTTGGCCGATACATCGCGCCGCGCCGCCCGTGTTCCCGAGGCCGTCGACCCACTGCGCTCGCTCCACGCCATCCCCGACCCCTCGGCGCCTGCCCCTCAGGCGCCCGCGGCCGCCGTGGCGGATGCGACAAGTGGCGGACTCGACACCCGGCCGGCGGCTCCGGCTCCCGCTCCCGCCGCCGCGCCGGCTGCGGCTGCTCCGGCCCCGGCCGCCGCGGCCCACCCGGCGTCGACCGTGCGCGTGCCACGGCACGCCCCCGCGGGGGCGGGTGCCACCGAAGGGGCGCCGTCTCCGGCCCCGCCCGGCCCCGTTCCGGCGGCCACCGGTCGTGAGCACGCAGCATCTCTTCCCGAGGGCGGCGCCCCGGCGAGCGCCGGCGGGGCCGCCGGCGGGGCCCGTGCAAGCAGCGGGCGGGCGGCGGCGGGGCGGCAGGGGGGCGCGGCACCGCGTGCCGCGGAACCGGGTGCCGCCGCTCCGAGGGAAAAGGGAGCAGTCGGGGCCGCCGCAAAGTCAGCGGGCAGCCAGGGCGCGAGGGACGCCGCCGCGCCATCTGAGCCACCAGCGGCCGCGCCATCTGAGCCACCAGCGGCCGCGCCGGCACCACCGGTCGCGAAGGCAGCACCCCCGGCTGCGGCAGCACCCCCGGCTGCGGCAGCACCAGCGGAGTCAGGCGGACCGGCGACCGGCATGGTCACCGGGGCGAGCCTGACCGCCGAGGAGCTCTGCGCCGCCAGCGGCCTCTCCGAGGTGGAACTGGCCGGCCTGCAGGGATTCGGCTTGATCGAGGCCTTCATGGTGGCCGGGATCCCCACGTTTGACGAAGACGCGCTCACGGTCGCCAACCTGGCCGCCGAGTTCCGCAAGTACGGGATCGAGGCGCGCCACCTGCGCCCCTACCGCAACGCCGTGGACCGGGAGGTGGGACTGATCGAGCAGGTCATCATCCCGTTGCTGCGCCAGCGCAACCCCGAATCGCGGCAGCGTGCGGTGGAGGCGGCCGACGAGTTGGGGGCCCTCGGGCAGACCATGCGGGCCACGCTGATGCGGGCTGCGCTACGGCGCCACGTGGGGGGCTGATCGCGCACGCCCCTCCGGGCGCTACATTTCAAGCATGGTCCGAGTGCTTCTCCGTGCGGTAAGGGTGGACTTGCAGACCAACACGCCGGTCCTCCTGCTCCAGGAGACCGACGGGGAGGGCCGGACGCTGCCCATCTTCATCGGCAATCCCGAGGCGACGGCCATCGCCTACGCGATCCAGGGGGTGGAGATGCCCCGGCCCCTGACCCATGACCTCATGAAGGACATGCTCAGCGCCCTCGAGATCAAGGTCGAACAGGTGCTCATCACCGAGCTGCGGTCCTCCACGTACTTCGCCGAGCTCCATCTCCTCCGGGGCGAGGAGCGCACCATCGTCTCCAGCCGGCCCTCCGACGCGGTGGCGGTGGCGGTGCGGACCGAGACGCCGATCTTCGTGGCGGACGAGCTGATGGAGTCCGAGGGCATCATCTTGGCGCTCGAGAGCGACGAGGAGAGCGAAGAGGAAATCCCCGAGGAGCTCGTGGGCGAGTTCCGCCAATTTCTCGATTCGGTACGCCCCGAGGACTTCGACGGTTGAGGCGCGCCTGGCGGGCGGCGGCGGCGCTGGTGTGCGTCGGCCTTATCGCCGCGGCGTGCTCGTCAAAGCCGGGATCGCCCACGAGCACGGGGACCACCGGGGGTTCCCACCGGACGACCACCACGACGCAGGGCACGAGCGCGACGTCGACGACGGCGAGCCCGACCACGACCACCGGCATCGCCGCCTGCGCGCAGGTGACCGCCACACCGGGGCAGTCGCAGGGAGCCGCCGGCACCATCGTCGGCACCATCACGCTGGCCCCGGTAGGGACCGCGACGTGCACCATGGAGGGGTATCCAGCGCTGGCTCGCTTCAGTTCGTCGGGAGCGACGGTGCCGATCACCGTGGTGAACGGCCTGACCGTGAACCTCTCGGGCCCGCCCACCCAGCCACCGTCCGTGGTGACGCTCAGCTCGGGCCAGCAGGCGGAGTTCACCTTCGAGTACTCGGACGTGCCGACCGGCTCGGAGACACAATGCGCCAGCTCGGCCACCGTGACGGTCACCCCGCCGGGCGCAACGACCGCGTCGGCGCAGGTTCCGTTGACGATGGCGCCCTGCAACAACGGAACCGTCGAGGTGTCGCCGGTCTACGCCGCCATCGCGAGTTGATCGCGTAGGCCGCCGGGCGCGGCGGCTGTGTCGGGGCCGGCGGCCTTGTGCTGCCAGCCGTCGGGCGGCGGCAGCGACCTCAGCGCTGCGGGTCGACGAGGATCCGCCCGCGCACGGCGCCGTCGAGCACGAGATTCAGGGCGTCGGTGAGACCGCCGAGACCGATCTCCTTGTCGACCATCTCCTCGCAGCGGGCCATGGGGAACTCGGTCGCCATGGCGGCCGCCCAGAGCGTGCGGCGCTCGTCGATGGGCGTGGCCACCGTATCGATGCCGAGGAGCGCCACCCCGCGCACGATGAAGGGGTAGACCGTCGTCGTCAGCTCATTGCCCCCCGTGAGGCCGCTCGCCGCCACCGCCCCGCCGTAGCGGGTCGTCCGGAGCGCCTCGGCGAGAGCTGAACCCCCCACACAGTCGACCACTCCGGCCCAGAGCTGCGGCCCGAGCGTCCGGCCGTCGTCGGGGGCGAACGCACGGTCGACGACGCGGGAAGCCCCCAGGTCCTCGAGGTACGCGTGCTCGGCCGTCTTGCCGGTGGAGGCCACGACCTCGAAGCCGTGATGGGCCAGCAGCGCCACCGTGGTGCTGCCCACGCCACCCGAGGCGCCGGTGACCAGCACCGGCCCCCCGTCGGGCGTGACGCCCTGCACCAGCAAGCGGTGGAGCGAGAGCACGGCGGTGAACCCGGCGAGGCCGATGATGGCGGCCGCCCGTGGTGGCACGTCATCGGGAAGCGGGACGACCCACTCGGCGGGAACGCGGGCGCAGCCGGCGAACCCGCCGTGGTGCGCCACCCCCAGGTCGTACCCCTGCACCAGGACCGTTTGTCCCGGGTACAGATGCGGGTCGCCCGATTCGATGACCGATCCCGCCAAGTCGACGCCGGGAACCAAGGGGTAGCGCCGGGCCACGCGGTTGCCCGGCCTGGTCATCATGGCGTCCTTGAAGTTGATGGCCGACCACTCGACGGCGACCAGGACGTCGCCCGGCGGCAGGTCGTCGACCGAGAGCTGGGTGACCTCGGGGAGGATGACGTCCCCCGACTTCGTGAGCAGGTACGCCGGGAACGCCATGGCGTCACTGTAGGAGGGCGTCCAGAGGGCGGGCGGGGCTGCGGCGGAGGGGCCGGCGGAGGGGCCGGCGGAGGGTGGGGGTTGCACCCCGGACTACGTTCATCCGATGGACATCGTCGCCGCCTACGGGCGTTGGCCCTCGCCACTGAGCGCGGCGCAGGCCGCCGCCGGCAAGGTGTCGCTCTCGGAGGTCGCCTCCGACGGGAGCTCGCTGTACTGGCTCGAGTCACGGCCCGCGGAGGGCGGTCGCGTGGTCTTCGTGCGCGCAGACGGCGCGGGTGCCGGCGTGGTGGACATGACGCCGGAAGGCGTGAGCATCCGGAGCCGGGTACACGAGTACGGCGGGGGAGCGTGTTGCCTCGTCCCGCAGCACGGGCCCGGGGCGTTCGCCTATGTCGACGGGAGTGACGAGGGCGTGTGGCTGTATCGAGGAGCGGGCGACGGTCCGGTCGCACTCTCCGGTCCGCCGCCGCCGGGCGAGCGCTGGGCGCACGGGGGACTCGGGGCCAGCGCCGACGGGAACTGGGTGGTGGCGGTGCGGGAGGTCCACACCGGTGAGGGCGGTGGTGGCGGTGGTGGCGGTGGCGGTGGTGGCGGGCCCGGCCGCCCTCGGCGGTCCATCGTCGCCCTGGGCGCTCGTCCGGAGAACGCCGGGGAGTCGCGCCTCGCCGAAGGACACGACTTCTACGGTGCGCCCCGGCTCGATACCTCGGCCCGACGGTTGGCCATGGCCGTGTGGGACCACCCCGACATGCCCTGGGACCGGTCGGCCGTGGTGGTGACGCCCCTGGAGGTTTCCGTCGACCGGTCGACCGGAACGTCGCGGTTGGTCGCAGCGGGCCCTCCGTGGAACGTTGAGTGGGGTGACGACGTCTCGGTGGGGCAGCCGGCCTGGCAGCGCGACGGCAGTCTCCGGTTCGTTTCGGATCGTCTCGGATGGTGGCAGCCCTACGTCCATGCCGGCGTTCCCGACGGTGGACCCGCCGTGGCGCTGACCGCGGTGGAGGCCGAGTTCCACGGCCCCGACTGGGCCCTGGGGCAGTCGACCATGGTCGAGCTCCTGGACGGCCGCGTCGTGGCCCGCATGACCTCGGAGGGGCGCGACGCCTTGGTCCTCATCGGTCCAGCCGGTCAGGCCGGTCCAGCCGGTCAGGGCGGTCCAGCCGGTCAGGTCGGTCCAGCCGGTCAGGTCCCGCTCCCGGTGCCCCAACCCTGCGTGGCCATTTCGGGACTCTGCGCCCACGGGGACGGCATCGCCTACATCGGGACGCCACCGGACGGGCCGGCCGGCGTCTGGACGCTCACAGCGCTCGAGCCCGCCACACAGCCCGAGCCCGCCGCAGCCGTCCAGCGGCGACCCCGACCAGCGTCCCCACTGGCCGCACGGGACATAGCCGTCGGCAGACCCTTCGCGTTCGAGGGCCGCACCGGGCGCCGGGTCCATGGGCTCGTCTACCGCCCCTTGCTGGCCGGCACAGTCGGTCCGCCGGATACCCTCCCTCCTCTGGTGGTGGTGTGCCACCCGGGACCCACGGGATCGGTGGGCGCAGGCTTCGACGTCGTCGCGCAGTACTTCACCAGCCGTGGCTTCGCCCTGGCCGCCGTGGACTACGCGGGCAGCACCGGCTACGGGCGGGACTACCGCCGCTCGCTGTGGGGGCAGTGGGGGGTGGTCGACGCGCAGGACTGTGCCGATGCGGCGCGGTTCCTGGCCACCGACGGCCAGGTGGACGGCACCCGCATGGCCGTGCGGGGGACCAGTTCGGGCGGGTTGACGGCGCTCAACGCGCTGGCCGACGGGGGAACGTTCGCCGCCGCGGCCTCGTGGTACGGGGTCAGCGACCTCTGTGCTCTGGCGGCCTCGACCCACGACTTCGAGGCCCATTACCTGGATCGGCTGGTGGGCCCCCTTCCCGAGTACCGGGCGACGTACGAGGCCCGGTCCCCGGCGGGGCGGGCAGACGAGATCAACGGCGCCGTCCTGCTGCTCCAGGGCCTGGACGACCGGGTCGTCCCCCCGGCGCAGACAGAGCGCCTGCACAGTGCCCTGCTGGCCCGCGGCCGCCGGTGCACGGTCCGCTTCTTCGAGGGGGAGGGGCACGGGTTCCGCCGGGCCGAGACGCTCGAGGCGTGCCTGGAGGAGGAACTGGCGTTCTACCGGCGCGAGCTGCGTCTCTGATCAGGCCGCGGAAAAAGTCGCAGAAATGCTGTGGTCCAGCTGGGATCGCTATGTCAGGCTGTGGGAACTTCCATGTCGACCTACCCTCGCCGGCTCCCCGCTGTGCGCAGTTCCCGATCCCGGGCATTTGCCCGTCTTCGCACGCTGAGCCCCGAGACGGGAGACGCCCTGCTCTACGGGCTGAGTGCGGCGTTCGCCCTGGTCACGATCTGCACCTCGACCCTGGCCCTCTACCGCCAGTGGGCCGAGCTGGCCATCGGCCCGTTCATCTTCGGCGCGGTCGCCTCCGCCGTCCTGGCGTTCGGGGCGGCGCGCCGGTCCCGGCACCGTGCCGGAGCGGCAGTTCCACCACGGCGTTCGCACGGCAACTGGGTCCCCCGCATCGCGATCGCGGCATGTGTGTTTGCCGGCGCCACGGCGATTCCGCTGGGGCTCGAGATCGTCTGGCGCTCCGACGGCGACCCCGGGTCCCACTTCCAGCCCGAGGTCGGCGTCATCGAACGCGCCGGGCAGTACGTGGTGAAGGGCAAGGACCCCTATCCCGACGTGACGAACTCGCGTGGCAAGGTGGTCCACCCCATACCTGGTCAATCCGCCGCCAACTCGTTCGTGCCGTATCTGCCCCTCATGACCGTGTTCGGCATGCCGAGCGAGAAGAAGCACCACATCGTGCTCACGGACGCCCGGATCTTCTTCAGCCTGGCCACGTTGCTGGTGGCCGGCGCGGCGCTCTTCCTGTGCCCGGCCGACGGTCGCCGCAAAATGCGCGCCCTGCAGGTGATCGCCATCTTGCCCACGGCCGCCCTCCCGTTGGCCACGGGAGGCGACGACATGCCGGTGGTGGCCTTCCTGCTGCTGGCCATGGTGCTGGCGCAGCGCCGACAACCGTTCGCCTCCGGGATCGTGTTGGGAATCGTCTCCGCCATGAAGTTCACCGCCTGGCCGCTGGCCGCGCTGGCCCTCTTCGCGGCGCGCAATCGACGGGGGGACCGCCGGCCTGGCGTGATGTTCCTCGGCATGCTGGTGGTGGCCGGCCCGGTGGTCGTGCCGTTCGCACTGCGAGGACCGTGGGCGTTCTTCGACAACGTCGTCCTGTTCCCGCTGGGGCTCTCCGGCGTCAACTCCCCGGCCGCCAGCCCCCTGCCCGGCCACCTCATCGTGACGGCGTTCCCGTTCCTCCACCGGGCGCTCCCCTTGGCGGTGGGGTTGGTCGGTGGTGCCCTGCTGGCGTTGTACCTCTACCGCCGGCCCCCACAGACCGCAGCCCAGGCGTGCGCCGTCGGTGGCGTGGTGATGGCCGTCATCACGCTGTTCGCCCCCGCCACGCGCATCGGGTACCTGCTGTACCCGATCAACTTCTTCGTGTGGTCGTACCTCTTCGCCGGCACCCCGGGTACGGAACAGCCCGACGCACGTGCACCCGTCACCGAAGAAGACCTCCAACTAAGCCTCAGCGCGCACTGACCCACGGGCTCGGCACCGATCGGTTCAGAACCGGTCGGTTCAGGTCCCCGGGTCGGGCTCCTGGACCAGCACGAGGGAGAAGGACGTGGCGCCCGTCGCCGGAGTGCCGGCGCCGAACGAGGTCGGCGAGATGATCGCGCCCATCTCCCAGTAGAAGCCGTCGGAGCCGGCCTTCTTGCCCAGGACCTCGAGCCCGCCCGCCACGTGGTCGGCCGGTCCGGTGCTGAAGATCTGCCATCCCTGCTTCTTCATGTCCTTCTGGTAGAAGTTGTCCAGAGCGGCCTGGGACTCATCAGCCCGCAGCGTGATCTGGGCGTCGTACTCCTGAGCCTGGGCGCTGTTGTTCTGGTACGAGGTCCGTGTGGCCCCCTCGGGGACGGCGACGGCGTTGATGATGTTGCCCGGGGGCTGGCCCGAGACGGCGATCACCTTGAGGTCGTGGACGGCCGGCACGGCCCGCAGGGGTGTCCCGGGGACCGAGAACGCACCGGTGGATGACTTGGTCGGCTGGACCGGGTTGGAGGTGAGGAATCCGGCCCCGATGAACAGGGCCAGGATGAGCAGTCCGATGCCGGGGACGATCATGGCCGCCCGCATGGAGAAGCGCGGCCGTGGGGGCGGGCGGGGAGGCTCGCCCCCGTCGGGGGCCGCCACCACCATCGGTGCCGTACCGTGCAGGCTCATCGACCGCAGAGCCTACGTTGCAGCGGACCACCCGAAATGGTCGATCGGGCCGTGTCCGGCTCCGAGCCGCCATCCCGCCGCGCCGGCCAGACCCCGGGCCACGAAGGCCTTGGCCGCGCGCACCGCGGTGAGCACGTCGTCGCCCTGCGCCAGGTGCGCCGTGATCGCCGCCGACAGCGAACACCCCGTCCCGTGGTCGTTGCCCGTGACCACCCGCACCGCCTCGAGCACGGTGACCCCTTCGGGGCCCGCCACGACGTCGTGGGCCGCATCGGTGAGGTGGCCACCCTTCACCACCACGTACCGGGCCCCCCGGGCCCGGATCAGCTCGGCCGCCTCGGTCATGGCGGGCACGCTCATCAGCTCTCCGACGTCGATGCCGGTCAGGGCGCCCGCCTCCCGCAGGTTGGGGGTGACCACGAGGGCATGGGGGAGCAGGCGTTCGAGATACGCCGCCATTCCCTCGGGAGCCATCAGCGCCTGACCGGTCGAGGAGACCAGCACCGGGTCGACGACGAGCCTGGGGAGGCGTCCCGCCGCGGCCAGATCGGCCACGACGTCGACGATGGCCCGGTTGGCCAGCATGCCGGTCTTGACGGCCACGACGGCGAAGTCGTCCAGCACCGTCTCGATCTGCAGGCGGACGAAGTCGGGGTCGAGCGCCACCACGCCGCGCACCTGAGCCGTGTTCTGCGCGGTCACCGCGGTCAGCGCGGAGGTGCCGTGGACGCCATGGGCGGCGAAAGTCTTGAGATCGGCCTGTATCCCGGCTCCGCCACCCGAGTCCGATCCCGCGATGGTGAGGGCGGTCAGCGGTGTGGCGGGGCCCGGCACCGCGCCACGATAGTGCTGTCTGCGGTGCCGACCGGTTCGGCGCCGGAGGTATCGTCGCTGTGATGGCACCCGAACCGCAGTCGTCGTTGCCCGGGACCCCCGACGCGCTGTGCATCGCGGGCGAACCGCTTTCCTCGCGCCTCCTCCTCGGCACCGGCGGGATGACGAGCCTGCGGGCGCTGCGCGAGGCGCTGGTGGAGTCGGGCACCGCCCTGGCCACCGTGGCCGTGCGGCGGGTGGATCCGTCGGGACGCGGTGCGCTGCTCGACCTGCTCACCGAGCTCGGGGTCCGGGTCCTGCCCAACACCGCCGGCTGTGCCACGGCCAGCGAGGCCGTGCTCACGGCGAAGCTCGCCCGTGAGGCCTTCGGCACCGACTGGGTCAAGCTGGAGGTGATAGGCGACGACCGGACGCTCCTGCCCGACGCGGTGGAGCTGCTGGCGGCCGCCGAGCAGCTGGCCGACGACGGGTTCGTCGTCCTGCCGTACACCTCGGACGACCCCGTGCTGGCCTTCCGGCTGCAACAGGTCGGATGCGCCGCGGTGATGCCGCTCGGCGCGCCGATCGGGAGCGGGCTCGGGATCCGCAACCCGCACAACATCTCACTTCTGCGCGAGGCCGTCGAGGTACCGGTGATCCTCGATGCGGGGATCGGGACCGCCTCGGATGCCGCACTGGCCATGGAGCTGGGCTGCGACGGGGTCCTGGTGGCCACCGCCGTCAACCGGGCCCACGACCCTGCCGCCATGGCGCGAGCCATGCGGTTGGCCACCGAGGCCGGCTACCTGGCGCGACGGGCCGGACGGATCCCGGTGCGCTTCTTCGCCGAGCCTTCGAGCCCCTCCGAGGGGCGCGCCGATCTCGGACCGGGAGGTCCCCGCATCGACTGACGTGGCGCCGGCCCGCGCTGGCCCGGTCCTCCTGCAGCCCTGCGGTGCCCCTTCGGCCCCCCGACGGGGCGCGTCCGACCGCGCCCCGACCGCGCTCCGACCGCGCGCTCTTGACGGTCCTCTTGACGATAGCTAAGTTAGGGTGACCTAACTTTTCGAGGTAGATGGGGGTATTCGCTCCGTGGTGCTGCAAGGGATGCCAGCAGGGGGACGGGCATCGTGACCCGCCGGGGGGTTCTGGTGGGCGCCCTGGCTGTCGTGCTGGGATCGGTCCTGCCGGTGGCGGGGAACGGGGGGAGTCCCGCCGCGGCCTCCTCGGGCAGCATCACCCTCTACAGCGGCCAGCACGTCCAGACCACCCAGGCTCTGATCGCGGCCTTCGAGAAGAAGACCGGGATCACCGTCAACGCCCGCTACGACGACGAAGATGTGTTCGTCGACCAGATCGAGACAGAGGGGAAGAACTCCCCGGCCGACGTCTTCTACACCGAGAACTCGCCACCTCTCGAAGAGCTGGCGTCGAAAGGTCTGCTCTCGTCGATCACTCCTTCGACGCTGGCGCACACGCCGGCCAAGTACAACTCGCCCAACGGGAAATGGGTGGGCATCTCGGCCCGGGTGAGCGTCTTGGTGTACAACACCTCGCTCCTCAAGGCCAGCCAGCTGCCGACCTCCGTCATGGGTCTGGCCCAGCCGAAATGGAAGGGGAAGATCGCTCTGGCCGGGTCCGAGACCGACTTCCAGCCCATCGTCACCTCTGTCGCCCGGACGTATGGCGACGCCGCCGCACTCACCTGGCTCAAGGCGCTCAAGGCCAACGCCACCGGTCACCTCTACCCGGACAACGAGACCATCACTGCCGAGGTCAACGCGGGGCAGGTCGCCCTGGGCATCATCAACCAGTACTACTGGTACCGCCTGCGGGCCGATGTCGGGGCGTCCGGCATGCACAGCAAGATCGTCTACTTCGCCCCGCACGACGTGGGGTACGTGGTGGATGTGTCGGGGGCGGGGATCCTCAAGTCGTCCACCCACCAGGCCGACGACCAGAAGTTCGTGGCCTTTCTCAATTCGACGCAGGGGCAGGAGATCATCGCCCGGAGCCAGAGTTTCGAGTACCCGATCGCCTCCGGCGTGACCCGGACCGGCGAGACGCCGTTCAACCAGCTCCAGCCCGATTCCATCTCCATCGCACAGTTGGGCACGGGGGCCGAGGCGATCACGCTCCTTCAAGAGGCACAGCTCTTGTGAGACCGCGGTGACCTCCGTCATCGCCGACCCGGCCCGCGACAGGCCCCCGGCCGCACCGGGGACGCCGGGGGCATCGCCACGCCCGTCCCCGCATCACGCCCGGGCGCCGCGGCGCCCTGTGCTCATGGCGGCAGCGGTGGTGGCGTCGATCGCCGTCATCCTCCCGCTCGTCTTCCTGCTCGTGCAGGCGTTCCAGGTGGGCTGGGGCACCCTGGACCCGCTGCTGTTCCGGAGCCTCACCGCCCAGCTGCTGTGGAACACGGTGAGCCTCGCCGTTGTCGTCATGGTCCTCTGCGCTGTCATCGGGACAGTCACGGCCTGGTTCGTCGAGCGCACCCAGATCCCCGGCCGACGGTTCTGGGCCGTGCTGGTGGTGATCCCGCTGGGTATACCCGACTTCGTGGTGAGCTTCGGCTGGCGGGCCATCTTCCCCTCCTTCGGGGGTTTCTGGGCCGCCGTCCTCGTCATGTCGGTGGCCGTCTACCCGCTGGTGTACCTTCCGGTGGCCGCCAGCCTGCGCAACGCCGATCCGGCACAGGAGGAGGTGGCCCGGAGTCTCGGACTGGGCCGCCTGGCCACCTTCTGGCGCGTCACGGTGGGGCAGGCCCGGCTGGCCATTCTCGGCGGGGCCGTGCTGGTGGGCCTGGTCGTCCTGGCCGAGTTCGGTGCTTTCGAGATCCTCGGGTTCCGCACGCTGACGACGGAGATCTACACCGAGTTCACCGTGGGCTTCAGCACCTCGGCGGGGTGCGCCTTTTCCCTGATCCTGGTGGTGCTCGGCGCCGCCCTTCTCCTCGGGGAGAGCGCGCTGCGCGGGGGCGGTCGGGGCGCCCGGCTCGGTGCGGGCGTGGCGCGCCAGATGCGGCCGGTGCCGTTGGGCCGCACCCGCCCTGCCGCATTGGGTGGGGTGGGTCTGCTGGTCGCGGTGGCCCTGGGGGTGCCCGTAGGGTCGATCATCTATCTCATCGTGCACGGGGGCAGCACGACGATGCCGCCCGCCTCTCTGCTCGGCGCAGCCGGCAACACCTTCTTCTACTCCGCCTGTGCCGCTCTGCTGGCGACCGCGGCGGCCCTCCCGATCTCCCTCCTCTCCATCCGCGCCCCCCGCCGGGAGGTGCGGATCCTGGAGCGGTCCAACATGTTGATCCTGGGGGTGCCGGGGCTGGTCATCGCCCTCGCTTTCACCTACTTCACCGAGCACTACCTCTCGGGTTTCCTCTATCAGACGCCCCTGCTCCTGATCGTGACGTACGCCGTGATGTTCTTTCCCCTGGCCGTGGTGTCGGTGCGGGCCGCCGTGGCGAGATCGCCGGTCGGTCTCGAAGAAGTGGGGCACTCGCTCGGCGTGCCGCGCCACAAGGTGTTCTGGCGCGTCACCCTGCCCCTCATCGGCCCGGGGCTGGCGGCCGCCTTCTGCCTGGTGTTCCTCGAGTCGGCCACCGAGCTGACGGCGACCCTGGTCCTGATCCCGACGAACGCCGAGACCCTGGCCACCCAGTTCTGGTCCTACCAGAGCGACTTCGCCTACAGCCAGGCGGCACCCTATGCCGGGGTGATCATGCTCATCGCCGCGGTGCCGAGCTACGTCCTGGGCCGCTGGTTCGACCGCCTGCCGGCCCGCGGGGCCCCCGTGGAGGGTCCGGGCCCCGCACCAGGCACAATGGTGGTCCTGTGAAGAGCGTGTCCATTGCCGGGGTGGCCAAGGCGTTCGGCGGTCTGTCCGTGCTGTCCGGGGTCGACCTCGAGATCCCTTCGGGATCGTTCACGGCCATTCTCGGCCCCTCGGGCAGCGGTAAGACCACGCTGCTGCGGATCATCGCCGGATTCGAACGGCCCGATGCCGGCGAGGTCCGGCTGGGTCGGCGGGTGGTGGACGACGCCGATCACCGGTTCGTGCCCTGCGAGCGGCGCCGGATCGGCTATGTGCCCCAGGAGGGCGCTCTCTTCCCGCATCTCAACGTCGGGCGCAACGTGGCGTTCGGGCTGGCCCGTGAGGATCGGCACGGCACACGGGTCGGCGAGCTGTTGGAGCTGGTCGGCCTGTCCGGCATGGCCAGGCGCTATCCCCATCAACTCTCCGGGGGGCAGCAGCAGCGTGTCGCCCTGGCCCGCGCCCTGGCCCCGGGCCCCGACATCGTCCTCCTGGACGAGCCCTTCTCCTCACTCGACGCCTCGCTGCGGGCATCGGTGCGGGCCGACGTCCACGACGTGCTGCGCCTGTCGGGCGCCACGTCCGTCCTGGTCACGCATGACCAGGAGGAGGCATTGTCGATGGCCGATCAGGTGGCCATCTTGCGGGGCGGGGTGATCGCGCAGATCAACACCCCGTCCAGCCTCTACCGCCTGCCGCGCGACGCCGAGCTGGCCCAGTTCCTGGGTGAGGCCAACCTGGTCGAGGGTGTGGCGAGCGGGACGCTGGTGCAGACGGCGCTGGGGCAGTTGGAGATGGCCCCCCGGCCCGCGGCCGACACGGCCGTCTCCGTTGACACCGCCACGGCCACCGCCACCGACGACGCCGCCGCCGGAACCGCCGGTCGGGGCCGGGGGAACGGCCGCCCGGTGGACGGGCGGGTCACGGTGATGGTGCGTCCCGAGCAGCTCATCCTCGATGAGGCCGGCGCCCGGGGCGTCCCGAGCGTGGTCCGCAGCTACGAGTACTTCGGCCACGATGCCGTGGTGCGGGTGCAGCCGGAGATCGGTGGGCTGACCGAATTGGTGGTGCGGATCACGGGGGCCGAGCCGCTCGTTCCCGGCACCCGCGTCAGCGTTTCGGTGCACGGTGCCGTCATGGTCTGGCCGTTGGACGACCAGAGGCCACTTTCGGCTCTCCGAGAGCCCGAGCGGGAGCGAATCACGCACGCGTAACTACCTCATTGTGCTCTCGGCTGGGGTAGCATGTCCGTCGAGCAGTGAGCACGGGAGGTGCGATGGCTGAGGTGCCCACAACCGATGTTGGAGGGTTTCACGGTCCGCAGGTCTGCGGTCTGGTCGGGATCACGTACCGTCAGCTCGACTACTGGGCGCGGACGGGATTGCTCCAACCGTCGGTGACGGCGGCGCGGGGGAGCGGGACCAGGCGGGTCTACTCGTACTCCGACGTGCTCGAGCTCAAGGTGATCAAGCAGCTGCTCGACGCAGGCGTCTCGTTGCAGTCCGCTCGCCGGGCCGTGGAGTGCCTCCGACAGGATCTGGGCGCCGACGTGGCCTCGTCGAACCTCGTCCTGACCGGGACGAGCTCGGTGCTCGCCCGCTCCAACGGTGAGGTCGTGGACCTGCTGGCCGGAGGGCAGGGCGTGTTCAACATCGTTCCACTCGCCGGCGTGGTCGACGAGCTCGAGGCCGACATCGTGCGTCTCGACATATCCGCACAGTCCCGGCCCTCGGGCGAGCGACCGGCCCCCGTAGAGGTGGCCCGGGCCGCTGGCGAGTGAGCCGGCCCGCCGCCGCGAGCGCACCACGCCGGCGTCTGCACCATCCCTCCGGCGCGCCCGCCGGCCAGGTGCGCTTCGCCCATCCCTCTGAGCGCCTCTTCGCCGCGCTTTTGGATCTCTACGAGGAGCGTTGGGAGTACGAGCCCGTGGAGTTCCCCCTGCGTTGGGACGAGCAGGGCTCGCCCGTCTCTGCGTTCCGCCCCGACTTCTGGCTGCCCGCGCGCGGCCTGTTCATTGAGTTGACGACGGCCGAGCAGCGACTGGTCACCCGCAAGAACGGCAAGGTGCGGCGCATGCGGGAGCTCTATCCCGAGGTCCCGGTCCTCATCGTGTACCAGCGCGCCTTCCTCGCCCTGCTCGAGGCCCACGGGCTTGATCTGACGGTGCCCTCCGCCGCGTAATCTGGCCTGATGGCCTCAGAGGACAACGCGCGCAACGATCGCGCCACCCGGCATTCGCCGCTTTATGCGACCCATGTCGCCCTCGGGGCGAAAATGGTGCCGTTCGGCGGGTGGGAGATGCCACTGGCCTACCCGCAGGGGACCGTGGCCGAGCACCGGGCTTGCCGTACGTCCGCCGTGGTCTTCGACGTCAGTCATCTCGGCACGGTGCGTGTCACCGGCCCGGCTGCGTTCGACCACCTGCAACATTCGCTGAGCAACGACCTGCGGAAGATCACACCGGGACGGGCGCAGTACACGCACCTCCTCGATACGACGGGCTCGGTGACCGACGACATCATTGTCTGGTGGGTCGATGACGAGCGTTTCGACGTCATGCCCAACGCCTCGAACACCAGCCGGGTCGTGGCCGCCATCGGCGGGGACGACGTGACGGACGAACGGGCCATCCTGGCCGTGCAGGGCCCCCGTGCCCGGGCGCTTTTGGCCACGGTCTCGCCGGAGGCGGCTGCGGTGCCCCGCTTCGCCGTGGCCCGCTTCACTTGGGAGGGCGTCACCTGTCTGGTGGCCGGCACCGGCTACACCGGCGAGGACGGGGTCGAGTGTGCCGTGCCGGCGGAGGCGGCAGAGCGCTTCTGGGCGGCCGTGGTGGCAACCGGGATCGTGCCGGCCGGACTGGGGGCCCGCGACACCCTTCGCCTCGAAGCGGGACTCCCGTTGCACGGCCACGAGCTCGGCCCGGGTATCACGCCGCTCCAGGCTGAACTGGGATGGGTCGTCGGCTGGGCCAAGGGGGAGTTCGTCGGGCGCGCCGCGCTGGAGGAGGAGAAGGCCGCCGGCCCGGCGCGCCGGTTGCGCGGCGTGGTGGGTGAGGGACGCCAGCCCCTGCGCGACGGTGCCGATGTCTACGCGGCCGGACGCCGCGTCGGCCAGCTGACCAGCGGCAACTACTCGCCCATGCGCGAGCGTGGGATCGGCCTGGCCCTGGTCGAGGCCGACGCCCAGCTGCTCGACGGCGACGCGGTGACCGTCGAACAGCGCGGACGCTCGCTGGCGGCCACGCTTGTCCGCCCCCCGCTTTGGCCACCCCGGGTGGAGGAGTAAGTGCCCGATTACCTGCCGCACACCGAAGACGAGCTGGTCCAGATGCTGGCCTTCCTCGGCCTGTCGTCGCTCGACGAGCTGTTCGCCGCCGTCCCCGAGGCCCTGCGGCTCGGCCGGGGACTCGCGCTGGCGGACGGCT
The DNA here is from genome assembly GCA_049513455.1 of Acidimicrobiales bacterium. Lineage (GTDB taxonomy): Bacteria > Actinomycetota > Acidimicrobiia > Acidimicrobiales > RAAP-2 > Bog-473. The sequence goes on from JBEKWB010000023.1 coordinate 32,389, forward strand.
CGCCCGAACCGGACGTGCTGGCGCGCATGGAGTCGTTGGGCGAAGCCAACCGGGCCCGCTCCGATCGCCTGGTGTGCTTCGCCGGCGGCGGTGCGTACGACCACGAGGTCCCGCCCGTGGTCCGCGCCCTGGCCGGCCGCTCCGAGTTCGTGACCTCCTACACGCCGTACCAGCCCGAAGTGGCCCAGGGGTGCCTCCAGGCGGTGTTCGAATTCCAGACCATGGTGGCGCGCCTCGCCGGGCTTCCCGTCGCCAACGCATCGCTGTACGACGGGGCCAATGCGCTGGTCGAAGCGGTGAACCTGGGTGTCGCGGCTTCGGGACGCCACACCGTGTGGGTGTCGGCGGGAATCCAGCCGCACTGGCGCGCCGTGCTCAGGACGTTCGCGGCCGGCACCGGTCACGTGGTGATCGACGTGCCCCTCGAGAACGGCGTGACCCGCTGGCCCGCTGAAGTGCCCGCCGGGGCCGGTGGGGCCGGCGGAGCCGGCGATGAGGTGCCGGGCGTGCTGGTGATCGGCTACCCCAACTACCTGGGGTGCCTGGAGGACATCGGAGAGGCCCGCCGGATCTGCGACGCCACCGGAGCCCTGCTGGTCGTGGCGGCCGACCCGGTGGCGGCGGGCCTCCTGCGCTCACCGGGGGAGTGCGGTGCCGATGTCGTGGTGGGGGAGGGGCAGCCTCTAGGAACCGCTCTCAGCTTCGGCGGACCCTACCTGGGGCTGTTCGCCGTGGCCCAGCAGCATGTGCGCCGGCTGCCGGGCCGCCTGGTGGGCGAGACGGTCGACATTGAGGGGACGCGGGCGTACGTGACGACCCTGCGGGCGCGTGAACAGGACATCCGGCGCGAGAAGGCCACGTCGAACGTCTGTACCAACCAGACCCTGATGGCGGTCTATGCCGCCGTCCAACTCGGATGGCTGGGGACCTCGGGGCTGCGCGAGGTGGCGCTGCGATGTGCCCGCGGGGCCCGGTTCTGCCGGGAGGCGATGCTGGCGCTGTCCGGGGTGGAACCGCTCACCGGCACCACCCCGACCTTGCGCGAGTTTGCGGTCCGCACGCCGATTCCGGGTCGCCTCGCCATCGAGCGGCTGGCCGACGAGGGGTATCTGGGCGGTCTGTCCGTGGCCGATCTGGTCGGCGACGACGGTGACGGTTCGGTCGCCGGGGACGACGCCGTCCACGGCCTGCTGATCGCGGTGACCGAGCGGCGGACCAGGACCGAGATCGAGGGATTCGTGCGAACCCTGGACAAGGTGGTGCGATGACGGCTGACGGCGGGACGGTAGTCGGCGGGACGGCCGAAGGCGCCGCGGGCGGGCGTGCCACCAGCGCGCCCCTGATGGGCTCAGAGGCCGAACCCACACTTTTCGAGCTTTCCCAACCCGGCCGGAGCAGCTGGCAGCTGCGGACCACCGGGATGCCCGAATGGGACGTCGACGAGTTGGTCCCGGCCGCCCACCGGCGCGCCGAGCCCGTGCCTCTCGCGGAGGTCTCCGAGCGCGATCTGGTCGGCCATTTCACCCGCCTGAGCCATCGCCAGTTCTCCGTCGACCTCGGCGCCTACCCGTTGGGCTCGTGCACCATGAAGTACAACCCGAAGCTGTGCGACACCGTCGCCGGGCTCCCGGGCCTGGCCGCCGTGCACCCGGGCGCGCCCGCGTCGTTGAGCCAGGGGTGGCTGCAGATCTTCGTCGAGCTCGAAGAGGCACTGTGCGAAGTGACCGGGATGGCCGCGGCCACCCTGCAGCCCGCCGCCGGCGCGGCAGGGGAGCTGACCGGGCTGTTGTTGATGCGGGCGTACCACCGGTCCCGGGGGGAGTCGCGCCACCGGGTGATCATCCCGGACTCGGCGCACGGGACCAACCCGGCCTCGGTCACCCTCGGTGGCTACGAGACCGTCACCGTCCCCAGTGACGAGCGGGGCTGCGTCGACCTGGCCGCCCTGCGCGCCGTGCTCGACACGGACGTGGCCGGGATCATGCTGACCAATCCGAACACCCTGGGGCTGTTCGAGGAGGACATCGAGGCCATCGCCGCGGCTGTCCACGAGGTGGGGGGCCTGCTCTACTACGACGGCGCCAACCTCAATGCCATCCTCGGCGTCGTCCGTCCGGGCGACATGGGCTTTGACATCGTGCACATGAACCTGCACAAGACGTTCGCCACCCCGCACGGGGGCGGGGGGCCGGGGGCGGGCCCGGTTGCCGTATCGCCGCGCCTGGTCGACTTCCTCCCGGGTCCGCGCCCGGTGCGCCTGCCCGCTGGAGCGGCGCTGGACTACGGCACCATGACCCCGGCCCGGTCCATCGGCCGTGTGCACAGCTGGCACGGCAACGCGCTCGTGCTGGCCCGCGCTCTGGCCTACTTGGAGGTGCACGGGGGTGATGGCCTGCGCCGGGTGGCCGAACGGGCCGTTCTCAACGCGAACTGGATCAGAGAGCGCCTCTCGGGTAGTTACGACGTCCCCTTCGACCGACCCTGCATGCACGAGGTGGTGCTGTCGGCGGCCTCGCTGCGCAAGCGGTACGGGACCAAGGCGCTCGATGTGGCCAAGCGTCTCCTCGAGTTCGGCTTCCATTCCCCGACGGTGTACTTCCCCCTGATCGTCGACGAGGCACTCATGATCGAACCCACCGAGACCGAGAGCCTGCAGACGCTCGAAGCGCTGGCCGCAGCGCTCGAGACTATTGCCGCCGAGGCGGCAGCCGGCGTGCCCCTGAGTGAGGCCCCCCGTACGACGCCGGTGCGCCGGGTGGACGAAGCGCGGGCCGCGCGCACGCTGGTCCCGACGTTCGACGCCCGTGCGTGAGCGACGTCACCGCTCGTTCACATGGTGATCGCGTGCGCACTACCTTCGGCGGTTACGGTGCCGGGCGGTAACAGCTTGAAGAGCGACTGACGTTCGGCGGGAAGGCGCTCCTTCGCTCCACGAGAAAGTGAGCGGCGCATGTCGGCGGGTGTCATCAGGCGTCAATCGGTCCGCCTTCTCTTTACGGTCGCACTCGTCGTCGCGGCGGCGAGCGCGACCGCCATGGCGACCAATCGGAGCCGCGCCACCGCGGCCAGCGCATCGACCCCGCTCTACGTCGCCAATGGCTTGAACGACACGATCACGAGCTATGACCAAGCGACACCGGGTCCGCCATTGGCCACGATCGGTGATCCCTCCCTGCTCGGGCTGGAGCTCGATGAAGCCTTCGATTCGGCCGGGGACCTCTGGGTGACCAGCAACGACCTGTTCGGAGAGGCCGGAACCATTGTCGAATACACGCCTGGACAGCTGTCTTCGACGGGAGCACCCGTTCCCCACGTCATTCTCACGGGATTCGCGGAACCGATCGGCATCGCGTTCGATGCGGCGGGTGACCTGTGGGTGAGCGACAGCTACGGGAATGACGTATTCATGATCCCACCGAGCGAGTTGGGGACAAGTGGAAGCCCGACTCCCACGGTCACCCTCGCGCTCCAGAACGCCCCGGGGGGGCTCGCGTTCGACTCCAGCGGTGACCTGTGGGTGGCACAACAGGAAGACGGGAATAATGAGATCGTCGAGTACTCCCCAGGTCAGCTCACGACAAGTGGAAGCCCGTCGCCGTCGGTGACCCTCTCGGGTTCGGGTCTCACACTGCCGCAAGAGATCCGGTTCGACTCGAGTGGCAACCTGTGGGTCGACAACGCGTGTGTTGGCTGTTCGGTGACCGAGTTCTCCGTGAGCCAGCTGGCGGCGAGTGGTAGCCCGGCACCGGTCACGGTTCTTACCCCGACAGGACTCGAGGGGGGCCCCACGGATCTGGCATTCGACGCGTCCGGCGACCTGTGGGTGACCGTCATCGCAGAGAGTGGAAGCAGCAGCAGCGTCGTCGAGTACACCCCGGGTCAGCTCACGGGCAGCGCGAACCCCGCGCCGACGGTGGCGCTTTCAGAGAGCGGCGAGCCGACCAGCCTCACCTTCGACTCTTCGGGTGGGCTGTGGGTGGCCAACAGCGATTTTTCTGATCCGGACCTCATTGAGATCGCGGCGAGCGATCTCGGCACCAGTGGGGACCCGACTCCGGCTGTGGTGCTGTCACCTTCTGTCCAGAATCTCAGTGAGCCCGAGGGCATGGCCGTGGACCAGTCCGGGGACCTGTGGGTCGCCAACGCCGGGAACGGCTCGCTCGTCGAGTTCACCTCGGCGCAGCTCAGCGCGAGCGGCAATCCGACCCCGGTGGAGACGATCACCGGGCTGGACAATCCGCTGAGCCTGGCCTTCGACGCCGACGGGGATCTCTGGGTGTCGAACTGCGGCGGCACGTGCGACGGATCCGGGCCCACGGGCGCGGGCATCGCCGAGTACACGCCCAGCCAACTGGCGGCGGGCGGCGACGTCACCCCTAGTGTGACTGTCACCGGTTTGAGCCAACCCGGCGCTCTGACCTTCGACGGTTCCGGTGACCTCTGGGTCAGCGGATGTGGGGGGCAAGGGTGCAGCAGTGGCAGTGTGAGCGAGTACACGCCCAGCCAGCTCTCCACGAGCGGCAGTCCGTCCCCCAGCGTCATCATCTCCGGCTCGGATGAATTCGACGACCTTGCTTTTGACGCATCCGGCGACTTATGGATAGCCAGCGAGCAAAATGACATCGTCGAGTACACGCCCAGCCAGCTCTCCACGAGCGGCAGTCCGTCCCCCAACGTCACGATCACCCCCGACAGTTCCCTCGGGGGCCAGCTCCTTGGAGTCTTTCCGTTCGCTCTCGCGTTCGACAGCGCCGGAGATCTGTGGGTCACCGGTTCTCCCAGCACGCTCGTGGAGTACACGCCGAGCCAGCTCTCCTCGAGCGGTAGTCCCTCGCCGGCCTTTGTGGAGCCGGTGGAGGGCAGCGGTCTGAGCGGTCCCTTCGGCATCGCCACGGCACCGATCACGATTGGCGGCACGACGACGACGTCCTCCTCCACCACCACGACCACCACAGGCGGGGGCGCCACCACCACCACGACGATCGCTCCGACCACGACAACCACGACAACCACGACCAGTCCGAGCACGACATCGACAACCTCGGGGGCGGGGGCCGTCCTCACCTCGTCGGGCACGGGTACCGGCGGCCAGGGGTCGGCCGGTGCCGGTGCTTCTCCCGGCGCGTTGGCAGTGACTGGTGCGGGCGAAGTGGCGCCGATCGCTCTGGTGGGCTCGCTCCTGGTGATGGTCGGCATCATCGGCCGCCGGATGGTGTTGCTGTACAGGCGCCGGAAAGTCATTGCCTAGGCAGGCACTCCAGGCGCGGCGGAGCGGCCTCTAGCGAGGAGGGCCGGTCGATGCCTCGTCTATGTCGGGGAACGGGCTGGTGGCAACGACGCGCGTCAAGAGGCTGCGCGCGGCGGCGAGAACCGTCTCATGGTCGTGGGTCAAGCTGAAGGCGAACCGTCGGTCCCGGTCCGGGCCGGTGTCGCCCATGTCCTTGGCGATGAGTGCCCCGGCGTAGTGCGTGCCGATCACGACCACCACCCACTCGCCTGCCAGGGTGTCGTTCGCCCGCAGCGATGCTCCGCGGACGCCCGGGATGGGCTCGACGGGCAGGTCGACCCCGAGTGCGGCCACCAGGTGACAACGCGCGGCCAGCCGGGCATAGCGCCGGGCCGTGTGGGGGGTGAAGTGTCGCGCGTCCTGGAAGGCGCTCAGCACGACCGGAGGAGTCTCGAGTGCGAGCCCCTGGTTCTCGATGTGCTGGGAGATATCGAGGAGCAGGCCCTTGGGGGCGGTCCGGAGCGCGGAGGATTTGAGGAGGCTGAAGGGGCTGAGGGGAGCCGGGATGACGTCACGATGGGTAGCGGCGAGGCGGCTGTGACCCGGCGAGGTGAGGGCGCTGAGCGGCCCGGGCCGGGAGAGGTACCAACCCTGGCCGAGGGTGGCGCCGAGGGCGAGCGCCTGCTGCAGGTTGGCGTCGTTCTCAATGCCCTCGGCGAGAATGGTGGCGCCGGTCCGCTCCGCATATGCGGCCACCGCGGTGTAGATGGCGGCTTGGTCCGCATCTTGCCAGCGCTGGACCAGGGAGAGATCCAGCTTTATGACGTCGGGTGCCACGAACGGGAGAAGAGCGAGGGAGTCCGGATTGGCTCCGACATCATCGAGGGCGATGGCGTAGCCGGCGGATCTGAGGGTGTAGACGGCGCGCAGGAGCTCAGCGGGCCGGTGCAGAAGGGCGCGTTCGGTGATCTCGACCACGAGGTCCACCGCACCCGCCGCCTGTGCGACGAGGCTTGCGGCCGTGTCGGGCCCGAGCACGGATGGCTCGAGGTTGACGAACAGCGCGAAGTCGGGGGAGAGGCCGTGACTGATGGCGTCGTCGATGGCGGCCTTTCGGCACGCCTCGTCGAGTTCGGCCAGCTGCCCCTGGCGCGTCGCCGAACGAAAGGCGACGTCGGGCGTGATACCCAGCCCCGGCCACCGAGCGAGAGCCTCAGCGCCGATCTGCTCTCCGGTCGTAAGATCGACGATGGCTTGATATGTGGGCGTGAGATGGCGACGCTCGAGAAGCATTCTGAACTCGAATGGGCCGAGTGACGTTGGCCTGAAGTACTCGGGGGTTCTGGTAGTCATCACAACACTCCTCGCGATGCACCAACGCCGCGCTTGACGAGACTGCGCCCGATGGCAACCCCAAGTCAACGAATTGCCGGATTGCCAACCGTCCCGCAACCGGAACGAAACAGACACCCAAGTTGGTGGCGATGACCTCGACTTACACGGCAGTTGCCACGAAGTGAGTGACGGCGTGGCCGCCGTGCTCGGTGCGCGCCGGAGGAACAATGATGGGGGCCTGACGAAGAATGGGAGGTCCGAATGGGTGACTACCCACACGCAATCGTTCCCGTCGACCACGTCGAGCCGGTGCCGCGACGGGTCCGGGCGACGTTGGCCGACCAGGTGGTCCTCGACACCACCAAGGCGCTCTACGTCTGGGAGTGGCCCAACTATCCCCAGTTCTACATCCCGCTGGACGACGTGAACCGGGACCTCCTGGTGGACGAGCACCACGCCCAGCACGTGCACCGTGGACACACCCAGCTCTACACACTCGCCGTCGGCGACCGCACGGTCCCAAGCGCCGTCCGCGTCTACGTCGATTCGGTTCTCGACGGTCTCGCCGGGACGGCTCGCTTCGAGTGGAGTGCGTTGGACAGCTGGTTCGAGGAGGACGAGGAGGTCTTCGTCCATCCGCGGAGTCCCTATAGCCGGGTCGACGCGCTGCGCTCCACCCGGCACGTGCGGGTCGAGCTGGACGGTGTCGTCCTGGCGGAGTCCTCGTCACCGGTGATGGTGTTCGAGACCGGCCTCCCCACCCGCTATTACCTCAACAAGACCGAGGTGAACTTCGCCCACCTGCAGAAGACGGCGACCGTCACTGCATGCCCCTACAAGGGGACGACGAGCCACTACTGGTCAGTACGAGTGGGTGGGACGGTCCATCCTGATCTGGCGTGGTGCTACGACTTCCCGACTCGCCAGCTCCTGCCGATCGCCGGCTTGATCTCGTTCTACAACGAGAAGGTCGACATCATCCTCGACGGCGAGCGTCTGCCCCGGCCGGAGACCCACTTTTCGAAGTGAGGTGATCAGAAGGGGCCCTGCTCGGCGAAGCGGCGCAGGTGGCCGGCGAACTGGGTGCCGGCCTCGGTGAGGACGAGGAGGACGGCCCTATCTCCTCGGAGAGCTGGGCGGCCGAGAGAGGGCCGAACCGGGCCAGACCGCTGATGACCGGGTAGGTCCTCGAGGCTCTCGGAGTGGGGGAGTGGATCGCCGGCCGCCACCGGGTCGCACGGACCAAGACGGACGGCACCGTACCGGGTGGACGAGGTCACCCGAGCCCTGGTCGGCGGGGTGGGTGCTGCGGCCTTGGCCCCGGCCCGGTGACCCGGAGCTCGCCAGCTTTTGCCTTCACGGACCCGGCTCGCTAGCCTGCGGCTGTCTCGGGTCGGGCTCTGCAGGGGTAGCTCGAGTGGAGACGCCCGCAGTTGGCGCGGTGGAGCACCAACTCAGAAGGAGACCAGGCCGTAACGATCTTGTAAATCCCGGACATCACACCCGCTAGCACACCCGGCTCTACTGTCAGGCCGAACCACCCTTTCCCGGTGCTCGGCTGGGGCGTGAATGCAACGACGCGCGGTCCGCCCAGAAAGAGAGACGAAGCGACTTTCGCACCAGCGAAGTTGCTCCCTCCTGACCAGGGAAAGGTCATCCCGCGGTGTCTTCGATTGTCCCAGATTGTTGCTGTTCTGTTGAATGTTTGTCCGGGCGCCCCGCCCACCCGCCTTCGAAAATCAGACGTACCGGCCGCAAGCGCAGGGTCCTGGCCGCCGTCACCACATCGAGCTTCTCCGCACTGGCCGCATTCGGGGGGCAGGCGAATGCCGCCGTCCCCGCCGGCCCCGCCGCCCCCAGCGGCCCTGCTGCTGCTGTCACCCCGGGCGCGCCTGCCGCCCCCGCTTCTCCCACTGCCCACATCACCATGCCCGACGACGACCTGGCGCTGAACGCACCCGTGGTCGGCATCGCCCCCACGCCGGATGGTGATGGCTACTGGCTGGCCGCCGGAGACGGTGGCATCTTCACGTTCGGTGACGCCAGGTACTTCGGCTCGGCCGCGTCGCTGCCCCTGAACAAACCGGTCGTCGGGATTGCACCGACAGCGGACGGGAACGGCTACTGGGAGGTGGCGGCGGACGGGGGCGTGTTCACCTACGGAGACGCCCGTTTCTACGGTTCGGCGGGCGCGACCCATTTGCACGCACCCGTCGTGGGCATCGTGCCGACCGCCGACGGCGGCGGGTACTGGCTGGTGTCGGCCGACGGGGGGGTGTTCACCTACGGAGACGCCCGGTTCTACGGGTCGGCCAGCATCGACTCGCCGGGCAGCCCGGTCGTCGGTCTGGCCCCGACGTCGGATGGGCTCGGCTACTGGCTGGCTACGGCCGGTGGTGCGACCTACGCCTTCGGTGATGCGAAGTACGCAGGCAACGTCATGACAGGCTCACCCATCGTGGGGATCAGCAGGGCCAACAGCGGATATCAGCTGGCGAACGCGAACGGGTCGATCTACGCCTTGGGCGGGGCCCCCTTCTACGGCACGGCGACCACCGAGCACCTGAACATGCCGATCATCGGCGTTGCTCCGACCTCGGACGGGCAGGGCTACTGGCTGGCGGGGGCGGACGGTGGCATCTTCGCCTTCGGCGACGCGCAGTTCTACGGATCGCTCGGGGGCAGCACGGTCAAGGTGGCGACGGCGGCCGACCTGTTCGACGACGGCGTCACCCCCGCCCAGATCGCGGCGTGGGACAAGGTGAACGTCTGCGAAGAAGGCGGGGTGTGGAATGTGGACGGCCCCATCTACAGCGGCGGCCTCGGATTCAGCCATGCCAACTGGGCCCGGTTCAACACCTTCGGCTATCCCGCCGACGCGGCGGACGCCACCCCCGACGAGCAGATCCGTGTCGCGGTCGCCTTTGCGACGGTCTACCTGGGTGGGCCCAATGGGGCTCCCGATCAGAACGGTTGCGCCGGAGGGTACTGAGCCGGAACCGGGGCGGAGGGGTCGTCAGGCCAGGGCGGCCAGCCCGACTCCCGCCACTGCGGCGCCCACGCAGAGGGCGAGGCCGCCGATCGTGTAGATGAGGGATTCGGCGCGGTGGCCGTCCCGGATCAGGTGGAGCGTCTCCCAACTGGCGGTGGACCAGGTCGTGTAGCCGCCGCAGAGACCGACGCCGGCCACATCGAGGTCATGCGGGCCGAAGCCGTGGTACATGGAGAGACCGGTGAGAAAGCCGAGGAGCAAGGACCCCGATGCGTTGACCAGCATCGTCCCGAGGGGGAGCGGGTCGGGCCGCCGCAACGCGACGTGGTGGATGACGAGCGCGCGCAGGACCGCGCCGAGCCCGCCGGCGACCCCGACGGCGAGCGCCAGCGCGAGAGTGGGGGAGTGGCTGGATCCCACTAGCGTTTGACCGTTCTGCGGTCCAGCGCCCTGCGGCCCAGCGCGTGGCCGACCACCACGAGCGCCAGCCCCCCGACGAGGGTGGCCGCCACGGAGAGCACGCCGGCCGCCGCGTGCCCGTTCTTGGCCAGCACGACGGCGTCGACGGCCAGTGTGGAGTACGTGGTCCAGCCGCCGAGTATGCCGACGATGAGAAACGGGCGGACGAGCGGAGCTCGTGTCCAAAAGTTATCCACAAGTGGGACCAGTAGGCCGATGGCCAGCGACCCGCTCAAGTTGATGAGCAGGGTCGTGGTGGGGAACTGGCGCGCGGAATCGCTGAAGGTCGCACTCAGCAGGAACCGGGCCACGGTGCCGAGTGCCCCGCCCAGTGCGATGGCGACGAGTACGGCGGGGGAGAGCCGCAGTCGCGGTAGCGCAACCCGGTCGAGTGCATCGCCGCTGTCCGTCATGATCCTCCTGAGCCTCGTGCATGCCGCGGCCGGCGCCGCGGTGCTGCCTGGTCAGGAGCCATCAGCCGATTCGGCGGTTCGGAGCGTGTGTGCTCCCCGGCGGGACCCATCGCCGGACTGCGGCTCCAACAATAGTCGTTGTCCGGTGTCCACCCCCGGCGGGGGAGTCGGCGTTCAGTCGAGTCGGGGGCCCGGGGCGTTCCGAAAGCGGAACGGCTCGCTCTCCCGTCCCGCCACCACGTACCAGCAGTCCCCCGACGTCTCGGAGTTGAGCAGCCGCCGAAAGGCATCGACGACATCGCTGACGTCGATGATGGGAAAACCCATGTCGAGCAGGGTCTGCTCGGAGCCCTTGATGATGCCGGTGTAGGCGAAGGACGGGCACAGGGCGTGGACCCGCACCCCTTCGGCGGCGTAGGAGTCCCCTATGGACCGCACCAGCCCCACCACTGCGTGTTTGTTGGCGGCGTAGATCGGATCGAAGGGCGCGGGCACCAACCCGGCCATGCTGGCCGTGGCCACGATCGTCCCTCCTCCCGAGGCGATGATGGCGGGCCGGGCCGCGGTGATCCCGTACACGACGCCGTCGAGGTTGATCCGCATCGCCCTGCGATAGGCCTCCGGGTCGAAATCGTCTCCCATGCTGCACCAAGAGGTCACCCCGGCGTTGAGGTGCGCCAGATGGAGGCCGCCGAACTGCTCCACGGCGAACTGCACCGCGGCGGCGCTGTCGCCGGGCTCGCTCACGTCGGTGTGGATGAACCGGCCTCCGAGTTCCCGGGCCACTTCGGGGCCCTTGCTGTCGTCGATATCGGCCAGGACGACATGGGCTCCCTGCCCGGCCAGATAACGGGCCACTCCCTCACCGATGCCGTTGCTGCCCCCGGTGATCAGCGCCACCCTGCCCTCCATATCCATCGCGCCGATCGTAGGGGAGTTCGGTGCGTCTGAGAAGGGGCGTCGAACCGGGGGGCCGGCGGATCCGGGCCGGCGCCTGGCGGATTTGGCCGGGCGCCTGGGGGACCTTTGCCCCTACGGCCACAGGTTTACCTCGTTTAGCATCAAGTCGGGAGGTCGGTCGAACCTTGAGTTCGGCATGACGCGAGGACCGGTGACCACATCGCCGTTCGCCACGAGATGCAGCAGTCGAAGCAGTCCGAGGAGAAAGGAACGGTGGTCTGATGGTTGACCAAGATGCAGAGCTGATACGTGGGAAGAATGTCGTCGCCGTCATTGACTTTCGCGACACCTACATCTTCCCCACCGATGCGGAACCCGGATCCCGCCCCCACAGCGTTGTCGCTCCCGATGTTCACGGTCGGTTTCACAAGGTCCACCACAAGGCCGGGAACCCGTCGGGGACCTACGAAGCGGACAGTCCTGCGTACTGGAAGGAGATCACCGAGGAGCTCGCCCCTGCGGGCGCCATCCTCGTCTTGGGTCATGGCAACGGCAAGGCGAACGCTTCGCATCATTGGGTCGGGTACGTCGAGAAGCATCACCATGAGGTCGCGGCGAAGCTCGTGGCTGACGTGCGGGTCGACATCGACCACATCGACGAGGAGCAGGTGCTCCGACTTGCCCAGGTCTATTTCGAGGAAGCACCACGGCGCGATCCCGGTGACAGCCGGCGGAGTGCATCCGACATCTGAGTCGGGGTGAGAGGGAGGAGGGGCAGCGCGGCGCGTTGCGTGAGTTTCCGTGAGGTGCCGAATTCGGTGTCTAACTTAACATAATGATTATTATCGGCGGTGCGGGGGAGAGGGGTCGGTTCCTTCGAGAGTGGCCTGCGGGGCGTTCGTCCTGGTCCTCAGGCAGGGACGGCGGCCGCGATGGCCTGCGCGATGACCTGGTATCCGGCGTCGTCGGGATGCTGTTTGGCGCGTAGCGAGGCAGACGTGCACATCCAGGTGAGGGCGCAGGCCCGTGCGACGTTTCGGGGCACGTCGCCGACGCCCGCCAGATCCACCGGCTCGCTCTGGGTTGTTTCGAAGGCCCGGCCGACATCCGCCATGGGGACGCCGGCGGCGGCATAGATGGCGTGCAGGGTGCCATCGAGCCGCCCGATGGCCGCCACGCTGTCCTCGGAGAAGGCGATATCTGAGCCCCCGTGGAGGTAGTCGCCCAAGTAAGGGTCGTAGTGCCCGACGCCGACCAGGCGCACGGACGGGCTGGCGGCGGCACGCAGTGCGGCGAGGATCGGTGGGAGCTGTTGGTCGATGAGGTCCAGGCGCTGCGTCAGGCAGGCCTCGTCGACGATGTGGAAGGCCAGGCACCGCTCGATGTCGTTGAAGCCCAGGTCGACTGTCACGAGGACGGTGTTCGGGTGGGTGTGGAGGAAGGTGACGGCCTGGGAGAGCTGGGTTTGGCCGGCGGGTCGACACGGGTCTCCCCCATTCACAAAGGTCCCGGTCGTCTCACCGGGGCAACCGAATTGGACGAGCTGCAGATCACGCCAGCGGGCCCGTTCGATGGTCAGGAGGTCGTTGGCGTAGCCGGTGTCGGTGGGCTGGCCGTTCGGGCGGGCGGCGGTGGGCTGGAAGCCGACGGAGGCCGAGCCACCCAGATCGAGGTAGTACTCGACCGCAGCCGGGGCTGGCGACGCTCCGGCCGCGCGCTCACCGGGGCCCGTGGTCATCCCGGCGAGGCCGAGGACGAGGGAGGCGGCCAAAAGGGAGGCGGCCAAAAGGGAGGCCGCCAGCACCGCAGTGGCCGTTCCGATGCCTCTGAACAGCCACTTCCCGCACCTTCCCACCTGTGCCCACCTCCCGGAACGTGGTTCGGATGCCCGTGCGGGAGGATAGCTTTCTCAGGTTCGTCCCAGATTGGCAGGAATAGCCGTTGCAGGGGAGTTTCATTGTATTTGAGGGAGTCACCAGCCGGTGCCCGCGACTTCGTCGGGCTGTGGCCCGGCGATTCTGCCGGTCACTCCCCCGCGTGCGCCTACTCCCCCGCCTGCGCCCCTTCGCCAGCTTGGGGGGGCCAAGACGGACGAAGGGGCTGAGGCGCCGCCGAAAAGCAAGGCGGCTGGTGGGCTGACGGCCTACCGGGGATGCTGGGGTCGTGAGGGGCGGTCACGTCGTCCCCGGTTGGCGGGGTGTCAGCTTCTGGGGGTCTGGTGGATGCGGAAGCGATCCATGAAGACAGGATGCACCCCGAATTTAGGGGTCGGGGATATACCCGCTGTGGGCCTCCTGTGAATCGTCGGGCCGGGTTGACCGCCCCGCCCAATGTGCGTGAGCTGGGAGTTTCTTATCGAGCGCTGTCAAAACTCCAAGCGGACTCACAGCTAATTGAGGGCTGGCACTGACGTGGGTTGGTTCTACTGATGCCATGGCGCGCCCGGGCGAAGACGATGAATCGACGAGCAATCCCGATCCTCTGACGCAAGAGCTCCCCCTCGATCTCGAGGGTGATCCGGCCGCGCCGGACGGGCGACGGCGCAAGCGGAAGCTCCTCGTGATCGGCGCCGCTGTCATTCTGCTGGCTGGTCTGGCGACCGGGCTCACCCTCGCGTTCACCGGTGGATCCCCGGCGACCGGTCTCGTCATCTCGTCCGAAACGGTCAAGGTGACGACGGGGACGATCAAGCAGACGGTCGCCACTTCGGGCACCCTCGAGCCGGCCACGGAGGCCAACCTCAACTTCGGCGTGTCCGGAACCGTGACCGGCGTCGATGTGCATGCAGGCCAGGTGGTGACGGCCGGGCAGGTGGTGGCGACGGTCGATACAACCGCCCTCAGCGCGGAGGTGGACGCCGCGCAGGCCAATCTGGCGTCCGCGCAGGCGCGCCTTTCCAGCGACGAGGCGGCCGGCGGCTCCACCACCGAGATTGATTCCGACGAGGCGTCGGTCACCTCGGCCGAGTCGTCGTTGACCACTGCCCAGACGAACTTGGCCGACGCGTCGTTGACCTCCACCATCTCCGGCACGGTGGCCTCCGTCGACCTCACCGTCGGCCAGGCGGTGACGGGGACCGGGACCGGAGGCGGCGGGGGTGGCGTAGGTGGTTCCAGTGCCGCGGCCGCCAGCAGCGGCGCCTCGACCTCGTCCACCGGACAGGTCGTGGTGATCGGGACCGACTCCTACATCGTCAACACCACCGTCGATGACACCGACATCGGTCAGGTCGCCGAAGGCGATCAGGCCACCGTGACGCCAACGGGGGCGACCACGGTCGACTACGGGACGGTGGCGTCAATCGGCCTGATCGCTACCGAGACTTCCGACGTGGCGACGTTCCCCGTGGTCATCGACGTGACCGGGGACCCGACCGGCCTCTATGCCGGCTCGACGGCCGACGTGTCGATCATCGTCAAGCAGCTCGACAACGTCGTCGAGGTACCGACGGCCGCCATCACCTACACCACGAGCGGCCAGGCGACCGTCACCGAGGTCAAGAACGGCAAGCACGTCAGTGTCGACGTGACCGTCGGCCAGGCCGCTGCCGGCGAGACGCAGATCACGGCCGGCGTGTCGTCCGGGGACAGCATCGTGGAGCGCGTGGTCAAGTTCACGGGCGTGGCCGGGGGTACCGGCGGTGCCGGAATCACGGGTGGCTTCACCCGGGGCGGCGGCGGCGGGTTCACCGGCGGTGGCGGCGGGTTCACCGGAGGCGGCGGCGGCTTCGGTGGGGCTGCGGGATGAGCGGGTCTGGCGGCGAGACGGCCCCAGTGACTTCCCCAGATCCGGTGACCGCGCAAATGACGACGCCGGCCCGCCCATCGGGGGACGGCGAGACGAGGGCGGTCATCGAGCTCGACAACGTGACCAAGGTCTACCGGACAGGTGCTATCGCGGTCGCCGCGTTGCGCGGCGTCAGCCTGAAGATCAAGACCGGGGAGTACGTGGCCGTCGTCGGCCCCTCCGGTTCGGGCAAGTCGACGCTGATGCATCTTCTCGGCTGTCTCGACACGCCGACGAGCGGGACGTTCCGCCTGGCCGGCGAAAACGTCAGCCGCATGAGTGAAGAGGCGCTGGCCGAGGTGCGCAACCGCCGCATCGGGTTCGTCTTCCAGCAGTTCAACCTCTTGGCTTCCATGACGGCGTGGCAGAACGTGGAGCTCCCGCTGGTCTACGCCGGCATGCACCGGGCCGAGCGCAAGGAACGCGCCATGGCCGCGCTGACCAAGGTCGGCCTGGCCGGCCGGGTGCAACACCGCCCGGGCGAGCTCTCCGGCGGCCAGCAGCAGCGTGTGGCAGTGGCCCGCGCCCTGGTGACCGAACCCGACCTGATCCTGGCGGACGAGCCGACCGGGAACCTGGACTCGGTCTCGGCCGACGACGTCCTCGTTCTGATGAACGAGCTACACGACGCCGGCCGCACGCTCGTACTGATCACGCACGACCTCGAGGTGGCCTCGGCCGCCGGCCGGGTGATCGGCATCCGTGACGGGTTGGTCAGCGAGGGCGACAAGCGCGACCTCGAGCACGTGCGATGAGCTGGCTGGAGACGCTCCGCACCGGCCTCAACGGGATCCGGAGCCATCGACTCCGCTCGGGGCTGACCGTCCTGGGCATCCTCATCGGGATCGCGGCCGTCATTCTCACCGTCGGGCTGGGTGAAGGCGCGCAGGCCCAGGTGAGCTCGGACATCACCGCGCTGGGGACCAACCTGCTCACCGTGTCCCCGGGGAGCAGTACGTCCGTGTCCGGCATACGCGGGGGGTTCGGAACCGCATCCACTCTGACCACCTACGACGCCAGCGCACTGGGCTCGCAAACCGTGGCACCCGACATCAAGGCGGTGGCCCCCATCACCGATTCCGAGGAGACCCTCACGGCGGGGACCAGCAACTGGTCGACCTCGGTCGTCGGTTCGACGCCCTCGTGGATTGCCGTGCGCGGGGAAACCGTCGCGCAAGGGAGGTTCATCGACAACCAGGACGTCAGTGACCATGAGCCGGTAGTGGTCCTGGGCTCGGTGACGGCCTCGGAGCTCTTCAGCCGCGAGGATCCCGTCGGCCAGACGGTCGACGTGGGCGGGCTGCCGCTCACCGTGGTGGGCGTGCTCAACTCGGTCGGCTCCTCGACCTCCTCGTCGACGACGTCGGATCCCGACGACACCGCCATCGTGCCGATCAGCACGGCGGCCCAGGAGATATTCGGCGGGACCTCCCGTGACGCAGTGAGCTCGATCATTGTGCAGGCGCGCAGTTCCGACGACCTCACGGCGGCGTACCAGGAGGCCGACCACGAGCTGCTCGCCCTGCATGGGATCACCACGGCGGCCGACGCCGACTTCACCATCACCTCCGAGGCGGAGGAGCTCTCGACCGCCACCTCCGTCGATCGGACACTGACCATTCTGCTGGGCGGCGTCGCCGGTATTTCGCTGCTGGTCGGCGGCATCGGCGTCATGAACATCATGCTGGTGTCGGTCACCGAGCGGATCCGGGAGATCGGGCTTCGCAAGGCGTTGGGCGCGACCCCGCGCCTCATCCGTCGCCAATTCCTGGTCGAGGCCTCGGTCTTGGGGCTCACCGGCGGGGCATTCGGGGCCGGGCTCGGGATAATCGGCGCCACCTTCCTGCCCGGGGTGGTGGGTGACCCCATCACCGTCAGCGGCTGGGCGGTGGCCGGAGCCGTGGTCGTCGCCATGGCCATCGGCGTCATCTTCGGGGTCTACCCGGCGAGCCGCGCCGCCCACCTGGCCCCCATCGACGCCCTGCGGAGCGAGTAAATGATCGAAACCACGAAGGAGAAAACACCCATGGAAAACACACGACACCAGAGGCGCCGCTTCGCGCGCTGGGCGGTCCCCGCGGGTATGGCCGCGCTCTGCACCTCGGTCGTCCTCGGTATGGGCGCGGCCGCCGGTGCCGCCACGGCTCCCACCGGCGCGGGCGCCAGCGGGAGCGTGGCCTCCATTTCGGGGACGACGATGCAGGTGCAGAGCGCCACCGAAGGTCAGACCGCGGTCAGCTGGACCCCGAGCACGACGTTCTCCGAGACCGCTACCGAGACCCTCAGCGCCGTCGCCGTCGGGGACTGCCTGACGGTAACGGGTACACCGTCGAAGAAGTCCAAGACCACGGTGGCCGCACGATCGATCACGATCAGCAAGCCGACGGCGTCGGGGACATGCGCTGCGGGCGCGGCCGGCGCGGGCGGGTTCGGCGCCGGCGCACGGGGCGGCTTCGCCGGCCGAACCGGCGGTGGGACCGGTACCCCACCGAGCGGCAGCTTTCCCAGGGCTGGCGGCGGTGGTTCGGGGCCTGCGGGGGCGCGCGGATTTGCCAGCGGGAGCTTCACGTTCGCCAGCGGCAAGGTGACCGCAGTCTCCGGATCGACGGTGTCGCTGTCGGGGACCGTGCTCAGCCCGACGTTCAAGGCCTCGACGAGCAAGTCCAACAGTGCCGCCAAGAAAAAGCCGGCCCTGAAGACGGAGAAGCTGAAGATCACCACGGCGTCGACGACCACCCTCTCTGAGACCCAGGCCACGGCGTCGACGGCGTTGGCCGTCGGGGATTGCGTGAGCGCGTTCGGCTCGGCCAGCACCACGGGAGCCGTGACGGCCACGACCGTGCGGATCACGTCCACCGGAGGGAAGACCTGCACGGCGGGCTTCGGCGGCGGGTTCGGCGGGGGTGGCTTCGCCGGCGGTGGGGCGTCGGGTGCCTGACCAAGTGTCCGGCTCCCACGTCCGAGAAAGGGCCCGGCGCCGACCGCTCGTGATCGGGGCGATCGTGGTCGTTGCTGTGCTGGTGGCCGGCGGCGCCACGGCATGGGCCGTCAGCAGCTCGGGCAACTCGGGCTATCGAATGGCCAAAGTAACGCGCGCGTCGATTGACGAAACCCAAGACGTGGTCGGTACGGTCGAACCGGTGAGCAACGCGTCGGCTTCCTTCCAGGTCGCCGGCCAGGTGGCCACGGTCACGGCAACGGTGGGAGAGCAGGTGACGGCGGGCGAGCCACTCGGCACGCTGGACACCACGTCGCTGGCCGAAGCCGTCTCGTCGGCGGAGTCCTCGGTGTCGTCGGACGAGGCGCAACTGACCGAGGACGAGGACAGTGAGACCGCGAGCACCACGACAACCACGACCACGACGCCCACGACGACGCCGGCGAGCACAGGATCCTCGTCGCAGTCGGGAGGCAAGTCCGGTGGTGGCACCGGGAGCGGTTCGAGTGAGATCACCCAGGACCAGGCCACCTTGGTCGCGACCGAGGCCACGGCGTCGGGCGACCAGCAGCAGGAGGCTGCAGATCTCTCCCAGGCGGAGACCACCTGCGGGGTGACGGGGACGGGACCGGGGACGGGACCGGGGACGGGAACGGGGACGGGAACGGGGACGGGAACGGGGACGGGAACCGGGTCGGGAACCTCCTCCACCGGTTCCTTCCCCACGGGTTCCTCGCGTCCGACGACCACGACGACAACGACCACGACGACGACCCCTTCGACCCCGACGGGAGAGAGCGGGTGTGCCTCCGCTCTGGAGCAGGTTTCGGCGGAGCAACAAGCTGTCGCAACTGCGCAGAACGCCGTGGCCACAGCCGAAAGCGCGTTGGCCAAGGCCCTCACGCAGGAAGAGTCCACTTCGAGCACGTCATCGACCGGGTCGACCGGGACAAACGGGTCGACCGGATCGACCGGGTCGACCGGGTCGACATCGAGGTTGGGTAATGCGGGCTCCGGCGGATCGGGAAGTTCCTCGCCCTCCGACAGTGCCGCGACAATTGCCTCCGACGAAGCTGCCATCGATACGGCGCAAGCAGATCTGGTGAACGCGCAGCAGTCCCTCAGTGACGCGCAGCTGGTGAGCCCGATTGCCGGGACCATCGCCTCGGTCGGTATTTCCGTTGGCGCCACGGTCGGTGCCAACTCGAGTACCGACACCATTGTGATCATCGGGACGCAGGCTTTTGAAACCACCGCGACGCTGACCAGTTCCCAGGTGACCTCGGTCAAGGTGGGCGACACGGCCAATGTCCTGGTCGATGGGGCGACGAATTCGATCGCCGGTACGGTGTCGCAGGTGGGTCCCGTGCAGTCCAGTGACGGTACGTACTCGTACCCCTTGGTGGTGTCCCTCCCCACGTCCGCCACGGGACTCTTCACCGGATCCACCGCCACCATTTCGGTCATAACCAGTGAAGCGAAGAATGTCCTCGCCGTTCCCACCTCCGCGGTCAACACCGATGCGACGCGGCAGTACGTCCTCGTCCTCTCGGACGGCAGCCTCGCGGAAAAGACGGTCAAGGTGGGCCTCGTCGGGTACACCTACACTCAGGTGCTCTCCGGATTGAACGAAGGCGACAGCGTGGTGCTGGCCGACTACGCGGAACCTGTGCCCACTTCGAACACGGCCACCCTCGGCGGCTTCGGGGGCGCCGGCGGATTCGGTGGAGCGGGTGGTTTCGGGGGCGGCGCCGGGCGATTCACCGCAGTAGGTGGAGGGGCGACGACATTAGGGCGCTGATGTGGCGGATCGCCACGGGCGGGTGATGCTCCTCATTGATGCCGCGAACGTCGTGGGTTCGCGGCCGAACGGCT
>JBEKWB010000024.1:0-45900 GCA_049513455.1 Acidimicrobiales bacterium
CCGCCCGCGCAACCCGCCCCGCCGCCGCCCGACATCCCCGATCTGGCCGATGTCAGGGGACAAGCCCTCGGGCGTCACGCGCTCGAGGTGGCGGCCGCCGGGCGACACCACCTGCTGATGGTCGGGCCACCGGGCTCGGGGAAGACCATGCTGGCCGAACGCCTGCCCGGCCTGTTGCCCCCGTTGACGCCCGAGGAGTCGCTGACGGTGACCAGGGTGCACTCCGCCGCCGGGCGCCCGCTCCCCGACGGGGTGCTGGTCAGCCACCCGCCGTTCCGGGCCCCGCACCACAGCGCCTCCCTCGTGGCCCTGGTCGGTGGGGGCAGCTGGTCGTTGCGCCCGGGCGAGATTTCATTAGCCACCCACGGGGTGCTCTTCCTCGACGAGATGGGGGAGTTCCCGGTGGCCGCGCTCGAGGCATTGCGCCAGCCGCTCGAAGAGGGCGTGATCCGGGTGAGCCGGGCGGGCGGAACCGTCGCCTTCCCGGCCCAGTTCCTCCTCGCCGCGGCCATGAACCCGTGCCCGTGCGGGGAAGGGGTCTTCGACGGCGCCTGTCGCTGCACGGACGCCGACCGCGCCCGGTACACACGGCGCCTCTCGGCCCCACTTCTGGACCGGTTCGACCTCGTCGTGCCCCTGGCGCGCCCCGATCCCGACCAGCTGTTGGCGGACCTCCCCGGCGAGCCCACCGCGGTCTCGGCCGGCCGGGTGGTCGCCGCCCGTGCCCGGGCCGCGGCACGGGGCGGCGCCGGAGCCGCCGAGCCGCCACTGCACCCGAAGGCTGCCGGCCTGCTGGCAGCAAAGCTGCGCCAGGGGGCCCTCACCGCCCGGGGGCTGCACAAGGTGGCACGGGTGGCGCGTACCGTGGCCGACCTCCTCGGAGCCGAGCAGGTCGACGAGGAGCACATCTCCGATGCGCTGTGCCTGCGCACCGCCCGCAATGTGGTGAACCGATGACCGCGGATGAAGGGAACGGGGGCCTGCCCGAGGAGGCCTACGCGGCTGCGCTGGCCTCGGTGCCCCAGGTGGGCCCGGCCACGCTACGCCTGCTGCTGGCCACCGATGCCCCCTCCGCGGCCTGGTCGCGGTCGTCGTTTCCCGGCGACGTCGCCCGCATCTGGCAACGGCACGAGGAGAAGGGGATCGAGGTGTGCTGGCACGGCGGACCGGGCTACCCGGCCCGGCTGGAGAACGACCCCGACGCTCCGGCGGTGCTGTTCTGCCAGGGGGACCCGACGGCGGTGAGCACGCATCCGACGGTGGCCCTGGTCGGCACCCGGAGCCCGACCCGGTACGGGATCAGCGTTGCGGCGCAGTTCGGTGCCGACCTGGCCGCGCTCGGTGTCAGCGTGGTCTCGGGCCTCGCCCTCGGGATCGACGGGGCGGCCCACGAAGGGGCCACCGCTTCGGGCGCGCCACCCATCGCCGTGGTGGCGGGCGGTCTGGACGATCCCTACCCGCGCCGCAACGCCCGGCTCTGGGCCCGGGTGGCCGAACAGGGCGCCGTGTACTCGGAGTCCCCCGCCGGGGTGCGCACCGAGAAGTGGCGTTTCCCGGTCCGCAACCGCCTCCTGGCCATGCTCAGCGACGTGGTGGTCGTGGTGGAGAGCCGGCACCGGGGTGGGGCGCTGTACACGGTCGAGGCCGCCGCCGCGCGTGGCATCCCGGTCGGCGCAGTCCCCGGCTCCATTCGCAGCCCGACGTCGGAGGGGACGAACGGCCTCCTGGCCGACGGCTGCTTCCCGGTGTGCGGGGTCGACGACATTCTCACTGCGCTCGCGCTGCGCGGGGTGCTGTTGCCGGGAGGGGCCACCGGTTCCGCCGGGGCGGGTCCTGGCTCCGGCTCGGGCCCCGACGCCGTGTCGAGTGGCGGTGCCGAGTACGCCGGCCCCGATCGAGCCCTTTTCGAGGCGCTCTCCTCCGATCCGGTCTCCCTCGATCATCTGGCCCGGGTGACCGGGATGGAGCTCCCTGCGTTGTGCGGGGGGCTCGAGCGCCTGGCCCGTGGCGGCGTGGCCCGTGACGTCGGGGGGTGGTGGGAGAGGACGTAGTGTGCGACGCGGTGGAGGGATTGTTCCTGAGCGGACGCGACACCGGAGCGCTGCGGGCCGCGGCCGAACGGGCCGGCCGCGACGGGATCGACGTCGTCTTCCTGCGTGACGGGCCTCTGGGCGACGCCATCGTGCTGGCCAGCGCCGTGGGATCGTGGGTCCCCGGCATCCTGCTCGGGGTGCGCATCGACCTGGAGACCGGGCCCCACCGGCACCCGACGCTGTTGGCCCGGGAGATGACGACGTTCGACCGTGTCAGCGGCGGGCGGGCCGTCCTCGCCTTCACCGGTCCGTTCACCGAGGCCACGGCCGAAGCGGCGACCTTGTGCCGGGAGATGTGGACGAACGGGGTCGCCGTGGGCGCCGGCCCGCACTACCCGGTGGCCGGGGCGATCAATCGGCCCCTTCCCGAGCGGGTGGGCGGCCCCCCGATCGCCCTCGACCTGACTGACGGCGCCGTGACGACCCCCGGTCCGGCGACCGGCCTGCTCGCCCTGTGCGATCTCGTGCTCGTTCCCGCGGGCGCGGCCCCGCCCTCCGCCCTGCCCCCGGGGGTCGACCTGTGCGAGATTCAGGACGCGTGACGGCCGACGCCCGACGATCACCCGTGACGCGCTGCCCGTGACGGGCCGATCCGGTCCGGTGTGCCGCCGGGGGCGACCCGCGCCAGCCCCCCCGCCGGCCGCGACGCGCGCTAGGCCTGCATGGCGATGTGATCGGTCCGCACGCGCACCTTGATCCGCACCTCACCCTCCTGGCGCATCGGGTACGAGTCCACGCCGAGATACTTCTTGGCCAGCGCGTCGATGTGGGCGTCGGCACCGTCGGTCGTGATGTCGATCACGGTCCCGCGCAGGGCGACCACGTTGTAGGGGTCGTCGGGGTCCACGACCGAGACGACCACCCGGGGGTCGTTCTCCACGTGGCGCGCCTTGACCCTGCCCCGGGCCGTGTTGAAGAGGAGGTCGTCGCCGTCGCGGTCGATCCACAGCGGGGTGACCTGCGGGGAGCCGTCCTTGCCCAGGGTGGTCAACGAGGCCAGGACCGGTCGGGCGATGAGCTCGCGTGCCTTGGGGGAGAGGGTGTCGGCCATGGGGGGTCCTTTCGGGCTGGGGTCGAGGCGGTGTGCCGGGGTCCGGTCCGGGCCCGGCCCGGACCCTGTCCCGACGATATCGGGACCCGACTACCTTCAACGCATGAGCATCGGGGCCCACGTCCGCGCCGGGGGGAAGCTCGTCCCCGCCCTCGAGCGGGGGGCGGAGATCGGGGCGGAGGTGGTGCAGATCTTCACCCAGAGCCCCCGGGCCTGGAAGCCGACCCAGTATGCCGAAGAGGTGCTCTACGAGTACCGGGTGGCCCAGGACAACAGCCCGGTCATCACCGCGACCTTCTGCCACGCCACGTACCTGATCAACCTGGCCTCCGACCAGCCCGCCCTGCTCGCGCGCTCGGTGGATTGCCTCGCCGCCAACCTGACCGCCTCCACCGGCATGGGCGCCTCGGGCCTGGTCCTGCACGTCGGGAGCCACAAGGGGAGCGGGTTCGCCGACTGCCTGCCCCAGGTGGTCGGCGCCCTCGGTGACGCCCTCGGGCGCGTCCCCGCCGGGTCGCCGATCACCTGCCCCATCCTGTTGGAGAACGCGGCGGGCACCGGTGGCACCGTCGGGCGCAGCTTCGAGGAGCTGGCCGCCATCCTCGACGCCGCGGGCCCCGCCCTCGCCCCCCGCTTGGGCGTCTGCCTCGATACGCAGCATCTGTGGGCCTCGGGGATCGGCTACACCTCGGTGGAGGAGGCCGACGATGTCGTGGCCACCTTCGACGCGGTCATCGGGCTGGACCGGCTGCGGTGCCTGCACCTCAACGACTCCAAGGTCGAGCTGGGGGCGAACCGGGACCGCCATGCCAACGTCGGCGAGGGGACCATCGGGGCACTGAACCTGGGCCTGTTGCTCAGCCACCCTGCACTGGTCGATCTCCCGGCCATCCTCGAGGTCCCGGGCGACGGCGACGGCGCGCGTGCCTCGGACATCGCGGCCGCCCGGGAGGCGGTCGAACTGGGTCTGCAGGCGCGGCGGTCCTAAGCTGGCTCCGTGGAGCACACTCGGGTGGAAAGCGACAGCATGGGGGAGATCGAGGTCCCTGCGGACCGGTACTGGGGCGCGCAGACGGCGCGCTCGCTCCACCACTTCGACATCGGCGAAGAGACGATGCCCACGCCGGTCATCCGGGCCTTCGGGATCCTCAAGGGAGCCGCGGCCAAGGTCAACCGCGACCTGGGCAAGCTCGAGCCTGCGCTGGCCCACCTCATTGAGCAGGCGTCGGCCGAGGTGGCGGAAGGGAAGTGGAACGCCGAGTTCCCCCTTCACATCTGGCAGACCGGGAGCGGTACCCAGACCAACATGAACGCCAACGAGGTCATCTCCAACCGGGCCATCGAGCTGGCCGGTGGCGAAATGGGATCCAAGAACCCGATCCACCCCAACGACCACGTCAACATGTCGCAGTCCTCGAACGACACCTTCCCCACCGCCATGCACATCGCGGCGGCCGAAGAGATCGTCCACCGGTTGCTGCCCTCGGTGGCAGCGCTGCGCGATGCGCTGTACGAGAAGGAAGTCGCTTACGCCGACGTCACCAAAATCGGGCGCACCCATCTGATGGACGCCGTCCCGCTCACCCTGGGCCAGGAGTTCTCCGGCTACGTGGCCCAGCTGACCGCCGACCTCGAGCGGATCGAGCTGACCCTGCCGGGAATTTACGAGCTGGCGGCGGGCGGGTCGGCGGTGGGCACCGGCCTCAACACGCACCCGGAGTTCGGCGAGCGGGTGGCCGAGGCGATCGCCGCCATGACCGGACTGCCCTTCGTCACCGCCCCGAACAAGTTCGCCGCCCTGGCGGCCCACGACGCCCTGCTGTTCACGCACGGGGCCCTGCGTACGCTGGCCGCCTCGCTGATGAAGATCGCCGACGATCTGCGCTGGCTCGGCTCGGGTCCCCGCAGCGGGCTGGGCGAACTGGCCCTGCCCGAGAACGAGCCGGGTTCGTCCATCATGCCCGGCAAGGTCAACCCGACGCAGAGCGAGGCGATGATCATGGTCGGGATACAGGTGCAGGGGAACGACGCCGCCATCGCCATCGCCGGGAGCCGGGGCAACCTCGAGCTCAACGTCTGCAAGCCGGTCATCATCTACAACGTCCTGCAGTCGATTTCGCTGCTGACGGACGCCTCGCGGGCCTTCCGGGAGTTCTGCGTCGAGGGACTGCAGCCCGACTACCCGCAGATCGCCCGCCACCTGGCCAATTCGCTGATGCTGGTCACCGCCCTCAACCCGATCATCGGCTACGACAAGTCGGCCAAGGTGGCGAAGAAGGCCCACAAGGAGGGCACCACCCTGCGGGAGGCCGCACTCGAGCTGGGCTTCCTCACGGCCGAGCAGTTCGACGCCGCGGTGCGGCCCGAGGAGATGACCCATCCGTGAGTGAGCCCGTCCTGTCCGCCGACGAGGTCGACGCCGCCCTGGCCGAGCAGCGCCTGGCCTGGGAGCGCCGGGGTGACGAGCTGGTGACCACGGTCGAGCTCCATGACTTCGCCGCCGCGCTGGCCTTTGTCAATGCCGTCGGCGCCGCCGCCGAGGCGGCGAACCACCACCCCGACATCGACATCCGTTGGAACAAGGTCCACCTGGTGCTGAGCACCCACAGCGCAGGCGGGCTCACCGTGCTCGACATCGCTCTGGCCGCCGCCATCGACCGGTTGCGCCCGCTGCGCTGAGCCCCCGGCCCGTCGATCCGGCCAGCCGAGCCGACTATTCGGCCGGCTCCAGGAGCGACTGGCGCAGCCGCTGGACCACGTCGCTCGGCACGCCCACCTCTACGGCGTACTCGGCCACGGTCCCGTAACGGTTTCGCAGGTGGGCGAAGAGCGCGACCATGTGGGCGGGGTCGGCTGAGAACAAGACGTCAGAATCGGCGATCACGCTCTCCCCGTCGGGGTACTTCTCGATCAACTTGGCCCGGAGGCGGTTCATGGCGGCGCCGCTGAGCGCGTAGTCGGCGATGACGGTCTCCTCGGGCACGCCCAGCAGCGACAGCACCAGGGCGGAGAGCAGGCCGGTGCGGTCCTTCCCGGCCGTGCAGTGGAACACGGCGGGCCGGGCCTCGGGGGCGGCGAGGGCGGACAGGGCCCCGATGATCTGGGGCGTGGCCTCGTCGAGCATTTCGGTGTACTGGGTGCCGAGGAAACCGGGCGCCCGGGCGAAGTCCTCCGTATTGGGGAGGGCCTTGATGAAGGGGTAGTGGTGGAAGGTCACCGGGTGCGCCTCCACGTTGAAGCGGCTCTGCTCCACCTCCTGACCCGAGCGCAGGTCGACCACCGTGCGGATGCCGAGCTCGCGCATGATCTCCAGGTCGGTCTCGGTCAGCTCGCTCAGCCCGTCGGCCCGGAAGAGGACCCGCCACCGGGTGCGCAGCCCGTCCTGGGTGGCGTACCCGCCGAGGTCGCGGAAGTTCACCGCCCCTTCGAGCGCGATCAGGCGTTCGACGGTCATGCGACCGGGAGGTCCCACATCGGGAACCACCGTGTCAGGTCCGCTTCCACGGGAAGGTCGACCCCCAGCATGGAGCGGATGCGCAGTTCGAGCTCGGTGTCGCGGCGCTCCTTCTGGTTGTCCAACGGGGCGAAGGGGTAGAAGGTGCCCCGCTTGTAGAGGTAGACGAGGGAGAACGGTCTGGCGTCGGCGGCGGCGCCGGGCTCGGGCACGAACCCGAAGACCGAGCACAGGAGCTGCTGGCCCCAGCCGGCCTCGGTGAGCGTGGTATTGGCCATGTGGGCCTGGGTGACGAGGTCGTCGAGCTCGGGCTTCGCCAGGAGCAGCCAGCCGTAGCCGAACGAGTCCTGCGCCTGGGTGAACCCGTCTCCGACCAGCTGGGCCACCTCGGCCTGCAGGTCCGTCGCCCCCTGGCCCGAGGGGGGTTTCCAGCACACGCCGGCGTGGCCCGACGAGACGAGCCCGCCCGCGCTCTGCAGGGTCAGCGCGGCCGTGGGGAGCGCGAAGAGCGCGTCGAGGTTCGCCTTGACCGGCTTGGTGCGACCGAGCAGGGTGTCGAGAAGTCCCACCTCAGGAACGGGTACTCAGCGGGCTTGCCCGAGCTCGTGCTCGAGCTGGTCGAGCTGGGCCAGGCGGCGCTCCAGGGTGGGGTGCGTCCGGAACAGGCTGCCGAAGCTGAAGCTCCCGCTCTGGCCCCGCTGCTGGTCCTGTGCGCCGGTCAGCGCCGGCACGAAGAAGAAGGCGTTGAACGGCTCGGCGGCCCGGAGATCCTTGGTCGGGACCCGGCCCATCTCGCCCGAAATTTTGATCAGGGCCGACGCCAGTAGGGAGGGCTGCCCGATCAGGATGGCCCCCGACCGGTCGGCGGCCAGCTCGCGGTAGCGGGACAGCGCCATGGTGAGCAGGAAGCTCAAGAAGTAGACGACGATCGAGACCAGCATGACGATCATCTCGATCATGACCAGCTGCCCGCCGCCGCTGTTGTTGTTGCGGCCCCGGCCGCCGCCGCCGAAGATCTCCGAGTAGAACATGACCCGGGTCAAGAGCCCGGCAATCATGCCGAGGCCGCTGGCGATCGTCATCACGGCCACGTCGCGGTGGGCCACATGGGAGATCTCGTGGGCCAGGACCGCCTCGACCTCGGGCTCGTCGAGGCGCCGCAGCAACCCGGTGGTGGCGCACACCACGGCCGCCTTGGGGCTGCGCCCGGTGGCGAATGCGTTGGGCACGTCGGTCCGGGCGATGGCCACCCGGGGCTTGGGCATGTCGGCCAGCGCGCAGAGGCGGTCGATCACGCCGTGCAGCTCGGGGGCCTCCTGCGGGGTGACCTCCTTGGCGTGCATGGCGAACATGGCGATCTTGTCGCTGAAATAGTACTGGCAGAACAGAAGCCCGAAGGCGATGATCAGGATGAGGGTCAGGCTCTTCAAGAAGATGAAGAGCACGCCGATCAAGAGGGCGTAGAGAAGGACGAGGAAGAACCCCGTCATCAGCATGCGTGTCGTGAGCCCCCGATCTGGCTTGATGTTGTGGGAAAGCGCCATCAGTCGGGTGTTCCTCCATTTCCATTTCCACTCTGGTCGGCGGCCGGCAGGGCCGCCGTGTTGTCGTCCGCCCCGTCCGCCCCGCGCGCCCCGTCCGCCCCGCCCGTTCCCAGCTCCAACTTCAGGGCAGCCAGCTCGTTGTCCACCTGCGATGTGGCGCTCACCTTGTCGAGCTCCTTTTGGATGTCGTCGACCGGCGCGCTGAGATCGGTGAGCGCGCCGGAGGCCAACAGCTCGTCCATGGCGCCGGCGCGCGCCTGCATGCTGTCGATCTTGTCCTGGGCCCGCTGCATGGCCTGGCCGGAGCTCCCCATGGAGTCGGAGATGCCCGACACGGCCTCGCCGACCTTCGTCTGGGCCTCGGCCGCCGTGTAGCTGGCCTTGAGCGTCTCCTTCTTCGTGCGGAACTGTTCCACCCGCGTTTGGAGCTGCTGGGAGGTGTCGATCAACTTCTGCTCCTGCTCGCTGATCTGGTCGTGCTGCGTCTTGAGCTCGGCCAGCTGCTCGCCGAGCGCGGCGCGCCGCGACAGCGCCTCGCGGGCCAGGTCCTCGTTGCCCTGCTGCAGGGCCGCCTTGGCCTGCCCCTGCAACTTGTCGGCCTGCTTCTGCAACCCCTGGGCCTGGAGCTCGAGCCGCTTGCGGGCCGTGGCCACGTCGGCCACGCCCCTGCGGACCTTCTGCAGCTGCTGGAGCTGCTTTTCGTAGGAGAGATCCAGCGTGTCGCGGGGATCTTCCGCCTTGTCCAGGACCTTGTTGGCCTTGGCCTGGAAGATCCCGCCGATCCGCTTGAACGTGCCTGCCATGTCAACGAGTGTACGGCCAAGCGGCGCCAATAGGGCAACGGCTGGTGTTCCGCGGCGACCCCGGCCCGTGAAGCCCGCCAGTAAGGTCATAACGGTGCCTCGAGATGGACTTTGCCTGCTGTCCGTACACGCCCACCCCGACGACGAGTCCTCCAAGGGTGCATCGACCGTGGCGCGCTACCACGCCGAAGGGGTGCGGACGGTCCTGGTGTGCTGCACCGGCGGGGAGGCGGGGGACATCCTCAACCCGGTCATGGACACTCCCGAGGTCCGGGCGGACATCGGGGCGGTGCGGTTGGCGGAGCTCAAGGCCGCCACGGACATCATCGGCTACGACGAAACGGTCATGTTGGGCTATCGGGACTCAGGCATGCCGGGGTCCGAGGCCAACGAGAACCCCGACTCGTTCGCCCAGGCCCCATTGGACGATGCGGTCGGGCGCCTGGTGGCGGTGATCAGGCGGGTGCGCCCGCAGGTGATCCTGACCTATCCGGACGATCAGAGCGAATACCCCCACCCTGACCACCTGCGGGTCCACGAGATCTCCATGGTCGCCTTCGACACCGCCGGCCGGGCCGACCGCTTCCCCGACGCCGGCCCCCCCTTCGCGCCCTCGAAGCTGTACTACTCGGTGTGGCCGGCCGAGCGGTTCCGCCGCATCCACGCCAAGTTCTTGGAGCTGGGGCTGGAATCACCTTTCAGCGAGGAGCGGCTCTCCCGCCTGACCCGCGAGGACCCCGTCACCACGACGATCGACGTGGAGGGCTTCGCGGACGTGCGGGGCAAGGCGCTCAAGGCGCACGCGACGCAGGTCGACCCGAACTCCCCGTTCTGGTTCGGCCTGCCTCCCGAAGTACTCGAGGAGATCCACCCGGTCGATCAGTTCCGTCTGGCCCGAAGTCGGGTCGGACCGGTCGACGTCACTGAAGACGACCTGTTCGCCGGGCTGCGCTGATCAGCCGCGGCGGGCTGCGCTGAGTCGCCGGACGGCGCGACTCAGGCCGCCGGACCCAGGAAGCCCAGGTGGATCGCTCCGGCGCTTTGCGCCAAGAGGAGGGCCACCGCGGTGGCCACGAAGGCCAGGAGGGCGATGCTGGCGATCGTCCGCGCCCGCCACTCAGGCCCCGGTCCCATGGCGCTCAGGCGGCCGGGTCCACGGGGTGGCGTTGGAGCCGCGGCCGTCGGGCCGTCGGAGAGCACGCCGCCGTCAGTCCCCGGAGCGGGCCAGCTCGCGCAGACGCCGGTAGCCGATCAGGGTGGCGCCCGCAGCCGCGACCGACTCGCCGACCCAGTTTTCCTCGCAGATCATGTGGTGATCGTCGACCCGGGCCGCCCAGTCGTCCGTGGCCAACGACCGCAGCTCGGCACTGTCCACGGCGGGGTGCAGATGCATTTCGGTGACGCCGGGCCGCAGGGTGGCCAGATCCTTCTCGAAGGTCTGGCGGGACCCGACGCCGGGGACGAAGCGGGTGTGATCGGTGAAGACGGCACCCGCCTCTGCGGCCACGGCCCGGCCGGGGAACCCGACGTAGCGCTCCATGCCGGCGCCGATCATGCGCAGGGGCAGCTTGAACTCGATCGCCAGGTCGAGGTAGACGTCGAAGAACTCGGGCCGGAACTGCAGCGTGCCCATGTGCGCGTCGAGATGACTGACGTCGAAGCCCCACAGGATGGCCCGCTCGATCTGGGCCCGGCACTCCCGGCGCACCTCATCGAGGTCGGCGTGGTCCCACACGTCCTCCATCGTCCTCGGGAACCCGCCGTCGCCACCGAGCAGTGACGGGGCGTGGGTGATCGGGCCCCAGCGGTAGAGCTCGAACTCGGCGTTGAGGGTCAGATGGACCCCGATGTCCTCACCCCGGTATCGGCTCGAAGCCTCGCGCGCCCACGGGCACGGCACCATCAGCGTGGCGCTGGTGACGATCCCGGTGGCGAGGCACTCGAAGACCCCGACGTTGGCGGAGTGGCACGAACCGAGGTCATCGGCGTTGATGATGAGGAGTTTGGCGTCCGCGGCGTACCCGAGCCGCTGCGCCAGCGTCGGTTCACTCATGGCCCTCCTCTCCTCCTTCGGCGACGTCGGCGTCCTGTGCCCGGGCGGCGGCGGCGATCTCCTCTTGGAACTCCTGCATGCGCGCCGTCAGGACGGGATCGCCCCCCGCCAGGATACGAACCGCCAGGAGCCCGGCGTTACGGGACCCGTTCACGGCCATGGTCGCCACCGGCACCCCGCGGGGCATCTGCACAATGGAGAGAAGCGAATCGAGCCCGTCGAGATGCGCCAGAGCCACCGGGACCCCGATCACCGGCAGGGTGGTGACCGAGGACAACATGCCCGGCAGATGGGCGGCTCCGCCGGCGCCGGCGATGATCACCCGAAGGCCCCGTGCCGCCGCGGCGTGACCGTAGGCGAGCATGTCGTCCGGGGTCCGGTGGGCCGACACCACCCGCACCTCATGGGGCAACCCGAACCGCTCCAGGACCTCGATCGCGTCCCGCATGACCGCAAGGTCGGACGAACTCCCCATCACCACGGCGACCAACGGGGTCATGACGCCCGTCCCGAGGGGGCCCGCAGAACCTGCGGACGCGGTGTGCCCAGAGCCACGGCGGCCGCCCAGGCTCGCTCCCGCACTTCTTCGGCATCGTCCCCGCACACGGTCACGTGCCCTAGTTTGCGCCCTGGCCTGGCCCCTTTGCCATACAGGTGGACATGGGCCCCCTCGGTGGCCAGGCCGCCGGGCAGGAGGGCCAGGGGATCCTCGCCCGCGGCACCGCCGAAAACGTTCACGCTGGCCACCTGCGGGTGCTGGGGTGCCGGCGATCCCAGGGGCAGGTCGAGGACGGCCCGGAGATGGTTCTCGAACTGTGACGTCACCGCCCCTTCAATGGTCCAGTGCCCCGAGTTGTGGGGCCGGGCCGCGATCTCGTTGACCATCAGGACACCTCCGGACCAGAAGAGCTCCACCGCGAGCACGCCCACGGCTCCCGCGATCTCGGCGACCGCCTGCCCGACGGCGCGGGCCCGCTCGACCACCTCGGAGGGCAGGCGGCCCGGAACGAGGACCTCGCGGCACACGCCGTCCACCTGGGCCGTCTCGACCGCCGGCCAGGTGACCGTTTCCCCCGATGGGCGGCGCGCCACCATGACGGCCAGCTCGGCCTCGAGTGGCACCATCTCTTCGAACAGCAACCGGCCCACCAGGGGCGCCGTCACCGCGGCGACCTCAGCCATATCGTTGACGGGCCAGACCCCCTTGCCGTCGTAGCCGCCCCGGGCCGTCTTGAGCACCAGGGGCCACCCGTGCGTGGCCGCGAACTCTTCGATCTCGGCGGCGGCCGGGACCGCACCGTCGAGACCCGCATCGAGGGTCAAGTGCGCGGGGACCGGGATCCCGGCCGCCGCCAGGACCGCCCGCATATGGGCCTTGTCCACCGCCATCTCCAGCGTCGCCAGTCCGGGCCGGATGACCACCCCGTTCGCAGACAGCGCCCGGAGGAGGGAGAGATCGACCTGCTCGTGGTCGAACGTGACCACCTCTGACCGCGCGGCGAGGGCCCGCAGGTCGGCCTCGACCAGTGGGGAGCCCAGCAGGACCTCCGCGGCGACGGCGCAGGCCGCATCGTCGGGGTGCTCGGCCAGTACCGCCACCGAGAGCCCGAGGGCGCTAGCCGCTTCGGCGGCCATTCGTGCCAATTGCCCGGCCCCGACGAACCCGACGTCGTTGGCTCTCAGGTCGCTAACCTCGGCGACAGCGGTGGACGGGACACCCACGGCACAATATCGAGGAGACGGGAACACCATGGCCAAACCCCTGCGCATCGGCAGCCTGATCGACGTCGACCGGTCGTTGGCCGACACGGTGGCCCAGTTGCGCCAGTTCGCCGAGGCCGGACTCGACCATGCGTTCGCGATCCAGATCTTCGGGCCCGACGCGCTCACCCTGCTGGCCGCCGCCGGGGCGCAAGTCCCCGGGATCGGCCTCGGTACCGGCGTCGTCCCGGTCTACCCCCGACACCCGATGATGCTGGCCCAGCAGGCCCTCACCGTGCAATTGGCGACCGCGAACCGCTTGATCCTGGGCATCGGCCTGTCCCACCAGGTGGTGGTCGAGGGGATGTGGGGCATCAGCTTCGACAAGCCGGCCCGCTACATGAAGGAGTACCTGGCGGTCCTGCTCCCCCTCCTCCATGGCGAAACGGTCAGCGTGGCCGGCGAGCGCCTCACGACCCACACGTTCGCTCCCCTCGACGTGCACGACGTCACGGCCCCTCCGGTCCTGGTGGCGGCTTTGGGCGACACCATGCTCACGCTGGCCGGGCGTGTGGCGGACGGCACCGTCACCTGGATGACCGGAATCCAGACCATCGAATCGCATATTGCGCCCGTCATCCGTGCCGCGGCGGAGAAGGCCGGACGGCCGGCCCCGCGGATCGGGGTGGCGCTGCCGGTCTCGGTCACCGCCGACATCGACGCGGCGCGCGAGCTGGTGAATCAGGAATTCGCCATCTACCCGAACCTGCCGTCGTACAAGGCGATGCTGGACAAGGAAGGGGCGGATGGCCCGGCCGACGTCGCCTTCCTGGGCGACGAGGATGCGGTCCGAGCGTCGATCGACAAGCTGGCCGCCGCCGGTGCCACCGACTTCGTCGCCTCCATCGTCGGGACCCAAGAGGAGCGGGACCGCACCTTCGCATTGCTCAGCGAGATCGCCCGTTCGGGCTGACCCGCGCCCGGCTCAGCGCTCCAGGGTCGTGTACTTGAACTCGTTGAGGTCCGGCTGCTCGTCCACGAGGCGCACTATCCCTTCAATGGTACGACGGGCCAGGGCCGCATCGCCCTGAGGGCGACTCATGAGCCGGACGAACACCGCCCGGCCGTCCACCACGAAGGTCGGAACCCCGAAGACACTCCATTCGTTGACCGCCAAGAGGTGCGATCGTTTGATCTCCTCGATTGGTCCGCCCCCTTCCACTTCGGCCAGGACCTTGTCGCCGGGGACACCGGCGGCGTCGAGGACACCGGCGACCACAGCGGCCTCCCGGAGGTCGAGCGACTGATCGTGACGGGCCGAGAACAGGGCGTGGTGCACGGCCCCGAACTGCCCAGGGTACTGATCGCGCACCACGACACCCGCCGCGAGTGCGATGAGGTCCTTGAACTTGTCGGGGTCGTCCCAGACCGGGGTGCCGCCCTCGGGCACGTGCCCCTGGCTCAGCGAGAAGGGGAGGAACGTGACATCCCAGTCCGCTCCGTCGGCCAGCGCCGTCACGAGGTGCTCATGGGCGTTGCGGGCGAAGGGGCATCGGTAGTCCCATGTCACGGAGAATGACTTCATAATCTCTTCAACACGTAGCCCTGGGGTCCCATTCCTTTGGCCCTACGGCGGGAGCGGCGCCGCGAGCCCGGGGCCAGCACGTTGACCACGGGTCGCAGCAGCAGGGCCAGGGCGGCACCGATGGCCGCCCCGCCCAGTACGTCGCTCGGGTGATGGGCCCGCAGGTGCACCCGGCTGGCCGCGACGGCCCCGGCGAATCCGACGTAGGCCGCCATCTCGGCGGTGGTGTCGGGCAGGACGACCGCCGTGGCGAAGGCGGCCAAGGTGTGCCCGCTCGGAAAGCTGTTGCTGGTCGGCGTGCGGACCCTCACCTCGAGCTGCTCCTCGGGCCGCTGACGCTCCACGACCGACTTGGCGGCCCGGACCACGACCAGCGAGGAGACCCCCGCCGTGGCGAGCGAGACCACGGCCCGGCGTCGTCCGGGCCCGCGGCGCCGGCCCTTGACGGCGGCGAGCACCACCCAGACGAACCCGTAGTCGGCCAGGTTGGACACCAGCGCCGCGGCGCGATCCACCCGCGGGCGCCCCCGCCACGGCTCGAAGACGGCATCGACCGTCTCGTCGAGGCGCCCCATTGACTCGTCGAGGCGCGTCACGGCCTTCCCTTCATGCGGCATTGAACGCGGGACATGAAGGCTTGAAATGACAGAAGTTGCAGAGGGGTCCCACCTTGGGGCGGAAGTCCTCGTTCACGCAGGCCCGCTCGATCGCGCTCCACACGGCCGACGTGCGCCGCTGTTGCCCGCGTATCGTCTGGGGCGTGGCGACGGCGGAAATGGCGACCGGTTCGCGCAGGTGCAGGAGGCGGACCTCGACCGGTGCCCGTCCGAGAAGTTTCTCGCACAGCAACGCATACGTCTGGACCCCGCCCATCTTCCCCTGCTCGTAGCGCTCCGAAGGCGCCCGGCCGGTCTTGTAGTCGACGACGGTCAAGTCGCCGTCCGGACCGATGTCGAGACGGTCGATGATCCCGCGCAACCGCAGGCCCTCGTTCTCGATCTCCACCCCGAGCTCCACCCCGATCGTGTGGACGGTCGTGGGGTCCTCCAGGCGGAAGTAGTTGTCGACGAGCTTGTCGGCATCAGCCAGGAATGCCGCGGCGTCGTCGGGGCCGAGGGCGAGCTCGATGAACTCGGGATCCGACCCGAGGTCGTCCCAGGCGCGCGCCAGCTCGTGTCCGGCGGCCGCCCTGGTGCGGGCCGCCGGCGCGTGATTCCAGAAGAGGCCTTCGAGGGCCGAGTGCACCAGCGTTCCCTTGACGGCGTGTGGTGAGGGTGGCTCGGGCCGGTGCTCGATCACGCTGTAGCGGAAGGCCAGCGGGCAGTTGGTGAAGGCGAGCACCTTCGATGGCGTCAACGTGCGGGGGAGATCGAGCGCCATGCCAGTCAGAATAGGACCAGGGTCTGACACCACCGGCCGATGCAGTAAAAAGGAAGGACGATGGCGCCGTCCGATCTCCACCGCAACACTCGTTGGGCCGGGTTGCGCCCGGGCGATCCCGTGGTGGTGACCGGCACCCGCATGCGCGGCGCCAGCTGGTCGTTCGTGGCCCAGGTGGCCAACGCGGAGACGGGCGAGGTCTGGGTCGAGGTCGTGGGCGGGCGCTCGGGCGACCGGGCTGTCCGCTCGTTTCGCCCCGACCAGATCTACGCGGCCTCCGCCAAGCCCGGCCGCGACCCGTCGTTGGCCGACGCGCCGGGACTGCCGCTCGGCTGAGGCACGACCGTCGCGGGATGGACTACTCGACCGAGTAACCGTCCATGCGGGCCAGGATGCGCAGCATCACCTCGTCGGCCCCGGCGCCGATGGAGTCGAGCCGGGTGTCGCGGTAGAAGCGGGAGGCCCAGTGCTCGGCCATGTAGCCGATGCCCCCGTGGAACTGCACGGCGGCGTCTGCCACCTCGCGCTGGAGGCGCGAGCCCATCAACTTGCCGATGGTGGCGAAGCGGGTGGCGTCCTCGCCGCGCAGCACGGCATCGGCGGCGGCGCGGGCGTAGTGCCGCAGCATGTCGTGGCGCGCCGAGAGCTCGGCCAAGGCGAACTGCAGGTGCTGGTTGGCCATGAGCGGTTTCCCGAACGCCTGGCGTTCCAAGAGGTGGCCCCTGGTGCGCCCGAGGGCCTGCTCGATCGCGCCCACCTGCTTGTACATGGTGATGAGCCGCTCCGCCTGGAACTGCACCATCTGCTGCTGGAAGCCACGCCCGATCTCGCCGATGGTGTTCGACACCGGGACCCGCACGTCGGAGAACGAGAGCTCGGCCGTGTCGCTCGACCACATGCCCAATTTCTCGAGCTTGCGGGAGACGACCACGCCGTCGGTCGCCGTGGGGACGACGATGAGCGACATGCCCCGGTATCCGGGTTCGTCGCTCGTGCGGGCCAGAAGGCAGAGCCAGTCCGCCTGTGTGCCGGTCGTGATGTAGAGCTTGGCTCCGTTGATGACCCACTCGTCCCCGTCGCGGACGGCCCGGGTGCGGATGCCCGCCACATCGCTCCCGGCGTCGGGCTCGGTCACCGCGATGGAGGCCACGAGCTCGCCCCGGATGGAGGGCGCCAGGTACCTCACCTTGAGCTCGTCGGAGCCGTAGCGGGCCAGCGCCGGCGTGGCCATCGACATCTGCACCGCCATGGCCATGGGGATGCCGCCACAGCTGATGCGCCCCATCTCCTCGCCGGCCACCACCGTGAAGGAGTGATCGGCCCCCATGCCGCCGTAGGCCGTCTCGTACTCCAGTCCGAGCAGGCCCACGGCGCCCAATTTGGGGAAGAGCTCGTGGGCGGGGAAGGTGCGTGCCGCCTCCCAGGCGTCGACATACGGCTCGATCTCCCGTTCGAAGAGGTCCCGCAGGGTCTTGCGAAAGATCTGATGTTCGTCGGTCTCGATCACCGCCGAACATTACCACCGGGTAACTTCAGGCTCCCGGCCGCGTCGTCGGCCCCCTACACTGCGGATCGGTGACGACAGAGCTGGTCCATCGCGTGCGCCAAGGGCCGGTCTGCACACTGACGCTCGACTCCCCCCACAACCGCAACGCGCTCTCCGCGCAGCTCCTCGACGAGCTGGCCGACGGCTTGGCCGAGGTGGTGGCCGACCCTGCCGTCCGGATCGTGGTCCTGACCGCCGCCGGAAAGGCCTTCTGTTCGGGCGCCGACCTCTCGGCACCCCCGACGGCCGTCAGCTCCCGTATGCCCGAGGTCCTCGAGGCGATCCGCACCGCTCCGGTTCCGGTCATCGCCCGTGTGGGCGGGCACGCCCGGGCGGGCGGACTGGGACTCATCGCCACGGCCGATCTCGCCGCAGCGACCGCGGCCAGCACCTTCGCGTTCAGCGAGGTCCGGGTGGGTGTGGCGCCGGCCATGATTCTGGTGCCGGCCCTGCGGGTGGCGGACCGGCGGTTCCTCTCCCGTGCCGTGCTCACCGGCGAGCCGTTCGGCGCAGCCGAGGCCGCCGCGGCAGGCCTGCTCACCGGCGTGGTCGACGACGAGCGGGCGCTCGACGCCTGGGTCGACGCGGCGGTCGCTGCCATCCTGAAATGCGCGCCCGGTGCGGTGTCCGCCACCAAGGCCCTTCTCGCCGAGCTCTCCGAGACGGCATGGTCCGAGGGGCTCTCGGTGGCCCGGACCCGGTCGGCCGAACTGTTCGCGGGCGCGGAGGCCGCCGAGGGGATGGACGCCTTCCTCCACAAGCGCACGCCGTCATGGGAGGGCATCGCACCGTGAGCGCACCCATCCGCACCCGCCTGGCTGTCTCCGGGGACGAGTTCAAGGCCAACGCCCACGCCATGGGCCTCCTCGTCGCGCACGTGCGCGCCCTGCACGACCAGGTGCTGGCCGGCGGGGGGCCGCACTATGTGGAGCGCCACCGGTCGCGCGGCAAAATGATGGTGCGCGAGCGCCTCGAGGCCCTGGTCGACCCGGGCACTCCCCTCCTGGAGCTCTGCCCCCTGGCCGGCCTCGAGACCGGCGACCCTCTCGGGGGTGGGGTGGCCGTGGCGCTGGGCCAGGTCGCCCGCACCCAGTGCCTGATCATCGCCAACGACCCGACGGTGCGCGGGGGTACGACCAGCCCCACGACGATCAAGAAGCTTCTCCGGGCCATGGACGTGGCCGAGACCAATCGCCTCCCGCTCGTCCTCCTGGTCGAGTCGGGTGGAGCCGACCTGCCCCGCCAGGCCGATGTCTTCGTGCCCGGCGGCGAGCAGTTCCGCCGCCTGACACAGCTCTCGGCGCAGGGCATCCCGACCATCTGTGTCGTCTTCGGGTCCTCGACCGCCGGGGGCGCCTACCTCCCGGGCATGAGCGACTACACGGTCATGATCGACGGGCGGGCCCGCGTCTTCCTGGGCGGGCCCCCCCTGGTCAAGATGGCCATCGGCGAGGACGCCGACGAGGAGGAGCTCGGCGGGGCGCGCATGCACGCCCGCACGTCGGGCCTGTCCGACTACCTGGCGCGGGACGAGGACCACGCCCTTCGCATCGCCCGGGCGATCGTCTCCCACCTGCACTGGCCCCGTCGCGGTCCCGCTCCCGACCTCGGGAGCGAGCCGCCCCTCTACCCGGCCGAGGAGCTCGTCGGCGTCGCACCGGTCGACGTCCGGGTGCCGTTCGACGTGCGGGAGATCCTCGCCCGCGTGGTGGACGGATCGCGCTTCGAGGAGTTCAAGACGGAGTACGGGGCCCAGTTGGTCTGCGGATGGGCGTCGCTCGGCGGGTACCCCATCGGCGTGCTGGCCAACAACGGGATCCTC
This sequence comes from Acidimicrobiales bacterium, assembly GCA_049513455.1. Taxonomy (GTDB): domain Bacteria; phylum Actinomycetota; class Acidimicrobiia; order Acidimicrobiales; family RAAP-2; genus Bog-473. The sequence goes on from JBEKWB010000024.1 coordinate 19,033, forward strand.
TTCTCCGAGGAGGCGCAGAAGGGCGCCCAGTTCATTGAGCTGTGCAACCGCAGCGACACGCCCCTCCTCTTCGTGCAGAACATCACCGGGTTCATGGTGGGAACGCGCTACGAGCAGGGGGGGATCATCAAGGACGGCGCCAAGCTGATCAACGCGGTGTCCAACTCGACCGTGCCGCACCTCACCCTCATGGTCGGCGCCAGTTACGGCGCCGGGAACTACGCCATGGCCGGGCGGGCCTACAACCCCCGCTTCGTCTTCACCTGGCCCAACCACCGCATCGCCGTCATGGGACCGAAGCAGCTCGCCGGCGTCCTCTCCATCGTGCGCCGCAACGCGGCGGAAGCCGCCGGGCGGCCCTTCGACGAGCAGGCGGACGAGGAGCTCCGCGCCGCCACCGAGGCCCAGATTGAAGAGGAGTCGACCGCCCTGTTCGCCACGGGCCGCCTGTGGGACGACGGCATCATCGACCCGCGCGACACGCGTACGGTGCTCGCCATCGCATTGACCGCGGTCCACTCCGCCCCCGTCGTGGGCACGGCGGTCTTCGGCGTCGTGCGGCACTGATGGCGCCGTCCCGGTTGCAGCGCGTCCTGGTGGCCAACCGGGGGGAGATCGCCCGGCGGGTCATCAGGGGCGCCCATGACATGGGGATCGAGGCGGTCGCCGTGTACACGTCCGAGGATGCGGCCTCCCCGCACGTCGGGGAGGCCGACCTCTCCCTCCACCTGGCGGGACGGACCCTGGCCGAGACCTACCTCAACCCGGGAGCGCTGGTGGCGCTGGCCGGGCTCGCCGGGGCCGACGCCATACACCCCGGGTACGGGTTCCTCTCCGAGAATCCCGCACTCCCCGAAGCCTGTGCCCAGGCCGGGATCATCTGGGTGGGGCCGACGCCGGAGTCGATGCGCATCATGGGGCACAAGGTGCGGGGCAAGGAGACGGTGTCCGCTGCCGGCGTACCCGTGCTCCCGGGCGCAGTCGTGGCCGGGACCGTCACCGACGCCGAGCTGATCCGGTCCGCCGGCGCCATCGGGTTCCCGTTGCTGGTCAAGGCCTCGGCCGGTGGGGGTGGCCGTGGCATGCGGCTGGTGGCGCGCCCCTACGAGCTCGCCGACGCGGTGGCGGCAGCGCGGCGCGAGGCGGCCGCGGCCTTCGGCTCCGACGAGGTCTTCCTCGAACGGTACCTGCCCTCGCCCCGTCACGTGGAGGTCCAGGTCGTCGGGGACACGAGCGGGACGGTGCTGCATCTCTACGACCGGGAGTGTTCCGTGCAGCGGCGCCATCAAAAGGTGATCGAGGAGGCGCCGGCCATCCTGGTGGACCAGGGCACACGCGCGCGCATGTGGCGGGCCGCCACCGTGGCGGCCCGGTCGGTGGGCTACCAGGGCGCGGGGACCGTGGAATTCCTGGTCGACGGGAGCGACTTCTATTTCCTGGAGATGAACACGCGGCTGCAGGTCGAGCACGGGGTCACGGAACTGGTGACGGGACTCGATCTGGTGGGGCTGCAACTGCTGGTGGCCGCCGGACAACCCCTCCCGCTGGCCCAGGAGCACGTGACGGTGTCCGGCCACGCCGTCGAGGCCCGGCTCTGCGCCGAGCGCCCGCGCGAGGGCTACCGGCCCACGCCCGGTACGGCCGGGCACGTGGCCTGGCCGGAGGGGCCAGGGCTGCGGACCGATGCGGCCATCGAGTCGGGGAGCACGGTCAGCTCCTCGTTCGACTCCCTGGTGGCCAAGGTCATGGCCCATGCCGACTCCCGGCCCACGGCCATCGGGCGCCTGTCCCGGGCGCTGGCTGCGCTCGAGGTGGATGGACTCGAGACCAATCGCGACCTCCTCGGGGCGATCCTGCGCGATCCCGTGTTCCGCCGTGGTGAGGCGGGCATCGACTACCTCGACGGGCGGGACGATCTGCGTGATGCCGTTCCCGCCGATGACGTGCGTCACCGTCACGCCGCCGCGGCTGCCCTGGCCCTCCTGCACCACCGCGCCGCCGAGAGCCTCGTCCCCGTCCCGGCCGCCGGGTGGCGCAACGTCGGCCTCGCCCACCATGTCGACACTCTCGCCGACGACCTGGGGACGCTCGCCCTGCGAACCCGGGGACCGGATCACGACGTGGCGGTGCTGGTGGCCGGAGAATGGCACGAGGTGGGCACCGCCACGACGACGGACGATGTCGTCGACCTCACCTCCGCCGGGATACGGCGGCGTCACCGCGTCCGTTTGGCCGCGCCGCACGTCGATGTCAACGGGCCCGAGGGCCAGTCCAGCTTCACGCTGCGCACCGAGGACGACCCGGACGAGCAGGGTGGGACGGCGGGGGAGTGCCGGGCCCCGCTGCCCGGTGCCATCACGCGGGTCCTGGTGTCGCTCGGTGACGTCGTCGAAGACGGCGATCGGTTGGTGGTGTTGGAGGCCATGAAGATGGAGCACACGCTGCGGTCCGGCGGCGCGGGGACGGTGACCCAGATCCTGTGCGCACCCGGCGTCCAGGTGGACGTAGGGGACGTGCTCGTGGTGGTGGAGCCGGAGTGAGCCAGCCTCAGATGAGTGCAGGGCCGAAGGTCCTCCGGGTGGCCAACTGCAGCGGTTTCTTCGGGGACCGGATCTCCGCGGCGCGCGAGATGGTGGAGGGCGGCCCGATCGACGTGCTCACCGGAGACTGGCTGGCCGAGCTGACGATGTACATCCTGCACAAGACCCGCGAGCGCAGCGGGGGGTATGCCCGCACGTTCCTCCAGCAGCTCGAAGAGGTGCTGCCGACGTGCATCGAGCGGGGCATCACGATCGTGTCCAACGCCGGTGGGCTCAACCCCGAAGGGCTCGCCACCGCCGTGCGGGAGCTCGCCCGGCGCCAGGGGGTGTCGGTGCGCGTGGCGTCGGTATCGGGTGACGACATCACCGCGCGGGTTCCCGATCTGGTGGCCGCCGGGAACGAGTTCGTCAACCTCGACACCGGGGAACCCCTCGCTCCCGATGCGCCCCTGGTGACGGCGAACGCCTACCTCGGGGCGCGCCCCATCGCCGACGCGCTCGACGCAGGGGCCCAGGTCGTGGTGACCGGCCGGGTCACCGACGCGTCACTCACCGTGGGCCCGGCGCTCCATGCATTCGGGTGGGCCGACGAGGACTACGACGCCATTGCGGGTGCGGTGGTGGCCGGCCATGTCATTGAGTGCGGGGCGCAGTGTTGCGGCGGCAACTACGCGTTCTTCGAGGAGATCCCCGACACCAGCCGGATCGGCTTCCCCCTCGCCGAGCTGTACCCGGACGGCTCCTCGGTCATCACCAAGCATCCGGGAACCGGCGGGGCGCTGACGGTCGGAACCGTGACGGCGCAACTCCTCTACGAAATCGCCGGACCGCGGTACGTGAGTCCGGACGCCGTGGCCCGGTTCGACACCATGGCGGTGGAGCAGATCGGGCCCGACCGGGTGCGCATCAGCAAGGTGGAGGGCGAACCACCGCCGTCGACGTTGAAGGTGACGGCCAATCTCGACGCCGGATGGCGGAACTCGATGACCCTGGCCATAACCGGCTCACGGGTCGAGGAGAAGGCCGCGCTGGCCGCGGCCGCGGCCTGGGCGGGCATCTCCGGGGGCCGCACCGCGTTCGCCGAGACGTCCGAGGACCTCTCCGGTGATCTCACCGGTGCGGGCATGGCGTTCTTGCGGCTGGCCGTGCGCGGAGACGACGCGCATGCGGTGGGGCGAGGCTTCTCGGGCGCGGTCGTCGAGACGAGCCTGTCCAGCTACCCGGGTACGTTCTTCACCTCCGCGCCCGGCAACGCGCAGGCAGTCGCCCGCTACTGGCCGACGACGATCGCCGCCGGGGATGTCACGCCGCGCATCGAGTGCGAGGGGAAACAGGTCGCCGCCTCTCGGCCGACGCGGCGGCCCGCAACGCAGCAGCCTGATCCGGTGGCACCGCCGGCGGTGCCCGCCCGACCGTCGCGCCACGACGGCACCGCCGAGGATCTGATCACCGTACCGCTGTGGGTGCTCATCGGCGGGAGATCGGGCGACAAGGGCGGCGACGCCAACGTGGGGCTGTGGGCCGACACCGAACCCGTGGCCCGCTGGCTCTGCGACAGCTTCGACGTGGGGCTGTTCAAAGAGGCGCTCCCCGAGTCGGCCCCGTTCGAAGTGAGCCGGTATCCGCTTCCCAACCTGCGCGCTGTCAACTTCGTGGTGCGCGGCATACTCGGTTGGGGTGTGGCGTCCAATCTCCGGCTGGACACCCAGGCCAAGGGGATGGCGGAGCGACTGCGTTCCCATGCCGTGCGCGTTCCTGCCTCTTTCGTGGACCGCGGCGGCCCGGCGGCGCGCCGGGCCGCACTCACCGCCGGCTGACGCGCCGGAGTCAGCGTGCTGCGGACGTGGGGGTGAACTCGCAGTCCATGTGCTTGATCCCGTTGATGAAGGTCGAGCGCAGCCGGTCGGGCTCTCCGGAGACGGAGATGTCGGGGAGGCGCGCGAACAGCTGACGGAAGAGCACTTCGATCTCCTGGCGGGCCAGATGGGCCCCCAGGCAGAAGTGCGGACCGGCCGCTCCGAAGCCCAGATGCGGGTTGGGGGTACGCCGCACGTCGAAGGTGTGGGGGTTCTCGAACGCGTCTTCATCACGGTTGGCGGAGTTGTAGAACAAGAGCAGCTTCTCGCCGGGGGCCAGCTCCTCGCCGCCGAGCACGGTGTGTTCGGCGACCGTGCGGCGCATCCAGATGATGGGGGAGCCCCACCGCACGATCTCGTCCACGCCCGTGGGGGCGATCCCTGCCGGGTCGGCCTGCCAGCGCGCCCGCTGATCGGGGTGCTCCGCAAAGGCCAGAAGGCCGTTGCTGATGGCATTGCGGGTCGTGTCGTTCCCGGCGATCACCAAAAGGATGAAGAAGGACGCCACTTCGGCGGGGGAGAGCGACTCACCGTCGATGTTGCTGTGGACGAGGGCCGAGGTGACGTCGTCGGTCGGGTCGCTCCGGCGGGCCTCGGCCAGCTCGGACATGAGCGAGGTGAGCGCTTGCGAAGCCTCCATCAGCGCCACCAGGGGATCGGCATCGGCGGGGAGATACTCCGGGTCCCCCGAGCCGGCGATCGCATTGCCCGAGACGGTGATGACGTTGGATGCGCGCAAGACCGTGCCGTAGTCCGCGGGGCCGATGCCCATCATGCCGCAGATGATCGCGAGAGGTAGCTGGGTGGCCACGTCCACCACGAAGTCGCACCCGCCCTTTGTGGCGATGCGATCGATGACCTGATTGGCCACGAGCTCGATGCGATCCTCGATGCTCTTGATCATGCGGGGGCTGAAGGCGGCGGAGACGATCCGGCGCAGCTGCGCGTGGCGCGGGTTGTCCGTGTTGACCATGGAGCCGAAGTACTCCAACAGCTCTTCGGGCATGTCCGGAATGCTGGTGGCGCCCTTGCCGGACTGGTAGATCTCGGGGTGCCGGCTGACTTCGACAATGTGCGCGTGCCGTGTCACGGCGCGGTAGCCCGGACCCTCCGGCACGAAGAGGGACAGTTCGGGCAGAACGGGGGGCTCTTTGAAGAAGGCCAGTGGCCGCTCCCTCCGTAAGAGCGCGAACGCGCCCTCGCGCTCGTCGAGCGGGCGTTCCCAGAAGCCGATGTCCGACAGATCGATCTGGTCGGCCGCCAGCACCTCACGAGGTTCCATTTGTCCATGTTACGCAGGCCCCGCCGGTCATTTCGGGACCGGGCCCGCTCGAGAGGGGGTTTGATCGGCCATTCCACCTCACATCGACACCCTGACGTTAGAGTGGCCTCATGCGCGTGCACGGGGCGAATGTGAACCTCGCACCTCTCCGCGCGGCGAAGGCAGCAAATTAACCAGTGGGACCGTCATCAAGTTTGGACAGGGGGGAGGGCGGCGTCGCCCTCAACGGGGCTTCGGCGGGACAGCCGAGCCTTCGCGGCCCCATCGGACGATTCTTCTTCGATCACACCGTCAGTGAGTACCCGCAGGGCCTGCGACGGGCCGGCTATCTGGCCGTAGCGGTCCTGGCCGCCATCGTCCTCTACTACGCGTACTTCGTGCAGTTCGGCGTGACGCCCAACATCTTGGCCAGCTACCACATGAGCTTCAACTTCTTCATCGCCATCGATGTGGCTTCCAACCTTCTCGGCGCCTTCGCCTCGCTGTTCGCCAGCGGAACCGATCGCGTCGGCAGGTCGAACGTGGTCATCTACGGGACTCTGGCCGTCGGCCTCCTCACCGCGGTCGCCATCCCCCTGACCAACGGCAAGTGGGTCTACCTCGTCCTGATCTGCCTGATCGGGATAGTGGAGGGTGCCATTCTCGTGGCCACCCCGGCGCTCGTGCGCGACTTCAGCCCTCAGCTGGGTCGAGCCTCCGCCATGGGCTTTTGGACCATCGGCCCGGTGGCGGGCAGTCTCATCTCATCGATCGTGGCCCTGCACACGCTGAACCACTTCGGGCAGACCCACTGGAAGAGCCAGTTCGTCATTGCCGGATGCGCCGCGCTGCTCGTCTTCGTCATCTCGCTCTTCGCGCTCAAGGACCTCTCGCTCCGGCTGCGGGACCAACTGATGGTGTCCGCGCGCGATCAGGCGCTCGTCGAAGCGCGCGCCCGTGGCCTGACCGATCACCAGCTTCTCGAAGCGGCCGAGCGCCCGTGGCCACAGATCCTCAAATGGGATCTCGTTGTCGCTTCTTTGGGGATCTCGCTGTTCCTCCTGCTCTACTACGCCGCCGCCAGCCTCTTCACGGTGTACTACCCGGTGATCTTCAAGAATCCCAACGGCACCAACTTCACCGTCACGCAGGCGAACGGGCTCAACACGTGGTTCTGGGTGGCGGACCTGGTCGGGTTGATCGTGGTCGGCCTGTTGTCGGACGCACTCAGGGTCCGCAAACCGTTCATGGTCGTGGGCAGCGTGTTCTCCATCGTCGTCCTTCTCATCTTCTTGAGGAACGCCACCCATCCGTACGCGGGCTATTACACCTTGGCCGTTGAAGCAGCGATGCTCGGAGTCGGTATCGCTCTCGTCTTTGCGCCGTGGATCGCCAGCTTCACCGAGAGCATCGAGGAGAAGAACCCGGCCCTTGTCGCCACCGGCCTGGCGCTGTGGGGTTGGGTCCTGCGCATCACGATCGGGGCCGCCCTGATTGTGATCACGTTGATCATCACCAGCGTGAACCCGGTCGTGGACAACCTGCCGGTCGCCAACACCGTCATTCACGGTCAGACCGTGGCCAACTTCGTGGCCGAGCACCCCAAGACGATCGCCTTCGCCCAGTCGCACACGGGACTCCTGGCCATACTGGCCAAGGACCCCGCCGCGGCCGCCGCGGTGGCGGCCGATCCCTCGGCCGCCAACATCGCCGCCGCGGCGAAGGCGTTCGGGGGCAGCGGACTGGCCGAGCTGGCCAAGTACAAGACTCAGCTGGCGACGCTCGTCGCGCCCTACCAGGATCAGCTGACTTTCATTCAGGCGCACCAGGCGGCGCTGCAGACGCTCGAGAAGGGCTCCGCCCAGGCCCCCCATCAATGGCAGCACTGGTTCTACGTCGATGTGGCCGGCATGCTTGTCTTCATCCCCGTGATCTGGGTGACCGGAGGCCGCTGGAGGCCGTCGTCCGCCCGCCGGGACGCCGAGGCCCACCAGGCCGCGGTGGCTGAAGAGCTGGCCCGCCTCATCGGCCAGCAGCCCGTCAGCATTTAGCGCGAGGACCCTCGGCTCCCATTGGGGGCCGAATGCGACATGGCAGGATGACGTGATGGAGACGTTCCTCCGGGTGGCCGGGCTGATCGTCGGCGTGTTCGTCCTCGGGTCCACTGCCCTCAGCGTGTTCACCGCGCTGGTCGTGCCCCGGGTGAGCTCGTCGCGCGCCATGCGCACCGTGGCCCGCGGCATCGGCAGGGCGACCCGCCGCATCCTGCCCCACCTCCCGACCTACGAGGTGCGCGATCGGCTCATGGCGTTCGTGGGCCCGTCCGCCATGATCACGCTGTTCGTCCTGTGGCTGGGCGCGCTCGTCCTCGGGTTCGGACTGGTCACCTGGTGGTCCAGCGGAGAGAGCCTGGGCTCCGCGTTCGAGATTGCGGGCTCCTCCGTCTTCACCCTCGGAATCGTCACCAACCCGGGATCGGGGACCAGGTCGATCGAGATCATCGCCGCGGGTGTGGGTCTGCTGGTCGTGGCCCTGGAGATCGCCTATCTCCCCGCTCTCTACAGCGCCTTCTCCACGCGGGAGACGGAAGTCACGCTCCTCGCCACCCGTGCGGGCACTCCGGCCTGGGGTCCCGAGATCCTGGCCCGCCACTACCTGCTGGACAGCATCGACGAACTTCCCCCGCTCTACGCCGACTGGGAGCGTTGGGCGGCGGCGGTCTCCGAGAGCCATTCCAACTATCCCGCGCTCATATGGTTACGCTCGCCGGTGTCCTCACGCAGCTGGCTGGTGGGCCTGGTGGCCATCATGGACTCAGCGGCGCTGTACCACTCCGTGAGCCCGGGCCGGACGCCCCGGCAGGCACGGCTCACCCTGTCGATGGGGACAAACTGTCTCCGCTCCATGGCCGGGGCGCTGCACATCTCCTTCGACCCCGATCCGATTCCCACGGCGGGAACGCGGCTGACGAAGGAGGAGTTCGCGCAGGGTTTCCAGCGACTGGAGGAGGTGCACTTCCCGCTGGAGCGCAGCCTCGATGATTCGTGGCGCCACTTCCAGGGGTGGCGCATCAATTACGAGTCGATTGTGGACGTCCTCACCAAACTCATCATGCCGCCTCCGGCCCCCTGGTTCCTCCCCCGTCCCGGGCTGGGGCGGACCGAATGGCCGGCCGTACGCAACCGGACGCCCGACGACCCCGAAGGGGCCCAGCCGTTCAGACCGGCACCACGATGACGACGCCACCGGAGGGCGATTCGACGGGCCGGTAGGCTCGCGCTTCTGGCTCGTCGCGCCGGCTGCACCTGGCAGATCAGTCCGGGGAACTAGTGTGGAGCCTGCCAATTGCAGGACCTCGAAACCAGTCGCAGGTTCCCGAAACGCCCATGACCCTCATCCTCGACCAACAGACCACCATCGACCATCCGGTCATCGACGACGCGGACGTCGACGCATTCTTCGACATCGAGGACCTCTGGGCAATCATCGTGTGGAACGACGATGTCACCACCTTTCAAACGGTGATCCAGGCCTTTGTCGAGATCTTCCATCACTCCGTGGAGCGCGCCGACCAGCTGGCGTGGACCATCCACCGCACCGGGAAGGCCGTGGCGGCGATCCGGCCCAAGGAAGAGGCCGAGGCGGCCGTTCGCGATCTGCACCGGCGCAAGATCTCCGCCTCCCTCGCCCGGGCTTGATCAGCCTTCGACCGGTTGCGCCCCTCTGCCGAGCCGGGACGTCAAGCGCTCCTTCACCTCCGGCCATTCGGACGCCAGGATGGAGAAGCGGGCCGAGGTGCGTACCGTGTCGTCGGTGCCGGGCTGGTCGGCGCGCAAGAGCCCGTCCAGCCGGCCGCCGATCCGTTCGATGGCCTTGCGTGAGCGGGTATTGCGCTCGTCGGTCTGGAACCCCACCCGGTGCACGTGCCAGACCTCGAAGGCGTGGCCCAGCATGAGGAGCTTGGCCTCGGTGTTCACCGGCGACCGTTGCGCCGACGCGGCCAGCCACGTGTACCCGATGTCGACGACGTCGGGTACGCCAACCCGCTGATGGGGTGAGCCATCCGGCCACCGCCAGGTAGCGACCTCGTAGAAGCGCGTCGAGCCGACCACGCGATCGGCACTTCCTCCGCCCTTTCGTACCGTGGCGAAGGCGACTTGCTCGCCCCTGGCCACCTTCGCGATGGCGTCGGCGACGTAACGCTCCGTCTGGGCCCGACCGTTCGGAGCGGTACTCCACTGGTAGTTGCTCCGATCCTCCGACGCCGCCACCACCAGAGGGTCGATGTGCGTCTCGGACAGCGGCTCCAGACGGACGAAGCGCCCTTCGAGCACGATGGGCTCAGGCATGGCCGCCTCCCCCACCCTGCCCGGCCGGAACGACGAAGTCGCGCTGGCGGACGAGGAGAAACCCCCCCAGCGAACCTGCGAACGCGATGATGGCCGCGATCACCGCGAGGTGGTTCAGCGTCGAGGAAAAACCGATATGGTACGCGTGCAGGAGGTCGGACCGTGCCGACGCCAGGGGGATCTGCGCCGCCGCCTGCGTCACGCCACCGCCCGCCAAGGCGGCCGTGAGTTGGCTCCCCCCCTTGTGCAGCACCTCTCGACCGACGGCGCTCTGGTTCAGCAGGGCCGACGTGTGGCTGACGATCTGGCTCTGGAAGATGGCCCCGAGAATGGCGATGCCCGTGGCGATGCCTACTTGGCGAAAGGTGTTGTTGGCCCCCGACGCCATCCCGCTCCGTCGCGGCTCCACGACCGAAATTGACGTGGAGGCCAGCACGGGGTTCACCATCCCGATCCCGGCCCCGGCCACGATGAACCCCGGTAGCAGCACCGTCCACGTCGAGTCCGGATGGGTCCGGGCCATGAGCAGGAGGCCGGCGGTGATGAGGAGCAGCCCCGTGCCGAGCAGGTAGCGCGAATGGATACGCACCGTGAGCCGGCCGGCGAAGGGGGCGACGACGAACGCCAGGACGGTGAGCGGGAGGAAGCGCACGCCGGCGGGGAACGGCCCGTAGCCCAAGCTGTCCTGGACGTACAGCGTCAGGTACAAGAACATCGCAAAGATGGATGCCGAGATCCCCACCGCCACGATCGAGACCCCCACGAAGGCCGGTTTCTTGAAGAGCGCGAGGTCGAGCATCGGATCCTTGCTCCGTCGCTCGTTCACGAAGAAGACGATCATGAGGACGACTGCGGCGACGATGAACCCGACGGTGGTCGCGCTCGACCAACCCTCGTCGTTGCCGCGCACCAGGGCGAACACCAGAAGGAAGAGGCTGACGGAGAAGGAGATGAAGCCGATCCAGTCGATGCGGCGCGCCGTCGGATCCTTCGACTCTGCGATCTTCGTCAGCGTGATGAAGATCGCCACCACTCCGATCGGGACGTTGACGAAGAAGATCCATCTCCATCCGATACCGCTGGTGATGGCGCCCCCGACCAAAGGGCCCACCGCGACGGCGCCACCGATGACGCCGCCGTAGATGCCAAACGCGGTGCCGCGGTCCCTCCCCTGGAAGGCCTGCGCGATGAGGGCCAGCGAGGTGGCGAACATGATGGCGCCCCCCACCCCCTGTAGGGCGCGGGACAGATTGAGCATCAGTGAGTCGGTCGAGAGCCCGCAGACGAGCGAGGCGAGCGAGAAGAGGGCCAGGCCACTGGCGAAGACCTCGCGCCGCCCGTAGATGTCACCGACCACGCCGGCGGTGAGCAGGAAGGCGGCCAGCGTCAGCGAATAGGCATCGACCACCCACTGCAGGTCCGAAAAGCTCGAGTGCAACGAGCGCTGGATGTCGGGCAGCGCCACATTGACGACGGTGATGTCGAGCAGCAGCATGAAGATCGCTGTGCAGACCGCGATCAGGGTCCACCACTTGCGGTCCAGGCCGGGCATCTGCGGAGTGTATCGAGGCCCTGTGTCGGCTCGTACAATGGAGCGTGATCGTTGGCTCCTCCCTCACCATCGAAATTGGCGATCGGGTGCTGGTCTCCGACGCCTCGTTCGTCGTCGGGGCGGGCGAGAAGGTGGGCCTGGTCGGCCGGAACGGGACGGGCAAATCGTCCTTCATCTCGGTCGTGGTCGGTGAGCCCACCCCCCAGTTGCGCCACCGTGGCAACGTCCGGCTCCTGGGCTCGTTCGGCTTCCTCCCCCAGGCCCCGGTGCCCGGCGGGCTGGGCCTGGAGCCGACCGGGTTCTCCCACATCCTCTCGGCCCGTGGCCTCGACGTGCTCGACGAAGCCGTCGGGGCGGCGCGCCAGGCCATGGCGGACGATCCCTCGGCGGAGAACATCGAGCTCTTCACCGACCTGCAGGAGAAATTCCAGAGCAACGGGGGTTACGAGGCGGAGTCGGTGATGGCGCGTCTGGCCGATGGCCTCGGTCTGCGCCAGGAGCTCCTGTTGGAGGACATCGAGTCGCTCTCCGGGGGCCAGCGTCGCCGCGTGGACCTCATGCGCGTCCTCTTCCAGGAACCCGAATTGATGATCTTGGACGAGCCCACGAACCACCTCGACCGGGCCGCGAAGCGCTGGCTGCTCGACGAGCTCGAGCGCTTTCCCGGGGCGATCCTGGTCGTGAGCCACGACTTGAAGCTCCTGGACCGCTCCATCTCCAAGATTCTGCACATTTCCAACCAGCGCCTCACGGAGTGGAAGGGCAACTACTCGAAGTTCGAGGCGCAGCACGAGGCCGACCAATCGCAGCGGGAGCGAACGTCTGCGCTTGAGCAGCGGGAGATCGCCCGGCTGTCGTCCCTGGCCGATTCCATGCGCGGCCAGACGGCGAAGCGGGCGAAGGTGGCCAAGTCCCTCGATCGGCGCGTCGAGCGCATAGAGGGACAGCGAACCCACGTGGACAAGAGGGAGAAGGCGAGCAAGTTCCGCCTGCCGACCCCGCCGCGCGCGGGGATTGTCCCTCTCGAGGTCACCAAACTGGCCGTGCACTACGGCAAGAACGAAGTCTTGAGCAACGTTAATTTCCACGTCAGCCGGGGCGATCGCATTGTCATCATCGGCCGGAACGGCGCAGGAAAGTCGAGCCTGCTCCGTTGCCTGGCCGGGGTACAGGAGCCGACGAACGGGGTGATCGAGTTCGGCGCCAACGTGGCGCTGGGCTACTTCGCCCAGGAGCACGAGCAGATCGATCCCACGGTAACGACCCTGGACAACGTGAGCGATGCGGTCCTGTCCACCGAACGGGAACGGCGGGCGCTGCTGGGCTCGTTCGGACTTCCGTCCAAGGCCGCCGACCAGCTGCCGGCCACGCTGTCGGGGGGTGAGCGGGCCAAGCTCGGCCTGGCCATGCTGTCGGCGGGCGAGACCAACCTGCTCCTCCTCGACGAGCCCACGAACAACCTTGACCCCTCGTCCATCACGGCCGTGGGAACCATGCTCGGGCAGTGGCCGGGCACGATCATCGCCGTGAGCCACGAGCGGGGATTCGTGGAGGCATTGGCGCCGACCTACTGCCTTCGCCTACCCGAAGAGCAGTTCACCCACTGGCGCGACGACTACCTCGACGACGTCGAGATGCGCTGACTCACGACACCCACACCTGCGTCGGCCAGATGACGCCGGCGTCGAGCCCGATGGCCGTCGCTCCACTCGGGGTCTTGGGGTTGTTGAAGTTCTGCACGTTGGGATTGGCCGCGATGGCCCAGGTCGAACGATCGCCGTAGATGTAGGGGATGTCCTCGCCCAGGTACTGGTTGATCTCCTGGTACGCCTTGATCCGGGCCGCCGGATCGCTCGAGGTACGCCCGACGAGGAGCGCGGCCTGAATGCGGGGATCGGAGTTGCGGGCCATGTTGAGCGGGATGGGGCCGCTGGCGGTCGTCGTGCTCCACCAGACGTAGTTGAGGTCGGGGTCGACCGCCCCGAACTGCCGCCAGGTCGTGGCCTGGTACTTGCCGGCCAGGGCGTCGTTGATGAGGTTGTTCTGCTCCTGAATGTTGATGGTGACCTTCATGCCGGCCTGGCCCCATTCCTGCTGGAGGAATTGCGCGGCCCGCTCGACGTCTGGGTTGTTGGTGGCGGTCAGGGTGAAGGCGACCGGCTGGCCGGTCTGCTTCGCGATCTGCGTGACCAATTTCGCCGCACCCTTGGGGTCCGGGGTGGGGTAGGCGGTCTTGGTGTAGTACGGGCTGCCCGGGAGGAACAGCCCCGACATCGGCTCGTTGATGCCGAGGTCGATGATCTTGGCGTACCGCTCGGAGTTGCTGGCCTTGGCCAGGGCCACGCGCAGTGTCTTGTTGTTGAAGGGCGGGGCGGCGGTGTTGAGCATGACGCAGTTGACATCAGGCTGTCCCAGAATGGCACCGCTGTTGTCCACGTAGGACCATTTGGAGTTGTGCCGGAAGTTCGCGAACGATTGCGGCGTGTTGGTGTGCATGATGTCGATCGTCCCCGACTCCAGGGCGTCGACGCGGGCCGACGGGTTGATGATCGGCTTGAAGGTGATGGAGCTCAGATAGGGGAGCCCCTTGCGCCAGTAATGGGGATTGGCCGTCGCGGTGAAATGGCTGTTGGGGATCCACTCGCCGTAGATGAAGGGCCCCGTACCCACCGGGTTCGTAGTGCCGTTCTTGTTGTTGAGCATGGACGGGGCTGCCACGTACCCCGTCTGGGCCTGGGCCAGGGCGTAGGGAAACGGCTCCCAGGGGGCCTTCATGGTGATCGACACCGAGAGCGGGCCGGTGATCTGCGACGATGCGATGTTCTGGAAGGCCGGCCCCGTCAGGATGGACGACTGTTGTTTCTGGAGGTTGAGCAGCAGGGCGGCGGAGTTCAGCGGCGTGCCGTCGTGGAAGACGATGCCCGGGCGCAGGGTGATGGTGAACACGGTGAAGTCCGGGTTGGAGGTGATCGACTGCGCCAGATACGGCTCGACCTTGCCGGCCGCGGTGACGATGGCGATCGGGTCGAACACGGTCCGGCCGTAGAGGAAGCCCCCCTCGTCCCAGCGCGCCGAGGTCGGGTCGAACCCCCCCTCCTCCGTGTCCATGCCGAAGGTGATGGAGCCACCGCGCTTCGGCGTGGCCGTCGAGATGCCGTTTCGACCGGGACCGTTGGTGAGCGAGGCTCCGGCCCACCCAGAGGACGAGCCCAGGGCGACCATGCCGGCCCCCAAGGCGACTCCTCCGGCCAGGAACGATCTCCGGTCAAATGCGTGCGGCATGGCAACCCCCCAAGTCATGGCTCTCCAGGCAGGCCCCGCCTGTCACGCGAGGTTGCGGGCAGGCTACATCTCCGGTGACGATTGGGGGCGACGGGCACCGATGTGGCAACCTGGCCGCACGCACCCGAACCACGGAGGAGACAGCATGACGATCGCTATCGGCGACCCGATCCCAGATGTGAAGGTCTTCACGTTCGGCGAGAGCGGGCCGGCCGCCACCACATCGGGAGAGGTGCTGGGAACGGGCAAGGTCGTGCTCTTTGCGGTGCCGGGTGCATTCACCCCGACCTGCTCGGATCATCACCTGCCCGGCTTCGTCTTGCGCACCGACGAGCTCAAGGCCAAGGGAGTGGACAAGATCGTCTGTCTGTCGGTGAACGACCCCTTCGTCATGGGCGCCTGGGGCCGGGATCAGAACGTGGGAACGTCGGTGCTCATGCTCTCCGATGGCAACGGGGAGTTCACGGCGGCCGTGGGCCTCCCCATGGACGGCAGCGGCGTCGGCCTCGGCTCCCGCTCCCAGCGCTATGCCGCCATCATCGACGACGGCATCGTCACGTGGCTGGGGGTGGAGCCCGGCCCTGGCCTCTCGGCCAGCTCCGCCGAAGAGGTCCTCGCCGCGCTCTGAGCGCGCCGCCGCGGCCGGGCCAGTCAGCGTCCGGGGCCGGGAGTGATGTGCGCCCGGAGTACCTGCTCGAACGAGTCGGGATCGTCCGGGGTGAGGAACGGGATGACCCGACGCCCCACGTCGAGGAAGAAGCCGACGGACTTCGTCGGCCGCCGCGGGTCGAGGTTGGCCCAATGCACGAAGTCGCCGGAGCCCCAGATACGGCCCTTTCCCCGCAGGGCGGTCATCGCGAAACGATCCAGCGATTTGATCGAGGCATACGGGATCCGCTTCGAACCCCAGGGGAAGTAGTATCCACGCACCACGAGTGCGCTGTCGGTGCACTCGATCCAACGGTCCTTGTACTCGCTCATCCCTCTATTCGACCACGCGCGCGTCCGATGGACGTGCGTCAGGTGTCCTGGGAGAGCTGCTGTACGACCGCGGGCGGGGCGGGAGAGGTCTCCGTCACGACACTGGCCACCGAGGCACCCGCGCCGGGGGTCAGGTCGGTGCACGTGCGGGCGTTCGTCCAGTTCTGGAGGGCAGCGGTTGCGGCGGCTCCAGAAAGTGGCACGGGCAACTCGTCTTCAATCAACGCAGGTCGCCAGGTGACGCTGTCGATGTGGCGACCCGTCGCGGTGATCACCAGGGACCCGCTCTGATCGGTGGGCGGCGGGGTGTTGTAGAAGGCGAAATTGCCGAGCCCGTAGTCGACGTACGCCGAGCCGGGGTACCCGCCGCCCAGCAGGACGTGGGACTCCGTCCGCCCGGGTTCGGGCCTGACGAGGAGGCCACTACCGTTCGCCACCGCAGCCTCCTCTCGTGCACGCCCGCCGTCGTGGGCCCCAAGTTTCGCGCACTCCACCCGGAGGGGAGCGACTCGCGGACTCCGGTCCGGGGCGGCACGGCGCGGTGGCTCTCGCCCCATCCCGGCGTAGTCTCGGGACACCACCTATCAGGGGGATCCACCCATGGCGATCGAGCTGGCGCACCGCTTCGAGCAGATAAGTGCCAAGGCCTACGAGCATCCTGCGGATCGGGCGGCCACGTCGGCGCTCAATTCGGTCCCGTTGCTGGACAAGGTGATCAAGCGGCTCACCGACCTGGGGCACGAGCGTCGCCTGCGCCAGACACTCATGGGTAACGCGGTGCGGCTCGGCGTCGACCAGGTGCCCGATGTGTGGGCCAGCTATCTCCAGTGCACCACGATCCTCGACCTCGGATCGGTGCCCGATCTCTATGTGATCAGCAACCCCACCATCAATGCCATGGCCATCGGGGCCAAGACTCCCATCGTCGTGGTCAACTCATCGCTGGTCAACTCGTACACATCCAAGGAGATCCAGACCGTTCTCGCGCACGAAGTCGGCCACGTGCTCTCCGAACACGTCTACTACACGACGGCATTGATCCTGCTCAAGCAGTTCATGGAAGGAGCCCTCCCGAAGTCGCTGTTGCTCGGCCTCCCGGTGCGCGGCATGTACTACGCCCTGTTGGAGTGGTCCAGGGCGGCGGAGCTCTCCTCCGATCGCGCCGCCGCCTTGGTCATGGGGGATCCGCTCGCCCCGTGTCGCGTCTTGATGCGCCTCGCCGGCGGCGCGCTGCCGGGGATGAACCTCGATGCCTTCCTCAAACAGGCGGCCGATTACGACGACGAAGACGACCTCTTCTCGCGTCACTCGCGATTCTGGGCGGAAATCAACCTCACCCACCCCATCGCTGTGCGGCGGGTCAAGGAGCTCATGGCGTGGGTGCAGTCCGGAGAGTACGACCGTATCCGCGGGGGCAACTACCCCAGGCGTGGGCACGAGCCCCCGCCGTCGGCGGAGTTCACGGCCGCCGTGGCGCACTACGGGGAGCGGTTCTCGAAGTTCCTGGACCGCACGGCGGGCAACGTGCAGGAACTGGGCAAGCAGTTGGGGGGCTGGCTGAAGAAATGGCAGTCGGACGACCCCGGTGAAGACGGCGACGGCGAGTGAGAGCCGCTCCTGAACCGGTTCCTACACGAAGGGCTTCTTGACGTCGCCGAGCGGGAACAGGTCCTCTTCTGGAACCCGCAGGACGTCCTCCGCGCGCAGTCCGAGTCGGGCGGCAACGGGTGCCAGGGCCTCCGTGTCGAACCCGAACACGGTAGCGGCGGTCTCCCCGAGCAGGGCCCGGGCCTCGTTCTCCGGAACGCCCGACGCCCCCAACGTGGCACGGAAATAGTGCGCGGTGCCGCTGTGAAAGGTTCCTTCGTGGTGGGGATAGTCCTCCCCGAGCATCATTTTGTCGAGGCCGATGGCATGGCGGGCCTCTATCTCCGCCCGGGAGAAGATGGACGAGCCGAGGTAGCACTGCCGTGCGAAATACTCACTCGGACTGATCGGCAGGGCATCGCGAATGTCTCCCCGCAGGTAGCTCCCCTGGTAGGCGAAGTCCATGTCGGCGAGAACGGCGACAACCCAGCTGGAACCTGACTCGGTCACGACGAACTTCAGCGTCGGGAATCGCTCGAGTACGCCACCCCAGATGATCTGTGGGAGCAGGTCATGCACAATGAAGAGGAGCCATCCTGCGGAGAGCCGAATGGCCGAGGCGGGATGGCGGACGCCGCTTGTCTGCGCCGGGACGTTCGAGGTGCCCGACAGGGCTTGGTGGCTGTTCACGACCAGATCGAGATCCTCGAGCGTTGACCAGACCGGGTCGAAGCGAGGGTGGTAGAGCGGGACGGTCGGGTCGAAGAAGGGCAGCACGACGCCCTTCAGCCCCGCGTTCTTGGCCCAGGTGATCTCTTCGACGGCATCCTCGGTGTCGGTCCAGTCGACGACCGCCATGCCGGCGAAGCGCTCCGGGGCGACGCTGCAGAAATCGGCGACCCACCGGTTGTGTGCCCGCTTGGCGGCGCGGGCATGCGCCCGATCGGGGGGTGGGTAGCCCTTGGCCGCCGCGAGTCCGGGCGAGTACAGCTCGAAGGGCAGCCCGAAATCGGGGAACAGGACTTCGGCGGCAATGCACTCGCGATCGAGCTCTCTGAGACGGGCGTGCGGATCGGAACTTCCTTCGAGCCGGCCGTGGTCGACCATGTGCTCCTTCCAGGCCTCGACGAGCTCCGGGTCGAGTCGCTGGCGTAGGGCGGGCGGGTCGAAGTTCCTCGAACCCTTGCTCTTGTACTCGACCACGAACGCGTCGAACTCTTCACGGAACTCGGCGTCGAGGTACGCCCGGTACTCCTCCATCCGTGCGGTCGCATGGCCATCGCTCGAAATCACCATCAGGCTCTTCACGATTGTCCTCCCGTGTGCGTGTGGTCGCCGCCTTGATACATGACGTGCCTCATCGATGACCCTCTCCGGCCACAATGAGCCGGTAGCCGTAGTCGACCCTCTCCCTGGAGAGGAGATCCCCATATTTCCTCTGCCAGTCCCCGGACGCGAGATCCCTCCGCAGGCGCTCGATCCCCGGTTCGACCTTGTCGCGGGGAAGCGAGGCGAAGGTCGAGCTGGCCGAGCGGATCGTCGGGTCGAGGTACATCTCGGGTCGTCGCCAAAATGCGGCCTGGAAGCCGTCCGTGAAGTCGTGCGGGATCTCAAAGGTGGACACAGTGTGCGCACCGAGTGCGGAGACGATGTGCGGGACGAACGCGAAGCGAGCGGCTTCCATGGCATGAATGGCGGGAACGTAATCCGCTGCGATCCAGAGTTGGGGCCGATGATCGGGGTCCCAGGTGAAGATGACCTGGCGGCGGCTGACCCGGCGCAGCTCAGCCAGTCCCCGATCAAGATCTTCCCAGTGATGCACGGTCAGGACGGCCATCGCCACGTCGAACGTCGCATCGTCAAATGGCAATTGCTCGGCCGTCCCCTGAACTCGGCGGTTCCCCCGGTGCTGGGCCAGCATGACGGACGAAGGCTCGAGGGCGACGACGGCGCGGTCGGGAGGCTCGTAGGACCCTGTGCCGGCGCCGACGTTCACGACGGTCTCGGCGTCGCCGATGGCCCGGGCGATCATTTCGGCCAAGCGGGGGTCGGGTAGCCGGATGGCGGCGTAGCCGACACCGATCCGGTCATAGGCCTGAGATCCCCGCCGCATGCGTCCATTCTGTCCCGCCCGGCCGCGGACGTTCGCTTTCGCGGTGCCCCTCCCTCGGTTCGGTCACTATCGGCGGGAATTGACGGGGTCATGGTTCTAGTGACAGTAGTTCTGTGGCAGTCCGCAGTGGCAGTCTCCGGATCGGGGGAACGTCGTGACAGTCACCGTTGATCCTCCTCGGTCGTACGCTCCGGACGACGATGTCCAGGCGCTACCTCGGCGACACCCTGGCTCGGGCCCGGGTGCTCTACGGAGACGCGCTGACGACCTCATTTGCACAGGGAGGGAGTTGGTCCGTCACGACATCGACGGGGAGGCTCGCGGGACTTCTGACCGGCGAGGTCGATCAGACTTCCCCGCGTCCTCGTATCGTCGACATCACGGCCGGCTCGGTGGGTTACCCGGCCGCGTCGCCGTAGCGACCCTTGCTCCAGTGACACGATGGCGACATGATGTGCGTCAATGTCAGACCAGAAGAGCGACGCGTCGCTGAACTTGCCCCCGTCGCGGGCCTGCTTCGCCGGGCCGCGCTACCAACTGGGGGTTCGCGACCCCGGATCGGCCCCCGCCCCCGTCCGAGCCGCCGATGACGGGCATGACCCGGACGGCGACTGACATGGATCAATCCGACATCCGCTTTCGTATCGCCGCCGCCAGGCGCATTTTGTACAGAGAGGGGTGCGACTCGAACGTCGGGGGCCATGTGAGTGCGCGAGATGAGCACAGGGCCGATGCCTTCTGGGTCACCGGATTCGAATATTTCGACCAGACCACGCCAGAGCAAATCGTTCAAATGGACCTCGACCTGCAGCCGCTCGTCGGTCGTCACGAGTTGTCGCCGGCCGTCAACTTTCACGCGCTGATTTACAAGAGAAGGCCGGATGTGAAGGCCATAGTGCATCTACACTCGCACTACCTCTCCGTGCTTTCCTCCACGGGCAAAGAGGTGGGCATGTACAACGTGGCCTCGGTCTTGTTTCATGAAGAGCAAGCCACGTACTTTGACGACGGGATAAAGTCCCACCTGAAGGTAGTCGATGCGCTTGGCGACAGGATGGTGGTCCACATCAAGAACCATGGTGCGATCATCGCATCGCAATCGATCGAGCACGCTGCCATCGAGGCGCTCACGCTCGAGAAATGCGCCCGCCTACACCTAGAGTGCGAAGCGGCCGGTGGCAGCGAGATCCTCGAAGCGGAAGTCGTGAATGGCAAGTCTATGTACCGCAAGTACTACCTTCGTCACATGTGGGAGGCGAATCTTGCTCGGCTGCACACCAGTGATCCCGATCTCTTCGACACCGGGTGCCAGACCGCAATCAGCTGATGGGTTAGTCTCGGGACCAAGGAAGTGAAACGGGCATGGCAAGAGGCGCGTCGCAGGTGGGCAAGTCCCCGTCTCAGCTGATAGACGGGAGAATTGAGGAGCTGGGCGACTGGCGGGGCCAGATGCTCAGTCGGCTCCGTGCCTTGGTCAAGGAGGCCGATCCCGAAGTTGTCGAGGAGTGGAAGTGGCGAGGGGTCCCCGTGTGGTACGACGCCGGGATGATCTGCACCGGCGAGACGTACAAGAGCGTCGTGAAGGTGACGTTTGCCAAGGGAGCAGCTCTCAAGGATCCTTCAGGCCTCTTCAACTCCAGCCTCGACGGGAACACCCGGCGTGCCATCGACTTCCTCGAGGGCGAGAAGATAGACGAGAAGAGCTTCAGGCTTTGGACTTGTTCAGGGTCACGGCGGCGCGAATGCCGTCACCGGCCGTCCGTCGGGCGGCGGCTCGATTCGCAGAGCGAGTGGGCGCCCTCGCTCCTCGACTCGGTCTCACACCGATGGAGTACACCGTCGACCGGCGCGGCACCGCGACAGCCTTGCGCGCCCTAAATGCCGCCCACGGGGGCGGGTACTTCCCGCTCGACGAAGAGACCGAGACCGATGAGGAAGCCGCGACAGCGGCGTTCTCGGGGCGGGCCCCGGTGATCGACGTCCAGACCCACTTCATCGACCCGACACGCTGGGCCCGGCCCGGCGCAGCGCCGCTGGCCGGATTCCTGAAAATGGTGGACGCCGAGCGCTGGGGGAGTGGCGTGGACCCCCGTCTCATCGACGCCGCAGAGTGGGCCACCCTGGTGTTCGGTACCAGCGAGACAGCGGTGGCGCTGCTCACCTCGACGCCGGGCTCTGTTGCCGACAATGTGCTCACCAATCCCCAGATCGCCGCGGCGCGCGACATCATGGCGCGCTACGGAGCCGGGGGGCGGGTTCTCACCCACACCATCATCCACCCAAATCTGGGTCCCGCCGAGCTCGAACAGATGGCACTCTGGCGCGATGATCTCTCACCGTCGGGTTGGAAGGTGTACACCCTTTACGGGCCGCCGACGGCGGCGTCTCCGACCGGGGGGTGGTTCCTCGACGACGAGGAGATCGGCCTGCCCTTTCTCGAGCAGGTGCGGGCGCTCGGTCCGAAGGTGGTGGCCACACACAAGGGATTAGGAGGTCCGATCCCCGACGCCTCGGTAGCCGCGGCCTCCCCGCGGGACATCGGCCCGGCGGCTGCTGCTTTTCCCGATATCGACTTCGTCGTGTACCACTCCGGTTATGAAAGGAATCCCGGCGGCGAGGAGGGTCCCTACGATGCCGCGGCGCCCCACGACGGAGTGGACCGGTTGATCGCCACACTCGAAGCGGTGGGTATTGGACCAGAGGGCAACGTCTACGCCGAGCTGGGGAGCACCTGGTTCCTCATGCTGCGGCGGCCGGCGGAAGCGGCGCACGTGCTGGGCAAGCTGCTGGGGGCCCTCGGGCCGGACCGCATCTTATGGGGCACGGACTCCATCTGGTACGGCTCCCCCCAGCCGCTCATCGACGCCTTTCGGGCATTTGAGATCCCCCAGTCGTTCCAAGAGCGCTTCGGCTATCCACCCCTGACCGTCGAGACCAAGGAGAAGATTCTCGGTCACAACGCGCGGCGGGTATACGCGGTGTCCGACCCCGTGCTGGCCGAGGCAGCCGCCTCCGTCGGCGCGTCCCGGTCGTGGGTGGGAGGGGCGTCGGTCGAACTGCGCCGAGCGGTTGCCGAGCGATGAGTCTCCGCCGTCGGGTCCGTCAAAAATGATCATGAAAGCTACCAATCTCGCAGAACTCTACGAGCTGCCGCCCATTGAGTGGGCCACGGTCGAAAGCCGTCTCGCACGGGGGGTGACGCAAGCCCCAGGCACAGGCGGCCCTGATCGGCACACGAGCTGGTTGGCGACGATCAACCGGGACGGGAGCCCACATATGACGGCCGTCGGCGCGCTCTGGCACGAGGGCGCTTTCTGGTTCGAGACGGGAGAGCAAACCCGCAAAGGAAGAAATCTTGCTCGTGATCCGCGTTGCACGCTGAGCGTGGCCACGCATGAGTTCGACCTCGTGATCGAAGGTGTGGCGGAGAAGATCGCAGACCCGGCCACGGTCGCGACCATGGTCCGGCAGTGGAACGCCGTGGGGTGGCCCGCCCAAGTGGACGAATCGGGCGTGCGCCTGACCGCGGACTACAGCGCCCCCTCAGCTGGACCGCCGCCGTGGACGATCTATCGCCTCACTGCTCACCAGGCGACTTCGCTCTTGACAATCGATCCGGGGGGAGCCATGCGCTGGAACTTTGCCCCTGTGTGATCTCCGGACGGCTTATGAGCCGACAATCGTTCCGTACATGTCATTGAGTGGATAGGAGAGCAACTCGAGTCGCTCGCCATCGGGCCCGGGAAAGTAGGCCGAGGAACCGTTTACGATGTGGGTGTCGATCCCGGCCGCCTCCAGCTTGGCCACGAGTCGTTCCCACTGTTCGGGAGTTACGGAAATAGCGATGTGATGGAGACCGCCCACTACTTCACGGTAGGCCCCGAGGTCGAGACCGGGGAAGTCGAAGTAGGCCAGGTAGTTCCCGTGGCCAACGTCGAAGAAGAAATGGGTGGACCCGCGGTAGTCGCGGTTCTCGAAGAGTTCGACCAGAGGGAACTCGAGGAGGTCCTGGTAGAACCGGATTGTCTGTTCGACATCGCTGCAGAGCACCGCAAAGTGATGCAATCCCCGGGCCGATGAGGCCGGTCGTTCGTCCAAGGGCCGAAGGTAGCGATCCCTCAAGGTCTCCCACTCCGCGCTTCGGTCGAGTCCGCTCCCGTGCTGGGTCATGTCCCCGTCTCCATCTCTTGCACTGTACCCATCGGGGGTTAGGGCATGATCACGGCAGTCGATCAGGGTTCGGGAAGACTCCTCCCGTCAACTCGGACGGATCGCACCGGCGGCACCCCGCGGCGGTCAGGCCTGCGCGATGCGGACGAGATTGCCGGAAGGGTCGCGGAATGCGCAGTCGCGCACGCCCCAGGGCTGGGACGTCGGTTCCTGGAGGACCTCGGCGCCCGACGCCCGAACCTTCTCAAAGGTGGCGTCGAGGTCGTCGGAGCGGAAGATCGCAGCTTGCAGCGACCCCTGCGTCACCAGGGAGAGCAGAGCGTCGCCTTCAGCCTGCGAACGACCGCCGTGTGGTTGGGACAGAACTATGTCGACGTCCTGCCCCGGGGCGCCAACGGTGACCCAGCGGAAGCCCTCGGACGCCACGTCGGCGCGTACCTCGAGGCCGAGCGCGTCGCGGTAAAAGACCAGCGCAGCGTCGGGGTCGTGGACGGAGATGAACATCGCGGAGAGTGTGACAGCCATGGGACAATGATAGGAACTCCGACCCGACACATGCTTCTCCGATCCTGCCCGATGTCGGAGCGGGTCCGACGTCAGGTGTTCCAGACCCAGTCCCGGTTGCAGTGAAGTCGACGCCGGTGGCAGCCGTCAGACCGTGACCGCAGTTCGCCGCGGCCGGGTGGCGAGCTTGCTCACGCACGCCGGAACGAGCTCGAGGTCGCGATGGTCAAGCCGGCGGTACTGCGACGGTGTCATGCCGACAATTTCGGTGAAGCGCGAACTGAACGAGCCGAGCGACATGCAACCTACGGCGACGCAGGTATCGGTGACCGACCTTCCTTGCCGCAGAAGGGCCTTGGCACGCTCGATGCGTCGTGTCATGAGGTAGGAGTAGGGAGTCTCGCCATACGCCGCACGGAACTTGCGCGAGAAGTGAGCGGGCGACATCAGCGCGGTCCGAGCCATGGCCGCGACATCGAGGGGCTGGGCGTAGGCACGGTCCATGAGATCGCGTGCCCGGCGTAGGTGCACGAGATCGGCCATCTCATCGGGCGTCATACCGACGACGATACCCGACCATTCGTCCTCCCGGTCAGGTGCAGGCGCCGCTATTCCTCACCAGAGAACCGCTCCCACGCAGACTGTCGAGTCATCCCCAAGGACGACCCGATGGTCGCCCACGTCGCGCCAAGCTCCCTCGCTCTCATCACGAAGCGGGAAAGATTGCTCTCGACCTGCGCACCTGCGGCCGCCATCCGCGGGAGGCTCGCGAGTACACCGCTGAGGTCAAGATCCTCTTCCCAAGATTTCAGTCGCGGTGGTAGAGAGGGTGGGCTGCCGATGATCTGGTGACACAGATCGACGCACTCATTGCAGATGTGCACGCCCGGACCAGCGACCAACTTCGCAACTTCGTCGCTCGGTTTCAGACAGAACGAGCATGACGTCGTCACGTGCTCTGCGGTCACGGCCATCGGTTCCCCTCCGCGTCGGCTCCCGGGGTTGTCAGGGCCCACCTTACAGTGTCAGGGTCCCCCTGACAAGAGGGGCTTGGTTGGGCGACCATTACTCCGGCGGCGGCGTCGCGTCCGCAGTTGAGCCCTGGTCACGCCGCGCGATGATGTGCACGTCGATTCCGGCGGGCGCCGCCAGTTGGGAGATCTTCCTGACGATGGAGCCCCCACTCTTCAACTCCTGCCAACGGCTTCTTGCACTCGAGCCCACGACGATCTGGGTGATCTGATGGGCACGGGCGAACTCGAAGAGGGCTTGTGCGGGATCTTCGGCTTGGACTTCGTTCCAGTGGGCGCCCACGTCGGTCGTCAACTGCCGTAGTTTGTCCAGCTGGTTCTCGTCTTTCCGCCCGATGCCTTCGCCGGAAATGATGTGCAAGACGTGAAGTTCCGCCTTTATCCGCGATGCCATCCTGGATGCTCTTCGGACGATTGCGTCGGTGCCCGGTGCTGCCGTGACCCCGACGAGGATGCGCTCACTGGTCTCCCAGAGCACTCCGGTCTGACGTGCCTTGAGGTGCTCGAGGAGCTCTTCTTCGGTCTCGTCCGCCAGGAAGCGCAGCGCAAGCTCGCGTAGCGCCATCAGATTGTCTTCCCGGAAAAAGTGGGTCAGGGCCTGGGGAACCTTTTCGGGTGGATAGATGTTCCCGTGCAGCATCCGGCGACGGAGTTGTTCGGGTGATGAGTCGACGAGTTCAATCTGATCGGCTTTGCGAAGCACCCAGTCCGGAACCCGCTCTTTGATCGGGACCTCGGTGATCTGCTCCACTGCGTCGGCAATGCTTTCCAGATGCTGAATATTTACGGTGGTGATGATGTCGATTCCCGCGCTGAGGAGTTCCATGACGTCTTCCCAACGTTTCACGTTGTGACTCGAACCAGGGACGTTCGTATGGGCGAGCTCATCGACGAGTGCCACCTTGGGGTGACGTCGGAGCAAGGCATCGAGGTCCATTTCCTCGAAGAGTGTCCCCCGGTATTCGACGGTCCGGCGCGGGACCACCTCGAGACCCGCGATCAACTCCTCGGTGTGGAGCCGTCTGTGAGCCTCGACGAGGCCAATGACGACATCAGCACCGCGTTGGCTTCGCCGGTGGCCCTCGCTGAGCATCGAGTAGGTCTTCCCAACACCCGCGGCCGCGCCCAGGTAGATGCGGAAGTGGCCGGCCGCCTCGACTCCGTCCGCACCGTCCTGGGGCACGCCAGGTTCAGCGGTCACCAATTTCTCGTCACGCGGGGAGTCTGCCATAGCAGTCCTGAACTCCCTCGGTGGTGATCGTTACACGAAGCGATGGCGCCGTTCGTCGAGAGCGGGAGGCCATGATCCACCACGACGGCCGGAGGGGGCGAGTCCCGAATCGCCTGTTTGCTTGGGCCAAGCAGCCGCATCAACCCGCAACTGTAGCCGGATCGCCGCCGGACACCCTTCGTCGGCGGTCTGTTTGATGTCGGCGGTGATCGCCGGAACCCTCTTCTGCGAAGGGTAAGTTAAAATAGTGGGATTCTGGCTGCGCAAGCGTGTCACTATTGGAGTGCTCTCGTCAGCACTCATAACATGCTGCGCCGTCGCTCCTCTCGGCACGACGGCATGGGCTGGTGTGGTGACACCGGGCTCAGTGATAAGGACCGCCGAGTTGGCCATCGCCAAGCAAGCGAGCGT
>JBEKWB010000025.1:0-82648 GCA_049513455.1 Acidimicrobiales bacterium
CATCGTCGATGCCCAACGGACGTTGCGGTCCGTTTTCCCGCCCGGTGGGAGCTGGCTCATGTCATGCAGTCTGCCCTACGGCTGTAACGTCCAAGTGCCCGCAGGCCCCGCCCCGGGGCGTCGAGAGGAGCCAGATCAGGTGGACGTGCGCATCGGAATCATCCAGACCCCCAGAGAGCTGGAAGTGGAGCTGAAGGATGACGCCGACCGTGACAAGGTGGTGGCGGACATCGAGAAGATCCTCACGTCGGGCGAGGGCGTCCTGTGGCTCACCGATCGCAAGGGCCGCAAAGTCGGCGTGCCCGTGGCCAAGGTGGCCTACATAGAGGTGGGGGCACCGACCGCCGAGCGCCGTGTCGGCTTTGGCGCACCCTGACACCGTTGCGCCTTCGGCGCACCCTGACACCGTTGCGCCTTCGGCGCACCCTGACACCCGCGCACGGACGGGTGGGCCGTGAGCGCGCCGGTCCCTGACCTCCTCCAGCTGAAGCTGGTCTTCGTCACCGGCAAGGGTGGCGTGGGCAAGACGACGGTGGCCGCCGCCCTGGCCCAGCTCGGGGCCGAGAACGGCAAGCGTGTGCTGGCCTGCGAAGTCGATGCCAAAGGAGACCTCGCTGCCCTCTTCGAGGCGGCACCGACCGACTTCGTGCCGCGGGAGATCGCCCCGGGCGTGGCCTCCATGTCAATGGACACGGAGGCCTCGTTGCGTGAGTACCTCAAGTTGCACCTGCGCATTCCGGTGGTGGGGCGCATCGGCCCCCTGGCCAAGGCGTTCGATTTCGTCGCCACCGCCGCGCCGGGGGTGCGCGAGATTCTGACCGTCGGCAAGCTCTGCTACGAGGTGCGAGAGCGGCACTACGACCTCGTCGTGGTCGACGCGCCGGCCAGCGGGCACATCATCGGCCAGCTGGCTGCTCCCCAGGCCATCAACGACCTGGTCAAGGTGGGCCTGATCCGCAGCCAGACCGATTGGATGCTCGACATCCTCTCCGACGCCCAGAAGACGGGCCTCGTGGCGGTGACCACCCCTGAGGAGATGCCGGTGAACGAGACCCTCGAACTGACCACCAGGGTGAGGGAGGAAACGACGGTACGGCTGTCGGCCGTCGTGGTGAACCGTGTCCTCCCCGAGCTGTTCGGCCAGCGCGAGGAAGAGGTGTTCGAACGGCTGCGGACGCCCGAGGTCGAGGCCGTGCTGTCGGAACGGGCCGGCGGATCCGTGGCGCCGGTCCTCGAAGCGGCCCGTCTCGCGGTCACCATGCGCCGGACCGGGGCCGGGCACCTGCAGCGCCTCCAGGCCGGACTCCCGCCCGATCTGCCGGTCCTGCTCCTGCCCGAGCTCTTCACCCGCACGCACGGCCTGCGCACGACCCACCAGATGGCCCAGTCGCTGGGCGAGGAGCTCGGGCACTGATGGCGCCCCGGCGGGCCACCGAGGTGTCGCCCACGATCGGGCACCTGCTGTCGGCCAAGGAGATCGTCATCGCCTGTGGCCCGGGTGGGGTGGGCAAGACCACTACGGCCGCCGCCGTGGGCGCCATGGCCGCGGCCGAGCACGGGGGACGGGTACTCGTGCTCACCGTCGATCCGGCACGGCGCCTGGCCGATGCGCTGGGGTTGAAGGGGATCGGCAACCGGGAGGTCCGTATTTCCGAGGAGGTGTTCAAGCAGGCGGGCGTCACGCCCCGGGGCGAGCTGTGGGCAGCCATGCTCGACACCAAGCAGAGCTGGGACGACCTCATCCGCCAGCACGCGCCCGACGAGGCGACCCGGGAGAAGATTCTGGCCAACCCGCTCTACAAGAACATCGCCGGCCGGTTCGTGCAGTCCCACGACTACATCGCCATGGAGCGGCTCTACGAGATCCACTCCGAGGGGAAGTACGACCTCATCGTTGTCGACACCCCCCCGACGCGCAACGCGCTGGACTTCCTCGACGCACCGCAGCGCCTCGCCGACTTCTTCTCCTCGCGGCTGCTGCGGTGGCTCATCGCCCCCTACCGGTCACGGCTCGTGAACGTGGCGACCAAGCCGTTCTACACCGTGGCCGACCGCATCCTCGGAACACAGTTCCTCGCCGACATCTCAGAGTTCTTCATCCTCTTCCAGTCCATGTACGAAGGGTTCGTGACCCGTTCGGAGGCGGTGACCCGGCTGCTTTCCGATCGGCGCACCACCTTCATGGTCGTCTCCACGCTCGAAGCCACACCCCTGCGCGAGGCCGAGTTCTTCTCCACCGAGTTGACGGCCCGCAATCTGCACCTCGGCGCCATCATTTTGAACAAGGTCCTGCCCGACTACCTGCGCGATTCGTCCACGGCGCGGCTGGCGCAGCACATGGCGGACCAGGTCGACTCTCTCGCCGAGGGGCTGACCGACGACCCCGTGGTGGCGGCCCGTGTGCTGCGCGAGGTCGCCGAGAGCTTCCTGCACTTCGGAATTGTGGCCCGCCGGGAGGCGGAGCAGCAGAACGAGCTGAAGGGCGCGCCGGACATCTTGGTGACCGTGCCGTACTTCGACGCCGACATCTTCGACATGGAGGGACTGATCCGCCTGGGGCAGCAGGTCTGGGACTGAGTCCGGGCGCGTACCATGCACAGGTATGGACCCACTCATACAACCCGAGGTGCTGGCGTACGCGGAAGCACACTCGACCGCTCCCGAGCCGCATCTGGCCGCCGTGGACGAGTCGACCCGCAAGGAGTTCCCCGCCTGGGGGATGATGGTGGGACGCCAGGAGGGCCGCTTCCTCGAGCTGCTGGTCTTCGCCGCCCAGGCCACCAACGTGCTCGAGATCGGCACGTTCACCGGGTACTCGTCGATCGCCATGGCCGCCGGCCTGCCCGACGGAGGCTCGATCATTTCGCTCGAGGTCGACCCCCATCACGCCACCACGGCGCGGGGGAACATCGCGGCGGCCGGGCTGGAGAGCCGGATCAGTGTGATCGAGGGGCCCGCCCTGCAGTCGCTGGAAGAGTTGAGCGGGCCCTACGACCTCATCTTCATCGACGCCGACAAGGTGAGCTACGACGCCTACTTCGAGGCTGTGCTCCCCAAGCTGGCGAGCCACGGGTTGATCGTGGTGGACAACACCCTCCAGGCCGGCGGGGTGCTCGACGGGGTCAAGGACCGCAGCGAGTCGGCGACGGCCCTGCGGGCCTTCAACGACAAGGTGGTCAACGACCCCCGGGTGGTCTGCGTGCTGACCACCATTCGAGACGGCGTGACGCTGATCCGCCACGCCGGCTGAGACGTACCGGGTCCACGGTGCTCGACTACCACCTCCACCTTTGGCCGCACGACGAGCGTGCGACGCCCCTGAATCTCGACCAGCTGAAGGCGTACTGCGAGAAGGCCCAGGCGGCCGGGGTGCAGGAGCTGGCCGTCACCGAGCACCTGTTCCGATTCCGCCAGGCGGAGGCCCTGCTCGGGGGATTCTGGTCCGACGACCGGGTGCCCGCCGCGGTGGGCGCGTCGATGGCCGATTACTGGGACTTCCACGCCACGGCCGACCTCGATGCGTACGTACGCTGCGCCCAGGAGGCCAAGGACGCCGGCCTTCCCGTCGTCATCGGCCTGGAGGTCGACTTCTATCGGGGGCGGATGGACGAGGTGGCCGGACTACTGGCCGGGTACCCCTTCGACGTGCTGCTGGGCTCGGTGCACTGGCTGGACGCGTGGCGCTTCGACGACATCGACGTCCCGCTGCAGATGGACGAGTGGTCGGCCCGCAAGGTGG
Source organism: Acidimicrobiales bacterium (assembly GCA_049513455.1). Lineage (GTDB taxonomy): Bacteria > Actinomycetota > Acidimicrobiia > Acidimicrobiales > RAAP-2 > Bog-473. The sequence goes on from JBEKWB010000025.1 coordinate 3,740, forward strand.
ACGACTGCTGGGACCAGTACACCGTGGCGCTCGAGGAGCTGGCCGCATCCGGGGCCTGCGACGTCCTGGCCCATCCCGATCTGATCAAAGTGGCGGGCTACGTGCCGGACGCGCCGGACGAATGGTGGGACCGCATGGCGGAGGCGGCGGCATCGTCGGGAATGGCGGCGGAGCTCTCGTCGGCGGGTTGGCGCAAACCGGTGGGGGAGCAGTACCCGGCGCTCCCGCTCCTCGAACGGTTCGCCGCCCGCGGGGTGCCGTTCACCACGGCCTCCGACGCCCACCGCTACGAGCAGGTGGCCGATCGGGCGGCGGACTTGCGCAGCTTGCTGGACGCCGTCGGCGTCGGAGAACTGCAGGGCTACGAAGGCCGGGTCCCGCACCGGGTCGCGGTGGGTAGTCCCCCACCACCGAGCGAAGAGGGGTAAGAGGTGCCCACTCCGGCCGAGCTGGCGCAGTCGTACACGGAACTCAAGCCCGAAGAGCTCGGCCATCTCCAGCGCCTGCTCGGGAGCTGGAGTGTCCTGGCCGATCTCTCCTTTTCGGATCTGCTCCTCGTCGTTCCGGTGAACGCCGGGGCGGGGCAGCGGCGGCCGGAGGACCTTGAGCTGGTGGTGTTGGGCCAGATGCGGCCCAACAACCGGCCCACGCTGGTCGATCAGGACCTGGTGGGGCAGAAGATCGACGAGACGCAGTGGGCCCTGGCCGCCAGTTGCCTGCACAGCGGTGAGATCGTGCGGGGCAGCATCCACCACCCCATCCTCGGCGAGCAGGTCCCGGTGGAGAACATCCCTGTCCGGTTCGGCGGCGCGGTGATCGCGGTGATGCTCCGGGTCTCCCTGGCTCCGTTGAAGGGTCCGACGAGCATGTACGAGCGGACCTACCTCGACGTCTTCGAGCGGCTGGCCGACATGGTGGCCCAGTCCGCCTTCCCGTATCCCGACGAGGATGTGGGAACCGAAGAGGCACCCCGGGTGGGCGACGGCGTCATAGTGGTCGACGCCGACGGGCGGGTGGAGTTCGCGTCGCCCAACGCCATGAACGCCTTTCACCGCATGGGCATCTACGCACCCCCCGAGGGCCGCCGGTTCGGTGATCTCGATATTGAGGAGACGGCGATCGAGTGGGCGCTGGCCAACGGGCGGCCGGTGGTCGAAGAGGTCGAACGCCGTCCCGACGTGATCGTCCTGTTGCACATCATCCCCCTGCTGTCCCACGGCGTGGTCACGGGGGCCATGATCCTCCTGCGCGACGTCACCGACGTGCGGAGGCTGGACCGGCTCCTCTTGTCCAAGGACGCCGCCATCCGCGAGGTGCACCACCGGGTGAAGAACAACCTGCAGACGATTTCTTCCCTGCTGAGCCTCCAGGCGCGACGAGTGGAAGAAAGGGCCGCCCGGGTCGCCCTCCACGAGGCCGAACGACGGGTGCGGTCGATCTCGTTGGTCCACGAGATCCTCTCCCGGGACCCGAGCGACCAGGTGCCGTTCGCCGAGATCGTCATCTCCCTCGTCCAGATGGCGGAGGACTCGGTCGTCTCGTCACAGCCCATCGTGATCTCGACCACGGGCGACCTCGGGGAGGTGACGGCGGATGTGGCCACACCGCTGGCGGTCACCCTGGCCGAGCTCCTCCAGAACGCAGTGGAGCACGCCTTTGACCCCGAGCCGGCCGGCGGGCCAGAAGGTTCAGCCGGTGACTCGCCCGTAGGGCACGTGGACGTTTCGCTCTCCCATACCGGGTCCGAGCTGGTGGTGGCTGTGCGGGACGACGGTCACGGTCTCCCGGAGGGTTTCGACATCGAGAAGACGACCAGCCTCGGTCTCTCCATCGTGCGCGACCTCGTGGCCAGCCAACTCGAAGGCCGCATCTCCATGGAGGAGGTTCCTGCCGCCGAGGGCGGGGGTACGCGTGTGGTGATCTCGGTCCCGGTCCGGGCCCACCGCTAAGGCGAAGGGCTGGTCAGAAAGGTGCGTTGGTCAAAAAGTGCGCTGCGAACGACGGGCGGCCAACCAGGCCTTGCGCAGCTTGCGGCGCTCCTCCTCGGAAGTGCCACCCCACACGCCCGACTCCTGGTTGGTGGCCAGAGCGAAGTCCAGGCACGGCTCGAGGGCCTCGCACGACCGGCACACGCCCTTGGCGGCGTCGATCTGGTCGATGGCCGGTCCGGTGGTGCCGACAGGGAAGAACAGATCCGGTTCGGTGTTCCGACATGCTGCGGCACGGCGCCAGTCGTCTGCGTCCCAGTCGACTGTCCTGTTCCACATGAGAGCCATTGGGAGACCTCCACCCACGCGGTTGTGATCCTTTTCACATGATCGAACCCAAATTGGTGTCCGTCACTGAGAAGGGATTGACGAGAAGAGGGTAACGGCTCCCCCCCGGTGGTGGCAAGCAGTTTGGTGAAATTTCCGAACGGAAGGGTAAAAATGGGTGTCATGCTGGGAAAAGAGCTTTCAATGACGGCAGTTTTCGCCCACCGGGGCTGCACCGAGGGATTCGTGGAGAACACGCTGGAGGCCTTCGCCGAAGCCAAGCGACTGGGGGCCGACGGGGTCGAACTCGACGTCCGCCTGACCTCCGACGGGGCCCTGGCCGTCCACCACGATCCCCTGATCGACGGGCTCGGCCCGGTGGCCGGGCTCACCGTCCCGGAGCTCCCCGGTCACGTCCCTCTGCTGGCCGATGCGCTGGCGGTCTGCGAGGGCATGGTGGTCAACGTGGAGATCAAGAACGACCCGGCCCAACCGGGACATGACCCGCGCGAGACGGTGGCGGCCGTCACCGCGGCAGCGATTGCCGAGGCGGGATGGACCGATCGGGTGATCGTCTCGTCGTTCCAGGCCAGCACGTTGCGGGCCGTCCAGGCGGCCGACGGCCGGCTCCCGCTCGGCGTCCTGTGGCCGTTCCTGACGGACATCGAGGCGGGGCTGGCCCAAGCGGTGGCCGAGGGGTGGTCCGCCGTCCATCCGTTTGTGACCGAGGCCGGGCCCGAACTGGTGAAACGGGCGCAGGGAGCCGGGCTCTCCGTCAACGTGTGGACGGTCAACGCTCGTCACGACCTCTTCGCGCTGGTGCAGCTGGGCGTCGAGGCGATCATCACGGACCGCCTGGTCGAAGCGTTGTCCATCGCGCGTGGCGATGGCGAAGAGGAGTGAGGTGCAATGGCCATTGAGAGGGTGATTTTGAACGTCGAATGGCGGGAGTGCCGTCTGTTCGTCAAAGATGATCGGCCATGAACGTCGTTGTCTGTGTGAAGCAGATCCCCGATCCGGCCGCCCCGGCGGCTCTCGATCCCGTGACCAAGACCCTCGTCCGCGCCGGCAAGCTGATCATGGACGACTCCGACAACTACGGGGTCGAGATGGCCCTGCAGCTGGCCAGCGGCGAAGGGGACGAAGTCACCCTGGTCTCCATGGCGCCTGGCGGAGAGACTTCCGGTCTGCGCACCGGCCTGGCCATGGGGGCGGCCAAGGCCATTCTGATCAGCGACGATGCGCTGGCCGGGAGTGACGCGCTGGGGACGGCCAAGGTGCTGGCGGCGGCCATAAGGCGGGCCAACCCCGATCTGATCGTGATGGCCACCGAGTCGACCGACGGGTACACCGGCACGCTCCCGGTCCAAGTGGCGGAGTTACTGGGCTTCCCCTCGGTGACCTTCGCCAAATCGATCGCCGTCGACGGCAACTCGGTCACGGTGGAGCGCCAGACCGAGGCGGGCTACGACGACGTCGTCTGCCCTCTGCCCGCAGTGGTGACGGTGACGGCCGGTGTCGTCGAGCCCCGCTACCCGTCCTTCAAGGGCATCATGGCGGCCAAGAACAAGCCGGTGGACAACCTGACGGTGGCCGACCTCGGCATCGATCCATCGCAGGTCGGAACCGCAGGCAGTGGCCAGGTGATCACCGACGTGACCGAAGCGGAGTCACGCGGTTCTGGCGAGATCGTGGTGGACGAGGGGGACGGCGCACAGCGCGTCGTCACCTTCCTCGAGCAGCTGAAGGTGATCTGAGATGGCGATCGACAAGGTATGGGTATTGGCCGAAGCCGGCGACGCCGGCCCGACGCCGATCACGCTCGAGCTACTGACCGAGGCCCGCGCCCTCGCCGGCACGGTCGAGGCCGTGGCCTGGGGAACCGAGACGGCCTCACTGGCCGGAGCCCTGGGTGAGTACGGGGCGACGACCGTTTACGACGTCGGCGACCTGGGCGGTGCCCTCCCGGGGGTCCCGGTGTCCGCCGCCCTGGCGGCGTTGATCGAAGGGGGCAACGCCCCCGACGCCATTTTGATCCCCGCCACCTACGACGGGCGGGACGTGGCGGGCCGCCTCTCGGTCAAGCTCGACCGGCCGGTGCTGACCAACGTGACGGGCCTGGTGGCCGGCGCCGACGGCCTCTCGAGCCAGCACCCGATCTTCGGTGGCAGCCACATCGTCACGGCGCGCTTCACCGGCCCCGGCCCGGCCATCTTTGTGATCCGGGCCAAGTCGTTCGCCGCCGAGCCCGCCGGAGGCGCCGTGGCAGAGGTGGTGGCGGCGCCGGCTACCGATCCGGGCCCCTCCAATGGAGCCAAGCTCGTCGAGCGCCACGTGGAGGAGCGCAGCGGGCCGAAATTGGACGAGGCGGCGGTGGTCGTCTCGGGCGGCCGCGGTCTCGGCGAGGCCGCGAACTACGCACTCATCGAAGAGCTGGCCAAGTTGCTGCACGGCGCGGCCGGCGCCAGCCGTGCCATCGTCGACGCCGGCTGGGTGCCCTACTCGCATCAGGTCGGTCAGACCGGCAAGACGGTGAAGCCGACCGTGTACCTAGCCTGCGGCATTTCGGGGGCGACCCAGCACCTGGTCGGGATGAAGGGATCGAAGAACATCATCGCCATCAACAAGGACCGGGAGGCGCCGATCTTCTCGGTGGCTGATCTGGGCATCGTCGGCGATGTGCACAAGGTCCTCCCGGCGCTGATAGAGGCGCTCAAGGCCAAGAGCTGACCCGTCGCCCGGCGCGACCGCCGGGCCCGGTCACGGCGGTGGGGACCATGCGGTGCCCTGGGGCCGCGCGCGGCGGCAGTACATTCGGCGCAGCCAACTGATCGGGCCGCATGCTCTTCCCCACATTCGACTTCGCCATCTTCTTTGCCATCGCCTTTACGGTGAACTGGGTCACCAATCCGTACCCGGTGGCGTGGAAGCTGTCCATGCTCGGGTTGAGTTACTTGTTCTACGGCTGGGTCGGCTGGAGCTACTGCCTGCTGCTCGTGGCGACGACCACCATCGCGTTCATCGGAGGTGCGGCCGTCTCGGCCGCGGCAGGCGAACGGGCGCGGCGGGTGGCCATGGGACTCTCCTGCGCCGGGTTACTGGGCCTGCTCGGGTGGTTCAAGTACTACGGCTTCGTCTCGGTCAACCTCGACAACTTCACCCACGCCCTCGGGCTCGGGCGCGCCATCCCCCTCTTTCAGGTGGCGCTCCCCATCGCCATCTCGTTCTACACCTTCATGGCGCTGAGCTACGTGATCGACATCTACCGTCGCCAATTACGGCCGGCTCGCCCGCTGGACCTGGCCCTCTACCTCTCCTTCTTCCCCCACCTCCTGGCCGGGCCGATCGTCCGGGGCAACGAACTCCTGCCCCAGCTCCGCCGCAAGCGCGACCCGCGGGCCGTCGACTACTCGCGCGCGTTGTGGCTGATCATGGCCGGTCTCTTCAAGAAGGTGGTGATCTCCTCCTACGTCTCGACCGCCATCGTCCAACCCGTCTTCACGGCGCCTGCCCAGCATTCGGCGCCCGAGGCGATTTTCGCCGCGTGGGGCTACGCGGTGCAGATCTACTGCGATTTCAGCGGGTACACCGACATCGCCATCGGACTGGCGCTGCTCCTCGGGATCCGCTTCCCGATCAACTTCAACGCGCCGTACACCGCCCGGGACTTGCAGGACTTCTGGCGCCGCTGGCACATCACCCTGTCACGGTGGTTGCGCGACTACCTCTACATCCCCCTCGGCGGGAACCAAGGATCCGAGGCGCAGACGGTCCGCAACATCATGATCACCATGGTGCTCGGAGGTCTGTGGCACGGGGCGGCGTGGACCTTCGTCATCTGGGGGGCGCTGCACGGCCTCGGGCAGGCCGTGGGCCACGTCCGCCGCCGGAGCCGGGTGCGCCGTGGACTGCCGGCGGTCGCCGAGGGGCCCGTGCGCATATGGGTGCAGCGGTTCTTGACGTTCCAGTTCGTCTGCCTGGGCTGGGTGTTCTTCAACGCCAGCGGGCTCTCGAACGCCTTCGCCGTGTTGGGTCGTGCGCTCTCGGCGTGGGGGAGGCCCTCCCCGCTGGTCACTCCCCTCCTTGCCCTCGTTGTCGTCGGCACGGTGGTCGCACAGCTCGTGCCCGCCGTCCGGGTGGAGCGCCTGCAGGCCACGTTCTCCCGCCAGCGCTCGGTGGTCCAGGTCGGCGTGCTCGCCGTGCTGTTGCTCGGCATCACCACCTTCGGGCCCGTCGGCGTGGCCCCCTTCATCTACTACCGCTTCTGATGTCCGAGGCCGCGCCACCGACGGAGACGCCCGGGACCGACACCGATCGGGACGATCGGTTGCGGGCACCGTGGCCGAGGGTGCTCAAGGTCTGCGTGGCGGCCTTCTTGGTCTGGCTCGTCCTGTTCGCCCCCACCTTGCAGCACAACGCGAAGGTGTCCCCGGTGGGCACCCGACGTACGGTCGCCCTCGATATCCTCGGGCCCATCGCCGCCGTCAGTCGCGCCCTGCAGCTCTCGCGCATCGTCTCGGAGACGGACGCCCTCACCGGGCGTACGGGCAATCAACCCGGGAACGGCTCGGTGACCGTCATCGGGCCCCGTCATCGCCATGGCCCGCCGCCCAAGAAGCCGGGAGGCGGGCATGGCGGGTCGTCGACCGGCACCGCTGGGGGTGGCCCCACGACGACGGTCGCCGGCATGACGAACCCGACCGCCGCCCACCCGTTGCGCGTGCTGATCCTGGGTGACTCGCTCGGCATCGACATGGGCGGACCCCTCCAGAACGACCTGGCCAACACCGGGGTGGTCCAGGCCACCCTGGACGCCCGCGAGAGCACGGGGCTCACTCGACCCGACTACTTCAACTGGCCGGCGGAGTTGCAGACCGACCTGGGCACGGCGCGACCCCAGGTCGTCGTGGTCATGATCGGGGCCAACGACCCCCAGGACTTTCCCGGTCCGCCCGACGTCCCCTACTCGTCTCCGCAGTGGAACGTCCTCTATGCCGGGCGCGTCGCCGCCTTCATGCACCTGGCGCAGAGCGAGGGGGCAACGGTTCTGTGGGTGGGCATGCCACCGATGCAGAGCCCGCAGCTTTCGAGCGAGATGGCGGACATTGATGCGATCGATCAACGACAGGCCGCGCTCAGCACCCCGCCCGTCCACTTCATCAGCAGCTGGACGTTGCTCGGGACGCCACAGGGGACCTACACCCCGTTCATCACGAACGGCGCCGGCCAGGTCGTCAACGTCCGGACCCCCGATGGGATCCACTTGACGCCGGCCGGGGGCGAGGTCCTCGCACAGACCGTCCTGAACTACCTGCGGGGGCCCCTGCACATCGACCTCCCCTAGAGCGGGCTCTCAGACGAGAGGCCAGGGGTACGGTGGCCATCCGCCGTCGTCGACCAGCTCCGGGAGCGCCTGGAGATGGAGAAGCCATTCCACCCGGTCCGTCAGCGCGGCCACTTCGTCCGGCGTGAGGAGCTCGCGGATGCGGGGTGACGGCCCGTCGTGTCGTAGGCGCTCCAGTGCGGCCGCATCGTCGGGGGACAGGGGTTGCCCGCCGAAGTCCCATATGACCGTGCGGAGCTTGTCGGCCTCGTTGAAACAGAGCCCGTTGTCGATGGCCCAGAGCCGGTCTTCGGCCAGCAGGACGTGCCCGCTCTTGCGGTCCGCGTTGTTGGCGACCACGTCGAAGGCGCACATGCGCTTGAGCGTGGGGTGCCACTTCGGGTCGTCGCGCAGGGTGAAGTAGTGCGACGCGCCGTCTTCGGGGACGTAACGCTGCACCGACCCCTCACCGAAGGGCCCTTCGGTGCGCTGGACCGTCTCGGGGACCAGTCCCCACCCGAGCGACTCCGACAGGAGATAGGCGGCCACCTCACGGCGGAACAGACCGCCCGGGAAGTCCCACAGGGGTCGCTCGCCCTTGAAGGGCTTGTAGACGGCCCTGAGCTCGTCGTCTCCCAGGCGGCAGGTCACGAGCAGGGTGGCATTCGAGCTCCCGGCGATCCTCCCGTGGACCTCCATGGCACCTTCTCCCAGGACCCGCGTTACCGTTTCGTCAGCCACGCCGGATCAGGTCACCGGTGGGCGGTGTCCGTTCGTGCGCGGACAGTCGTGGCCCGAAGGGTCGAGCGGGAGCCCGCAGAGCGGGCACGGGGGCCGTCCGGCTTCCACCAGGCGGGTGGCGTGAATGGCGAATGCAGCCGCCTGCTCGCGGGTGAGGGCGATCCGCAGCACGTGGCCGCTCTCCGCTTCCTCCTCTTCCTCGTCGTGGACCTCCTCGAGTACCACGACGACCCGGTCGAGCTCCTCGTCATAGGAGACACCGATGGTCCCCACCACCCACTCGGGGTCTTCGGTCCCGTCGAAGCTCAGGTCGTCGGGGAGGTGGCCGGGGCGTCCCAGCTCCTTGACGATACGACCGAGGTAGCTGGCCAGGACCGCAATCTGCTGCTTCTCCACTTTCACCGTGGTCTCGTTCAGACCCTGGCGGCAGTAGAAGAGGAAGAGGCGGTGGCCCACCTCCCCGATGACGCCGACCGTGCAGTGGTCCGGGTCGTTGTAGTCGGCCTCGTCGGTCACGACAGGACCAACTCGCCGAGAGAGCCCGTTGAGTTCACGCAGAGGATGGCGGGTCCCCCGACGGTGAAGAGCAGGGCCGACACGGAACACGGTGAGATCACGAGCCGCTGTATGAGGTCCAGCGGCACACCGGCTGCGGCCGCGACGACCGCCTTGATCGGATCAGCGTGGGAGACGGCCACTACGGATTCGCCCGGGTGGTCATGGACCAGGCCCAGCACCGCCGTCATGCAACGAGCCGACATTTCCGTGAAGGACTCGCCCCCGGGGAACCGGAACCCGCTCGGCCACCGCTGGACGGTCGGCCACTCCTTCGTCTTGTAGAGCCTGGCCAGTGACTTCTCGGTCCAGTCGCCCACGTCGGCCTCGATGAGTCCCCGTGCCGTGCGCACGCGCAGCCCGAGAGCGGAGGCGATGGGCGCGGCCGTCTCCCGGGTCCGTTCGAGGGGCGACGCGTACACGGCCGTGGGGGGCTTCTCCATGGCGGCGATCCGCGCGGCGACCACGTCGGCCTGAACCCGGCCCTTCTCCGCCAGGTGCAGGCCACCTGCCCTCCCCGGAAGGATCTTGCCGGTGGTCGGTGTGGCCCCGTGGCGGACGAGCAGGATCAGGGTCGGTGCGGGGGCCTGGCGCAGAGAGCGCGACGGTGAGGGGCGAACGGATGCGGGCACGGGCCTCCATCGTAGGCTCTGCGGGGTGGGATCGAACCGTGCCGGGGCGGACTCGCTGCTCGCCGTCCAGCGAGAAGTGGCGGCGTGCAGCCTCTGCCCCCGCCTCGTGCAATGGCGCGAATCGGCGGCCGCCGCGCCGCGAGCCTCCTTCGCCGGCCAGTCCTACTGGGGGCGTGGAGTGCCCGGGTTCGGCGACGCCGCGGCCCGTCTGGCCATCGTCGGTCTCGCTCCGGCCGCCCATGGGGCGAACAGGACCGGCCGGATGTTCACCGGCGACCGATCGGGCGACTGGCTCTTCGCAGCGCTTTACCGGGCCGGGTATGCCTCCCAGCCGACCAGCACCGATCGCAACGACGGCCTCGTTCTGCGGGATGCCTACATCACGGCGTCAGTGCACTGCGCCCCGCCGGCCAACAAGCCAAACCCGGGCGAACGGGCCGCCTGCGCCCCCTACCTTGTGCGCGAGCTCAAACTGCTCGGGGACCTGCGGGTCATTGTGGTCTTGGGCCAGTTCGCGTGTCAGAGCGTGGCGGAGGTCCTGGGCCTACGACCCCGGCCGAAATTCGGGCACCTGGCCGAATACGCCGTGCCGGGTGGTCTCACGCTCCTGTGCTCGTATCACCCGAGCCAACAGAACACCTTCACCGGTGTGCTCACCGAGCCCATGTTCGACGCGGTGTTCGCGCGGGCCCGCGAGATCGGCGCTCAGGAGAACGGCCGCGCACCGTAGGTGACGGGCCGGGAGTCGGTAGATTCAGCGCCACGGAGGTCCATCGTCATGTCGAGACGCAAGAGCCACCAGTCTGAGGGCGACCGCGAGGTCACCGTGGACGCCACGCTGGAAGCCGACCTGAGCGTGGCGGAGGATGCGATCGCTGCGTATCTGGAGGATCCCTCCGCCACACGGCGCGACGCGCTACTGGCCGCCCTTCAGCTCCTCGACCAGCAGATCGAGCTCAGCGACGACTATGAGAGCAGGATCGCCGGTTCGGCGGCATTCGGCTATGCGTCCAAAGGATCGGTGATCGGAGAGACCAACAGCGCCTCTGCAGCCGAAGAGGTTCCAGAGGCAGAGCTGGTGGCCCAGACGGTCCTGATCAAAGCGGCCAAAAGAGAAGTCACGGGGCCGACTCCCGAGACCTTGGCCGACCTGCGTGCTGCCAGTCAGGCCCTGGCTGAACTCCGGGGCGGGGAACCGCCTGCTCGGTAGCATTCCGATTCCGTTAGTTGACACTAACGTAAGCAATGGCTTACCCTAACTCCATGGACGCAGCCCTCAAGGCCCTGGCGGAGCCCAGGCGACGGGAGATCCTCCGGCTGGTGTGGAGCGAGGAGCTTCCGGCAGCCCAGATCGCGGCCCAGTTCGATGATGTCACCCGGTCCGCCGTCTCCCAGCACCTGGGCGTTCTGCGGGAGGCCGCGCTGGTGATCGAGCGCCGCGACGGGACCCGGCGGCTCTACCGGGCCGACCACGGCCAGATGGGCCGACTCCGCCAATTTCTCGACGAGTACTGGACGGGAAGTTTGCAAAAGCTGCAATACCTGGCCGAATCGGCTGAGCGAGAGAAAGGAAACACTGATGGCTGAACTAATCCGAGAGGTCGTGATGGATGCCAGGCCGGCCACCATCTTCCCTTTCCTCACCGACCCGGCCCAGCACGTCCGGTGGATGGGCACCGAAGCCGAGCTCGATCCTCGGGTCGGTGGCGTGTACCGGGTACTGGCCCAGGGCCGGCACCCGGGCGTCGGCGAGTTCTTGGAGGTGGTGCCCGATCGCAAGGTCGTGTTCACCTTCGGATGGGACGAGCCGAACCATCCCATTCCCGCTCGTAGCACCGAGGTGGAGATCACTCTGACTCCCGATGGCGACAAGACGAGAGTCCGTCTCGTCCACCGGGGCCTGCCTGACGACGCCGTCAACGATCACACGCAAGGGTGGGATCACTATCTGGATCGACTGGCCATCGTCTCCGCCGGCGGCGGAGTGGGTCCCGACGTCCCCCGGGATGCCGACTGAGCCGTCCTCGCCGCGAGGCAGTCGCAGAAGGGGCCCGAACGGCCCCCTCTGCGCGCGAACAAACGAGTGAGATCATGGGAACTGTGCCGTGGCCGAGGTACTCTGGACAGAGGCGACCGAAGTGCAAGGGGGAGCGAACGCATTGAGCACCTTCGCAGGATCCTGGGACATAACCATTGCGACACCCATTGGCGAAATAGCGGCCGTCTTCGACATCACCGAACAGGACGGAGTCATCAGCGGCATCGCGCGTTCGGACGCGGAGACCGTGGATTTCGTCGACCCGGTCGCCGATGGGGACCGGCTCACGTGGTCACAAAAGGTCACCACGCCGATGCAGCTCAATCTGAAGTTCGACGTCACCGTCGAGGGTGACACGATGACGGGCACTTCGAACCCCGGCGGCATGATGCCCGCCTCGAAGGTCAACGGAACTCGATCTTCAGCCGGCTGAGGAGCGACGCCAAGCAAACAGCTGTCGAAGACCAAGGGCTGCGTTCGAGGGAGTCTTATCGTGAGCTTCTACGGGGACAAGGTGCTACCCCGGCTCCAAGACAAAGCAATGAATCGTCAAGGAATCCGCGAAGTGCGGGCCCGGGTCTGCGCCGGGCTCACGGGAAAGGTTCTCGAGATCGGGTTCGGGACCGGATTGAACGTTCGCTACTACCCGCCGGAGGTGACGACCGTTCTGGCGGTCGAGCCCTCCCGGGCCTGCATGCGGCTCGCTGCGCCACGGATCTCCTCATCAAACACAGTGGTCGAGCATGCCGGTCTGACCGGCGAGCATCTCGACCTCCCTTCGGAGGAGATCGACGTCGCCCTCTCCACGTGGACCCTGTGCACAATTCCCGATCTGTCTGCGGCATTGGGGGAGGTACGGCGCGTGTTGAAGCCGGGAGGCACCTTCCATTTCGTGGAGCACGGCCACGCCCCCGACGCCAAGACGGCGCGCTGGCAACACCGACTCGATCCACTCAACCAAAGGCTCGCCGGAGGGTGTCATCTCACTCGGCGTATTTCCGAGTCGGTCGAGCAAGCAGGCTTCGAGTTGGAGCACCTCGACAGGTACTACTGCGAAGGCGAGCCGAAGCCGTGGGGGTATACCTACGAAGGTCGAGCCGTGAAGATCTGACCGGGTGAAAGCGGGACTGGGAAGGAGGGCTTCGCCCTTTGCGACACGCGTGGAACGGGCGATGATTTGTGCGGCTGTCATACGTCATCCCGTGGGACCGCGGACTGACCGAGTCGGCGGACTGACCAATTGGAGGAACCTCGTGGATGCATCCGAAATGGACGATGCGGTCAGGAGCTATATCGACGCAATAGCACCAGAGCACCGCCCACTCTTCGACCGGCTTGATCGATTGGTTCTGCGGCAGCACCCTGAGGCAGACCGGGTGCTGTCCTACAAGATGCCGACCTACAAAGTTGGCCCGCGCCGCCTCCACGTCGGCGTCTGGAAGCACGGCCTTTCGCTCTACGGCTGGCAACAGGGCGAGGAAACCGAGTTCTCATCGCGGCATCCCGGAGCAAGGACGAGCAAGGGGACGATACGCCTCAGCCCCGAGGTGGCTGCCACCGTATCGGATGACGAACTGGCGGGACTCGTCCGCGCCGCCCTGGACGATTGAGGCCCTGCCGCGGCTGCGAGTCCCGCGTTGTCGTGAGCCCGCCCGTCCATCACGCGAAACTTTCCGCGTGGATCTGGGCTCGAAACTCCAGCTGAAGAACGGACAGCGAGTAACGGGGGTCCTGGTTCCCGAATCGGTCGCACCCGCAAAGTCGGGTCAGCTGGGAACCGACTTGAATCGGGATTCTCTGGCGGCGCTCTTGTCGGTTGGCGGGATCCAGCCCGTTCGCCAAATCGCACTCGATACTGTGTGGTCCGCACTCCGGTTCCGTCCCGCGTGAGCAATGATGGTCGGGGGCAGGACGCAAAGGGACCATGGGGACACGATGGCCGACGACATCAATGACCTTGTACTGGACCTCCTGGAGTGGTTGGGCTCCGGAGCGCGCCCGTACTCCGAGGTGCTCGATGCGTGGCGGACGTCGTGTCCGCGTCTTCCCATCTGGGAGGAGGCCAATGACCGCGGCTTCGTCGAGCGGGTCAACGAGCCAGGGCGCGGCCAGTTCGTTGCGATTTCCGAGGTCGGGACCGAGCATTTGCGGAGGGCGCGGCGGTTCAACGGTTGACCTCGGACGGTGCGGCTAGGGGGCGGCGATGGCAACGGAACTCGAGGAAGTGAGGCCCGCCGTCCTCGGGAGCTGGCCGACTCCCCTCGAGGCCGCGCCCCAGCTGGCGCGTGCGCTCGGTCTCGGTGTCACCGATCTCTGGGTCAAGCGCGATGACCTCACCGGACTGGGTGGCGGGGGCAACAAGGTACGCAAGCTGGAGTGGCTTTGCGGCGCGGCCCTGGCTCGGGGCGCGGACACGTTGGTCACCTGCGGCGCTCGCCAGAGCAATCACGCCCGATTGACCGCTGCCGCGGGCGCACGACTTGGGCTCCGCGTTGTCCTCGTGCTGGCCGGATCCGCTCGCGACCCTGGGGACGGCAACGTCGCACTCGACGGTCTGTTGGGCGCGTCGGTGGTGTGGGCCGGAGACGTTGCCCACGAGGCTCTTGATCCCCTGGCGTCGGACATCCTCGATCAACTGCGCCAAAAGGGCGCACGACCCGAGCTCATCCCGTACGGGGGATCCAGCGTGCTGGGCGCACGTGGCTATGTCGCATGTGGGCGCGAACTGCTGCACCAGGCTCCGGACCTCGTGACCGTCGTCACCGCCCTCGGGTCAGGTGGCACGATGGCGGGACTCGTCCATGCGCTGGGAGCCGGGCGCGTGCTTGGCGTGGACTGCGGTGCGATCGAGCAACCGGCCGAGACCGTGCGGACGTTGGTGGGGGGTCTCGCTGGCGCGGCTCCGGATCCGACCGCATTGAGGATCCGGCTCGACCATGTCGGCGCAGGGTATGCCGTGCTCACCGAGCCGGTGATGGCCGCCCTGACGTTGGCCGCTCGCGCGGAGGGCCTCATTCTGGACCCGATCTACACCGGACGGGCCCTGGCCGGCCTGATGAGCGCGGTCGCAGAGGACGAGATCAAGCCCGGTGAGCGCACCATTCTCCTGCACAGTGGCGGGCTCCCCGGCCTGTTCGGTCATCCCGGTGCTGTCGCGCGCTCCGTGGGGGCGTTGACGGAGTTCTCGTGAGCACGGCGGACGGGTTTCGGGGTGTCCTCCGAGCGCTCATTCGACCGAAGGTTCTCCGAACCTGTCGGGAATGTGCATTCGAGTGGAAGGTGCCCAGGTACTACGCCAGGCCGCAGGTCCGGGTGGCCCTCACGGCAAAATCGAGAAGTCCGCTCACGAGCAGGCGGGCGCGGGAGTCGGCCGCGCGGCGGAGCGAGGAGATCGCGGACGTGGGCACGGCCTACGGCCACTGCCCGCGTTGTGGAAAGGAGAGGTTCTCCCAGCGTCGCCTTTGGGTCCAGTCGAAGGTCGTGTATCTCGGCATCGAGCGCTACTGATCCAACGGGTGAGACGAGCGCCACAGATGCCATACTCGCTTGATGCGGATCCCGTCCCACCGGATGCGGCCGACACCTTGGAGGATTTCGTGTCGCTGCTGCCGATTCCGCCATACTGAGACGTCGAAGGGAGACATACGTGGGTGCGCCAGGCCCGTACACCGAGACGTGGGGCCCTGATCGCTTCGGGGATCCGTGCCGCGAATGCGCGTTCGAATGGTCGTTGACCAGTGAGCAGGCGATCGCATCCGTGATGGGGACTCCCGACTCCTATGCGGGCATCATCGGGTCGGCCGATGGCTCGCTCCGCCACCCGGACCTCGACTGGACCGTGGGCGCGTACGTCTGCCACGTCGCCGACAACTTGCACATCTGGGCCCAGTGGCTCGCCGGGGCGGCACTCGCAGGGGAGGCGAGTGTGCCCGGCTACGAGGAGCGACTGCTCGGAGACGCACGTTTCTATTCGCGGGTGCCGGTGGGTGGCGCCCTGTGGCAACTACGGCAAGCCACGCACCCGTGGCACGAGGCGGTCACCGTTGCGCTGGCGCACAATGTCGTCTTGGCGCACGAGAGCCGTGGCCCCCAATCGGTCAATGACGTCGTGCGGAGCAACGCGCACGATGCCTTTCACCACGGATGGGACATCCGCCGGATACTCGAGTACACCGGCACCACGTCGTTCAGCTCCTGAGCCTGGCGTACTCGGCCACCCGGGCGACGACGGGCGGGGAGGATTTGGCCGGTGAGCCCGAATCGAACGGGGGCTGCGGGTCGTACTCGATCATCAACTGGGCCGCCTCGGCCGCGGTGCGGTCGACCAGTAGCTCGACCAGGCGCAATGCCATGTCGATACCGCTCGAGACGCCGGCGGCCGTGACGAGCCGTTGATCCAGGTGTTCGACCACACGTTGCGCGGTGGGTACGGCGCCGTGGGCGGCGAGCTCGTCGTAGCACGCCCAGTGCGTCGTGGAGGTCAGGTCTTTCAACAGCCCGGCGGCGCCGAGCACCAGTGAGCCGGTGCACACCGACGTGGTGAACCGGGTGGTCCTGTGGGCCTGGCGTACCCACTCCACGACCATTTCGTCGTGCTGGAGGGGTCGGGTACCGACCCCTCCGGGAAAGACGAGGACGTCGGGTTCGCTCAGTTCGGCGAACGTCGCGTCGGCCATCATGCCGAGCATGCCGTTCTCGCTGCGGTACTCGCCCCGCCGCTCTCCGACGAAGACGACGTCGATGAACGGGATGCGCTGGAGCACCTCATAGGGCCCAACGGCATCGAGCGCGGTGAATTTCTCGAAGAGGGGGATGGCGGCGGTGAGCGTGGGGGTCATGCGGATGTCCTTTCCCGGGCCACCGTGCGGAAGCGACGGCGGTAGGCGTCCGGTGAGACGCCGAGGCGGCGTTGTGTGACCCGGCGCAGTGATTCGGCGGTGCCGAATCCGCAGCGGGCGGCGATCACGTCGAGGGTGTCGTTGGTCGTCTCGAGCTCGCGGCGCGCCGCCTCCAGGCGCACGCGCTCGACGAACTTGCCGGGGGTTTCGCCCACTTCGGTGCTGAACACGCGCGTGAAGTGGCGCAGGCTCATGGCTGCCGCGGCGGCGAGGACGGGGACCCGGTGGTCGCCGCCGGGCGCGGCCTCGACCAATGCCTGCACGGCCCGGACGGTCGAGCGCTCGGCGCGCCGCACCCACACAGGGGAGGCGAACTGCGTCTGGCCGCCCGGTCGATGGAGGAACATCACCAACCAGCGGGCCACCGTCTGGGACACGTCGACGCCGAGGTCCTCCTGCACCAGGGCGAGCGCCAGATCTATGCCGGCCGTGACCCCCGCACTGGTCCAGTATTTGCCGTCTTTGATGTAGATGGGGTCCGGATCGACCGAGACGTCCGGGAACTCGGCCTCCAGGCGCGTGGCGTTGGCCCAGTGGGTGGTGACCCGGCGGCCACCGAGGAGGCCGGCCTCGGCGGCGAGAAACGCGCCCGTGCAGACCGTGGTCACCCGCCGGCAGGTGGGTGCGACCGTCCTGATCCACGAGATGAGCTGCGCGTCGTGACGAGCCGTGCGGATCCCGTTCCCGCCGGCGATGACCAAGGTGTCGATCGGCTCGTTGGGGTCGGGGAGCCGAACGGTGCACAGGGCGATCCCGCTCTCGGTTTTGACCGGTTGCCCGTCTGTCGAGGCGAGTGTCACGCGGTACCCCTCGTCCGGGCCGAGTGCGCGGGCCGTCCGCGTCGCTCCGGCGAAGACCTCGATCGGGCCCACCGCATCGAGGGGCTGCACCCCGGGGAAGGCCACGACGACCACGTGGCGCGTGCTCATGAAGCCATCCTGCGGCAGCGGGCTCATGGCGTCAATGCCATAGTTCCCACATTTCGTGCCATCAGGGCCGACAGAAGCTCCGGCAACCCTTCGGGGACTGTTCAGGAGGTGCGGGACCGGCGGGTGCCCCGGGCGCGCACCCAGGCCAGGAGGTCGCCCTGGTCGGCCCGGGAGACCGTGCCGGTGAGGATGTCCTCGCGGTCGGTCGAGGCCTCCTTGGATATCTCGGCCCGCAGCACGTCCCCGATGGCCGCCGGCCGGAGGTACTCGACGAGCACCGAGGAGACGATGCCCGAATGATCGTCATCGTTGGCGGCGGCCGCCACCGCGGCGCCGGCGACGGCGTAGAACACGGCGCCGTGCACGGTCCCATGAGGATTGGCGTGATGCCGGTCGGTTTGCAGGGTGGCCACGGCGTGGCCGGGACCGAGGCGTTCGACCCCGATCCCCAGCAGCGCGGCGAACTCGTCTTTCTTGGGCCCCGACGCCGTCACGCCGTCGGCGCGGGCAGGCGGCCCGGCATGGGTACCGCCGTGGCCGGCCAACGCTTGCGGCTCACCCGGCTCAGGCGATTGAGCAGGGTGACGGCGCCCGGGTCATCCTCAATTGGGCGCGTCTCGATGACGCCGGCGGCCTCCATGTCGTTGAAGATGTCCTCGCCCCGCTCTGTGCGCAGAAGCGTCAGGGTCCAGTCGCCGAAGGCGCCGATACCGCCCGTGGAGATGTCCGCGTGTTCGGCCGCGAAATCGGGGCAGCTCTTGCACCCCTCGCGGGTCCACCCGTGAGCCTCCTTGAGGGGGATCTCGTGGTACGCCCCGTCTTTCATCCAGACCTGGAAGACACCCTTGATGTTCATTTTGACGATATCGGCCCGGGCCAGGCCGTACTTGGCCTCGAAGAGCTCGGGGAAGATGGCGTCGTCGAAGGTCTTGGAGCACAAGAGGCCGATGGAGAGCGTGAAGCGCCGAGCGATCTTGCCGGCCTTGCGGGCCGCCATGACCGGAGGCGCCGACGCCTGACAGCCCATGCCCACCAGGGCGATGCGCTCGGCCCCGCCTTCGATGGCCTGGCTATAGGCCAGTGGATTGGCGGAGTAGGTGTAGCGCGATCCCGCCGTCGCCAGCACGTCTTCCTTCGTCCAGGCCACCTGGGGAATTGCCTTCCACGTGGAGCCGTCACCTTCGAGGCCCGAGACCAGGGCGGCGTCGATCAGATCGTGCTCGAAAGCCCAGATCAAGAGGGCGGAGACGAGGCCGCCATCCTGTCCGATGCCCTGCACCTCGAGGTCGGTGGCGCGGGCCAGCACGGTACGTCGCGCGATACCGGCCACTTCTTCGTCGGTGCGCGGGCGCCCGAACAGATGGTTCTCGATGTCCGGTTCCCAGGTGCGAAAACGGGGGCAGGCCCGGGTGCACAGGGTGCATCCCTTCTCGCCGTGGGTGCAGTTGTCGGTCCCGCCGTCGGCCAGGACGTGAAAGGGCTTGTAGTGCCCGTCGGCGTCGTCGTACTCGAGGACGTCGTAGGGGCAGGCGATGACGCAGGCCGAACATCCGGTGCAGAGTCCGGACGTCACGACCTCGGTGAAGAGCTCTTTCCACTGTGGCTTCTCGGGTGGCATTGGCCCACCATATTCTGCGGCCGGCCGTCGGTCCGGTACCGTCGGCAGGGTGCCCGAAATTCTGGAGGTGGAGCTGTACCGAAGGTTGGCCGAGAAGGCGCTGTGGCGCACCATCGAGAAGGTCTGGATGCTCGATGCACGGTATGGACGGGGTGGCACGACCCCACGCCGCCTCCAGAGCGCGCTGGTCGGCCACGTCTTCACCGAGGCCAGGCGACGGGGCAAGCTCCTGCTTCTCGACACCGATGACGGCCCCACCCTGGGTATTCGCTTCGGGATGACCGGTGGGCTGGTGGTCGACAGTGTGGAGGCACTCGACCGCTTGCTCTACGGGCCGGGGGTGTTCGGCGATCAGTGGGTTCGCGCCTGCGTCACGTTCGCGGACGGGGGCCACCTCCTTCTCCACGACCCTCGCCGTTTCGGCTCACTGGAGCTGGCGCCTAACGAGGGTCGCCTCGGTCCCGACGGACTTACCCTCACCCTGGCCGAACTCGGCGCCGCTCTGGCCGGCACGGCGGCGCGCGGGCCCCGGTCGGCGCCCCTCAAGGCCCAGCTGATGGATCAGGCGCGGGTGGCCGGGATCGGGAACCTGCTGGCTGACGAGATCCTCTGGCGGGCCGAGTTGGATCCCGGGCGACGGACCCCCCTCAGCAACGAGGAGTTGCGCGCCCTGCACAAGTCCCTGCGCGCCACCCTGCGCCAGCTCGGGCGCCAGGGAGGATCACACACGGGCGAGCTCATGGAGGAACGGCGGGCGGGCGGTCGCTGCCCCAAGGACGGAGCAGAACTCCAGGTGGCCACCGTCGGCGGGCGTACCACCTACTCCTGCCCGGTCCACCAGACGTAGTCCGGACAGAGGCAGCCCGGCGCCACTACGCCTCGGAAATCGCCTCGAGCACCTTGGCGGCATGGCCGTCGGCCCGCACGTGGGACCAGACGCGTTGAATTTTGCCGTTGGGGCCGACGAGGAAGGTGGAACGAATGGTTCCCACTGTCTTCTTGCCGTACATCGTCTTCTCCCCCCAGGCGCCGTACTTCTCCATCACCTTTTTGTCCGCGTCGGTGAGAAGGGGAAACTTCAGCTTGTACTTGGTGCGGAACTTGGTGTGCTTCTCGGCCCCGTCCGGTGAGATCCCGACGACGGCGACCCCGGACTTCTCGAAGGTCTTGAGGTTGTCGTTGAACTGACAGGCCTCCTTGGTACAGCCGGGCGTGTCGTCGGCCGGGTAAAAGTACACAATGACCTGCTGCCCCTTGAAGTCGGAGAGCTTCACAGGCTTCCCGTCCTGGTCAGGGAGTGTGAATGCGGGTGCGGTGGAGCCTGCCTCCAGTTTGGCCATCGACGGTCCTCCTTCGTGGGGGATGAGAGAACGCACACTTTTGCACAGGTAGACGCAGGAGACGCCCTCCCTACTGGTACAATGGACATGCGACCGCTGGCATGGGGCTGGTGAGTCGGGGCCGTTTCTTCCTCCTCTGGGTGGCGCAGGGTCCCGCCGCACAACAGAGAGAGAGATATGACAATTCAGGCATTGAACGACGCGCATGTCGATCCACCGGTAGGAGACACGGGAGTCTCGGCGGACGACACGTACGAAACCGCCCGGACCTTCGAATCACTGGGCGTATCCGAAGAACTGACCAAAGCGCTGGCTGATCAAGGGATCGTCAGCGCTTTTCCAATTCAGGCGCTCACCATCGCCGACGCCCTGGCCGGCCGGGACGTCTGCGGTAAGGCCAAGACCGGGTCGGGCAAGACCCTCGCCTTCGGCGTGCCGCTCCTCCAGCGGACCAGGGCGACGAGGGATGCGCAGGGTGCAGCGGCCGGGTCACCCTCCCGACCGGCGCAGCCCCTGGCGCTCGTCCTCCTTCCCACCCGGGAACTGGCTGTCCAGGTGCACGACGTGTTGGCCCCCTTGGCCAAGACCCTCGGCCTTCGGGCCGTCGCCGTCTACGGTGGTGCCGACATCGACCGCCAGGTGGCCAAGCTGCACAAAGGCGTCGACGTGATCATCGCCACGCCGGGTCGCCTCATCGACCTCGGGGACAGGGGCGAAATCTCCGTTTCGCGGCTCGAGACGCTGGTGCTGGACGAGGCCGACCGCATGGCGGACATGGGGTTCATGCCGCAGGTCGAGTGGGTGCTCCGCCGTCTGGAGACTCCCCATCAGACCCTCCTGTTCTCGGCGACACTCGACGGCGCCGTCGACCGTCTGGTCCAGCGCTACCTGACCGAGCCCGTCTTCCACGAGGTGGCGTCGTCCACCCAGACGGTGACCCTCATGGAGCATCGCTTCATTCAGGTGCACCAGATGGACAAGGTCAAGGTCGCGGCCGCCATCGCCCGGTCGCAGGAGAAGACGCTGTTCTTCGTGCGTACCAAGCGGGGTGC
Source organism: Acidimicrobiales bacterium (assembly GCA_049513455.1). Taxonomy (GTDB): domain Bacteria; phylum Actinomycetota; class Acidimicrobiia; order Acidimicrobiales; family RAAP-2; genus Bog-473. The sequence continues at coordinate 25,121 of JBEKWB010000025.1, forward strand.
GGACCGGCTGGTGGAGAACCTCGAAAAAGAGGGCCTGCGTGCCGCCGCCATCCACGGTGATCTCCGGCAGGCGAACCGGGAGAGGGCCCTGGCGGACTTCTCCAACGGCAAGCTTCCCGTGTTGGTGGCCACGGACGTGGCCGCACGCGGCTTGCACATCGAAGCCGTGGACGCCGTGATCCACTGGGACCCCCCCGAGGATCACAAGGCCTACCTCCACCGCTCCGGCCGTACCGCCCGCGCCGGCAAGGCGGGTGTGGTGGTCAGCCTGACCTTGTGGAACCAGTTGGTCGAAGTGGAAGTGATCCAGCGCCGGCTGGGGCTGCGGATTCCCATTGTGGAGATGTTCTCGAACGACCCTCGTCTGGCCAATCTGGCTGAGTGGACACCGCTGGCCGAAGAGAGTGTTCTCTGAGCGAGGTCCCCCCGATCGACACGTGGTCCCCCGATGACGGGGTCCGGCGGATCCTGATCGTCACGGCTCATCCCGACGACGTCGATTTCGGTACGGCGGGGACGGTAGCCGCCTTCACCAAGGCCGGTCTGGAGGTCACCTACTGCGTCGCCACCAACGGCGAGGCAGGCGGGTCCGACCACTCGGTGTCCCGATCGGACATGGCTGCCCTCCGCCAGCGCGAGCAGCGCGCCGCGGCAGCGGAAGTCGGCGTGACCGACGTGTATTTCCTCGGCCACCCCGACGGGCGGCTGCAACCGACCATCGAACTGCGACGCGATATCAGCCGGGTGATCCGCCAGGTCAAGCCGGAGCGCGTGCTGGCCCCGTCGTCCGAGCGGCGCTGGGATTTCATATTCGCCAGCCATCCGGACCATCTCGCCGCCGGGGAGGCCGCGGTGTGCGCGGTCTATCCGGATGCGCGTAACCCGTTCGCCCACCCCGAGCTCCTCAACGAGGAGGGACTCGAGCCCTGGACGGTGCACGAACTGTGGATCATGAGTGGAACCGATCCCAATGTGGCGGTCGAGACGACATCGACCATCGAGCGCAAGGTCGCCGCGTTGCTCTGCCACAAGAGCCAGATTGACGACCCCGAGGGCGTCGCACGGCGCGTGACCGAGGGTGGGCGCGCCTCGGGTGCCCTGGCCGGACTTCCTGAGGGCGCCACGGCCGAGCTGTTCCGGGTCACCCGCATCCCCTGACGCCGCCGCGACGTCCTTCCCAGATGTCGGCGGGGAACCGACGGACGAGCTCAGCCGGCCAACTGCCGGAGGACGTAGCGGAGAATCCCCCCGTGACGGAAGTACTCGGCCTCCATCGGGGTGTCGATGCGCACGACCACTCTGAACTCGGTGGTCGACCCGTCGTCCGCCGTGGCGACCACCGTCAATTCCTTGGGCAGCTCGCCGTCGTTGAGGACGTCGATCCCCGTGATGGTGAACTTCTCCGTCCCGCGCAGGGCGAGGCTCTCGGCGGAGTCGCCCTTGTAGAACTGGAGGGGGATGACGCCCATGCCGACCAGGTTGGAGCGGTGGATGCGCTCGAAGCTCTGGGCGATCACGGCACGCACTCCCAACAGCGCGGTTCCCTTGGCCGCCCAGTCCCGGCTGGAGCCGGTCCCGTACTCGCGCCCGGCCAGGACGATCAGGGGCACGCCCTCGTCGGCATACTGCATCGCCGCTTCGTAAATCGACGTCTCGTTCCCCTCGGGCAGGTGGAGCGTGTAGCCACCCTCGGTCCCGGGAGCCAGACGATTCCGGAGCCGGACGTTGGCGAACGTGCCACGCATCATGACTTCATGGTTGCCCCGACGGGCGCCGTACGAGTTGAAGTCGTTGCGGGGCACCCCGTGCTCGGCCAGGTAGCGGCCTGCGGGCGTGTCCGGCCCAATGGAGCCGGCGGGCGAGATGTGGTCGGTCGTGACGCTGTCGCCCACCATGGCCAGCACGCGTGCACCCTCAATGTTGGCGACCGGCGTCGGCGTCATGGTCATGCCCTCGAAGAAGGGCGGGTTTTTCACGTACGTGGAGTCGTCCTGCCACGAGAACGTCTCACCCTCGGCCACCGGCACCTCACCCCAGTACTCGTCACCCTCGAACACGGCGCCGTAACGGGTGCGGAACATGTCCGAGGTGAGGGAAGCCCGGATGGCCTCACTGACCGCCTGCTCGTTGGGCCAGATGTCCGCGAGGAGCACAGGTCTGCCGTCGGCGCCCTCCCCGAGGGGATCGACGGTCAGATCGATGTCCATGGTCCCGGCCAACGCGTACGCCACGACCAGTGGGGGCGAGGCCAGGTAGTTCATCCGCACGTCGGGATGGATCCGTCCCTCGAAGTTCCGGTTGCCCGAGAGCACCGAGACCACGGAGAGATCGTCGCTGTGCACCAATTCGCTGACCCCGTTCAGGAGTGGGCCCGAGTTGCCGATGCAGGTCGTGCAACCGAAGCCGACCAGGAAGAACCCCAGTTGCTCGAGGGGTTCCACGAGTTGGGCCCGCTCGAGGTAGTCCATGACGACCCGTGAGCCCGGGGCGAGCGAGGTCTTGACCCACGGCTTCGCCCGCAGGCCGCGCGCCACGGCGTTCTTGGCCAGAAGGCCTGCGCCCACCATGACCTGGGGGTTCGAGGTGTTGGTGCAGCTGGTGATCGCCGCCACGACGACATCGCCGTCCGCCAGGAGGTGGTGGGGAGCGGCCAAGGGAGCCTCGGTGGAGGTGCGTGGCGTGCGATCCAGCGCCACGCGGAACGCGTCGCCGGCACCGGCGAGTGCGACCCGGTCCTGTGGACGCGACGGTCCGGCCAGTGACGGCTCGACGTCACCGAGGTCGAGTGTGGCGTACTCGGAGTAGACGGGCTCAATGCCTCTTGCGGTGTGCCACAGGCCCTGCTCCTTGGCGTAGGCCTCGACCAGGGCGAGGTGGGCCTCGTCGCGGCCGGTGAAGCGCATGTAGTCGATGGTCACGTGGTCGATGGGGAACATGGTGCACGTGGCCCCGTACTCGGGGCTCATGTTGCCGATGGTGGCCCGCGTCTCAAGGGGCAGCGCGGCCACTCCGGGTCCGTAGCACTCGACGAACGCCCCGACCACGCCGTGGTCGCGTAGGAGCTCGGTGACGGTGAGGACGACATCGGTGGCGGTGGTGCCCGGCCGCAGCTCCCCGGAAATGCGGAGGCCCACGACCGGGGGGAGGAGCATGGAGAGGGGTTGGCCCAGCATCGCCGCCTCGGCCTCGATGCCGCCGACTCCCCATCCGAGGACGCCCAGGCCATTGACCATGGTCGTATGCGAGTCGGTCCCGACCAGGGTGTCGCAGAACGCCCGGCCGTCAGGGGTGGCGAACACCAGCCGGGACAGGTACTCGAGGTTCACCTGGTGGCAGATGCCCGTGCCGGGCGGTACCGCCCGGAACCCGTCGAACGCGCCCTGGGCCCAGCGGAGCAGTTTGTAGCGCTCGATGTTGCGCTCGTACTCAATGGAGACGTTCTGGTCGTAGGACGAGGAGTCGCCGGAACGCTCGACAATGACGGAGTGGTCGATGACCAGCTCCACCGGGACGAGGGGGTTGACCTGTGACGCGTTGCCCCCGAGGCGCGCCAGGGCATCGCGCATGGCGGCCAGGTCGACCACTCCGGGCACCCCCGTGAAATCCTGCATGAGGACCCGCTCGGGTGTCAGGGCGATTTCGTGCGCCGAATCACCCGCGCCCTGCCCGTGTGCCTCGGGATTGGCGCCCCAGGCCGCGACGGCCACGATGTCGTCCGGCGAGACGTGGGGGGAGTCCTCGTGGCGCAGCAGATTCTCCAAAATGACCTTGATCGAGTAGGGGAGCCGGCTCACCTCATGGCCGGCGACCAGGGCCGGAGCCTTGAGGGAGAAGATCTCGTACTCGCGGCCCTCGACCGTCAGGACGGACCGAGCGCCGAAGCTGTCGGGGTGGGAAGAGGCCGGGGGTCGTGATGCCATTTCCCCATTCTGCCGTGCTGGCGCGAGGAGCATCCATTTCGCTCCGGCCGGGGGCTACACCGCTCGGCGGCGCGTAGGAGGCAGAATCAACCAAATGCGTTTGCGCAACGGTTCCACCCGCCACCGCGCCCGAGCGGGGCTCCTTGCCCTCGTGCCTTTGCTGTCGGTTCTGTCGGCGACCGGAGGGTTCGGGGCACGGCCCGCCGCCGCCGCCCCCTTGTCTGCTCATGCCTATGTGGGCGGGGGGATGATCGGGTTCGGAAGCGTCAACCTGGCTGCTCCCGCCATGCCGGAGCCCCTCGGCTCCCCGGTTCTCGTCGGCGCCGCTACCCATGACGGCGGGGGGTACTGGTTGGCGAGCGCCGACGGCGGGGTCTTCGCCTTCGGCGACGCGCCTTTCGAGGGGTCCCTCGGCGACCTTGCATTGCAGGGGCCGATCATCGCCATGGCGGCCACCCCGGACGCCAAGGGGTACTGGCTCGCCGGGCTCGACGGGGGCGTCTTCTCCTTCGGCGACGCGCAGTTCTACGGGAGCATGGGTGGGACCCGGTTGAACCAACCCATCGTCGGCATGGCGGCCACCCCCGACGGGAAGGGATACTGGCTGGTGGCTGCCGACGGCGGGGTCTTCTCCTTCGGCGACGCGCAGTTCTACGGCAGTACGGGCGGGATCGTCCTCAACGAGCCCATCGTCGCCATGGCGGCCACCCCCGACGGGAAGGGATACTGGCTGGTGGCTGCCGACGGAGGGATCTTCACCTTCGGCGACGCCCGCTTCGTCGGGTCGTGGGCGGCCGACGACCTCCCCGACCCGGTCGTGGGCATCGTGGCCAGCCCCGACGGCGGGGGCTACACCGTCGCGACCGCCGACGGCGTGGTGCTGGCCCTCGGGGACGCCCAGGCCTTCGGCGGCCTCACCTTGAACCCGGACGCCACCCCGGTGTCGGACATCATCGGGAACGGCGCCGGGACCGGGTACTGGCTCATCGACCCCGAGGCCTGGACGTACAGGTTCACCAGCGCCACCGCCGAAAAGACGTTGCCCCATTCTTCCGCCATCGTCGCGACGGTCGCCTCGCAGATCGAACCGGATCCTGACACCGGCTATTTCTGCAACCCCTATGGACCGTGCGAGGAATGGTGCGCCCTCTTCGCCACCTGGGCCTGGCAGCAGGCCGGGATCCCCATTCCGTCCTACGCCTTCGTGGGCGACATCTACTCCTGGGCCGCCAGCTACGGCGCCCTTCTCCCGCCGACGGCCACGCCGGATCCCGGTGACGCCGTGCTGTACGGGACCGGGCCCCAGAACGTCGACACGTCGGTCCACGTGGGGATCGTGACCCAGGTCTGGCCCGACGGGGCCATCGACACCGTCGACGGCGACTCGGGGCCGGGTCGGGACGGCTGGCTCTCGGTGACCATCAACGGCCCCTACCTGCCCGGCGACTCACTGTCGTACAACGGGGTCGGGATCTATGCCTTCGCGCAGCCCTGAAGCGACAGCGGGACGGGCGTAGGCTGCGGCTCGCGGCGGGCACCGGGCCCGTTCCTGCAGTCACGAGGGAGGGCAGTGTGACGCTGTCGTCATGGGACGATTTTCCCGTTCATCAGGCGCCTGAGTTCATCGCACATCCGGGGACCAGCGATCGCAACTTCTACGACCGCTACTACTTCAACATGTACCCGGTCAGCGCCGAGTGGTCCGCCATTTTCGGGTTCGGCCAGTACCCGAACCTGGGCGTGGTCGACGCGTTCATCGACGTGCGGCTCGGCGGGGCGCAGCACATCGTGCGAGCGTCGAAGCCGCTTGAGGATCGGGCGGATCTTTCCGTGGGCCCGTTCCACGTCGAGGTGCTCGAGCCGCTCCGCCGGCTGCGGGTCGTCGTCGACCCTACCGAGCACGACGTGGCCATGGACGTGACGTGGGAGGGCCACATTCCGGCCATGGCCGAGCCCCGCCAGTACCTGCGCAGCCAGGGGAGGGTGGTCTTCGACACCCAGCGGCTGGCCCAGACGGGATTCTGGTCGGGCACCCTCTCGGTCGCCGGCACGGAGTTCGCCATCACCCCCGAGGGGTGCCACGGATGCCGCGACCGTTCCTGGGGCATCCGGCCGGTGGGGGAACCCGAGGGTGACGGCATCCGACAGGGAGCGAATGTGATGAGCGGCATGTGGAACTACTTCCCGATGCAGTTCGACGATCACGCCATCTTGTACATCTGTCACGAGCGGGACAACGGCGAGCGCCCGCTGGTGCAGGGGGAGAGGGTCTGGGTCGACCCCGACCGGCCCGTCGAGGAGCTCGGGAGGTCCGAGCACTCCCACCACCTCATCCCGGGCACGCGGGTCATGGACCGTGGCGTGGTGCGCTTTCCCGAGGCCGACCTGGAGATCACCTGCACGCCACTGCTGGCCAACTACATATCGGTCGGCACCGGCTATGGGATCGACAAGGACTGGAAACACGGCATCTACCAAGGGCCCGACCCGGTGGTGCAGGGTCTCGTGCTCCAGGTCGACGAGATAAAGGGTCTGGCGCAATACGGCATCGTGGACCACGTGGCCCAGTTCAGCTACGGCGACGTCGTCGGCCATGGGCTGCTCGAGCAAGGATTTTTCGGTCCCTACCGCCATTACGGGCTGACCGACGGGGCGATGGGGGCGCCGGCGGACTGAAGATTTCCTCCCGGCACCGACCTGAGGGCGGCCTCGGGGATGCGACAATGGGAGATGCCCGACGCATTCAGCGTGCTGCTCCAACGCCTCCAGACCGCCTTTGACACGGTCTTCCCCGGGGCCGACCCCGTGCTCCGCGCCTCGGACCGGGCCGACTTCCAGGCCAATGGCGCCATCCCGCTGGCAAAGAAGTTGGGTCGCACTCCGCGCGACGTGGCCGCCGACGTGGTTGCGGCGGCCACACTCGACGACGTGTGCGCGTCGGTCGAGATCAGCGGGCCCGGCTTCATCAATCTGACCCTGTCCGACGAGTTCGTGACGGACCGGATCGCGGCAGCGGGGTCCGACGAACGCGTGGGGGTGGCACCCACCGCCGATCCGCAGCGGATCGTGATCGACTACTCGGCGCCCAACGTGGCGAAGGAAATGCACGTCGGGCACCTGCGCAGCACGGTGATCGGTGACGCGCTCGCCCGTGTCCTGGGTTTTCTCGGTCACGAAGTCCTGCGGGAGAACCACATCGGCGACTGGGGCACGCCCTTTGGCATGCTCATAGAGCACCTGATCGACGTGGGGGGGTCGGCCGACGCGGAGTCGTTCAGTGTGCGAGACCTCAACGAGTTCTACGCGCAGGCGAGGGTCCACTTCGACACCGACCCCGATTTCGCCGAGCGCAGCAGCCGGCGTGTCGTCCTGCTGCAGAGCGGGGATCCCGAGACGCTTCACCTCTGGCGCATCTTCGTGGCCGAGAGCCTGCGGCACAACGACCAGATCTACTCGATGTTGGGTGTGCTGCTGACCGACGACGACGTGGTGGGGGAGAGCTTCTACAACGCGCTCCTGCCGGTAGTGGTCGACGAGCTCGCATCCCAGGGACTCCTGGTGGAGCACGGCGGCGCGCTCTGCGTCTTCCCCCAAGGGTTCGAGAACCGTAACGGTGATCCCCTCCCGCTGATCGTGCGCAAGTCCGACGGGGGGTACGGGTACCCGGCCACGGACTTGGCCTGCATCCGCGACCGCACCGGCCGCCGGGGCGCCACGCGGCTGGTCTACGTCGTCGATGCCGGCCAATCGCTGCACTTCCGGTTGGTGTTCGCCGTCGCGGCGCTGGCCGGCTATCTTCCGGATCCCTCGGCCGCCGTCCACGTGGCGTTCGGGCTCGTGCTCGGTCCGGACGGCAAGAAAATGGCCAGCCGTTCGGGGAGCTCGGAAAGGTTGATCGACCTTCTCACCGAAGGCGTGGACCGCGCCGCGGCTTCGATCGCCGAGCGTCCGAGCGACCTCAGCGCCGAGGCGCGGGCCGATGTGGCCCGCGCCCTCGGTATCGGTGCCATCAAGTACGCCGACCTCTCGACGGAGCGGACGCGGGACTACCTCTTCGACTGGGACAGGATGCTGGCCTTCGAGGGCAACACCGGCCCGTACCTGCAGTACGCGCACGCCCGCATTCGCTCCATCTTCCGCCGGGCCGAAGTGCCCCCGCCGCCGCGCGGCACCAGGCCCATGGTGACCGAGCCCCAGGAGCGCGCCCTGGCCCTGCAGCTGCTCGGGTTCCCCACCGCGGTCGAGGCCACCGCTGAGGCGTACAGCCCGGCGAAGCTGTGCACCTACCTGTTCGACCTGGCCTCGACGTTCACGACGTTCTACGAGGCCTGCCGGGTCCTGGTCGACGAGGAGGCGGTGAGGACGTCACGGCTGGCCCTGTGCGATCTGACCGCCCGGGTGCTCGCCCTCGGGCTGTCCCTGCTCGGCATGGAGGCACCGGATCAGATGTGATTCTGAGTGGAGGGCGATGATGACGGGCGCAGAGTTGGGTTGCGGCGCGGGCACGCCCTATCCTCGGCCCGGCACATCTCGCGCCCAGGCCAAAGAAGGGCCGACAAAGGAGTCGAAGAACTGATGGAACTGAGTGGGACTTCCGCAATCGTCACCGGTGGGGCTTCGGGGCTGGGGGAGGCGACCGCGCGCCTGCTGTCCGAGCGGGGCGTCCGGGTCGTGGTGGCCGATCTCCAGGAGGAGAAGGGTACGGCGCTGGCCAAGGAGATCGGCGGGCTCTTCGCCCAGACCGATGTCACCAACACCGAGGACGTGATCGCCGCGGTGGTGGCGGCCCTCGAGCTGGGCCCCCTCAAGTCGTTGGTCAACTGCGCCGGAATCGGCATGGCGTCGCGCACCATCGGCAAGGACGGCGACTACGCCTCGGCCCACGACCTCGACCTCTACCGCCGGGTCATTGAGATCAACCTCATCGGCACGTTCAATTGCATCCGCCTCGCCGCCACGAAGATGAGCCTGAACGAGCCCGACGAGGACGGTGCCCGGGGGGCGATAGTGAACACGGCGTCGGTGGCGGCCGAGGACGGGCAGATCGGCCAGGCCGCGTACTCCTCGTCCAAGGGCGGCCTCGTCGGACTGACCCTCCCGGTCGCCCGTGACCTGGCCGTGGTCGGCATCCGGGTCAACACGATCCTGCCGGGCCTGATCGACACGCCCATCTACGGCGAGGGCGAGGGCTCCGAGGCGTTCAAGGCCAAGCTGGCCCGGGATGTCCTCTTCCCCCAGCGTCTCGGCCACGCCCCCGAGTTCGCCTCGCTGGCCGTCGAACTTCTGGCCAACTCCTACATGAACGCGGAGACGATCCGGATCGACGCCGGCGCCCGCCTGCAGCCCAAATAGGTCGCCGGCCGGAAAGGGGGGAACGATGATCGACCCTGAGCTCACGGGGATCCTCGAGCTGCTGCCACAGATCGATCTGTCGGATCCGGTGGCGGCGCGCGCCGGATTCGCCGAGTTGGTGGCCGGCATGCGGTCCGACATCCCGGGCATCGAATCGCTCGACATAGAAGACCGGTTGGTCCCGGGTTGGGAGGGCGACCCCGACGTGGGTGTGCGGATCTACCGCCCGAAGAGCCGTTCCGGGCCGGTGCCCGGTGTCCTCATGATCCACGGTGGCGGGTTCATCATCGGCAGCGTCGAGGCCGAGCATGCGAGCGCGGCCTCGACGGCGATCCAGACGGGAGCGGTCGTGGTGTCGGTCGAGTACCGGCTCGCCCCCGAGCACCCGTTCCCGGCCGGCCTGCACGACTGCTACAGCGCGCTGGTGTTCCTCGCCGGGGCGGCCGGCGAGCTCGGTGTCGATACCGCACGGTTGGCGCTGCTCGGCGCCAGCGCCGGTGGTGGATTGGCCGCGGCGACGGCGCTGCTGGCCCGTGATCTCGGCGGCCCACCCCTCTGCTTCCAGATGCTCCACATCCCCGAGCTCGACGACCGCCTGGAGACGCCGTCGATGCGCACCTTCGTCGACTCGCCGCTCTGGAACCGCCCCCTGGCCACCTTGAGTTGGGAGGCGTACCTGGGGGCGGGCGCCGACCGGGCCGACGTCTCACCCTACGCCGCCCCGGCCCGGGCAACCGACCTGTCGGGACTCCCGCCGGCCTACATCTCGACGGCCGAGAACGACCCGCTGCGAGACGAGGGCATTCTGTACGGGCTGGGACTCCTGCAGGCCGGCGTCTCCGTCGAGCTCCACCAATTTCCCGGCACCTTCCACGGCTCGGCCCTGGTGGCGTCGGCCGCCATAACCCAGCGCGCCCAGCACGAGAGCGCGATCGCGTTGCGCCGGGCCCTCGGGGTGGACTGACCTCAGGCGGCCTGGGCGAGGGGCTGTACCGCTTCCTCGGCGCTCGACAGCGCCTTCCACAGGGCCCGGTAGTTGGGGTAGGTGATGGCGTCGGTGACGTAGCCGGCCCGCTCCAGTTCGGCATGGAAGGCCGGCAGGTTGCGCCACGGCACCCCCATGTCCACATGATGGGCCAGGTGCCATCCCGTGTTGTACGGCACGAACCAGAACCGGGCCGGGAGGGACTGACGCACGTTGTGCGAGGTGGCTCGGCGATCCTTGTTCCGTTCCATGCCGCCGTGCTCGGCGATGGAGCGGAGGCGATTGATGACGCGCCACTGGGTCATCCACGGGAGCCACCACAGGATCGGGTAGATCCACCAGCGCCCGGTGGCCAGCCATGACACGGCCCACAGCACGGCCTGCACGGCGAAGATGGAGAGGCCGATGCGCCGGAAGCGGGCCGTCGCCGTGTTCTTGACCAACGGGGCGAAGTTCTTCCAGCCCGAGATGCCGACCGCGTCGCGCAGCAACCGGCGGCGCAGTGCGGCCCGGGTACAGGGGTAGGGACGGTAGAAGGCGAGATCGGGCTCTTGCGGACCGAACTCGTCCTTGTGGTGGGCGAAGTGGACGCGGCGATAGAGCTGAACGGGAGTGAAGACCGGGAAGGCGATGACCCAGGTGCCGATCCAGTCGTTCCATTTCTTGTTGGTGAAGAGGAGCTTGTGCGCTGCCTCGTGCATGAGGATGGCGAAGCGGGCATACATCGGGCCCATCAGGATGAAGGCGAGCAGGTAACTCCACCACGTGTTGAGCCAGACCGCGCCACCGACGATGAGCACCACGTAGGACCACACCGAGAGCACCGTGATGGCATTGCGGACGTTGTCGATGTGCCGCAGGGCGGGACGGAGCTCGGGGACGGCCATCCCGTTGGCCAACAGCCGCTCGGTGGGAAGCACGTCAGGGCGTGCCGCGTGGTCCGGCACCATGGTGGTAGCCATGGCAGGATGTTACTATTAATCGTCAAGTGGTGCAAGAGCGTAATAAGCCGTTCACGGCCCGATCGGTCCTGGCGAGCGCCCTCCTGGGCATGGATCCGCCGGAGCTGCCGGTGGCGCAACTCGTGCGCCTGACCGGGCTCTTCGGCGTCAGCGCCAACCGGGCCCGGGTCGCCCTCAGCCGCATGGTGGCCGCGGGAGAGGCCACCACCGACGGATCGGGGACCTACCGCCTCGCCGGGCGCCTGCGCGAACGCCAGGCGCGCCAGTCGGCCAGCCGCGCCGGGTCGACGTTGCCGTTCGACGGGCAGTGGTGGGTGGCCGTGGTCGTCACCAGCGGGAGTTCGGCCGAAATCCGCACGGCCCGGCGCCGCTCCCTGGCGCATGCCCGCCTGGCCGAGTTGCGTGAAGGGGTGTGGATGCGCCCCGACAACGTCGACGTACGTCTCCCCGAGGATCTCCGTTCCGACGTGGAGCTGATGACCGCCCGACCCCGGACGCCGGACCGGTTGGTGGGGGTGCTGTGGGACCTGCCGGCGTGGGCGGGTGGGGCCAACCGGCTGCTCGACGAGATGGCCGACTTGGCACCCGACCATGCCCACGCGCTAGCACCGGGATTCGAGCTGTCCGCTGCCGTGTTGCGCCATCTGCAGGCGGATCCCCTCTTGCCCGAGGAGTTGCTCCCGGCCGGATGGCCCGGCGTGCGTCTGCGTACGGACTATGACCGCTGGGATGCGCGCTACCGGGCGACGCTGCGCGAGTGGAGCCGGGCCTGACTCAGGCGGCGTGGGACTGCGAGATCCACGTGGCGTACATGTCGGCGTAGTGCCCCCCGAGGGCGACCAGTTCGTCGTGGCTGCCGACCTCGAGCAACTTGCCGTCGCCGACGACCACAATCCGGTCGGCTCGCATGGCGGTCGAGAGGCGGTGGGCGATGAGCACCGCCGTCCGCTGTTGCAACAAGACGTCGAGGGCGGCTTCGATCTTCGTCTCGGACTGCAGATCGAGATTGGACGTGGCCTCGTCGAGCACCAGGACCCGTGGCTGGGCCATGAAGGCCCGGGCCAGGGCGATGAGCTGGCGCTCGCCCGAGGAGAGGGACTGCCCCCGCTCGTGCACGATGGTGTCGAGGCCGTAGGGGAGGCGGTGCACCAGCTCGGTCAGGCCGGTCTTGTTGACCGCCTCCCATACCTGGTCGTCCGGCGCGCCGGGCCGGGCGAAGGAGATGTTGTCCCGGATGGTCCCGGCGAAGAGGAACGGCTCCTGGGGGACGACGCCCAACTGGCGCCGCAGCGAGGCCAAGGTGACGTCGCGCAGGTCGTGGCCGTCAATGAGCACCCGTCCGGCCGTCGGGTCATAGAAGCGTGTGATGAGCTTGGCCATGGTGGACTTGCCGGCGCCGGTGTCACCGACGAAGGCCACCGTCTCGCCCGGGTGAATGGTGAGATCGATGTCGTCCAGCACGATGGTGTCGGGGTTATAGGCGAACGACACATGATCGAAGCGGATCTCGCCCTCAATAGGAGGCAGCTCCGTCGCCGTGGGACTCTGGAGAACCGAAGGTTCGTTCTCCAGCAGGTCCTGGAGCTTGAAGACCGAGGCCCGGCCCTGCTGGAACGTGTTGTACTGCTGTACCAGGAGCTGAATCGGAGCGAAGAACCGGTTGACGTAGAGGAAGAAGGCCGTCAGCGCGCCGATGCTGAGCTGGTGGTGGAGGTACATGTCGCCACCGATCCCCAGGATCAGCACCTGGCCCAGGACGCTGATCAGCTGCGAGCCGGGTCCGTAAATCCCGTTGATGCGTCCGGTGTACATGTTGGCGTCGCGGTACCCGCCCACCACGTTGCGGTGGTGCTCGACGTTGTGGCGCTGGCGGTTGTGGGCCGTCACGATGCGCACGCCCTGAAGGCTCTCGGAGAGGTCGGCCAGGACCAGCGCGATGCCATCGCGCACCTTCTCGTATCCCCGCTCGGAGGCCCGCTTGAACCAGATCGACATCACGATCAGCGGGGGCAGCACGGCCACGACGGTGATGGTGGCCAGCCTGACATTGGTGAAGAACAGGATCACCGTGATGACGACCATGGTCAGCCCCTGTATGGCGAACTGGGCCAGACCGTCTTGGAGGAGCTGCTGCAGGTTCTCGATGTCGCTGGTCATCCGGCTCATGACCACGCCGGCCTTCTCCTCGGTGAAGAAGTCCAGGGAGAGCCGCTGCAAGTGGCGGAACACCGTCACCCGCAGATCGTTCATGACCCACGAGGCCAGGCGCCCGGTCACCTTGGCCTGGCCCCACTGTGCGCCGGCGGAGACGGCGATGGAACCCAGGTACAGCACCGCGCAGACCACCACGATGCCGTAATCGAGGTTGTGCGGCGGCGTCATGCCGTGGTTGATGGCGTACTCGACGAGCGACGGCCCCAGCTGCGTGGCCAGGCTGATGATGGCGACGAGCACGCCGGCCAGGACCAGCATGGACGGATACACGGTCAGCAGGCTCGTCAAGGTGAGGTGCTTGCGTTCCGCCGCGGTCGGCACCTGGGTGAACTCGATGTCGGGCTCGCCCCGTTCGGGCTCGTCCTTCAAGAGGAGGTCGACACCGGACTGCAATTCATGGGGGATGCCGCCGAAGGGCAGCCCGGCTTGAGGGGCGCCCGGAGGGCCACCGGGTCCGCCACCCATTCCGAACATCAGAGCACCTCGCTGGGGTCGGGGTCGATGACGTCGGTTGGAGCGGCCTCTTCCTGGGCCGCTTGGGCCAAGATCTCCGAGTAGAGCGGCGTCGAGGCCAGCAGCGAGGCGTGCGTGCCGTCAGCCACGATCCGGCCCTGGTCCAGCAGCACGACGCGGTCGGCCAGGCTGATGGTGGAGAGCCGGTGGGCGATGATCAGCGTGGTCCGGCCCTCCATGAGCACCCGCAGGCCGGCGTGGATACCTTGCTCGACCTGCACATCGATGGCGCTGGTGGCGTCGTCGAGGATGAGGATGGGCGGGTTGATCAAAAGGGTGCGGGCGATCGCGATGCGCTGGCGCTGGCCCCCCGAGAGCGTGTAGCCCCGCTCGCCGACGACGGTGTCGTAGCCCTCGGAGAGATGGAGGATGAAGCCGGCTGCGCCGGCCGCCTCGGCCGCCGCCACGACCTCCTCCATGGAGGCGTCCGGTCGCCCGTAGGCGATGTTGTCCCGGATGGAGGCGGAGAAGAGGAAGGGCTCGTCGAGCACCACGCCGATGTTGGCCCGGAGGCTGGTCAGGGTCAGGTCGCGCACGTCGTGCCCGTCCACCCGCACCGTGCCCTCGGTGGCGTCGTAGAAGCGGGCCAGGACCCGGGCGACGGTCGACTTCCCGCTGCCCGTGCGCCCGACCAGCGCCACCGTGTCACCGGGAGACAGGTGGAGGTTCAGGTCGGTCAGCACGTTGGGATTGCCACCCTGTTTGGCCTGGGCCGCCATAAGGCTGTCCGAGGCGTAGGCGAAGCTGACGTCTTCGAAGCGGACGTCGCCCCGGCAGTCCACCAGATCGGTGGCATCGGGCCGATCGACAATGGTGGCCTGCTCGTCGAGGATCTCGTAGATGCGCTCGGCCGAGGCCGAGGCGCGCTGGCCCATCATGATCAGCATGCCCAGCATCATGAAGGGCGCTTGCAACAAGAGGAGGTACAGGTTGAACGAGACGATGGCACCGAGCTGCAGGTGTCCATGGATGACCAGGTAGCCGCCGAAGAGGAGGACGAGTGACAGGCCGACCTGTGAGAGGTTCTGGACCAGTGGCGTGTAGCGGGCGCGCAGGTCGGCGTCCTTGATGTAGCTCCATTGGACGCGGTCGGCCGCGGTGGCCAGCTGGCGTAGCTGCTGCTCCTCGGCGGCGAAGGAGCGCACCACCCGGACGCCGTTGACGTTCTCGTCCACCACGGTCGCCACCTCGGCCAGGCGCGACTGGATGAGCCAGGAGACGGGGAAGAGTGACTTCCGCATCTTGACCCCCACCATGTAGATGAACGGCATGGTGATCATGGCCACCAGAGCCAAGGGGACGCTGATCGTCAGCATGTAACCGAAGGCGACCAGCGCGATGGAGCACTGCACCAGGATCATCGGGGCGAACGTCAGGTACATCTGAACCGAGCGGATGTCGGAGTTGGCCCGGCTGATGAGCTGACCCGACTGCACCCGGTCGTAGAAGGGGAACGACATGCGGGTCAGGTGCTCATAGATGATGTTGCGCAGGTCGAACTCGATGTCGTAGGCCACGCGGAACAGCGCGGTCCGAGAGATGTAGCCGGCCAGCCCTCCGACAAGGCCCAGCACCACGACCCAGGTGACGTAGACATGCAACGGCACCGGCTTGTGGTGCAACGCGCTGGCCAGCAGCGAATTGTCGATGGCGTCCTGGAGCAGTTTGGGAATCTGCACCTGAATGACCAGGCCCACGAACGACATGATCAGCGAGGTAGCGAAGACACCCTTGTGGGCCTTCACGATGGGCCAGGCCCGCTTCAGCCATGATTTGGTCTTGTCCGGATCGACGGTCGCCCGCGGGGCTTTGTAGTCGCTGGTCAACCCCATGGGGACGTAGGCGGCCAGTGGCAGGGTGTGGGTGGCCGTCCGGGTGGTGCCGTCGAGCGCTCCGTCTGCGTCCGGACGGTTGTCGTCGGCCGCTGATCCCGCGACCTGGTCTTCGGTCTTGCTCATCTGGGCTCCGCCCGGACCTGGTGGAAGTTGGCCAGCGCCTGCCCCCAGAGTTCGAGTGAGCGCAGGACCATCACCTCGTCGGCATCGGGCAGATGGCCGGCGATCGACACCATGTAGGCGTCGACGGTGAGGTCCGCCTCGGCCAGAACGCGCTCCCCCTCCTGGGTCAGACGCAGGGCAATTCGTCGCCGGTCGTCCTCTTGGTGCGTACGGTCCACCAGGCCCCGGGCGACGAGGCCGTCGATGATGGCGGTCACGGACGACGGCCGCACCGCCAGACGGCCGGCCAACCCCGAGGCGGCGGCCGAGCCCTCGACCAGAATCCCCAGGACGCGGTACTGGGGCAGCGTCAGATCGACCTGCGTGAGGGCGAATTCGACGCGTTTGGCCAGCCATGCGGTCACACGCCCGTAAGTGCCGCGGCTCGGCGCGTCACCGGTTGTTCGCGCAGCCGTCACGGTCAGGGGGGTCGAGGACACTTCGAGCATCATACAGTTAGAGTCTCTAAGGGTCTGCGGCAAGTCAAACCGCGAGCGAACGCGCGTCTGCTGCGTAAGGAGCCGACCCGGCCCCGTGGTACTAAGTGGCGTGGTGGCGGCCGGTGATCTGGCTGCCTGCCTGGCGCCGACGATTCCTCGGCACGGGACTCTTGGCCACTGGGCACCCTGCCGCCCGCCATGAGGTCTCGGCTATCTGGCCTCGTGCGGTAATGACCTGGGCTGCGTTGACATCAGCGTGCTCTTGGTGCCCGCACTTGCGGCAACTGAATCTGGTGCGACACCGGTTGGCCGCCTCGGTGTGCCCGCAGGCAATGCACTCTCTCGAGGAGTCCTTTGGGTCGACCTTCCATACTCTGCGTCCAGGAAACGGCTGATCGAGGCGGGATGGCTGGTGTTGCGGGTCATGTACCAGGCATCGCAGCGGTGCTGGAGCGCTCCGTTGTAGATCTCACGGGAGAGATTAAGTAGCTGGGTGAGAGCCCGCGCCTGGACACGTGAAGGGCCCAGTGAGATCTCGGCCTTGCGGACGAGGGTGGTATCGATGCCATCAACGATGAGCTTGGCCGAGCCCACTCGTAGGGCCCGCTGATCCGAGGCGATCACAGGTCCTACCGTGCCACGGTGCTGTGACATTTCCGGCATATCTCCACCCAGAAGACGCGTAATCCCACTATTGGTGAGACTCTAACTACAACCCACGGGTGTTCCACTCCGGGTCGAGCTGGCGCAGGAAGAGGGCGCAGCGCTGCTCTTCTTCGGTCTCCCCGATGGCCGCGGCGGCCAACTCGAGGGCGTGGAGTGAGCGGAGAAAGCCCCGGTTGGACTCGTGGCGCCAGCGCACGTACCCGGATCCCCGCCACCCGGCGGCCCGCAGGGAGTCGAGCCCGCGGTGATAGCCGACCCGGGCGAAGGCATAGCGGTCGATGGGGGCCTCGGCCAGCTCAGCCAGGGTGGCCCAGGCCTGCAGGCAGCGGGGGTCGCGGGCGGCCACCGCAGAGACGGCGGCGCGCCGCTCGGTCGCCGGCGCGCTGACGGCGGTGGCGAGCGCCTCGGCCACTTCGGGGCTGAGTGGATCGAGGATGGTCTCGGGGCTGCCGGTGGTGAATTGGACGGAATGTTCAGGGGGCATGCCGGAATGCTACGAGCGAGCCGACCGGGCCCGACCGCCCTCGGTGCACTGTTGTGGGGCGCGACCCGGGCGGTACTGTTCCCGCCACCGTGGAAACTGGATCGTCACCGACGTTCGATCGCTATCCCGGCCTGCAAGGTCGCGAAGCGGAGGCCCGTGCCATGGCGGACGAGCTCCGCCGTCTCATCCGGTTGTCGGTGAGCACGGCGCCGCCGGCCGAAGAGACGGCTGCACTGGCTGCGCAACTGGCCGCAGTGGCCGATCGCCTGGAGGCGCATCTGCCCGAGGTTCCCCTGCCCCGGTTCATGGGGCCCGCGGAAGAGGGCGCGCCGAGCAGTCCGCCGTTTCAAGGAACCATGCCCTTCGACATTGTCGTGGGCGGGTTCAACCCGTTGGCCCTGCCGGTGCGACTGGCCTTCGAGCCGCCGCGCGCGCTCGGTTACGCCACCTTCACCACGGCCTACGAGGGCGCACCCGGTTGCGTGCACGGCGGTGCCCTCGCCGCCACGTTCGACATCGTCTTCACTGCGGCCAACGCCATTGCGGAGGCCACCGGCCCCACCGTCCGGCTCGACGTGCGCTATCGCCGGCCCACCCTCATTGGGGAGGAGGCCGTGTTCGAGGCGTGGGTCACCGAGGTGACGGCACGCCGCGTCTTTTCCCGGGGCCGCATCGTGCAAGGGGGGACGGTGACGGTCGAGGCCGAAGGGGAGTTCGCCATACTCGACCACGCCCGGATTCGTCAGATGGCATCGGGACGCCGGGCGGCGTCCCGACGTGCGGCCCCGGAGACCCCGGAGGCACCGACAGTCCCGGTCGACGGTACGTGATGCGGCAGTCCCTCGAGCCGACACGCGACCCGGGCGACTATCCGTTCGCGCACCGGATCCGGACCCGTTTCGCCGAGACGGACGCCATGGGGATCGTCCACCACGCGGCGTACCTGCCCTATCTCGAGGAGGCCCGGGTGGCGTACCTGCGCCAGCTCGGGCACCCCTACCAGGAGGTAAGACGCGACGGGTTCAATTTTGCCGTGCTCGAAGTGGTGGTGCGGTACCGCCGGCCGCTCGAGTTCGACGAACTGGTCGACGTGCGCCTGCGGGCCGGCGCGGTGAGCCGGGCCAGCTTCCAGCTGGCCTACCTGCTCACCGTGGATGACGACGTACGGGCCACGGCGGTCACCGTGCACGGGTGCGTGGATCCGAGCGGCAAGGCCACGCGTCTGCCCGCGTGGGTCGGGGAGATCTTCTAGAGACCTCCCGGGCCCGACTCGGGAGCGGTTCAGTCGGCTCCGTAGAACGGCGCGTTGAAGGTGAAGATCCCACCGTCCGATCCGACCAGCCAGTACCCGCCGCTGGCGTTGTCGAACGCCGTACCGACGATCGGAGCATGGTGGGTGGCGCCCCCTTCCGAGCCCTGGAACTTAGCATCGCCGAAGGAGAAGATCCCGCCGTCGCTCGCCACGAAGACGTAGCCCCCATCGTCCGCAGTGGGCGCCATGCCGTTGACGGGCTTGACCAGGGCGAGGTTCCCCGTCGATCCGTAGAACGGGGCGCCGAACGAGAAGATCCCGCCGTCGCTGGCGACGAGCCAGTACCCGCCCGTGGCGTCGTCGGCCGCGATGCCGACCACGGGTCTGTTCAGATGGACCGCGCCCATGGAGCCCTGGAAGACCGCGTCGCCGAAGGCGAAGACGCCGCCGTCCGAGGCCACCAGCCAGTACCCGTTCCCGTCGGCCGTGGGCGCCATATCCACCACCGGCGCATTCAGCTTCTTGCCACCCATGGAGCCGAAGAATCCGGCGTCGCCGAAGGTGAAGATACCGCCGTCCGAGGCCACCAGCCAGTAGCCCTTGCCGCTCGGGGTCGCAATGATGTGGGTGATCGGAGCCTGCAGGGTCGTGTCGGCCAGTGAGCCGTAGCTGACGGCCATACCGTGCGACGAGACGTCACCGGCGGCGTTGGTCAACCAGTACCCGGTCCCGTCAGGTGAGGCCGCCATCCCGACCACCGGTCCGCTCAGACCTCCCGGCGTCAGGGGTGGCGCGGGAGTGGGGGTTGTTGAAGTCGTCCAGTACCTGATGGCGCCGTCGTAGGTGTAGATCCCTTCGAGGTACGTCATGGTGTGCTCTTGGACCGGGATCCCGACGCCGACCGCGTCCCACACCTCGCCGTTCCCGGCGTAGATCCCCGAATGTATGAAGTGGTCGATTCCCGACCCTCCCCAGTACGTCACGTCGCCCGGCAGCAGGTCAGCCGTGTCGGTGGCAGCGATGACCGTCCCCACGCCGCTGAGCTGGCTCCCGCCGGAGGGAAGGACGATCCCGGTCACCTGGTACACCGCATACTGCGCCAGGCTCATGCAGTCGAACCCCGCCCCCGCATCCGGCCTCCACCACGCCGCCGTTGCTCGGCCCGTTGATGCCACCGCCGTAGTCACAGTAGGGAACGCCCGCCTCAGCGGCCGCGGCGGCGACGATCGCGTCGCCCTGGGTTGCTGCACCGGCGGGTTCTATGTGGATTGCGATGGCAACAGTGGTCAACGAGACCATCAAGAACAGTGCGAGCACTGTCCTTGCCAGGACCGACAATTGCGAACCTTGTGGTCGACGTGCGCTGATGAATCCCACGCGTGGTGACACGGGCGCTCCTCTTCT
Organism: Acidimicrobiales bacterium; assembly: GCA_049513455.1. Lineage (GTDB taxonomy): Bacteria > Actinomycetota > Acidimicrobiia > Acidimicrobiales > RAAP-2 > Bog-473. Next base: position 45,310 of record JBEKWB010000025.1, read on the forward strand.
TAGGCTAAAGAAGATGCGTCACGCCTGCCGGGACGGCAACAATGAGGTCGTCCAGCCAACCGGGGCGTCCCTTCAAGCGACACCGTAACAGTCCAGCGGCGCTCTCACTAGGGGCGAAAGTCACGATCTACCTGGCGCGGGCTCCCGCGTGGCGGGCGCTCTTGATGGCGCTCCGAGTGCCGTCCACGCAGTGGTCCATCTGATCGTCCGTGATGATCAGGGGTGGGCAGTAGGCCAGCACGGTGTTGCCGATCGGCCGGGCGATGACCCCGAAATCAAGCAGGGCGTCGCGCACGACGGGGGCATCGAGGCCGGGAGCGAGTTCGATCGCCCAGATGCCCATGGTGCCCCGGACGGCGGTGACGTGCTCGCCATCGACCAGATCGGCGAGCCCCTGCCCCAGTCTCTTCCCGATTCCTTCGGCCTTGGAGAGCAGGCCTTCACGCTCGATGATGTCGAGATTGGCCAGGGCGGCCGCAGCGGTCAACGGGTGCCCGCTGTAGGTGTAGCCGTGCTTGAAGACGAACCCTGCATCCGACTCCAGCGGGGCGCGGACCGCCGGGCCGACCACCACCCCACCCAGGGGCAGATACCCCGACGTCACCCCTTTGGCAAAGGTGACCATGTCGGGCCGGACGCCGAAATGATCGGCCCCCCACCACGCCCCCAGGCGACCGAAGCCACAGATGACTTCGTCGAGGATGAGATAGGCGCCCATGCGGTCGCACCACTCACGCAACGCGGCGAGGTAACCGGGAGGAGGCGGGTAGACGCCCCCGGCCCCGACGACCGGTTCGGCGATCACCGCGGCGACCCGTCCCTCTGCTGCTTCGACCAGTTGGTCCAGCGCAGCGCTGTCGTCATAGGGAACCTGGACCACGTCGGGGACCAAAGGCCCGAAACCGTGTCGATTGCCCGGCAGGCCGGTGAGCGACATCGCGCCGTAGGTGACACCGTGGTACGAGGGCGTGCGACTTACGACGACGACGCGTTCTGGATGCCCCGCCTGCACCTGGGCGATACGCGCCAGTTTGAATGCCGTCTCGACCGCCTCCGAACCACCCGAGGTGAGGAAGACCCGCGAGTCAGGCATCGGCGCCAGTCCCACCAACCGTGTCGCCAACTCGTCCGCTCGTGGGTTGGTGAAGCGGTCGAAGGTGTGGAACACCTCGAGACTGCGCATCTGGGCCGCCACCGCTTCGGCGATCTCGGGCCTGCCGTGCCCGACGTTGCAGTACCAAAGGGAGCCGAGCGCATCGACGTAGACATTCCCCTTGGCATCGGTGACTTCGGCGCCCGATCCGGCGACGATATCGACGAAGAAGTCCCGGGGCGCGGCGGCTCGTGCGAAGGGGTGCAGAAGGCTCGGTACCTGCGAATCCAGTGACATCGCCCTATCCTCGCGCGGGACGGCGCCGCTAACCTGAGGGCAGTTATCCGTCGATCACACGATCCGCGGCGAGACCATGAGCCATTCGAGATCGGCCACGGTCCGGGAGAGGTCCGAGGCGAGCGGTCCGCCCAGGCGCCGGCGAAAGACGTCGGAGAGGGCCCGGTAGTACCAGATCTGATCGCTCGACGGGGCGCTGAAACGGTTCCACAGGTCTTCGCCGAAGTCGAGGTAGTCCCGGACGATGGTGCGGACGTTGTGCAGCTTGTCGGCCGCAGAGACGCGCAGCACGCCCATCGGCGCGTCCTCCAGGTGGAGGAGGTACTCCTCCTTGCGGGCGCGCCAGGGTGGCTTGGGCGTGACGTCGGTGTCGCTGAGAGCCCACACGAGGTCGGCCACCTGATTGCCGAACTCCCGCCTGATGAGCTCCAGCGTGGGCTGCCCGCCCTGATCCTCCACCGCATCGTGGAGGAGCCCGGCGATTGCTTCGTCCTCGGTGCCGCCGTGCTCGAGCACCAGACCCGCCACGGCCAGCAGGTGGGCCAGGTAAGGGATGTCGCTGCTCTTGCGCATCTGGGTGCGATGGAGGTCCGATGCCAGCTTCAGTGCGGCATCGAATCGACCGGACAACTGCACGAGCTCACTCCTTTGCGGGGTCGGCGCGGAGGCCTTCGGGTGGGGCAAAAGTCTGGCACGCGCCGCGCCGGCCTCAGCAAGGTCGCGGCTCGCCCTAACTGGGCCGGTCAACCGTGTGAACCCTCGGCACCACCAGGTCCTCGCGACCGGCGACGGTGTCGAGGCCGGACTGCCCTTCGGGATCGGCGGGCTTCCCCGACGCGCCGGGTTGGACGTGCCCTTGGTGCTGGCCGAACTGTGGCTTCCTCATCCAGACGTACGACACGATGAACAGCACCGTGAAGAACACCACCAACGAGATGAGGAAGATGAGCCGAGCCGGGGACAGAGTCTGTGACCGCGCCAGTCCGACCAGCGGCCCCGAAGTGCGAAGCAGATATGCCGACATCGATCCTCCTTGGATATGACTCGTACACGATTAGATCGTGTACTATCTAATCGTACCTACTAAACTGCTGGGGTGCAAGCGATATCGCCGGCGCCGTCGGGGAGATCCGGTGTGGCGACGGTGAAGAGGTCGAACAGGAGGAATTCGTGACCACGAATCAGAGGACCGCCCAGGCGGAACCCGGCAGCGACGATCCGCTGTCCCTGGAGCGCCAGGTGTGCTTTGCGCTGGTCGTCGCTTCGCGCAGCGTCCTCTCGATCTACCGGCCGCTCCTCGAGCCCATGGGACTCACGCATCCCCAGTATCTGGTCATGCTGGCGCTGTGGGGCGAGACACCCCTGTCCGTGGGGAAGATCGGTTCCCTCCTGCAGCTCGATTCCCCCACCCTCTCCCCCCTGTTGAAGCGCCTCGAATCCGCCGGCCTGATCACGAGAACCCGGGGCGGCGACGACGAGCGCCAGGTGTTCATCGACCTCACCCCGCGCGGGCATGCCTTACGCGAGCAGGCGTTGGCCATCCCGCCGGCCGTCGTCGCCAAGCTCGGCATGGAGATCCCGGAGCTCGAGGCCCTTCATGGTGCGCTGACCAGGGTCATCGCCGCTGCCCGTGGCTCGGAGCCCGGCGAGGCCTGAGCACGCAACGGTCGAATCCGGCGGAGCTCCGGGGATGTGTCTCTACGGAATCACCTGCGTGAGCTGCCCGGTGGCCGCACCGTAGAAGCCGGCGTCGCCGTACGAGAACACTCCGCCGTCGGCGGCCGACAACCAGTAGCCCTTGCCGTCCGGAGTGGCCTGAATTCCCGTGAGCGGCTCGTTGAGCTTGAGGTTGGTGGCGGAGCCGTAGAAGGCGGCGTCGCCGAAGGCGAACACGCCGCCGTCGGAGGCGACCAACCAGTAGCCCTTGCCGTCCGGGGTGGCGGCGAAGCCCATGATGGGCTTATTGAGGCGCAGCGGGGCGGCCGAGCCGTAGAAGGAGGCGTCGCCAAAGCTGAACACGCCGCCGTCGGAGGCGACCAACCAGTAGCCCTTGCCGTCGGGGGTGGCGGCGATGCCGACGATGGGCTGGTTGAGGCGCAGCGGGGCGGCCGAGCCGTAGAAGGAGGCGTCGCCGTAGGCGAACACGCCGCCGTCGTACGCCAGCAACCAGTAACCCTTGCCGTCGGGGGTGGAGACCATCCCGAGGACCGGTTGGTTGAGCCGCATCTGCGCAGCCGATCCGTAGAACCCGGCGTCGCCGAAGGCGAACACGCCGCCGTCGGAGGCGACCAACCAGTAGCCCTTGCCGTCGGGGGTGGCGGAGATGCCCACAATGGGCCCATTGAGGTCCATATGGACGGCCGACCCGTACAGCACGGCGTCACCGAAGGCCATCACGGTCCCGTTCTGCCCCACGACCCAGTAGCCCTTGCCGTCGGGGGTGGCCGCGATCGACCGTGAGTTGGCCGACGGCGTACCCACGGCCAGGGTGTACACCTGCGTGGTCGTATGACCATCGCCGTCGGTCATCGCCACCGTGAACGTCTCCGAGGTTGCTCCCGCAGCGAGCGTGCCGGTGATGGTGCCGGTGGTGGGGTTGAGGCTGAGCCCGCTGGGCAGCGTGCCGCTCGACAACCGCCAGGTGTAGGGCCCCGTCCCACCGGAGACATCCGGGGTGACGGCGTAGGGCGAGCCGTCGGCGCCCGCGGGCAGCGAGGTGGTGGTGATGGAAGGTGGCACAGTCGGCGCCGCGGGGGCCGCGTCCACCTCGAGGGTGTAGCTCTCACTGGCGGTCAGACCGTTGGCGTCGGTCAGGGTCACCGTGAAGCTGTCCTGCCCGGTCGCCCTCGGCGTGCCGGTGAGCGCGCCGACTGCGGGGTCGAGGCTAAGGCCTGCGGGCAGCGATCCGGCGCTGACCGACCACCGGTACGGAGTCGTCCCGCCGCTCCCGGCGATGCTCTGGTCATACGATGCGCCGACCTGGGCCGCGGGCAACGAGGTGGTGGTGACGGAAGGTGGGGCGACCGGGGGTGCCGGAGCGGGGGCCACCGCGACGGCGTAGCCCTCGCTGGCGGTCTGACCGTCGGCGTCGGTCAATGTCACCGTGAAGGTGGCCGGGCCCACCGCGCTGGGGGTACCGGTGATCGCCCCCGTGGTGGGGTCGAGGGTCAATCCGGTGGGCAGCGACCCGATGGAGACGGACCAGGCGTAGGGGCCGGTCCCGTCGGCACCGGCGACGCTCTGGTTGTAGGGCGCCCCGACCTGGCCGTCGGGCAGCGATGCCGTCGCGATGGAGGGATCGGCCGCAATCAGCAGGGTGACTCCCTGGCTGGCCGACTGTTCCTCGTTGTCGGTCGCCGTCACCGTGAAGGTGGCCGGGCCCGCCGCGCTGGGGGTGCCGGTGATGGCCCCCGTGGTGGGGTCGAGGGCCAATCCGGTGGGCAGCGACCCGATGGAGACGGACCAGGTGTAGGGGCCGGTCCCACCGGAGACCGTGGGCGCGGCGTCATAGGCGACGTTGACTTCGCCACCTTGCACTGCGGACACACCGACGGTGGGCGCGGCCGCGATGTCCACCGTCTCGGACTGGGTGGACGTGCCACTCAGGGCGTCGGTGGCCACCAGGGTGAAGGGGTACGTGCCGATGGCGCTCGGCGTCCCGGTGATCGCTCCGGTGGCCGGGTTGATGGTCAGCCCGGTGGGCAGGGACCCGTTGGTCACCGACCAGGTGTAGGGGCCGGTGGTGCCCGAGACCGACGGGGTGGCGCTGTAGGCCACGCCGACTTCCCCGTCACCGAAGGCGGACGAGGTGATGGAGGGGCCGGCGACCACGCCCACCGACTCGGTCTGGGTGGACGTGCCACCCAGGGCGTCGGTGGCCACCAGGGTGAAGGGGTACGTGCCGATGGCGCTCGGCGTCCCGGTGATCGCTCCCGTGGCCGGGTTGATGGTCAGCCCGGTGGGCAGGGACCCGTTGGTCACCGACCAGGTGTAGGGGCCGGTCCCGCCGGAGACCGTGGGCGTGGCGCCATAGGGCACGTTGACCTCACCGCCGGCCAGGACGGACGAGGTGATGCTCGGACCCGACGGGGTGACCGGACCGGAAGGCACGCTGGTGGCGCCGGTCCCCTGCGAGTTCACTGCGGCGACCTTGAAGGTGTACGCCGTGCCGTTGGTGAGCCCGGTGACCGTGGCCGATGTGGCCGTCGAGGCCGAGTGGGTGAACGTGACGTAGGACCCGCCCGAGGAGTACGAGATGACGTAGTTGGTGATCGCGCTCTCTCCGGTGCTCCCCGGGGTCCACGACAGGGACACCTGCCCGTCGCCGGGGGTTCCCGTCACGTTCGAGACCGCTCCGGGGTCGATGGAGGGCGTGGCCGCCACGAACGGCGACGAGCGGCCACTCCAGTTCACCGCGTTGTCCGACTGGGTGGAGACGTAGTAGGTGGTGCCGTTGACCAGACCGGTGATCGTGCACGACGTGGTGTCGCCGACCACCAGGTTGGTGGTGGTCGTGCAGGTCCCGTCCTGGACGCCGCCGGAGGGCAGGCTGAACGCGGTCGCCTGGGCCTCGGTGATCGGGGATCCCCCGTCCGCGGGAACGGTCCAGCTCACGGCGATCTGGCCGTTCTCGCCGTTGGCCGTGACCGTGGCGGCGTTCACCGTGTTCGGATACGTGGCCGGCGTGCCGGTCTCGGTGTTGGTCGACGTGGCGCCCGGGCCGGCCGCGCTCACGGCCCGCACCGAGACCGTGTAGCTCGTCCCGTCCACCAGCCCGTCGATGAGCAACGGGCTGGTGGTACCCGCGGCGGTGACCCAGGTGGTGCCCCCGTTGAGCGAGTACTGGTACGAGGAGATCGGGTCGCCGCCGGGAGACCCGGCCGTAAAGGAGACCGAAAGGTAGGAGTCACCCGCGGTGATGCCGGTGAGCGTCGGCGCCCCGGGGCGCGCCAGGGGCGTCACCGACTGCCGCGGGTTCGAGACCGGGCTCGAGCCGGCGGCGTTGGTCGCCACCACGCCGATGTAGTACGTGGTGCCGTTCGTCAATCCGGTGACGGTGCACGCCAACGTGGTCGTGGTGCACGCGGTCCCGGCGGTCGTGGTCCCGGCGGACGAGGTGTAGGCAGTGGCGGTGTAGCCCGTGATGGGCGAACCACCGTTCGTAGCCGGGGCGGTCCAGGAGATGTCGGCCGACGCCGCGTCTTCGGCGGCAAGGACGGCAACCGGGGCACCCGGGACCGTGATCGGTGTGGCGCTCGCCGGCGCCGACGCCGTCCCCGGCCCGATCGCATTGTCGGCCCGGACCGAGACGCTGTCGCTGATCCCGTTGGTGAGGCCGGGGATGGTGAACGAGGAGCCCGTGGTCCCGGTGGAGACGAAGGGACCACCGTTGAGCGAGTAGTCGATGCCGGTGACCGGCGACCCCCCGTTGTTGGTGACGGTGACGCCGACCGCGATGACACCGTTGCCCGGGGTGAGGGCCACCGTGGGCGCGCCGGGGACGGTGGCCGGGGACACGTTGACCGACGACGAGGCCTGCGAGTCGCCGATGGCGTTGACGGCCCTGATCTCCACCGGGTAGTCGGTGCCGTTGGCGATGGCCGTCACGCCGTCGGTGGAGAGCGCCGTGATCACCAGAGGACTGGCGGTCGCGGTGGCGGTGGACCAGGTGGCGCCGCCGTCGGTCGAGTACTGGTACGACAGGATCGGGCTGCCGCCGCTGGACGGCGCGGAGAAGGCGACGGTGATCGTCTGGTTGCCCCGGGTCGTCGTGGTGATGCTCGGCTGTCCGGGCACCGTGGCCGGTGTCCCGGGCGCGGCGACCGACGGAGCGGAGGTCCCCGCCCCGTTCACCGCTTCGACGGTGACCGGATAGCTCGTCCCGTTGGTCAGGCCGCCGATGGTGAAGCTGGGCGACAGTGAGCCTGTCGTCGTCCACGTGCCGCCGCCGTCCAGGGAGTACTGGTACGACGTGATCGCCGCACCACCGTTCGAGCCGGGCGTGAACGCGACCCCGAGGGCCCCGTCCTCGGGGGTCACCGCGGTGATGACCGGTGCGTCGGGGGCGTTGACCGGGATACCGGTCGCCACGGCCGATCCCGGTCCGTTGCCGGCCGCGTTCACGGCCCGGAGCTCCACGCTGTAGGTGGTGCCGTTGTCCAACGGCGTCGTCCCGTCGGCCGAGAGCACGGAGATCGTCATGGTCGTGGCGGCGGACTGCCCGTCGGTGCGGTTCAGCCAGGTGGCCCCGGCGTCGGTGGAGTACTGGTACCCCGTCACCGCCGACCCGCCGTCGCTGGCGGGGGCGGTGAAGGAGACGATCAGCGTCTGATCGGCCGGAATCATGCCGCTGGCACCGGTGGTGACGGCCGGCGCGCCGGGCGTGGTGTACGGGGTGCCCGACTGCGGGGCGGAGGCGACTCCTGTTCCCACCGCGTTGATTGCACGCAACTCGACGGGATAGGTGGTGCCGTTGGTCAGCGCGGTGGCGTCGTCCGTCGACAGCGCGGCGACCTCGCAGGTCTCCGCGGAACCGGCGCCACTCTGGCACGGCGTCCCGAAGGCGCTCTCCGAGAACCACGACGTCCCACCGTCGGTCGACCACTCGTAGTCGCTGATCGGCGAGCCGTTGCTGGCGGGCGCCGAGAAGGTCACGGAGAGAGCCTCGTTCTGCGACGTGACGGAGGAGATGACCGGGGCCGCGGGCGCGGACGGCGTGGTGAACGAGGTCGTCGTCGGCGCGCCGGCGCCGCTCCCGTTGACCGCCTCGAGCTCGAGGGTGATGTTCGCCCCGTTGGCCAGCCCGGTCAGGGACAGGGGGCTCGCCGTGGACGTCGGAGTCCAGTTGGTGCCACCGTTGGTGCTGTACTGATACCCGGTGATCGCGCTCCCGCCGTTACTCCCCGGCGTGAAGGCGACGGACGCGCTGCCGGCACCGACCTGCACCGACGTGATGGTCGGCGCCCCGGGCACGGCCACCGGCGTCTGGCTCTCCGAGTTGGAGGGCACGCCGGTCCCGCTTCCGTTCACCGCCTCGATCTCCACCGAGTACGCCGTGCCGTCCGTCAGGCCCGAAATGGTGAGCGGGCTGGAGGTGGACGTGGCCGCCAGCCACGGTCCCGACCCGTTGAGCTGGTAGAGGTAGCCGGTGAACGGTGCGCCCGAGCTCGGCGCCGTGAAGTGCACCTGCAGCGCGCCGTCCTGGGCGGTGAGAGAGGTGATGGTCGGCGCCCCCGGGGGACCCGTCGGGGTCAGCGTCCCGGTCGGAGCGGAGAACGGCCCGTCGCCGATCGAGTTGACCGCTTCGACCTCGACGATGTAGCCCGTCCCGTTGGTCAACCCGGAGATGGTGGCCGACGTCGCGGTCGAGCCGGTGTCGTCGGTCACCCACTGGGCTCCGCCGTCGCTCGAGTACTGGACGATGTAGTCGCTGATCGGCGCGTCGCCGGGCGAGCTGGGCGCAGCCCACTGGACGGCGAGACTGCCGTTGCCCGGGGTGCCGGCCACTGCGGTCGGGGCGGCCGGGACACCGGTCGAGTAGGTGATCGTCACCGACCCGTCGAACTCCGCGCCCGGATCGGCGAAGGTGTCCGTCCCGCTGGGCGCGCCGGTGTCCGTGTCGGCGTAGTAGGCGTAGTCGGCACTCAGGCCGGCGAATCCGCCGATGGAGTTCTCCCCGGGGCTTCCCCCTTGTCCGTACCATTCGTCGGAGGAACCCGAACCGAACTCGTCGTTGCCCGCCGAACCCCCGGCGGCCCCGCCGCCACCGCCGGCGCCACCGCCGCCGTCGCAGCCGGCTTCGCTGTTCGGCGCACTGGTGGTGAAGAACTGGTCCGCGTTCGACCCCGTGGTGTCCCCGCCGCACTGGGTGAACACGGCGATCCCGGGCTGTCCCTGGGTGGGATCGGTCGGGAGTGACGTCGGGCTCTCGATGGTGTTGTGGGACGTACAGGCCGTCGTGCAGCCGGCCGGTATGCCGTAGGTGATCGGCGTGGGTGTCGTCTGGGGCACGTAGGACGCCAGGCCGATCTGACCGCGCACCAACACGTACTGCCCCGATCCCCCGTCGCCGCCGCCCCCGCCCGCCACAATGGTGCCGACGCTCGTCGGTGCACTGGCCGAACTCCCGACCTCGACGGCGGTCGCCGCCCCGCCGGCGCCCCCGTAACCCGAACAACCGTTGTAGCCCGGCGCGCCGCCCATGCCACCGTCGTACTGGCTGAGCGGGTTCACGCCCGCCGCGGCGTCGTAGGCGTCGACCGGCGACGTCTCGTCCCGCCCCGCCGTACAGCCGGTGTCGACCGGCTCGTCCGCTCCCGCGCCGACGCCGATCGTGAGGTAGTCACCCGGGGTCACCGAGATGGTCCCTGACACCTGTCCCTGGTACCCGCCCGCGGGTGGGTTGCCGGAAGAGTCAGCGCCGCCCCAGCCACCTTGCCCGCCCGTTGCGGTGATCGTGAGTGAGGTGACGTCGGGCGGAACCGTGAAGTTCTGCAATGCGTCGCTGTCGAAACCGAACGTCTGCGTCACCGTTGTCGTGGTCGCATTCGCCGGCGTCGCGACGAACGCGGGAGCGACGAGGCTGCCTGCCCCCACGATCGAAACGATGCCAAAAATGCTGAAAATTCGCTTAACCCCTATTTGCACGCTGGGCAGCGTATAAGAGGAACTCTGGAAAAATAGGGTTCCCGTGGGCAATTGGGTGACCGTTGAGTCGCTGTCGGGTTAAGCGGACTTTGCAACACGAGCGTTGTTCCGCTGTTGTCTTGTTCCTCAGCGTTGCCCGTAGACGCGTCCCGCAATCGGAGCTAACGAGTGGAGCGTGATCGGCTCGCGTTGATGCGCACGCTACGTGCGGCGTTCCTCGACGTAGCGGTGTGCGGCAATGGCTGCGGTGGCCCCATCGCTGGCGACGTTCACCAACTGTCTCGGCGAGTCGCGACGGATGTCACCGGCCGCGAAAAGACCGGGGGCACTGGTCTCCATCCACGGCGAGGTAGGCACGTATCCGTTGTGGTCCAGATCGACGAGCGGAGCCAGCAGGCCGGTGTTGGGCTCGAGACCGATGAAGATGAAGACGCCCTCCACCGCGAGGTCGGACTCCTCATCGTCGCGCATGTGGCGCAACCGCAGGCCCGACACCACCGGGTCCCCGAGTATCTCCAGAGTTTCGCACTGCGTCTGTATGTGGATTCGCTCGTGGCGCCGCATCCTGGCTCGCGTCGAAGCGGCCGCATGGAGCTCAGGCTCCCGGATCACGACGACGACCTCCGCGGCGTGCTCGGCCACGACCAGGGCTTCATCGGCGGCCGAATCACCCCCGCCGATGACGGCGACCCGGCGCCCGGCGAACATGGCGGCGTCACATGACCCGCAGTAGGAGACGCCGTGGCCCTCCAGACGGTCCTCTCCGGGTACGCCGAGCCGCCGCAGGGTGGACCCCGTGGCCACAATGACCGCGGGCGCCGCCAGGTCACCCGCGCTGCCCGACACCGTGAGCACCGATCCGCCGATCGTGATCGACTGCGCCTGGTCGAAGACGAACTCCGCCCCGGCCGCGGTGGCTTGCTGCTCGACCAGTGCCCCGAAATCGGCCCCCGAGATCGAATCGGGGAAGCCGGGGAAGTTGCCGATCTCGTCCACGTTCAGAATCTGGCCGCCGATCAGCACATCGGCCACGACCACCGTCTGCAGGCCGAGACGGGCGGCGAACGTGGCCGCCGTCAGTGCCGCCACGCCTCCGCCCACGACGACTACGTCGACCTCGCGCACCAGCGGTTCACCCCTTCAGTCATTCTTCCGAGCGGGCAGAGTGTGCCCAGGGACGTTACGAGGCCTGGCGCGCTCCGAGGTCGGCCAGCATCAGATCGACCTGCGCCGAATCGGTGAGGTCGTCGACGCCGAGGATCGACAGGACCTGCGGGAGAGCCTCTCGGGCCCGCTCACGGATCTCGTCCGGCCCCAGGCTGGACACCGGGTGCTCCACCATCACGAACCGGTAGCCCTCGAAGCCCTGGCGGGCCGCCATGGCCTGACTCGACTTGAGGAACGGCTTGGTGCAGATGGCCACGGCGGGGACGCCCCGACGCTCGAAGTCGATCGCCACGTGGAGGCTGCATGCACTGCACGAGCCGCAGTCGCCGAGTCCGGAGAGAACGACGTCGCACTTGGCCGCCAGGTCGTCCAGCTGGGCCACGCTCGGCAACATGATGCCTTCGGACCGGACGGGGGCGACGACCTCCTTGATGGAGAACCGCTCGCACAACAGGTCGGCGATCGCGCTCATGAGCTCGCGCCCATTCGGCTTGCAGTTGTGCATGATGCCGACCGTCGCGCCGTCGAGCCCTAGTGGACGCTCAGCTGCTTGCGACAAACCGACGACGTCGCTCGGAACCGGCACAAACGAAGTGAACGTCACGTGGCCCTCCCAGGAACGGGCGAAATTTACCCCGATCCCGCGACCTGCGTCAACGTCACTCAGGAGAGGCGGTCTTCCCTGGTGCGATGGGCGTCACGATGTACTGGCCCAGGGGAATGTGGTGCGACCACTGGGTGATGACCGAGGAGACCCCGGCGTTGTTCCCTCCCGCCACCACCAACAAGATGTCCTCGGGACCCCGGCACCCGCGCAGGTAGTCCACGCCGTCGATGGTGAACGTTCTCGGGCTGCCGGGAGGGACGACCATCCCGGCCCGGGCGAAGTCGGTGAGCGGCCGCTTGAAATTCTCGTAGAGGAAGAGCTTCACGTCCTGCTTGGTCCAGCCGTGACGGCCGATGATCCCGGCATGTTCCGGCCCCATCACCACCGCGGTGGTTCCGCTCATGCCCATCATCGCTCCGAGCCTCGACATGGTGTCGGCGATGGAGTACAGGATCCCCTCGGGTTTGCCGCTCACCCTGTTCTCCACCGGCTCGGGGCCGCGCGCGCTGAACGTGGTGACCGTACTCGTGTCGGCCGAGAACCCCCGCTCCACGTGGAGGGGCTCCCACGGGCTCTCCTCCTCGTTCTCGGCAATACAGAAGGAGTACTTTCCCGGATGCCCCTGGCTGGCATGGTCGAGGATGCCGGGGGCGATGCCGAGGGCGTTGATGATGATCAGGCGCATGGCCCGGCCGATGGTGGCGTTGGCCCGATTGCCCGGCCCGTAGAGGTTGACGCCGGAGTTGATACCCAGTTCGTGCCGGACCGGTCCGTTCACAATGAGCAGCTGCCCACCGCCGCCCGTACTCGCATTGCTTATGTAGAAGTACGTGCGGTCCCCATCGCCCCACCGTTCGTCCGCCCAACCCTCGAGCGCGGCCAGGACGACCGGGAAGTACGCCGGCAGGCACCCGGCCATGACCGCGTTAATGGCGGCCAGCCCGACCGTCACCTCACGCCGGTTCTCCGACACCCGCAGGATGACCTCAGCGGGATCCCGACCGGCCACGTCCAAGAAGGCACGCACCCGCTCTTCGGTCGGCGGAATGATGGGCAGACCATCCGTCCACCGCTTCTCCGCAAAGAGCTCCACCGCCTCCATGGCGTCTGCGGTGGTCACTACCGGTTGATCGAGCATCGCCCCCCTCGGGATTCCCCGGGCATCGGCCGGAGTCATGCTGAACCTTCGGCTCGACATTAGCCCCGTCACAACCGGATCCCCCCGGTCAGAGCGGGCGCGGTATGCCGCCGATCGCCCACGCGACCTTGTAGCTTGGCCAGCGCTTCCTCGTCGAAAGGGGCCACGGTGACTGATCCTGCCGGTAGCACATCCGTCGATGGAGCGACCATCGATCCTGCAAAGACCTACGGCTACGCGCGCACGCCGCGACGGCAGGAGGAGTTCGACCAGGCGGCGGCCCAGCTGCTGCGTGCCGACGGGTGGCCGTCGTCGTCGTCGGGTCCGAACGAACTCGTGGCGGACCTGGCTCTCGAGGGTGGTGGGGTCAAGGGGATCGGAATCGTGGGCGCGGTGTCGGTGCTGGCCGAGGCGGGTTACCGCTTTCAGCGCGTCGCCGGCACCAGCGCCGGCGCGATCGCCGCCACGCTGATCGCCGCCATATCAGCGGCCGGCAAGCCCATGTCGTCGCTGAAGGGCTACCTGGACGGCCTCTCGTTCAAGAAGTTCATGCCCGAGGGGAAGATCCACCTCTTCCTCGACCATCACCTGGGCAAGGCGGGAGGCGCCCTCTCCGACGCCGAGATCCTCTCCCGTCGCATGGGCCTCTATCCCGGTGACTATCTGGCCGAATGGCTCGGGCCGATCCTGCAGGACGACCTCGGGGTCCGCACCTTTGCGGACTTGAAAATCACGCTCGAGGAGGACCCGGGCATGAGCCTGCCCGAGAGCCGGCGCTACCGATTGGTGGTGCACACCTCGGATATCACGCGCGGCGAGCTCGCCCGCCTGCCCTGGGACTACAACTACTACGGGCACGACCGCGACGCCGAAGAGGTGGTGCCCGCCGTGCGCGCCTCCATGTCGATCCCCTTCTTCTTCGAGCCGGTGACCTTCGACGCTCTGGCGGCCGATGTGGATGTCCCCCTTCCCGGCGGAGGTTCCATCACCACGCACTACGACCCCGGCACCGTCACCTGGGTCGACGGCGGCATGTTGCGGAACTTCCCCATCGATGCCTTCGTGCGGATGGACGGCGCACCACCGCGCTGGCCCACCATCGGGATCAAGCTGTCGTCCCTGCAGACGTCGTTCGGCGCCACCAAGGCCGCCGCCACCGCCTTCCACGTGGCCCGGAGTTGCCTCAGCACCATGATGAACGAATGGGATGCGTACAACGTCGACGAATCGACGGCCGGGCGGACGATCTTCGTCGCCAATGCCGGACTCACCGCAACCGATTTCGACCTCACGACGGCGCAGCAGAATCAACTGTTCCTCAACGGCGTCGACGCCGCCACGGCATTCGTGATCGAAATGGCCGGGCGCGGTGGTGTGCCGCGTACCGCGCAGGAGTCGCGGGAATTTCTCTCTGCCACTCCCTGACGCGACGGGCTCCCGTTGCTACGACGGGAACTGCACCGCCTCCGCCTGGGCCAGCAGCGCGCTGCGGTCAGCGGCCAGGACGTAGCCGCCCTTGATCGCCTTGTTCAGACTTGCGGTGTACCGGGCCAGGTAGTTGCTCTTGCTCTGGTAGAGGCTGACCAGCGTGGCCGGACTGAACGCGATGGTCTGTCCGAAGAGGGAGCAGATGGCGTTGGCGCCGGGTGCCGGCACCCCGGTGAGGGTCGACACCGGGACGTCGACGGCCGGGGTGCGCACGCCGCCGATGACGTTGCCGTGGGCGTCGAGGGCGAGCGTGGGTGGAGTGGAGCTGGCGAGTGTGAACCGCGGCGGGCTCCGCGGCGGCACCCCGTCGTCCACCCACTTGTCGAACGCGGCGAACGCCGCCTGGACGACGATGTGCTGGGGGCCGCTGTTCACCGGAGTGCTGCACCCGAGAACGGACGCGGCGGCGCCGACGAGGTAGGCGTCGGCGTGCGAGGTGCCCGCCACCTCCCAGGTGCGGATCCGATCCGTGTTGCGCTGCTGCGCCGGCGCGTACCCGAGGAGGATGAGGTCCGTCTGGGTCTCGAACATGAAGACCGGCACCCGCAGATCGGTGCGGATCCGCAGGTCCGTCGGACCCTGGGCGGAGGTGATGGCGGACCCGCTGAGGGAGGCGCCGCTACCCCCGCGGCTGTGGATGAAGATGCCGTCGAACGTGTCGGTCAGTGGTTGGATGGCATCGGCGAACGTCGTCAGGTAGTACGCCGACTGTGATTCGCCCACGGCCACGTAGTGCTTCGGGTGGAGGCCGCGCAGCGCCACGTTCTCGTTGTTCTTCAGGGCGTTGCCGATCTGGGCGTATATGTCCAGGGCGTACGTGTCGCCGGGGTGATGGAGCGTGCCGTAACGGGCCGGCTCCTGCTCAATGAGTCCCCCACTGGGCGCGCCCTTCACCGAGCCGAGGATCGCCGTGCCCCCCTCGACCCCGAGGGCCTGGGCCGACACCCCGACCCAGGCGTAGCCGTCCCGCATCAGTTCGGGATTGAGGTAGTCCCAGTCCGGGGCCGACTCCCCGGCCGATTCGTTCATCCATTCGACGACCACGGTGCCGTTGAACTTCGCGGCGTCCTCGGGCCGGCGCACGATCAACCGGGTGCGGTAGGAGGCGGTGGACGCCGGCGTGACCGACCACTTGCCGTCGCTCGGCTCGGAGGTCGCCCGGAACGCCGTCGCGGTGCCGGAGGCGAAGTACTCGTTCTCCTCGTAGCCGTAGGTCGAAAGCTGGGACGGCAGGCCGGTCTCGGGCTCAATGATGTGACCCGTCGTGATCGGGCCGCTGAGCACGGCCGCGGCATCGTAGGTCCCCTTGCCGGCGGTCGCCGCCCCCGCCGGCGCCGCTCCAATGACGCCTCCGGTCGCGCCGGCCGCACAGCCCACAACCAGCATCAAGAGCGCACGACACCTGCGGGCTCTCAGCGCACCCTGTCGTCGCAGACCCACTCGGTCCCCCCATGCGCTCACCCGGCCCATCCTCCAACGGCCATCGCCGGAGCCATGATGCTACCGATGGCGGGAGGCCGGGCCCGGGTAACCCCGGCGGGCGGGGTCGGTACCATGAACGTCCCGGCGGCAATCCGCGCGGCGGTCCCGCCCGTAGTGCAGTACGGCGACACGCCACACCGAAGACCCTGAGGAGATGAGCGAGATGGACCAGTCGACGCGGCACCGGATGACGATCCTTGGAGGCCCGGTCGGGCGCCTCGCCGTTGCGGCCCTCGCGCTGGGCGGACTGTCCGCGACGCTCCTCGGGGTGGACAGGGCCGGCGCCACCACCGACGGCGCCAAGAGTGTGGTCGTCTCGACGGCCAAGAGCGCGAAGTTCGGCACGATCCTCGTGAGCGGCACGACGCTGTACACGCTCAAGCCGAGCAAGACGGCCTGTACCGCCGCCTGTCTGAAGGTGTGGCCTGCGCTCGTGCTGCCCAAGGGCCAGACGAAGGCGACGGCGGGTTCGGGGGTGAGCGCCTCGAAACTGGGCACGGTGACCCGTTCCGGGGGAGTCCGCCAGGTGACGTACAACGGCAAGGCGCTCTACTGGTTCTCCGGGGACAGCGGAGCCGGACAGGTCAACGGCAACCTGACCGACGAATGGGGCAAGTGGGCCGACGTGGTGACCAAGAAGGGATCATCGTCGGGCTCGAGCACGGCGACGACCGCCGGTTCGGGCGGCACCGCCTTCTAGCCCGCGCGATCGGGTCCTAACCTCATCGTCATGGTGTCCGTCCTCAGTGCCGGCGCTCGTTCCGCCGCCCCGGCGCAGCCATCGGCCCGCCGGGTCGGCCCGCCCCTCTCGGCCGTGCGGTCGCGCGTCTATCTGCCCGCGTTCTCCATCGTCGCCGTCGCCGCGGCCCTGGTGGCGATCGGATGGGCCGACCGTTGGGGAGGGTCCGGATTCGGCCCCTCCATGACGGGCCTGCGTCTCGTCGTCATCGGTCCGACCACCCTGGCCATCATCGGGGTCTTCCTCGTGGCGGAGCGGGTGCGCCCGGCCCAACGACGGGCGCTCATCGCCCGCGGCCACCGGCAGGATCTGCTCTTCACCGTGTTCAACGCCACGCTGGTCGTCCCGCTCGTGACCGCGCTGAGCCTCTCCTTCTCGGAAATAGCCCGCCGCTCGCTCCCGTGGGTCATCCTCCCGAGGATCGGCACGGTGCCCCGCTGGGGTGCCATTGCCCTCATCTTCGTGGCGATGGACTTTTGCAACTGGTTCGCCCACCTGGCCAACCACCGCGTCCGCTTCCTCTGGCGTTTCCACGAGCTCCATCACTCCCAAGAAGACCTGAACGTGCTGTCGGTGTTCCGCACGCACCCCCTCATCCACGTCTCCTACCTGATCGCGCTGATCCCGGGCATCGTGCTGCTGGCCAACGGCGCGCTGACGACAACGCTCCTGGTGATCTACGGCGGCATCGTCGCCTTCGCCCATTCCAACACCAACCTGGGCTTCGGGCCCCTCGGACGGATCGTCGTCAGCCCGAACTACCACCGCATCCATCACAAGCTGGACGGACCCCAGGACGTCAACCTCGGGTTCGCGCTGACTATCTGGGATCAGCTCTTCGGCCTCGCCGTGTTCCCGACGCCCGAGACCATCAGGACCGACACCGGGCTCCCGGGCCGGCCGCTGATCGTCGAGCAGGCGGGGGCGCGTCCACACCACCTGTCGGTCTTCGCGGCGCAGCTCGTGGCGCCGTTCCGCCCGCTGGACGCGGATCGCGGGCCTGCGGTGCAGCCCGTCTCCCACCTCACGCGGCGACGGTAGCCCCGGCGTCGCAGGGCGGCGCGCCGCGCCCCGGTACAGTCGGGGACAGTGCTCGCAGTCCATCTCCTCTGGACCGACGACCGTGGTGGCGGCTTCCTGCTCTGGGGCGAGGACAGCGACCTTCCCCCGTCCGGCCCCCCGAGGCGGGGCCGGAATCCGACGGTGCCGGTGCCACAGCCACACCCGTTCACCGCCACCGGGTCGCGCCTCGTCCAAGGCGTGCTCGACGTGGCTCCCAGCCTCCACGCCGCGGTGGCGAACGGCGCCGCGGAGAGCCATGTCGTCTGGCTGCCCGGGAAGCCCCACGCGCCGCTCGCCTCGCCGGAGCTGATCCGGACCGAATCCGCCACGGCGAGCAGCAGGCGGGCGCCCGGGCTGTGGCCGTTCGAGGTGACCACCCTCCGCGTGAGCCCCTCGGCGGGACTGGACGTCGCACTGGCACTGGGCGGGGTCGGCTCCCCCGAGCTCCATGCCGGGGCCTCGGTGTCGACGTTCGCCGCGCTGGCCGCGCTGGCTCTCGAAATTGTGGCCGCCGGACGGGTCCTCCCCGACCTCCGCCGCAGTGCCGACGGCTACGAGGCGGTCTGGGAACCCCTGATGAACGGGGAGGACGACGGGCGCGTGCGCACCGTGGCCGACTCGCTGCCCCCGGTCTGCCGCTCCCTCACCGCCGAGGGAGTCGCCCCGGAGGGGATCGTCCAGCGCGCCGTGAGCGCCTTCGTCCATGCGGTGTGCCGGGACTCGCTCGCCGCCTCCCGCCCCGCACCCATCCGGCTGCCCCGCGGCGGGGGCGATCTCCCGCCCGCCGCCCTCGAGTCCTGGCTCGCCGCCCTGGCGTCCCCCTCGCCCGTGGTGACCGCCGACCCCAACGAACTGGCCAAGTTGGAGCGGCTCATCGGCGAATGGCGCGCCGACGCGGCGGCGCGCGGCGGATCCTTCCGGCTCTGCCTCCGTCTGCGCGAGCCGCGCGAGGACGGGGTCGCGGGCGACGGGCCGGCTCACGACCAAACGGCCGCCAAGCCGCCCGACCAAACGGAACAGGAGGCGACATGGGAGCTGGAGTTCCTCCTGCAGGCCACCGACGACCTCAGCCTGGTCGTCGGGGCCGAAGAGGTCTGGCGGGCCGGCCCGCAGCTCCAGCGGGCCAGCCGGTCGCTCAGCGCGCCCCATGAGGTCTTCCTGGCCGAACTGGGGCGGGCCGTGCGCATCTACCCCCAGCTGGGGGAGGCGCTGCGCCAGCCCGCGCCGACCGGACTCGCCCTGACTCTCGACGGCGCCCACCGCTTCTTGGTCGAGGCCGCGCCGGCGCTGGAGGTGGCCGGGTTCGGCGTCCTCCTGCCGTCGTGGTGGGGGCGCCCCTCGGCCCGGCTCGGTGTGCGGCTCAAGACCTCCACCCCGACGAGCTCGACCCGCGGTGCCGGCTCCGGCGGCCTCCTCAACCAGGAGGGCATCTGCGCCTTCGACTGGGAGGCCGCACTGGGCGACCAGCAGATCGACCAGGCCGAGCTCCTCCGGCTGGCCAAGCTGAAGGCGCCCCTGGTCAACGTGCGCGGCCAGTGGATGGAGTTCCGGCCGGCCGAGGTGGACCGCCTGGTGCGCTTCCTGGTGGCCCAGCCCAAGGCGCGGGCGCAGCGCACCATGACCATCGGCGAGGTGCTCCAGGTGGCGGCGGGCGTCGGTCCCGACCGGCCCGGGGTCCCCATCCTCGGCATCTCGGCCGAAGGGCAGCTGGGCGCGTTGTTGCGGGGCGAGCTGGAAGGCACCCTCGACGTCCGGCCGACCCCCGAGGGGTTCATCGGCGAGCTCCGCCCCTACCAGCAGCGGGGGGTGGCCTGGCTCCAGATGCTGGAGCGTCTCGGCCTCGGCGCCTGCCTGGCCGACGACATGGGCTTGGGCAAGACGGCCACCGTGCTGGCGCTCCTGCAGAACGAGCATCTCGCCGCCCCGGCGGCACGGGGGAAGAAGGGCGCGGCCGAGGGCGGGCCCACCCTGGTCATCTGCCCGACCTCGGTGGCCGGCAACTGGGCCCGGGAGTCCGAGCGCTTCACCCCGGACCTGACGGTGCTGATGCACCATGGGGCGACCCGGGCCCGGGAGGCGGCCTTCGAGAAGGCCGCCTCGGCCGCGGACATCGTGATCACCACTTACGCCCTCGCCACCCGGGACCGGACCGTGCTGGCCAAGGTGCCCTGGCGGCGTATCGTGCTCGACGAGGCCCAGAACGTGAAGAACCCCGAGGCCAAGCAGACCAAGGCGGTCCGTGCCCTGCCCTCTCCCCGCAAGGTCGCGCTCACGGGCACCCCGGTCGAGAACCATCTGGGCGAGCTGTGGTCGATCATGGAGATCCTCAACCCTTCGCTCCTCGGGTCGGCAGCCTCGTTCCGGGAACGCTTCGTGATCCCGGTGGAGCGGTTCCGCGACGAGGAGGCGGCCGAACAGCTGCGCCGGCTCACCCGCCCCTTCATCCTGCGGCGGCTGAAGACGGACCGGAGCATCGTCCCGGACCTGCCGGAGAAGATGGAGATGAACGAGCTGTGCACCCTGACCAAGGAACAGGTCACGCTCTACCAGGCCGTGGTGGACGACATGCTGCGGCGCATTGACGAGGCCGACGGCATCGCCCGCAAGGGGCTGGTGCTGACCGCCATGTTGCGCCTCAAGCAGGTGTGCAACCACCCGGCCCAGTTCCTGGGCGACGGCTCCGCCCTGCCGGGGCGCTCGGGGAAGCTCGAGCGCGCCGGCGAAATCCTCGACGAGGTGCTCGACTCGGGCGAGCGGGCCCTGGTGTTCACCCAATTCTCCGAAATGGGGTCCCTGCTCGTCGAGTACCTCTCGGCGCACCTGGGGTGCCGGATCTCCTATCTCCACGGCGGGGTACCCCGCCGGCAACGGGACGACATGGTCGCCGAGTTCCAGGACCCGGCGATCGACGTCCCGATCATGGTCCTCTCCCTCAAGGCCGGCGGGACGGGCCTGAACCTGACCGCGGCCAACCACGTGATCCATTTCGACCGCTGGTGGAACCCGGCCGTGGAGAATCAGGCCACCGACCGCGCCTTCCGCATCGGCCAGCGCAAGGACGTCCTGGTCCGCAAGCTGGTGTGTGCCGGCACGCTGGAGGACCGGATCGACCAGCTGATCGCGTCCAAGCGCGACCTGGCCGAGCGGGTGGTGGGCGCCGGTGAAGGCTGGCTGACCGAGCTCTCCACCGACGACCTGGCCGATGTGTTGCGCCTCTCCGCCGAGGCTTCGGTAGGCGCGTGAGCCCGCCCCGCCAGAAGCCGGGGGCGGCCCGCAAGGCCGGCACCGACCGCAACCACGCCTCGGCCGCCGCGGTCGGCGACCTCCAGGGTCTGATCGATCAGGTGCAGGCGCTCCGGCGCCGGCACAAGGCGAACCCCTCGGCCCAGAGCGCGGCGGAGCTGTCCCGTCTGCGCGAACAGCTTCTGGAGGCCCTCGACCTCGACGACGATGACGAGGAGGAGGAAGAAGACGACGTCGACGCTCCCGGCGAGTTCTCGGACGAGGACAGCGAGGCGGCCTTCATGGACGGCGTGGAGGACGAGATCTGGGAGGAGGACGAGTCGGGCGAGTGGCGCTCCCGGCGCGACTGGTCCCGGTTCCGGACGGCCAAGCGGATCCCGGTCGAAGACGGCCTGGAGCTACGGAGCCGCCGGGGTGCCATCGGCGAGAGCTGGTGGTCGCGGCGCTTCCTCTCGGCCGTCGAGTCCATCCTGACCGGGGGCCGCCTGACCCGGGGCCGGACGTACGCCCGCCAGGGACAGGTGATCGACCTGGGCATCGGGTCGGGGCTGGTGGTGGCCCAGGTGCAGGGTTCGCGGCGCACGCCCTACGGGGTCCAGATCTCCATGCCGGCGGCGAGCGACGCGCGTTGGGAGGCCATCGTCGACACGCTGGCCGCGCAAGCCGGCTACGCGGCGCGCCTGTTGGCCGGCGAGTTGCCCCACGAGATCGAGGACGTCTTCGCCGAGGCCGGAGTGGCCCTGTTCCCCGAGCGCGGCTCGCACCTGACCACCAGCTGCACCTGCCCCGACTGGGCCACGCCGTGCAAGCACGCCGCGGCCGTGTGCTACCTCATGGCCGAGGCGTTCGACGACGATCCCTTCCTGCTGTTGGCCTTCCGGGGACGCGAGCGCGAGGCGTTGCTGGACGAGTTGCGCGACCGCCGCGGGCTGGCGGTCGATGACGGCGGGCCCGCCGGGGTGCCCTCTCTCTCCGCGCCGCCCTCGGGCGCCGCGCCACTGGCGGACTCCCTCACCACCTTCTGGAGCGGCGGTGCCGGATTGGCCGAGGTGCACTGCCTCCCCCGGGCCACCGAGGCCCCCGGGGCGGTGCTGCGCCTGTTGCCGCGGGGCGTGCTCGTCGTGCGGGGCAAGGAGGTCGCCGATCTGTTGGAGCCCGCCTATGCCCGGGTCACCGCCGACGCCGAGGGGCGGGCCTTCGGAAGCGGTTCGCCCTCCAAGTCCGGCGCCAAGAACCCGAGAGACCCCGCTACACCCCCATTACCGTAATTGCGGCTGAACTGCTACTTTCGGTCCCGCGGAGCCCACGCGGGCTGCGCCGGGGCGCAGCCGCATCCTCGCCAACGGCGAAATGGGAGACCAGATGAGTTGGTCGGCGGATTGGCGCAGATACCTGGGAACCACCCTGGCTGTCCTGACCCTCTCGGCCGGGGCGGCGATCACCTCCCTGGCCGCCGCACCGGCGGGCGCGCTGGTGGCCACGGGCGGGGGCGTCAACACCTACAAGCTCTCGGGCGCGGTCAACGGCACGCTGAGCGACGGTCCCAATGCGGGCTGCCCCTACGGGGGCATCAACACCAAGGGATTCATCGACCTGAACGATCTGGTCGGATCGGTCTCGGGCATCAGCGGGGTGGCGAGCTGGTCGCTCGATGTGAACGTGAAGAAGAACGGCACCTTCAAGTTCAAGACGCTCCCCGTCGGGGACCCCAACGCCGAGCTGAACGTGAATCTCAAGGACGGGAACATCGCCAAGGGCGTGGCCGACAACTTCTTCGCCGACAGCGGCACCGTCACCGTCACCGTCAAGGGTGAGTCCGGTTCCATCAGCGCCTCCATGCGCCAGGCCTCGGGTGCCAAGACGCTCAAGTTGGTGGCGCGCTGGGCCTGCGGGTCGACGGCGGCCGCGCAGGCCGTGGCGGGGTCGGGATGGAAGACCCCCGTCCTGGTGGACAAGGCCAAGGCGAGCTCGGCGGCGCCCAACCTCACCAGCGTCTCGTGTCCCACCACGTCGTTCTGTGCGGCCGTGGATGCCAAGGGCAACGTGCTGACCCTGCAGAACGGGAGCTGGTCCACGCCGCAGAACATCGATTCCACCCCGGCCTCCAGCTTCAATGACGCCATGGGCACGGTCTCGTGTGCCTCGGCGTCGTTCTGCGTGGCGGGCGACGACCTCGACGACGTGTACACCTACGACGGGTCGAGCTGGAGCGCGCTCGACCAGTTGAACGCGTCGATCACCTCGCCGACCGTTTCCTTCTCCGTCTCGTGCCCCACCACGTCGTTCTGCCTGGCCGTCGACGGCGACTACAACTGGTACACCTACAACGGGTCCACGTGGTCGGCGGCGCAGGTGATCGATTCCAACACACTCGAGGGGATCGTCATCGGCGAGGTCTCCTGCGCCAGCGCGACATTCTGCGAGGCCGCCTTCGGGCAACAGACCGTCACCTTCAACGGGTCCTCGTGGTCGGCACCGATCAAGGTCCCGGTCGGCTCCGAGGGCAACGCCTCGTCGACGCCGAGCATCGAGGCGCTGTCGTGCGCCTCGTCGACCTTGTGTGCCGGGGTCGGGACGACATCGAACAACCAGGGCTACCTGGACACGTTCAACGGCACCGCGTGGGCGACCCCGCAGATCAAGAAGACGGGGCTCGGCCCACAGGCGTTCGTGTCGGTGTCGTGCCCCACCACCTCGTTCTGCATGGCACCGGGGCTCGACGGCTGGGTCACGTACAACGGATCCTCATGGGGTGCGCCCCAGACCTTCTCCGACCCCGGAGGGCCGGTCGGCGAGGGCCCGCTCTACGCCAACGCGGTTTCCTGCACCTCGGCCAAGTTCTGCGAGGAAGTGGAGGACAGCGGGTACGCCGACGTCTGGAAGGGCTAGGCGCTATTCGTTGCGCCAGCGCCGGTAGAGCTCGCTCAGATCCTGTCTGGCTTCGGGGGTCAGCTCGTCCACCTCGACGGCGCCCGTGAGGGCGATCGTGATCCGGATCTGCTCCACGTAGGCGCTGCAGTGGGGGCAGGCGCGCAGATGGCGCTCGAAGCGGCGCCGATCTCGGCGCGAGAGGGCTCCCTCGAGGTAGTCGGTGACCAATTCGACCGCCTGCTGGCACACGATGTCCCTACGGCGCAGTGACAGCACGGCTCACCCTTTCCCCATTTTGGCTTCGAGGATCCCGCGCAACTGGGAGCGACCCCGGTGCAACAACACCCGCTGGTTGCCCACGCTGATCCCCAGCACGGAGCAGGCCTCGTCGTGCGACAGCCCTTCGACATCGCGCAGCAGGACGACCTGGCGCTGGCGCGCCGGAAGATCCTCCAGCGCCGCCTTGAGGATCGGCGACCATGCGGCGGCGTCGAGGCGTTGCTCGCTCTCCTCTATCCACTTTTCGACCGGATCGGCCCACTGTCCCTCGGCGTTGAAGCGGGCGGGATCGACCGCGTGCAAGGCCTCGGTGGGCGCGGCCGGGTGCTCCTTGGTGCCGGCCGAGCGCGCCCGGTTGACGAGGATGCGGAAGAGCCAGGTCTTGAACGACGACCGCCCCTCGAACGTCTCGATGCCCCGGACCAGACCCAGCCATGTGTCCTGCACGGCCTCCTCGGCCACGGCCTGACTGGGGACGAAACTCCGGGCCAGGCGTAGCATGGGCTGCTGGTACCGGCTCACCAGGGCCACGAACGCTTCCTCGTCGCCGTTACGAAGACGCGCCACCATCTCGACGTCCGCGTCCACGGCGCGCAGCGTAGGACGCCAGGGTGCCGAAAACGTTGCGCCCCGTCGCCCCGTCGCCACACCGGAGACCATCTGATGCCTCGCCACGACCTGTTAGTCCGCCCCCGGTCCCGAAGCGTTACACGGAAGGCGCGGCGCCGTAGAGAGCGCGGCGCGGCGTAACGCGCGACGCCCCGGCGCGGACTGTGTTGCGAAAGCGTGATCCGTTCTATGTGAAGGAGATGCAATGAGGAAACTGACCGGACTCGGCCTGGCGACGGGCGCAGCCCTGGGCCTGGCGGCCCTGGTGGCTCCCGCGACCGCTGGAGCCGACGGGTATGGCGGAGGGTGGAACCCCGGGGGCGGCGATCACGTCGTCTTCGTCCAGACCGACAACACCGCCGGCAACCAGGTCGTGGCCTACGACCGGGCCGACAACGGCACCCTCGCCTGGAAGCACACCTACGCCACCGGTGGGCTGGGCGGCGTGCTGACCGGTTCGGCCGTGGACCACCTGGCCTCCCAGGGCTCCCTCACCTACGACTCGAGGAACAACCTGCTCTACGCGGTGAACGCCGGCAGCAACACCGTGTCCGTCTTTTCGGTTTGGGGTGATCAGCTCACCCTGCGCCAGGTGGTGAACTCCGGCGGGTCGTTCCCGGTAAGTGTGGCGGTGCACGGCAACGTCGTCTACGTCGTCAACGCCGAGAACGGGGGCACGGTCCAGGGGTACGTCGTGGGCTATGGCCGTCTTTTGCCTCTTCCGGGTTCCGGACGCGCCCTCGGCCTCAACGCGGCGGCCACGCCGCAGTTCACCAACACGCCCGGGCAGGTCGCCTTCTCGCCCAACGGCTCCCAGTTGATCGTGACGACCAAGGCGAACGGGAGCGACATCGACGTGTTCGGCGTCGGGTACCTCGGCTACCTGTCGGCGGCCCCGGTGGTGAACGCGGAGCCGGGCGCGGTTCCCTTCGGTGTCACCTTCGACCCGGCCGGCCATCTGGTCGTGGCCGAATCGAGCAGCACGACACCCGCGGTGGCCACGTTTGCGCTCCACCCCGACGGGACGGTCACCCCACTCGCCCTGGTGCCGACCGGCGAGGTCGCCACGTGCTGGATCGCGCCGGCTGGCGGTTTCTTCTACGCCTCCAATGCGGGGAGCGCCACCCTGAGCGGCTACCAGGAGAGCGGCGGCAGCGGTGCCCTGAGTCTGCTGGGGACGACGCACACCGACCCGGGGACCGTTGATGCGTCCGCCTCGGCCAACGGGCAGTTCCTCTACGTCCAGACCGGGGCCGACGGGATCGTCGACGAGTTCCACGTGAACGGGAACGGCACGCTCACCGAGGTCGCCAGCGTGACCGTGCCGGGCGCGGTCGGGGGCGAGGGCATCGTCGCCTTCTGACGGCACTGCGATGCGAGGGGCGGCACCCCTTTCTTTTTCGGGGTGCCGTCCTTTCGCGTCAGGGGCATGCCCGACTTGGACATGACGCGTCGGTTGGGCTACCCGAACTCCCCGTGTGAACGGGTGTCATGCTTGACACCGATGCTCGTGATGGTGAGCTTGCCTTGACCGCTCCGGCGGCCTCCTGGCTCATGCTGCCACTGGTCGCCGGACGCCTGGCCGCCCTCCCCTATGCTCCTGCGCCCACTAGCCCTCCTTCCGTCATCGCACCGATTGGAGGACCTACCCAGAGTGACATGCGCCCCCCAGCGCACCGACCGGGGTGACGGCCACCGCTACAGATGGCCAGGCCGAGGTGAATTGGACAGCCCCCCGTATGGACGGCGGTGGCCAGATCAGTAACTACCTGGTCACGTCGTCACCGCCCAGTTCCGCGGTCGTCGTGGCTGGAGGGCAGACACGCGCGGTGATTGGCGGGCTCCCCAATGGCGAGCGATTCACCTTCACCGTTGCCGCCACCGATTCGAGTGGCCGGGGACCCCCTTCGACTCCCTCGAACAGCGTGACACCGGAGTCACTCTCGACGTTCTCATCCACCATATCGATCCAGTCCGTGAGCGCCATGTTCAACGGCGGCGAGAACAGCGTCCTGCACGGCTGGGAGGCCGAGGGGAACTACGAGATCTGGAATGGCGCACAGCAGTCGATACTGGCCTGCAGCGGCACCATCGCGTCCGGCCCGAATGGACAGTTCTGCGAATGGCCGATGGTGTGGCGCGAGATGAAGTTTCCCACTCGGATCACCCTCACCGCGACCGTGGCCGATGGCGACCTGGTGCTGAAGAACTCGCTCGGCAATTTGTTTCCTGCATGGTCACCGGGCCCAGGCGGAATTGGGTTCATCGTCGACCCCCATGAAATGGCAGTGACTTCCCTGCGGAGCCTGTTTGCACCCGAGACCGTGATCGTCGGGGAGACAGGCCGGCACACTGTCACATTCAACGGGGGGAGCGGGTCGATCTCGTCACAGATGGTTCTTGCCAACGGGCAGACGGGGGAACCGGATACCCAATGCGTCGCGCAAAGCAGTGATACGTCAACCGGTGAGTCCAGCGTGGGCCTCTACTGGTCCACTTCATCCCAAGGCGGGACGAATCTGATTGACTTTGCCGCCCACGGGGGCAACCCCGGAGACGGGGATGGTGTCAAGGTCTTGCCGGACTCCCAGATGTGCGCGTGACCGGGACAGCCATGCCTTCCGCTGAGGTGTCAGCTGGCCGGCTCTGCCTGAGGGTGGGTCTCTCCCCTATACAACGCCCATAGGCAAGCGTAAGTTGTCCGTGGAGGTGAGATCTATGGACGCGAAAAATGGAGATCACATTGTGGTCGAATCGGCCAAGGTCGGCTCCGCACAGCGAGCCGGTCAAATAGTGGAGGTAGTGCAAGGATCTGCCGGTCAGCACTACCGCGTGCAGTGGGAGGACGGTCGCCAGACCGAGTTCTTCCCCGGCCCAAACGCCAAGGTAGTCCCACCGTCTTCTTGACCGGACGGCCTTCGGCTAGGTCCCAGTCCGGCTGGTCCGGTCGGGGACGCAACGCCGACAACTGCGGCGACAGCGCGGAGGCCATCTCCACGTCACCGGGTGTATCGATGGGCGAAGGAAAGTTCGGAGGCGGTGTGAGGGTGCGTTGGGCGCTCGCCGCCGGGACCTGAAAAATCGGCGTCCATTCGAAGGTGCTGGGGGAGCCGGCAAACGGCGAGCCGGCAGGATCCGCACGGCCGGGTGGCAGACTGGCCGCCGTGTGGATCCCGACACCCGCCTTCGCCAGCGATCCGGCCACCGCGCACTACTACGACCGTCGGGCCGCCGAGTATGACGAGTGGTACACGGGCCAGGGCAGTTTCGCCGGGCGGGACCGGCCGGGCTGGACGGCCGAGGTCGATCAGCTCGTCAACCTGGTGCGCCACCTACCTCCCGCCCGCACGCTCGATGTCGCCTGCGGTACCGCCTTCCTGACCCGCCACCTGCGGGGCTTCGTCGTCGGCCTCGACCAGAGCCCCGCCATGGTGGCCATCGCGCAGTCACGGCTGCCCGACGGGCTCGCCCTGGTCGGCGACGCCCTGCACCTGGTGGTGGCGGACGACGCGTTCGATCGGGTCATGACCGGTCACTTCTACGGCCACCTCCCCCCCGACGAGCGGGCGACCTTCCTCAACGAGGCCCGCCGCGTAGCCGGCGAGCTGATCGTCATCGACTCGGCGTGGCGGCCGGGGGTCGAGACCGATCAGTGGCAGGAGCGTGTGCTGAGCGATGGCTCCCGGCACCAGGTCTACAAGCGGTACCTCACCGGCACGGAACTGGCCGAGGAGATCAACGGCGAGGTGCTCATGGACGGCACATGGTTCGTGGTCGCCCGGGTCACCTGGGCGGATCACCTGGCATCGGCCGGCGAGCAGGAGTAGTTCCGCAGTCCCGACGCCGCCCTCCCCGCCTATCAATCCGGACAGCCACAGACCCCTAACATCCGCCTCACCGCCCCATGACACTTCGGGTTGACACTCCTCCACAGGGAAAAGGAGGAGGTCGTCATGCGGAACGTCATGATGAAGGTGCGGGCACGTTGGAACGCCACGGGTGTGGGGGGCCGAATGTGGTGGGGGGCGGCGTCCTCGCTGGCCGTCGCAGCCGTGCTGGTCCTGGGCGCGACGTCGCTGACCGACGCGGCGGGAAGCGGCGCGGTCGCCGCCCCGTCAAACGGTTCGAGCACGTCGACCACCGGAGGTTCGGGTTCCATGACCGGCATGCCTGGCATGTCGGGTCGGTCCAGCGCAGGTACGGGTGCCACGGGCACGGGTTCCGCCGGTGCGGGTTCGGCCACCAGTCCGGCCTCGACGACAGCATCGATCTGCCCCAACGTGACGGGGACCACGACGATGGGCAACGGCATGGTCATGGCACCGGTCCCGGCCGGGGCGCCCACGGCGGCGGAGCAGGCCGCGGCCAACACGCTGGTGGCACAGACCACCGCGGCCGTCGCCAGGTACGCCAACCTGTCCGCGGCCACCGCGGCGGGCTACGTGCCGGCGACCGATCCGAACGGCTACGAGGTCCACTACGCCAACTGGCAGATCGTCAGGTCCGGTGACGTCCTCGACCCCAACCACCCCTCCTCGCTGGTCTACGCCAATACGGTCAAGGGTCCGGTGCTGCTGGGTGCCATGTATCTCGGAGCGGGGCCGTGCATCCCGGGGCCTGACGTCGGCGGCCCGCTCACCCAGTGGCACGCCCACGACAACCTCTGCCTCTCCGCCACCCACCAGGTCGTGGGGAAGACCGACGCCTCCGGTGCCTGCGCCACCGGCGTGCACAACACGAGTACCTACTTCATGCTGCACGTCTGGGTGGCCCCGTCGCTCGCCGCCACCCACCAGTTCCAGCCCGACCTGACCAGGGCCGAGCTTGCGCCGATCATCCGGACCGGCCAGGGATGACCCTCGACACCGTGCAGTCGACAGAGACCGTGCAGTCGACAGACACCGCGCAGTCAGTGCAGCCGGCGCGACGGATCACGGCGCGGACAATCCAGATCGGGCTGGGCATCATCTGGTTGGCCGACGGGCTCTTCCAGCTCCAGCCCAAGATGCTCGGGACGGCTTTCGCCAACGGCGTGATCGTCCCGTCGGCCCAGGGTCAGCCGGCCATCATCTCCAGCGTCATCACGCACACGGCGCATCTCATGGCCGCCCAGCCCGTGCCCACCGACCTCGTCTTCGCCGGAATCCAGCTCCTCATCGGGGCCGGTCTCCTGATCCGCGAGACCGTGAAGCCGGCCCTGGTCCTCTCGTTCGTCTGGGCTCTGGGCGTGTGGTCCCTCGGGGAGGGCTTCGGCGGGCTTTTCAACGGTACGGCGATGCCGCTCACCGGCGCGCCGGGCGCAGCCCTGCTCTATCTGGCCATCGGGTTGCTGATCTGGCCCAGGCGGGTGCCCCGCGACGCCCACGGTCCGGCCGCCGCCGCCGCCGAAGGGCCACTCGGAGAAGGGGGCGGCATTGCCCTCTGGGCCCTGGTGTGGTGCGGCTTCGGTCTCCTGTGGCTCCTGCCAGCCAGCAGCAAGAGCGGGGCGCTCTCCGCCGCGCTCAAGAGCGCCGCAGCGGGCGAGCCGGGTTGGCTGTCCCACCTGCAGCTCTCCGTGGCGCACTCCCTCGGGAACGGGGGCGGCTCGGTGGCCATTGTCGCCGCCTTCCTCTCCTTCTTCATCGGGGTCGGGCCAGTTCTCTTCCGCCACTACGGCATCTTCCTCATCGCCGGGGTGGCCATGGCCCTGGACTTCTGGGTGCTGGGGCAGGCGTTCGGGCAGATCTTCACCGGCATGGCGACCGATCCGAACACGGGGCCGCTGCTCGTCCTGTTGGCGCTGGCGGTGTATCGAGCAGGCGTGCCCGCGGAAGCGCCCGCCGAGGAGCAGGCGCCGGAGCCTGCCAAAGCTTTCTAAGGAAATCTGTAGAAAGTCCTAGAATGGCACTCACCTCGGGCTCAAAAGGCGGCCAGGTACGGTCCCATCGGGGTGAAGCCGATGCGGGCCACATCCACCGGCCGGGCGATGACCGGATTGGGGGCGCTGGCCCTGAAGGGGTCGTAGAGGAGGTAGACAGCGCTGCCGTCCTCGAAGAGCGACTCCTCGCCCGGGCCGAGTCCCTGCCAGTTGGACCCGAGGAACGGCGCGGGGTCCGGATCCGCACAGGGCCCGAGGGGACCCTGGCACTGGGCCACCCCGATCCCGTAGTTCGTCGAGTTGAACCAGTTGCCCGAGAAGAACAGCCAGTACGTTCCCCACGCCTCGATCATGTCGGGCGCTTCGACAATGGTGGACTCCCAGGGCTGGGACGGCGAGAGGATCTTGACCGGCGCCCCGAGCAGGGTCCGGCCGTTGGCGCTCAGGTCCTGGGCCCAAATCCCGGTGTCGCCGCCCTGGTCGGGCCCGGGCACGGACGGATTGGCGTTGTCCTCGGACTTCCACATCATGACGAGGTGCCCGTCCGCCTCGGCGAAGACCCGGGCGTCGATGGAGCCGCGGTGCGCCAGCTGGCAGATGAACGGTTGGGCGGTCGCCACGAACGGTCCGCTGGGCGACCGGGCGAACGCCGAACCGATGCAGTGGGTGCTCGGGCTCACGCCCCGCAGCAGCGCGCTGAAGTAGAGCGCCCAGCCCCCGGCCACCTTCTCCACATCGGGTGCCCACGTGAGCCCGCCGGCGGCCCACCCGGGCAGCGTCGGCATCGCATCGACGAGGCTGTCCCAGTGGCCCGGTTTCGTCCCGATCCAGAGCGGCACGTTGAGGAACGTGGTCCCCTCGCTGGTGTAGAGGTAGTAGAGGCCGCCGACTTTGAGCATGTAGGGGTCGGTGGCGTCGTAGTCATCCGTGAGGATGACCCGTCCCGGCACGTACGTCGTGACCAACGGCGTCGGTTCCGCGCTCTGAGAGGCCCTGGTCACGCTGGTGGCGCTGGTGGCCCCGCCGGCGCGCTGGTTGGAGCCCAGGACCAGTTGCGCCGCGACCAGCACGACGAGGCACGCCACCCACCACGCCGAGGAGACGCGGTCATGTGCCGTGGTGCCGACCTCGGATTCAGGCGTGGACATGTCCGGCGTCGGACAGGCTGACGAATTCGCGCATGGAGCCCCCTGGGCGGAACATACTGCACGACGGCCATGGCCGATCGGCGTCGCCGCACCCGGGATCGCCTGGCCGGCGCAATGCCGCCGCGGCCTAGTTGTGCGGCGTGGGCCCCGCCCCGCTGGGCACCGACACCGCAACGGCGGCCTCGTCCGCCTCGTCGAGGAGCCGGCGCCGTTCGCGCAGGCGCACCCCTGTGGCGGCCCTCTCGTCGCGGAAGGCCTGGATGCGCCCCAGCGTCTCGTCGAGGCGGGCCAGCAGTTGGTCGTTGGCCACGATCCCCTCGTCCAGCAGCTGCTTGTGGCGGTCCGGAGGGACGTCGCCCGCCTTGAGCTCGGAGCCCACCCGGTCGAGGACGCCGACATCCTCGGTGCCGAGCACCGTGCGCACCTCGGCCAGGGAGAAGCCCAGGAGCTCCTGGAGATTGCGGATCCGGTTGACCCGGGCCACGTCGGCCGGCGAGTACAGCCGCTCCCCGCTGCTGCGGTAGCTGCTGGGTTGGAGGAGCTCGAGCTCCTCCCAATAGCGCAGCGTCCGGGTGGTGACACCGGTCAACTTGGCCACCTCGCCGATACGCCACAGCACCGGCGTGGCTTCCGCCGTCATCGTCTTGGCCGGCATCAGCGCACCGCCTCCGTGCTCACGAGATGGTCCTCGTCGATCTTTCCGTCGGTGTGCTCGGTGCCCGGGGTGATGCCGTACAACGGCGTCTGGGTGGGGGGGCGCTTCCCGCCCCGCGTCCACGAGGCGCCCGCCGCCAGCACGCTGGCGATGATGGCGAAGTCCAGCGCGGCGTGGAGGCCGGACTTGAACGGCCCCGCGATGAGCGAGGGGAAGAACTTGCGACTGGTCAGCGCGACCTGTTGCGCATGGGGCAGCGTGGACAGCATGTGCGGGCCCAGGAGCTCCTGCACCGGGTTGTACCCGAGCAGGGAGGCGAACAGGGTGGAGACCGGCGACAGGGTTGAGATCCGCTGGGCCGACGCCGTCGGGACGCCGTGGGACACCAGCCCGTGGTACAGGCTGGCGGGCAGCGAGCCGGACAGCCCGATGATCATGAGGGTGAAGAAGATGCCGATGGAGAGGACCTGCCCCGAGTTCATGAACGTGGTGTTCATGCCGGCCCCGACGCCCCGGTGCTCGGCCGGCAGGCTGTTCATCACTCCGGCCCGGTTGGGCGAACCGAAGCACGCCATGGCCAGCCCGGTGAAGAAGAGCAGGACGGCGAAGAGCCAGTAGGGGAAGTTCACCGGGAGCAGCTCCAAGAGGCCGAACCCGGCGCCGGCGCCGATCATGCCGCCGGTGGCGAACGGGCGGGCCCCGAGGCGGTCCGACAGGATCCCCGCCACCGGCCCGGCGATGAGGAAGCCGAAGGTGAGCGGGAGGATGGCGATGCCCGCCCACAAAGGGGTGCGGTTGAACGTGTACCCGTGCAGCGGCAACCAGATCCCCTGCAGCCAGATGATGAGCATGAACATCAGCCCGCCCCGGCTCAAAGAGGCCAGCAGGCTGGCGACCACACCGGCGCTGAAGGCGCGGATTTTGAAGAGCTGCAGGCGGAACATCGGCTCGGCGACCTTGGTCTCGATGAGGCAGAAGACGCCCAGCAGGGCCACCCCGCCGATCAGGCAGCCGAGGACCAGAGGGCTCGTCCAGCCCATGGTGTGCGAACCGTAGGGCTCAATCCCGTAGGTGATGCCGATCATCACCGCAATCAGGCCGACCGCAAAGGAGATGTTGCCCGGCCAGTCGATGCGGGCCGGCCGGCGTGCGCTCAACTCGCGCAACATGAGGTAGCCCATGACGGTGCCGAGCAGCCCCACCGGCACCGACACTAAGAAGATCAGGCGCCAGTTGATCGGCGCCAGCACCCCGCCGAGCACCAGGCCGATGAACGACCCGCTCATCGCCGCCGCCTGGTTGACGCCCATGGCCATGCCGCGGCGCTCGGGCGGGAAGGCGTCGGTCAGGATGGCGGCGGAGTTGGACATCAACATGGCCGCGCCGACGCCCTGGAAGATGCGCATGACGATCAGCCAGATGCCGCCGGCGTGCCCGGTCAGCCAGGTGACGCTGAGCAATACGGAGAAGAAGGTGAAGACCGCGAACCCGAAGTTGTAGGTGCGCACCCGCCCGTAAATGTCCCCGAGACGCCCGAGCGAGACCACCAGCACGCTGGTCACCACCAAGAAGCCGAGGATCATCCACAGCAGGTAGAAGCTGTTCCCGGGCTCGAGCGGGTTGATCCCGATGCCCCGGAAGATGTCGGGCAAAGAGATCAGCGTGATCGACCCGTCGATGGTCGCCATCAGCATGCCCAGCGTCGAGACGAAGAGGGCCACCCACTTGTAGCTGTCCGGGATGGGCTGGCTGGCGTCGAGCCGGGCGGCCCGGTTCGGCCCGGTAGACCGTGCGGATCGGTCGAGAGCGAACATCACACTCCGAAAATTTGGTTCCGCTCCCGCTCCCTACGTGAACGGAAACTGAAAGCGACTGGTACGTCAAACAAGTATAACGTGAACGTCAACGGCCGCAACACGCGGTATCGTGGGCGGGCCGGGTCGTCCCTAGGGCCTAAATGCCCTTTGTGCAGGGCTGATGTTGTGCCGGAGCCCTGTTGCCGCTTGAATATGGCTGCGACAGGGTAAACAGGGGGTAATGAGAGTGCTGCCAGGTGGCGTCGACGAGGCTGGCGGCATGCAAGCGCAACCTCAACCCACCCTCGGTCTGGTGCTGGGCGCCGGGGGGGTCGTCGGCCAGGCCTACCAGGTAGGCGTCCTGGCGGCCCTCGAGCGCGAGGCGCACTGGGACCCCCGTGACGCCGATCTGATCGTGGGGACATCCGCCGGTTCGGTCACCGGGGCGGCCATCCGGGTGGGGGTGCCCGCCAGCGACCTGGCCGCATCGACCTGCGGCGTCCCGATGTCGCGCGCGGGCGGGGCCCTGCTCAAGCGGATCATCCCCGACGACAGCCCGCTCCCGGTCCCCTCGATCACCTCGCTGTTCCGGCCCTGGAACCCACCCTCCCTGGCGCTCATCGGCCGGACGGTCCGCCGACCGCTCGCCTTCCGCCCCGACGTGGCGGCCATGACGCTGCTCCCCCGTGGACGGGTGGACATCAGCGAGCGGGCCCGGGCCCTGCACGAGATGGTGGGCGACAGCTGGCCCGAGGGTCTGTGGATCTGCGCGGCGCGGCGCGGCGACGGCGGGCGGGTCGTCTTCGGGCGCGACGGGTCCCCCCGGGCGCCCCTGGCCTCGGCCGTCCTGGCCTCGTGCGCCATCCCGGGCTACTTCACCCCGATCACCATCGGGGACGTCGAGTACTTCGACGGGGGTGTGCACTCGAACACCAACGCCGATGTGCTCAAGACGCAGCGCCTCGACACCGTGATCGTCATCTCCTCCATGTCGGCCTCACGCGGGCGCTCCGCCAGCGCGGACGGCCTCCTGCGCTGGACCGTGCACCGCCGCCTCGAGCGCGAGATCGCCCACCTCGAAGCCGGGGGCACCACGGTGGTCCGGCTGGAGCCGGGACCCGAGGCCCGGCAGGCCATGGGGCTGTGGGCCATGGCCGAGCACCGGGCGCCCAAGGTGGTCGAGGCGGCCTACCACGAGACCAGGAGCAGGGTCCACGCCAACCCGTTCCTCGCCGGTCTGGGGGAGTCGCACCCGGCCTCCGCCGCCGGCTGAAACGGCGGGCGCGCCGGGCGGCCCACCAGGAGAAACCCCGCGGTCGCGGTGGTACCGTCCGTGCACTGCGCCACCGCAGTCCCTCGTGAAGGGAGTGGTCCGTGAGCACTGACCGGCTGAGCCCGCTGGACGCCTCGTTCCTGCACATCGAGGACGGCGTGAGCCACATGCACATCGCCTCGGTGGCCATCTTCGAGGGACCGCAGCCGCCCTTCACCGACATCGTCTCCATGGTCGAGGCCAAGCTCGCCCTCGTTCCCCGCTACCGCCAGGTGGTGAAGTTCGTCCCCTTCGACCTGGGACGGCCGGTCTGGGCGGACGACCCCCACTTCAACATTGAGTACCACCTCCGCCACACCGCCCTGCCTGCACCCGGGGGCGAGGCCGAGCTGCGCAAGCTGGTGGGGCGGGTCATGTCCCAGCAGCTCGACCGGTCGAAGCCGCTCTGGGAGATCTGGGTGGTCGAGGGGCTGGAGGACGGGCGCTGGGCCATGCTGGCCAAGACGCATCACGCCATGGTCGACGGGGTGTCGGGGACGGACCTGCTGGCGGTGATCATGGACCTGTCCCCGGAGGTCGTGCGGCCGGCGGCCACAGCGTGGACCCCCCGGCCCACCCCGACCGGCGGGCAGCTGGCGACCGAGGCCCTCCGCAACGTGGTGCGCTCCCCCTACGAGCAGCTGCGGGCGCTCCGGGCCTCCACCCGCGCCATCCGCCACGCGGTGTCCCACGCCGCCGAGGTCGGGCAGGGTGTGGTGGCCATGGCCGGCCTGGTGCGGGCCACCCCGGTGTCGAGCCTCAACGGCCCCCTCGGGCCCCACCGGCGCTACGCCTGGGCCTCGACATCGGTCGACGACATAAAGAAGGTGCGCAAGGGCCTGGGCGGGACGTTCAACGACGTCGTCCTGGCCTCCATCACCAACGGGTTCCGCGAGTTGCTGCTCTCCCGGGGTGAGGACATCGACCGCGTGGTGCGCACGCTGGTCCCGGTGTCGGTGCGGCCGCGCGACACCAGCGGGAAGGCCGTCGGCGACGGGACATTCGCGAACCGGGTGTCGGCCATGTTCGCCGAGCTGCCGGTCAACATTGAGGACCCGAGCGAGCGCCTGCACGCCATCACGCACCAGATGGAGGGTCTGAAGGACTCCAAGCAGGCCGTGGCGGGCGAGGCCCTGACGTCGATGTCGGGGTTCGCCCCGCCCATGCTGCTGGCCCTCGGCATGCGCCTGGCCACCCGGGCGGCGCAGCGCAACGTGAACACGGTGACGACGAACGTGCCCGGGCCGCAGTTCCCGCTGTACGCGGCCGGCCGCAAAATGCTCCGGGCCTTTCCCTACGTGCCCCTCGGCGGGCAGATGCGCATCGGCGTCGCCATCTTCTCCTACAACGGCGAGGTCAACTTCGGCATCACCGGGGACTACGACACCACACCCGATCTCGACGTCCTGTCCGGGGGGATCGAGGACGGCATGGCGCAGATGGTCAAGCTGGCGCGGTGAAGTCGGGCAGCGTGGAGATCTCTGCCTCGAGGTAGTTGCACAGTCCGGTGACGATGATCTGCTCCACCGTGCGGCTGACCAGGAAGACGTGCACCCTGAGATCGCCGGCGATGGTGATCACCGTGCCAGCGGGGCCGGACGCCGCCTCGGCGAAGGTGAACGTGCCGCTGCAGTCGAGGCGGTCGGGGTAATGGTCGGGCAGAACGGTGAAGGTGGTGCGGCGCTGTGCCTTGTCGATGTCGGTGCGGGTGATCCAGGACATTTTGGCCGGATCGATGACGGCGCGGGCGGCGGACGAGAGAGAACCGGTGAATTGGTAACGGACCTCGATGCGCGCCTGCGTGCCCGTGTCCTCATGACTGACCACCTCGACGAGGGAGATGTCGCCGC
>JBEKWB010000026.1:0-43517 GCA_049513455.1 Acidimicrobiales bacterium
CGCAGGGGCAGGAGAAGGGACCGGCGGTGCCCACTCCGGAGGGGGTCGCCACTCCGAAGAGGGTCGCCAATCCGGTGGCGCCGAATCCCCTCCGTCGGCATTCGACATTGACGCCACCCTAGTGTCCCGGAAGGTTGAAGCGGCAATAATTCTGTCCTGAACGGGAATTTTCTGGTTCGGGGTGCGTTGACCCGGTGTTATACGCCAACATCGGAGGAACGCTATGGCCCGTGCAGGACGTCCTACTGTCGAGATCATCTTGAGCGCCGAAGAACGCGCCACCCTCGAGCGCTGGGCGCGCCGGCATTCGTCGTCGCAGATGCTGGCGTTGCGCTCCAAGATCGTGCTGGCCTGCGCGGCGGGGGGCGCCACCCAGGCCGAGATCGCGGCTGAGTTGGGTTGTAATCCGGTGACGGTGAGTAAGTGGCGAAACCGCTTCGGCGAGAGCCGTCTCGACGGCCTCGTCGACGCCCCCCGCCCCGGAGCGGCCCGCACCATCGGTGACGACGTGATCGAAGCGATCGTGGTCGAGACACTCGAGAGCGCACCGGCTGACGCCACGCACTGGTCGACGCGCAGCCTGGCCGCCAAGCACGGGATCAGCCACACCACGGTGCGAGAGATCTGGCGGGCCTTCGGGCTCAAGCCGTGGCGAGAGGACAGCTTCAAAGTGTCGCCCGACCCCGACCTGGTGGAGAAGGTCCGCGACCTGGTCGGGCTCTACATGAGCCCACCGGTCGCCGCCGCGGTGTTCGCCGTCGACGAAAAACCCCAGATCCAGGCGCTCAACCGCACCGCCCCGACCTTGCCCATGCTGCCGACGACCCCGGCCCGGGCCACCCACGACTACGAGCGCAACGGCACCTGCGACCTCTTTGCCGCCCTCAACGTGGCAACTGGGACAGTGATCACCGACATCCGCAAGTCCCACACCAGCGCCGACTTCATCGCCTTTTTGAACAAGGTGAACCGCGAAGTCCCCGCCGAGCTCGACGTGCACGTGATCTTGGACAATCTCCAGACCCACAAGACCCCTTTGGTCCACCGCTGGCTGCTGCGCCACCGCCGGTTCCACTTCCATTTCACCCCGACGTATGGGTCGTGGATGAACCTGGTCGAACGGTGGTTCTCCGCACTCACCACCAAGAAGTTGAAGCGCTCGGCGCACCGCAACGTCAAAGAACTGGCCGCCGACATCTTGGACTGGACCGCCACCTGGAACGAGAATCCGCGTCCGTTCGTGTGGACGAAATCCGCCGAGCAGATCCTCGAGCGCCTGGCTTCCTACTGCGCCACCATCAACGCAAGCGCATAATCCAGTTTTCACGGCGCTTCAACCTTCCGGGACACTAGCTGCCTACTGGGCGGAGGCGTTCGGCGGTCCCACAGGGTATTCGGATCTGTACGGGAACGAGAGCGTGGTTGTCCGGATACACAGCGGAAACGGGCTGCACGAGGAGATGGACCGACGGGCGATCGCCTGCTTCGACGAGGCGCTTCTGGACGTGGGACTTGCCGACGACGATCGACTCAGACGGGCCCTACATGACTACTTCGAGTGGACAACGACGACCATGATGTCTCGCTATGACCGATCCGAAGAGGACGTGCCGGATGGGCTCACAATCCCCCACTGGTCGTGGAGCGGACTCGTGCGTGGAACGGGTCCTGACAACGACTGAACCCCAACCACGAACTCGAGCAGCTGGCCTGGTTCATCTTCGCCGAACACCTGCGCCCATCCGCCCCTCGTATCCATGTACTCACGGATCCGTCGTACCTTGCCGTTGCGCACCTCGTACACGAAGCAGTAGTCGTTCACATACGATCGACCATTCGGAAGGGTGGCCGATAGTCGGTGCTCGACGACCACCACCTCGCCCTCGGCCACAACCGTCCGGATATTGTTGTCAACACCTCCGAAGAACCGGGCGAAGTTGTACGCCATGAACGCCACGATGGCATCACGATCGAGGTCATTCGCCCCGCACGGCGGACCAGCGTCCTCGGGCCGACCGAGCCCAAGTGCGACCTGCGTCGCATTGCCCGCTGGTGCCGTCCACACCACCTCGTCATGCAACAAGCCACTGATCCTCTCCGCATCCCCGGTGGAGTACGCGCCGTAGAGCGCCATGACCGTCTGTTTGGAATCCATCTCCTCCTCGATCCTTCGTCGTGCGTGGTAACCAATCGTAAGGACACGGCCCCCCGCACGCTGGCGGAATTCGGACATCGTTGTCTTCGGTCACGGCGTGAGTTTCAACCGAGCCGACCATGTGTCCTCGGTGACCGCCTAGCACCGAATGTCTCGATGTCCGACACCTCCGAGCGGCGGTGGATAGAGCCTGCCGCGTGCCGGCAGGAGGGCGTCGTCGACAATGACCACGTGAGGGAACTCGGGCGTTAGCCTGGCTGGGGATCATCGGCAGTGAAAGGGAACTCAATGGTCAGGCTCAAAGGGACAGGCATCTGGAGCGGCGGACTGCGCTACGGCGACGCCGGCGAAGCGGTGGAGGCCGCGGGGGAACTGGAATCCCTCGGGTACTCGGCTCTTTGGATCCCCGATGCCGGCGGGGATCTCTTTGAGTCCATCGAGCGACTTCTGGGTGCGACCACGGGAATCACGGTGGCAACCGGGATCCTGAACTTGTGGATGCACACACCCGAGGAGACGGCGGAGGCGTATGCCGGCTTCACCGACGCCTATGGTGACCGCCTGCTGGTCGGCATCGGGGTGAGTCACGCCCCCCTCATCGACGCGGCGGAGCCGGGACGG
This sequence comes from Acidimicrobiales bacterium, assembly GCA_049513455.1. Classification (GTDB taxonomy): domain Bacteria; phylum Actinomycetota; class Acidimicrobiia; order Acidimicrobiales; family RAAP-2; genus Bog-473. The sequence goes on from JBEKWB010000026.1 coordinate 2,777, forward strand.
TACCGAAACCCGCTGGCCAGCACCGCAGGTTTTCTCGACGGGCTCGACGCGGCCGTCCACCCTCTGCCGTCCGATCGACGTGTTCTGGCTGCTCTCGGACCCAAAATGCTCGAACTAGCTCGACAACGGACGGCCGGAACCCATCCCTACAACGTGACCCCCGAACACACGGCAGTCGCGCGGGAGGCAATCGGGGCCGACGGTCTGGTCCTCCCCGAACAGGCCGTAGCACTTGAGCGCGATCCGTCTCGGGCCCGGGCCCTCGGGCGGGCCCACCTGTCGTTCTACTTCTCCCTCCCGAACTATGTGAACAACCTCCGGCGGCTGGGATTCGGCGACGAAGATTTTGCGGACGGCGGGAGTGACCGGCTGGTCGACGCCCTGGTCGCCTGGGGCGACGAAGAGTCCATCCGGGAGCGGATAGATCTGCATCGCGCCGCCGGGGCTGACCACGTCTGCATTCAGGTTCTCACCGACGCAGCGGCATCCGGTTTGCCGCTCGCTCAATGGCGTCAGTTGGCCCCCGTCCTGGTCGATTGAGGGGAATGGCTAGGGGACTGAGCCCTAGTCGTGAGCTGGATGTTGCGGCCAGCCAGGTGGAGAATCTTCCCAGTCCTCCTGACGGCCATGGGGGAACTGGCATCCGAGCAGAAGCCCGAAAGTCGCCGGGCCCGGAGTGCGATCAGTCGTTCAGGGAGAGCGTCATGGACGGTTCCGCCAGCCCGCTCTCGGGGGAGGTGGTCACTCCGGTGCCGATGGCGAGGAACTCGGTGGCGTGTTCGCCCCAGATGTGGTTGTACACGCCGGCCCTTACGCCGACGATCCCGTCTGCACCGTGGTGGGCCGCTTCGTCCTCCATACGGGTCATGGCCAACTCGCGTGCCGTGTAGACGGCCTCGGTGAAGAGAGGAATCTCCATGTTCTGGCCCGTCATCCTCATTGTTTGGCGCACGCTCTGGTGAGCCACGTGGTAGACGCAGGTGCCGAAGACGAGGGCACGGGGAAAGTGTCCAGCCTTGACCAATGTGAAGAAATCCTGGCCCGAAAGATCAGAAGTAAAGGGGCCCCCGTCGGCCAGCCTGAGCGAGGAGTTGGGGTCCTTAGACGTGACGGCGGTGCCCTGGGCCACAAACTCGAGCTCGCCCGCTCCCCACGCATGCTGCTGGATTGCCAGATGCACACCGACGATCCCGTCCGCCTTCAGTGCGTGGGCCTCGGTGCGCATGCGGTCGATGGCCAGTTCTCGGGCGTTGTACATTGCCGCCGTCAGGACCTCGAGTTCCATCGACTGGCGCCAGTTCCCATATTGGAGGCCAACGTGGTAGATCGAAGTCCCCATGACGTAACCGAGTGGGTCAAAGCCGAGCTTGTGCAACAGTACGAACTCGTTGACCGACAGGTCGGACGTGAAGGCGCTCTTGTCCGTCTCCTCAAGTTGCTCGAGGCGCTGGATACGGCCCGCCGCAGCCGCAGGCATGGAGAAACGTCCCGAGATCGTGGTGGGCCCGTCCCCTGTGGGAGCCAAGGAGGCATCCTGGCTGTCACCTTTTCGTCCAAAAGCCATTCGACGCTCCTGTCACTCGGACTGTTCAGATATCGAGACTACCAACGATGATTCCCGCAGGCTGTGGAGCCGTTGATTCGCCCAAGCATCCCGATCGAACTGAGGTCGTCAAGGCCCCTCGGTCACTCTGATGCCGGTGCTTCTGCGCATGCAGACGCGCGACATCGGATCAAGCCCAATCCGAGATTCGTGCTCTCGCACGGCCCGAAGGCCGGGTTGCATTTCATCTTCGAGCACCACGACGAACCCGAGATGTTCGTACAGCGGGCGGTTCCAGGGAACGTGGATGAAGGTAGTCAGGGTGAGGGCTGGACATCCGGTTTCGATTGCCCATGCTTGCACCGCTTCGAGCAGTTCCCTACCGATTCCCCGACCCTGGTACTCCGGAAGGACGCTGACCTGTTCAATGTGAGCGTTTCCATCAACGACATCGACAACGACGTAGCCAACCGGTCGATCACTCTCGTCCACGGCAACCCAACTGCGTCCGCAGCGTGCGTACTGTTCCAGCACCTCGACCGACATGGGATCAGAGTCGGCTATCCACTCCATTCCGATCGACCGGAACACGTCCCCCGCGAGGCCTTCGATCTCTCTGAGCCTCGAACACTCCGTTGAAAGGGATGGGCGGACGCGCTTCATCCCCCAAATACTTGAGCGTCGCCCACACCGACGCTCACACCGACGGCCACACTGACGCCCGGCCCCGCTCCCAACACAGGCCAACACGGGTATTGGCTCGTCGACTCGGCTTCGCCTCCGCTGGGTCATCCTGCCCCGGCATCGGAGGGTGTTCCGGTGTGGCCGTTGCCGTTATGCCCGACGCCAGCGGGAACGGATACTGGCTCGTCACGGCGACCGGGCGCGTGTATGCCTTCGGCGACGCCGTCGACCACGGACAACCCGGGCCGCAAGGCGTGCCTGTGTCACGACAATCGATCGAATAGATTCGTAGTCATGCCAAGACGGAGTGACACAGAGACGTGACCAGCTACATCCCCGCCGAAGATCGCTACCGGTCCATGACTTACCGCCGCTGTGGGCGCAGCGGCCTCCTCTTGCCCGCCGTGTCGCTCGGGCTGTGGCAGAACTTCGGTGACGACCGGCCCCTCGACATCCAACGCAGCATCATGCGTCGGGCCTTCGACTTGGGCATCACGCACTTCGACTTGGCCAACAACTACGGACCCCCCTACGGCAGCGCCGAGACCAACTTCTCCCGCATCCTTCACGACGACTTCCGGGACCACCGCGACGAGCTCGTGATCTCCACCAAGGCCGGTTGGGACATGTGGCCCGGCCCCTACGGCGACCTCGGCTCTCGGAAATATCTCCTGGCCAGTCTCGACCAGAGCCTGCGGCGCCTCGGGCTTGACTACGTCGACATCTTCTACCACCACCACTATGACCCCCAGACCCCCCTCGAGGAGTCTCTCGGCGCCCTTCACAGCGCAGTCGTGTCCGGCAAGGCCCTCTATGTCGGCATCTCCTCGTACTCCGACCAGCGCACCGCCGAGGCCGTCACCATCCTCCGCCAGCTCGGCACCCGACTGCTCATCCACCAGCCGTCTTATTCGATGTTCAACCGCTGGATCGAGGATCGCCTCCTCGACGTCCTCGGGACCGAAGGAGTTGGGTGTATCGCCTTCTCCGTTTTGGCGCAGGGACTCCTCACCGATCGGTACCTCAACGGTGTCCCTCCTGGCTCAAGGGCCTCGCTGGGTGGCTCGCTCACTCATGACATGCTCAACGAAGAGAATCTCGCCCGGATCCGAGCCCTCAACGACATCGCCAGCGGGCGAGACCAATCTCTCGCCCAGATGGCCATCGCCTGGGCCTTGCGCGACCCGCGAGTCACCTCCGTCCTGATCGGGGCGAGCAGTGTGGCCCAACTTGAACAGAACGTCAGCGCCCTCGACCACCTCGAGTTCACCGCCGAGGAGATCGCCGCCATTGACCGCTACGCCGTTGACGGCGGCATCGACCTGTGGCGTACCCCGTCCACTTCTTGAGCAACGTCGTCGAGTCGCTTCGTGTTCGATCGAAGCGGCCGGCCGTTGCCGGGAGAGCACCCCGCACCTCCGCGGCAACGGCCAAGGGGAGAGAGTCACTGGAATCGACCAAGCATCAGCTGAGTGAGTTGGCCAACAAGGTGCTGGGCGACGAGCGCGGATGAGCAGTGAAGAACGTGGGGTCGAGCGCCCTCCTTCGCCGCAGGTGTCACTCGGCACGATCGGGAAAGAGTGGCTCCGTCTCGGGTGCATCGGGTTCGGGGGACCCCCGACCCACATTGCCCTGCTCCGTCGCCTCTGCGTCGAGGAGCGACAGTGGATCGAGGCGAAGGAGTTCGAAGAGGCCATCGCCACCGTGAATCTGCTCCCCGGACCCGCATCGACGCAGCTGGCCATCTACTGCGCCTGGCGTTTGCGGGGTGCGGCCGGCGCCGTTCTCGGCGGGCTGTGTTTCATCGTCCCGGGACTCGTGCTCATCCTTGCGCTGTCGGCGGTCTTCTTGGCCCGCCATCCGCCCGATTGGATCCTCGGCGCGGCGGTCGGCGCCGGGGCAGCTGTGCCCGCCGTGGCGCTCAACGCTGCGTGGGGTCTGGTCCCTGCAAGTTGGAAAAGGATCGGGACCGAGCGCGCGCAGCGGGTCCGCTGGATCGTCTACGGCTTGTCGGGAGGTGCCGCCGCGGCCACGGTCGGCCCCTACCTGGTCCTTGTGCTGGTCGGGTGCGGTGTGACCGAGATCATGATCCGCCGGCAGCGTCGACAATCGCCTCCGAGTTCGGCGAGGGCGTTCATCCCCGCCCTCGTCCTCCACGGAGCGGCGGTCGGAGGTCTCGGGGCTCTGGCCTGGGTGGCGCTCAAAGTCGGCGCCCTCTCCTACGGCGGCGGGTTCGTGATAATCCCGTTGATGCAGCACGACGTCGTGGCGACCTACCACTGGATGACCGGGGCACAGTTCCTCAACGCTGTCGCCTTAGGTCAGATCACCCCGGGCCCGGTCGTGCAGACGGTGGCCGTGGTCGGCTACGCCGCCGGAGGAGTGGGAGGTGGACTGTTGGCGGCGCTGATTGCCTTCACCCCTTCCTTCGCCTTTGTGCTGGTCGGCGGTCGGCACTTCGACCAGGTCCGGGCAAACGGAGCGGTGGAGTCGTTCCTTACCGGGGCCGGGCCGGCGGTCATCGGCGCGATCGCCGGATCTGCCATCCCGCTTGGTCTCTCTTTCGGTCACCTCTGGCAGATCCCGGTGTTGGCCGGTGGGCTTGTCTGGCTTTTCGTCGCCCGTCGGGGTGTCGTCTCCGCGTTGCTCATCGCGGGGGCGATTGGTGTCGTGGTGGCTCTGTCCGGGGTTCCCGCCTGACATGGCGCAATCTGAAGTCGTGGAACCTGCCGCGACCGTCAACTCGTTCCGGTGGCGTGTGTGGTTGTGCATGTCGCCGCCGGTGACCCAGGCCGTCAGGCCGCGGAAGGGAAGGAGGCGGGTTGCGGGCCGTCGCGCTGTCATTGGCGCATCTCCTCCCTTCCTCTTCGCGTGACATATGCCGTAGCCGAAATCGCTCGAGGCGGTGCTACCCGCTCCTCCTCTCCCGTAACGTGATGGCTCGTTTCGGGCAGTCCCGGGCCGCCCGCTTGGCCAGGGCAATGAGCTCTGCAGGTAAGGGACGGTCATTGATGATCGGGTAGCCCCATTCATCGAGGGAGATGGCCTCGGGGAGGATCTCGGCGCAGTAGCCGTAGGCCGCACAGGCCACTGGATCGACGGTGATCCGCAGCGCGCTCATCTCACGAGCCGATTGGCCTCGGAAAGCGGAGGGTGGTGAGCGTGCGCCAGTGCGAGCAGGGCTCTCCTCGGCCGTGGGCGGCAATGTCGGTAGCAAAGACGGCGAGGGCACTTCGCACCAGACTGACCGCGCCATCGGGATGGCGGCACGCCCCACGCCCGTTCACTTCGCGCAGACGACGGTGCAGGCGCGCCAGGCTGTCACCGTTTCGTTGGCCCCGGGCCAGTAGAGCCAGTTCGTCAGCGATGGCGGGGAGCCCGTAGACGCATGGACCGCACTGGCCGGAACTCTGGTCAGCCAGGTAGCGGGCTATCCGGGCCGACTCGGTTAGGCCGCAGGACGATTGTCCGAGCACCACGATCACCCCGACGCCGGCCGCCGCGCCGATCGTACGCAAGGTGATGGAGGCATAAGGGGTGTCGAAGTGCTCAGGGCCCACCCACATTCCGCCGTACCCCCCGACCAGAAGCGCCTGCACGGGCTCGACGGGCTGGCTCAGCCTGGCGATGTCCGACAGGGGGGTGCCCCGGTCCACCTCGACCACCCCGGGTTGGGCCACGGCACCGCTGATCGTCACCAGGCAGGTCCCGGGTTCTTCGGTCATCCCCCGGCCCCGGAATGGTCCAGGACCGTGGCGTGCGATGAGCGCGACGTGGGCCAGCGTCTCGGTGTTGTGCACCAGTGCGGGTCGTCTCGCGATGCGCAGTGGCGTGCCCTTGTCCGGTCGGAAGACCGGCAGCGAGAGCCCGGAGTCGAACCAGTTGGCCAGAGCCGATTCTTCGCCGGCGACGAAGCGGTCGGGAGGCCGGACGATCTCCTCTCTCACTCTGGCGTAGCGATGCGCGGCGCGCTCGGCCATGGCGTGGCCCACTGCCGCGGCGACGGCGTCACGGCCGATCGGGATGCAGACCGCGATTCGATCGGCGCCACACAAGACGGCCAGGTATTGCGCGCCGTCGAGCACCAAGTGGGGCACCCTGGTCAAGAGCAGCTTGTCCTTGTCGCTGGCCGGCTCGCTCTCCATGGCGTTGACCACCACGGTCCCGCCGGAGCCGGCACGACGGGCGAGCGCCAGCTTGATCGAGGTTGGGAACGCCCCACCGCCGCGACCGGTGAGACCCGAAGCTTCGATGCTGGTCACGAGGCTCTGTTCCCACGAACTGTTGCGGTAGAGGGCCACGTTGAGTGGGCCGTGCGCCTCGAGATGTCCCCTCAGGTCGCTCGGGTGCCCGAGGAGCTGGTGCACGTCGCCCCGCGGCGGAGCCGGGCTGGCGCTATGCGTCATCCCTGTCTCCCCTCGCCCTGGCGGTCGTCACACGACGGGTCAGCGGGTCCTGATGGGAGGTTTCGATCGAGAGCGGCAGCCTTCGCTTCGCGCTGGCCCTCAGTCGCCAGGCCAGCGCAAGACCGACCGAGAGCACACAGAGAGCGCCGAGCGCGATCACCCAATGCTCCCTCGAATCAGTCCCCATGCCGAAGGTGTGGGCCAGAGCGACCGGCCAAGAGGCATAGGCCAGCCAGTGGATGCCTCGCCAGGTTCCGGGCTTGAGGTGGGCTCGCAGCAGGCTGGACACGAAGACGGCCACCGTCAGATCGAGGGCGATGGTGCCCAGGCCCACCCAGAACCGGCTGTAGGGGGAGGTGAACGGCACGACGATGGCGAACCATCCGATATGGACGTAGGTGTCAAGGATGCTCGTGAGCACGTGGATGGCCACAAACACCACGGCCAGGATCGAGATGCGGCGGTGTATCTCCTGCTGGGCAAAGCCGGGCCAGTTGCGTGACCGGGCCCGACTGGTGGTCGTCAGCCCGAGGACCATGGTCAGGGTGAGGAGGATCAGGCTGACGATCCCACTCGCCCGGGTGGTGTACCAAAGGTAAGTGGAGTTCACGGCCGTTCGGCCCCGGGCCAACCGCCGAGCGTGAAGACTTCTCCGTCGTGGCGCAGCAGCCGAACTGCTTGGTGGAACGGGCGCAGCCGCTCGACGGCCTGATCACCCCAGACAACCGCCGCGGTGGTCAGGGCGTTGGCGTCGACGCAGCTGGCGCCGGCCGCCGACACCAAGCGCCAATAGGGGGCCGAGCTGCATCCGGTGGCGGGGTCGATGATGTGATGCACGCGCTCGTTCCCCATCTGCCAGGTCCGTACCTCCGTGCTCGAACTGGCCAGCCCGCCGCGATGGATGGCCACGACTTGGTCCACGTCGTCGGCTCCCGCCGACGAGTCCACCGCTATGCCGATGGCCCATCCCTCGGGTGGTGGCTCGCCCGCGACCGCAACGTCGCCCCCGATGCTGACGAGCGACCCCGAACCGAGTTCGTCGGCGACGTGGGCGGCAGCCCGATCGGCGAGGAGGGCCTTGGCCGACGATCCGAGGTCGAGGCGAATGCCTCTCGGAATCCGCGCCGCCCTCAGTTTGTGGTCGAGGTGGAGGTGCCTGAACCCGGGGACCGGGCCGAGATCAGCCATCGGTAGCGGGCGCGACTCGATCTGGTCGAAGTCACGGTCGTAACCGAGCGCCTCGATGGCGTTACCGACCGTGGGGTCGACCGCACCGTGGGTTCTCTCGGCCACCGAGTAGGCGACGTCGAGAGCCTCGAAGAGCAGCGAGGAAACTTGGACGGTGCGGCCCGCGTTGGCGTGGAGATGCGCCAACTCTGAGTCGGCGCGAAAGCGACTGCAGGCAAGGTCGATGGCCTCGATTTCGGCGCGGAGGATGTGCTGCGCCCGGTCTGCGTGCGATGGATCTGGCACGACCACGGTGGCCGTCGTGCCCAGCGCACGGAATGAGCGCGCAGTCAAACCGGGTTGCGCCGACGCCACGGCGGACGTGCTCATCGCGACGTACCGCCCGAGATGATGACGGGGCGGGATCTCGTCGGGGTGGGCGGCGATACGGTGATCGGTGGCGACGTGGTTGGCGTCGAGGTGCTCGATGCCGAAGGGCTCTGCGCTGGAGCGGTGCGGGATGTCGCGCTGGCCCCGGGATGCTCTTTGGCAACGACTACTCCGATGGCGACGGTGGCCCCGGTTGCCAGAAGGGCCGCGACACGGGTCACGCGCCGGAGGCGGGCGTCGACGCGCGCCCTGTTCTCGGGGGAGTTGAACCGGGGTGCGGAGCTCAACGGTCTTGCCCTCGGAACCGCATCGGTCCATACAAGCAGGGGGGCGTAATCCGGGCCTGAGAGCCTCCTGTGGATAGCCTAAGAGGTACCCCGGGCCGCCCACGACGGCGCATGACGTCTATTCGAGGGGTTCGACTGCCACCCGAGCGTCGTGTGCGGATTTGGGCCCCGGGCACCCTTTCACCCTACGAGGTGGACTTACGCCAAGATTACGCGGCACCAGGTTCTGTCAGGTCCGGCGCGGTCCAGGCGTCATGTCCACGTCATGATCTGCGGGTAGACAGTGAGGATGAGAGTGCTCGTCGCCGAGGACGATGAGGGACTGCGTTCGGTGCTCGAACGTGGCTTGCGGGAGAGCGGTTACGTGGTGGACGCCGTCGAGGACGGCGAACTGGCGTTGCGGTACCTCGACACCTACGAGTACGAGGTCGCCATCCTCGATTGGCGGATGCCCAAGGTCAGCGGCCTCGAGGTCACCCAGCGACTGCGCCGCCGAGGCTCCGCCCTGCCCATCCTCATGCTGACCGCACGTGACACGGCGCGTGACCGGGTGACCGGTCTGGACGAGGGGGCGGACGACTACCTGGTCAAGCCGTTCCACTTCACCGAGCTTCTGGCCCGAGTGCGGGCACTGCAGCGCCGGGGAGAGGCCTTGCAATCTCGCGTGATCAAGGTGGCCGACTTGGCGCTCGACTCCGTCACCCGGCAGGTCAGCATCGGTTCGGCCCAACCCCGCCTGACAGCCACGGAGCTCGCTCTCCTGGAGATCTTGATGCAGCGCTCGCCGTCAATCGTGTCCCGCCGTTCGATCGCGTTGGCCGTTTGGAACGAAGAGGCTGACGCCCTCGGGTCAAACACCCTTGATGTCCATCTGGCCCGGCTACGGGCCAAGATCGCCAGCAGCGGAGCCAAGATCGAAGCCGTCAGGGCCATCGGCTATCGGATGGTGCCGGCATGAAGGCCGGCCCACTTTGGGGCCGACCGCATGTGGCCCATGCCGCCCGCGTGGCGGTCGTGGCCACGGTGGTCATCGGGGCCATGTACGTATGCGTCGTCGCCGGCTTCGACATCGTCGATCGGCACCGCCTCGTGGGGCAGATCGACACCCGGCTGCAGCAACGACTGCTCCAGGCCGTCCGCCACCCCACCACCGCCGGATCCATCGACGACTACGACAACGCACACGACGCGGACGACGCACCGGTGTTCCTGTGGAGGGTGACGAGCAGTGGGGTTTCAACCTCACTCACTCCAGGTGCGCCCGCACTCCCTCGATCCGCCTGGTCGGCGTCGAACCCGTCGAATGAGGCCCACCTTGGAAGTGAGAGCTTCGCGCTGCAAGCCGAACGCGCCGGCGACGGGTGGTTCGTGGCGGCCCAGAGCCTGGCCAACGCGGACCATATCGAGTCCGACCTGTTGTTGCTGGAGGTCATCGCAGGACCGCTGCTCCTCGTGGCAGTGTTCTTCGGAACCCTGCTCATCGGGGTCAAAGCGGCCAGCCCGGTGGAGCTGGCTCGTCGACGTCAGCTCGAATTTACCGCCGACGCGTCCCACGAGCTCCGCACGCCGCTGAGCGTCATCGAGGCGGAGGTGACGCTCTCTCTCCAGGGCTCGAGAAGTGGTGACGACTACCGGGCCACGCTCGAGAGGGTCGGACGGGAGAGCATGCGCCTACGCGACATCGTTGAGGATCTGCTCTGGCTCGCACGGTTCGACTCAGAGCCGCCACCTCCGGGAGATGAGCCGGTGGACGTCGCGGCGATCGCGGCGGCGTGTGCCGACCGCTTCTCTGCTGTGGCGCAACGCGACGGGATAGCTCTGTCGGTGGGGGAGGATGGCCAAAATCCGCCGTGGATCAACGCCCCGCCGGAATGGATCGACCGTTTGGCTGCCGTACTGGTGGACAACGCCTGTCGCTACGCCGGACCCGGAGGTACCGTGCGAATCGCGGTAACCGTTGACGGCAATCGGGTGAGCCTGACCGTGGACGACAGCGGCCCCGGCATCGCGCCTGAGGAGCGCCCCAAACTCTTTGACCGCTTTCATCGGGCGACCGACAAGGGCAGTGGGGCCGGTCTCGGCCTCGCGATCGCTGACTCGGTCGTCCGGGCGACGGGAGGCGAGTGGCGCGTCGGCCAGGCCGAGCTGGGTGGCGCGCACATGGAGGTCCGCTGGCACCGCTCGCCGGGGGCTAAAGGCCCGGGCGGTGCGAGGGAAGCCCCCGAGCCCTCCGTTCTCGGGCGCACCCCGACCGGGGCGCCGGTCGTTGTTCGGCGCTGACCGATCCCCTGGTCCATCGTCTTCATCCTGGCGTAATAAACTCTCGGTACCCTGGAGGCAATTGGCGAGACCGTGCACAGGGAGTCGCGAAGTTCGAAGCCACCCGAGTCGGGCGTGGATTCGCTTGACCCGCAGTCAGTTCGACCGAATATGAGAAGGAGAACATTGGCCCCGGACACCATTCTCGAGCGCTCCCTGGGGCTTCTGAAGGTCGACTTCGCTCCGACGCACCGTCAGCCTTCGACTGCCCGCTTGGTGCTCGCCACGGTGGTCTCCTTGGTTGGGTCGCTGGCCTTGGACGCTGCCCTGGTAGCCATCGGCGAAGCAGCGTTTCCCTCCACCAAGGGCTACGTGCACTTTCGATTCAGCGACTACTCCAAGCTGACCATCATCGGGGTCGTCATCGCCTGTGCGGCGTGGCCCGTCGTGACCCGGATCTCGTCCGCGCCGAGGTGGCTCTTCTTCAGATTGGCCATCGTGGTCACGTTTGTCCTGTTTCTTCCCGACCTTTACATTTTGAAGCAGGGCCAACCTGCGAAAGCAGTGGCAGTGCTGATGTGCATGCACCTCGCCATCGCCCTGGTGACCTATAACGCACTCGTCCGCCTGGCCCCGGTGCGGACCCGGCGGAGGGATCGCCATGCGCCGGCTTCCGAGGTGAACCCGGTACCGCCGGGTTGAACTTCGTCGCAGTATCGTCGGCCGATACCTCTTTTCCCGGGTGGAAGGCCAGGAGCTAGTGGCTACCCGTGCCGATCAGAACTCCGACCGCTGCGACCATCGATAGGGGGACGGCGACCACACCGAGGCGCACTGCCTTGCCAATCGACGGGTGCGCTCCTGCGGCTCTGGCCGAACGCAACCACAGTAGCCAGGCAAGCGATCCACTCACGAAGAGATTGGGCCCGAGATTCAGCCCGATGAGCAGCGCGAAGGGATGATGCGGGGTCCTGGCGGCGAGGAGAGAGGCTGCAGGGAGGTTGTTGACCAGGACCGAGGTGGCGGCTGCGAGCCCTGCCGTTCCCCACAGATCGAGATGCGACAAGAGGGTTCCCGGTCCCGACCAATCCCGTCCCAACGTACCGAGCGCCACCGCGACACCAAAGAGGCCGACAAGCAAGGGAATCCCGAGCACCCCGGACACATGTCGAATCTGTTCCTTGCCCGAAACCACTCGCACACCAATCGCGACGACGCCAACGATCGCCACGGGCAGCGCCGGAGAACGAAGGGTGAGCACGAGAAGTGTGACGATGGCGATCGACACCAATCCGAGTCCGAGGGTTGCACGCTCCGGTGCCCGCAGTCTGTCGGTCGTCATCCGCAGAGCCCGGTGTTCGAGGCCGGCGACCACCAAGGCCGTCACCACGAGGGCGGCCAAGGCCGGAGCCCACATATGCGAGAGGAAGGCTGCGCCGCTCAGTCGGACGTGTCCGAGGACGATCAGGTTGGTGAGGTTCGAGCCCGGGAGGAAAAGCGACCCTGCATTGGAGAGCAAGAGGCAGCCGTAGAGCAGTGGCGCCTCGCCCCCACCCCTGTTCCTGGCGGTGGAGACGAGCACAGGGGTGACAAAGGCCACCGACGTGTCGAGGTTCAGCACCGCGGTCACCGTGCCGATCATGACGGTCGCTCCCACGAACATGGCGACGCCATTCGTAGATACTCTGGCCAGCTGCTGACCGGCGGCAGCGAATAGCCCGTCGTTCTCGGCCACCAGGCCGACGAGGATGAGTCCGCTGACCAGCACGAAGGGTGACCAGTCCTGGGAGGCGGCGGCTCGTGCATCCGATGGACTGAGCGCAGCCGCTGCAGTCAGACCGGCTATGCCCACGCCAGCGAACACCCTCGGCAGGTAGCTCAAAGCACGGTGTCCAGCCTGACGAGAGAAGTGTTCCCGTACCACCGGGCAGCCTCCGATGCATCGGAAACAGCGAGCATCACAGAGATGACTGGATCATGAGGGTCGGGGGTCATCGTCCATTGTTTATCAGGGCTCTATCGCGCGTCGGAGGAACGGGTCTCCGCCGTCTACGTTTGGTGTCATGCCTGTGGTCTGTAGTTGCTGTTCGATGTCAGTGGATTGGTGGGTCAGATTGCGATCGCACTCCGATCTGCCGATCTGTCATAACTGCCTGGACGGACTGAATGGACAGCGAGACGGCCAACTCCAGCTGATAACGGGGAAGTGGCTGGTAACGGGATTCGAGCCGATTTTCACGGTGGCAAATGTGACTCGTTCGGCCGCTTGGTTCGAGCGTGCGGGTTTCGAGATCTCGTTCCACGACGACACCTATGCCTTTGCTCACCGGGATCGCGATCTCACCATCCACCTTGCCCAAGCTGCAGGAGACGAACTTCCGGGTCATGGTGTCCTCTACGTCCACTGTCATGAAGCCGACCGGGTGGCCGTGGAGTGGAGACAGGCGGGGATTGAGGTGGACGGCCCTCGCGACGAGGTTTATGGCAAGCGGGAGGGCTCCATCACCGACCCCGATGGAAACGTAATTCGTTTCGGTAGCGCCATTCGTTGAGAGGCAGCCTCGCGGCAACCCGACGAAGCGGACGGGGAGGCACCTACCGAAGATTGCTCATGTGTGTCTCTCACCGTCCGAGTCGAGCAAGCGGACACTTGCGTAGATGCCGATCGCACCTAACAGAAGTGATCCGATCGTGAGTCCGATACTTTCCACGAATACGCTCCAGTCGTCGGCCGGGGCTGAGACCAGGGAGTGTCCGATGACCAAGAGCAATCCTCCGAGGCCACAAAGAAGCGAAATGACCAAGACAGCTCAACGTCGGCGATCAGGGGGAGGTTCTGGTCGGGTCGGTCTCATCTGATCACTATGGGATGTTCGAGGACGCGCTCCAGTTCTGCCAGAGCCTGGTCGGGGTCGGTCACCTTGATGGTGTGCATGCCGAGGGCGCGTGCCGGCTTGAGGTTGACCCCGAGGTCGTCGAGGAACACCGACTCCTCGGGCTCCACGCCGACCCTCGCGCAGGCGAGTTCATAAAAGCGGGGATCGGGTTTGCGTATCCCCAGGACGCGTGATTCGAGAACGGCATCGAAGAGCGCATACACCACGGCCACCTCCTCGGAGACAACGCTCCCGGCCAACGCAAAGTTGTTCGTCAAGCAGGCAGTCCTGTACGTAGTCCGGCAAGTCTTGATGGCCGCCACCATCTGGGGCCGGATTTCGCCCGAAAGCCTTTCGAGCACAAGTCGGCCATCGATCTCGTGACCGAGAGCGCGCGCTTCTGTGGCCCACTCCGGCCCGAATGCTTCGACGCCAAGATCGCCACGTTCCAATCTGGCCCAGGCGTTGTCATGCGGATTGGTGGCATTGACGGTGCGGATGAATCCGGGAGGAAGCCCATGCTCTGTCTCGAGGCGTGCAAACGCCTCAAATGGGCTACTGGAGATGACACCCCCGAAGTCGAACATCACTGCCCGTATCGCCACTCACTTCTCCCTGAAGTCCGGTCCCGGTGTGACGGCAACGTCGCCGACCCTGTCGGGGACGTTTAGCTGCCGTTGCGCTCGCGGTGCCTGCATCCTGGCCAGCAGCAAGGCCGTCGCTGGCCTTGCTCGAGCTCCTCCCCGGTCCGCCGAATGCGGCGTTCCCGAGTCATGTCCTGCTTGGCGTCTTCGACCCAGCAAATGAATTCGTTGCGGGCCAGGGGCGTGATGTCTCTCCAGGCGTCGAGCACGGGGGGGTTGGCGACCAGCGCCTTGCGCAGGTCTGGTGGAAGCCGGTGCACCACGCCACCGGGCACCCGCGGGCAGCTCATTCGGCCACGGTAGCGGCTCAAGGACTGAAGTCGCCCATCTCCCACGAATAACCTGGGTCCGTGGAGGATGTCCCGCGCGCCCGTCAAACCTGGGCCGACCTTCACGGCGGGGTCTACGAGGAGGGGAGCGCCCCTCCTTGGGATATCGGGCACCCACAGCCGGTTTTTCTCGCCTTGGCCCGTTCGGGCGAGCTGAGAGGTCGAGTCCTCGACATTGGATGCGGGACGGGTGAGCACGCACTCATGGCAGCCGAACTAGGCCTCGATGCAACGGGGATCGATTCATCACCCCGGGCTATTGCCCTCGCGGAGCAGAAGGCCAAGGACCGAAACCTTGCAGCCGGCTTTCTGGTGAACGACGCGTTAGAACCCCAGATCACGAACGTGCACTACGACACCGTGTTGGACTGCGGTCTGTTCCACGTGTTCGACGACGACGATCGAGCGATCTTCGTCAGAAACCTGACGGCGATCGTCGCACCTGGTGGACGCTACTTCATGCTGTGTTTCAGTGATCAGCAGGCCGGCGATTGGGGCCCGCGACGAGTCAGCCGGACAGAGATCGAATCGAGCTTCGCCGGCTGTTGGCACATCGATTCCATCGAGCACTCCAGGATCGAGATCACCATCGATCCCGAGGGTGCGCGCGCGTGGCTGGTGTCAGCCACGAGGATTCAGGATTCAGGGGCGCCGGCGTTTTTGGGCTAGAGCTCACGCAAGGCGGTGGCTATCGGCTCGAGCACGCCGGGATCCAGGGGCGGTGGGAGGTAGACAATGCCCAGCCCGGCGCCGACCTCTGCCAATGCCGCGGCCTGCTCGGCGGCCGCCTTTGGGTCCCCGTCGAATCGGATGTGACTGGAGAGGAGAATCTCCGCAGGGTCGCGGTCCAGGTCCTCGCAGTGCTGATGCAGGACGTCGCGCTTGCGGGCGAATTCCTCCGGCGTGCCACCGACGAAGTTCCAGTGCTGGGCGAACCGGGCCGCAGTGCGGAGCGTCCTCCTCTCGCCGCTCCCACCGACGCAGATCGGCGGGTGGGGGCGCTGAACCGGCTTGGGCTCGTTGCGGGCATCGCTGAGCTGGTAGTACCGGCCCTTGAAGGTCGTCGTCTCTTGCGTGAGGAGCCCGACGATCACCTCGCAGGCCTCCTCGAAGCGGTCGCTGCGCTGGCCCGGCGTGCCCAGCTCGATCCCGTAGGCCCCCGACTCCTCCTCGTTCCAGCCGGCCCCGATGCCGAGCTCCAGACGACCCCCGGACACGATGTCGAGGGTGGTCGCCATGTTGGCCAGGATCGCCGGGTGGCGATAATGGATGCCGGTCACCAGAGTTCCCATGCGCAGGCGGGTCGTCGCCTGGGCCAGCGCGGTCAGAGTGATCCAGCCCTCCATGCAAGGGCCGGTGCTGTCGGAAAAGATCGGATAGAAGTGGTCGAAGGTCCAGCCCGACTCGAACAGCTCGATGTCGTCGGCCTCTTTCCACACGGCAAGCATGTCGGCCCAGGTCGTATTCTGCGGCGAGGTCTTGAAGGCGAAGCGCATGGGTCCACGTTAGATCCGCCCGGCGAAAGACCGTACAGACCTCCGTCCTGAGGTACGAGAGCCGGCGGGCGGAGCAGGCGGGCAGGGCTCCGAAGACGAGATGGCCCGGGCGGGCGGATCGGTAGTGACCCTGGGTACTGTCAGAATGGTGTCGTGAGTATCCGGGTGTTTCTCCTCGACGATCACGAATTGGTCCGGGAGGGCATACGGCAGCTCCTCGAGACCGACGAGGAGATCGAGGTGGTCGGCGAGGCGACCACGGTCGCCGAGGCGCTCCTTCGGATCCCTCTGGCCAATCCGGATGTGGCGATCCTCGACGTCCGGCTGGAGGATGGGAGCGGGATCGAAGTGTGCCGGGACATGCGCTCCGCCCTGCCCGACCTGGTCTGCCTGATGCTGACGAGCTACGCCGACGACGAGGCGCTCTACGCCAGCGTGATGGCCGGCGCCTCGGGGTATGTGCTCAAGCGCATTCGCGCCGGCGAGCTCATCGAGGACGTCAAGAAGGTGGCCGGTGGTGCATCCCTCATGGACCCACGAACGGTGGCCCGCGTTGTGGAGCGCATCCGCAAAGGTCCCGAGGAGGACCCGCGGACAGCCGACCTCACCCCTCAGGAACGGCGGATATTGGACCTCATAGCGGACGGGCGCACCAATCGCCAGATCGCCACACAAATGATCCTCGCCGAAAAGACGGTCAAGAATTACATCACCAGCCTGCTGGCCAAGCTCAAGATGACCAGCCGCACGGAGGCCGCGATCTTCGCCGCCCGCCACGAAGGGAAATTCGGAGTGCCTCAGTCACCTACCCCAGGTCCATCCCTGTCGTAGCCAGGGCGCGCTCGAGGCGCGCCCGCTCGACCCTTGGTTGCCCAAAGGAAGCTGGGGTGGTCTCGATGCCTGCGGCCGCGCACAGCCTTATGAGGGCACAGTCGTACTGCACGTCGTAGGCCAGGTCCCGCTCCGCCGAACAATGCGGGCGGTCCGAGGACGTGAGCATCTGGTGGCGACTCGCACGGGCCCGGGAGAGCAGTTTCCCGGGCTCGTGCGAGTCCGCTTCCTCGGACGTGAGCACGGCCGACAAGAGTTGGACATACATCGCCATTGCGTCATCTCCCGCGAAACGGAGGGCCTTGGCACGAATGTCGCCCGCGTTCACGGCGGTCCCGCTCCTTCACTGCGTGAGCACGGCGATGATCCGGCTGGGCTTTCATGCTGACCCTCGATTCTCTCGATGCTGCGTGGGCGACTGACGGTCCCGGGGTTGTCGCTGGACGATGACGCGTCCGGTGAGTTCGAAGGGCGTGATGGCGATGAGGTTGGGGCGGGCGCCGCCGGCCCAGGGCTCGAGGTCGAGTCGGACGATCGCGAGGCGCTCCGCCGGCTCTTCGATGAGGCGGGTGTGACCGCGCACCAACACGCTCCAACCCTCGCTCATGGTCTCGTCTATGTGATCGACCTCGAACGCGACGACATCACTGATATTGCGAGCCAAGGCGTCAGAGGTCCGGAAGACGATGGTCCCGTTGGTGAAGATGAAATTGACCGGGAAGACCTCCGGACCGCGTACGCCCGACAACACGATGCGTCCGACACCGCCGGCCGAGAGGTGATCCTCGCACTCCTCTGTCGTGAGATGCTCGAGAACCGGGTGCATTCCGGCGTGTCCGGTGCCCGGCGGGCGGTCCACCTCTCCACCCTCGAGGGCGAGCGGTGTCGTCTGGAGTGCGACAGCAATGCGCGTCAGTGTGCCGCTCGTCAGCGTGCTGTCCGCGCTCTGTTCGAAATAGGCCAAGAAGCACGCATCGACCCCCGACTGCCGGGCCAACTCCTCGGTAGTCAAGCCGAGCTCGTTGCGACGGTGGCTGACCCGCCGGGCCAGATCTCCAGCCCGTGCGTGCGGCGGGCCTCCGGCGAGGACGTCGTCGTCACGGGCCGCGTACCCGTCAGACGTACGACCTCCGGTTGCCTCGGTGCGATGCGTAGGCGTGGTCGATGTCATGGAGCCAGTGTGCGACCGGCGAGGACCCACCCATAGAGACCAAGGTCCCCCTCCCTGGTGACGTTGGTCCCTACAAGGCCACGGTCGGCAAAGGGCAAGGTGGGACCACAGAGATCCTCTCTACGTAAAGGAGCAACAATGCAACGCAAAGTCTTCGATGTGCTGGCAAGCGCCGGCGGCCTGGTGATGGTGGTCGTCCTCGTGGTGGCCGGGGCCCTCCTCATGTGGGGCTACAGCTTCGCCAACTCGAACGTCCACAACCAGCTGGCCGAACAGCAGATCACCTTCCCCTCCAAGGCGGCCTTCGCGCATCCGGTGGCGGGAACCGAGATCACCCCCTCCATGATCGGCACGGTCTCCACCTACGCGGGACAGCCGCTGGTGACGGGTCAGCAGGCCGAGGTCTACGCCGATGACTTCATCGCCGTGCACCTCAAGGAGATCGGTGGCGGGCTGAGCTACGCACAACTCTCCGCCAAGGCCATGGCCCTGCCGAAGGGATCCGCTGCCTATACGGCAGCTGAAGCAACGGTGCAGACCGTGTTCCAGGGCACAACGTTGCGGGGGCTCCTTCTGGAGGCCTATGCCTTCGGCACCTTTGCCACGATCGCCCTGATCGCGGCGATCGCCGCCTTCGTCCTGGCCGGCGTCATGGCTCTCCTGGTCGCCTTCGGGTTCTGGCACGCTCGCCGGACTCCCTCGGAGACTGAGCTGGCCATCCACGCCGAGGCCGAGCGGGTGCTGGTGGCCACCTGAGGCACCCCAGCCCGGCGATCCGACACCGCTCCACCCGGCCCGGCAGTTCTGCGGGCCGGGTGGAGCCGCGCCCGGGTAGATGTCGCACGCTCTCGACGGGGGTATCTCGGACCTGGCAACGGGGGCGGGGGGCGAAAGGCTTGCGTCGGGGCACTACGCACGTCAGGCTGGACACCCAATGACTTCTGGACCTCCTTATTCCGATCACGGTGGTTCGGGTCACGGTGGTTCGGGTCACGGTGGTTCGGGTCACGGTGGTTCGGGCGGAGGGGGTTCGAACGGGCGGGGTGGTGCCGGGATCGCACCGGTGCGAGCCTTCGTCGTACTGGTCCTCTTCGTCGTGGCGGCGGTTGCCCTGGTAGCCATCGGCACCCGCCCCACGGTGAGCGGCAACGCCGCCACGCCGCCGACGACCACGCCCACCACGGCCACCGGTGGGCACAAGACGGCACCTACGACGACGACGACCACGACCGTCCCCCACAGCTCGGTCACCGTGGTGGTGGCCAATGCAACCGAGACGAACGGGCTGGCGGCGCACTACTCCACGGTCCTGACCTCACAGGGGTGGGCCGTCCGGACTCCCGTGGACGCGGCCACCACCGAGGCGACCTCCTCGGTGTACTACGCCGCGGGCCAACAGGAGGCCGCCGCCTCCATCGCCACCGCGCTGGGCCTCAAACCGGCAGCTGTGCTCCCACTGACCACTGCGGTGCCCGTGACGGGGGTCAGCGGCGACGACGTCGTGGTGGTCGTCGGGTCCGATCTGGTCCCGCCTGCCACCTAGACCTGGGCCCGTCATGGGTGGCCTGCCCGAGATCCTCCTCCCGTTCGCCGAGGACCCCGGCCACAGCGCTCTGTGCCTCGACTTCGATGGCACCCTCGCGGCCATCGTGTCCGACCCCGTCGCGGCGCGACCGTGGCCGGGTGTCCCGGAGTTGCTGGCTCGCCTGGCCGCCCGCTTCGCCCTCGTCGCGGTGATCTCGGGGCGGCCGGCGGACTTCCTCCACGAAGTCCTGGACTCACCCGCCGGCGTCAGGCTCATCGGCCTGTACGGCCTGGGCGAGGTGGGTCCCGACGCCCGGCCCTGGGAGCCCCTGATCGCCGACGTGGCGGACCGGGCCCGGGCCGAGGCGCCCACCGGCATCTACGTCGAGCCGAAAGGTCTCACGGTGACGCTGCACTGGCGCCACGCCCCCGAGACCGGTGCGTGGGCGCACGCGTTCGCAGTCCGGGAGGAAGCCGCGCGGGGGCTGCGGGTATATCAGGGACGGATGTCGCTCGAGCTCAGACCCCCCCTCGACGTGGACAAGGGCACGGTCGTCCGGTCGCTGGTGGAGGGCATGCGGGCGGTGGCGGTGTTCGGCGACGACCTCGGCGACCTTCCGGCATTCGATGCCGTGGCAGAGCTGGGGGCACGGGGGGTGGCGGTGGCCCGGATCGCCGTGATCGATGCCGAGAGCGATGACCTGGTGGCGGCGCGCTCCGACCTCGTGGTGGAGGGACCGGCGGGTGCGATCACGCTGTTGGAGCGGCTGGCGCAGGCGGCCGCAGTCAGCGACTGAGAGGGAGTGCCGCGGCGGCGAGCTGGTCCTCCAGCCAGTCCGATGCGGTACGCGCCAGCACCAGGGACCGCAAGCGGGCGGCGCGGGACCGGCGTTCCTCCGGGTCCATGGAGAGTGCCCGATGCA
Organism: Acidimicrobiales bacterium; assembly: GCA_049513455.1. Lineage (GTDB taxonomy): Bacteria > Actinomycetota > Acidimicrobiia > Acidimicrobiales > RAAP-2 > Bog-473. The sequence continues at coordinate 23,307 of JBEKWB010000026.1, forward strand.
AGGTGTCGGCCGTCCCGGCCACGTCGAAGGGGTTGACCCCCAACGCGGCCTCGGACAGCTCCTCCCACGCACCGGCCTCGTGGGAGAGGACGAGCACGCCGTCCGTGCCGTTGAGCAACGAGCCCTCCTTGGCCACGAGGTTGAGGCCGTCGCGCACCGGGTTGACCAGCAGGACGTCGAAGATGGTCAGCGAGGCCAGCGACCGGGGGCGGTCGTCTTCGACGTGGAGGACGATGGGCGTCCACGTTGCCGTCCCCCAGGCGTGGTTGATCCGCTCCGCTGTGTGCGTCACTTCCGCCCCGTAGGCGAGGTAGTCGGCCAGCCCCTGCCGCGACGGGTACACCAGCGCCACGTGCACCACCTTGTCCCGCCACTGCGGGTATGCGACCAGGAGCTCCTCGAAGGCCAGCATCCCGCGCACGATGTTCTTCGAGGGCTCGACGCGGTCGACCCGCAGGACGATGCGGCGCCCCCCGGCCTCGGCCCGGAGAGCCTCCACCGACCGGGCACACTCGGGGGAGGCCGCCTCGGCGAGGAGACCCTCGTGATCTGAGGAGAGCGACGAGACGAATGAATGGGGCGCCGCATCGGCCCCGGCCAGTCCGGCCAGGACCGGGTCGGCGTAGCAGGCCCGGAACCCGGCCTCCCACCGGTGGGCATGGAAGCCGCAGGCCCGGAATCCGGCCAGCCCGGCCAGGAGCTCCCCGGCGGCCTCCTCGGGTAGGACGCGCACCATGTTGGGGTCGGCGAAGGGGATATGGCAGAAGTGCACGGCGCGCAGGTCCGGCCGGGCCGCGGCCAACATCTGTCCGAGGAGCGAGAAGTGGTAGTCCTGCACGAGCACCGTCGAACCGTCGGGGGCCCGGTCGATCACGGTGTCGGCGACGACCTGGTTGTACCGGCGGTAGCCCTGCCACGCCAGCCGCCAGTGCCGGTCGAAGCGGGGCCGGCGGGGCAGGTCGAAGAGATGGTGATGGAGGTACCACAAGGTGGTGTTGGCCACGACGTCGTAGGCCGACCTGTAGGTCTCGTCATCGATCGCGACGGGGAGCAGGGTGAAGCTGTCGTCCACCATGCGGCCCTGCTCGACCGCAGCGCGGTCGGCGGCCCCCATTGTCACCGAGACCCACGTCGCCCCGGTGCCGGCCAGCAACGGCGCGATGGAGGAGACGAGCCCGCCGCCGCCGGGGACGGCGACCAGGGCGCCGTCAGGGTCGAAGCGGAAGGAGAGCGGTCCGCGATTGGAGACGACGATGCAGTCGCGTGCGGCCACCGGCTCAGCGGGAGGCGCGGGAGAGGGCGGCACGCAACACGTCGGTGGCCTGGGGGCGGAGCTCGTGGAGGGGCCGGTTGCGATGGATGCGCACGCCCAGGTCCACCTGGGCCAGGGCACCCGGCCCCATGTGCTGGGCCACGTCGATCAGGAGGCCGAGCTCCACTCCGTAGCCGTCGGCGAACCCGACCTTCTCGAAGACCCCGCGGGGCGCGGCCGTCTCCCCGGCCAGTGGCTGGCGTACCTCGGACAGCTCGGGGAAGAGCAGCTCGAGCACCGGCCGGGCCACCAGTTCGGTCACGCGGCCCCCGCCGGTGGGATCACCGTGGAGCGGGCGGGTGTAGAAGCCCTTCACCAGGGCGACGTCGTCGAAGAACAGGAGCGGTCCGAGCATGCCGGTGACGAAAGCCGGGGTCGTGTTGGCCACGTCGGCATCGAGGAAGACCACCAGGTCGCCATGGGATGCGGCGAGGGCGGCCGCCATAGCCTGCCCCTTGCCGCCTCCGGCCCCGACGCCGCGTACCACGCGGGCTCCGGCATCGGTGGCCTGCTCGGCCGTGTCGTCGCTGGAGCCGTCGTCGAGCACCAGCACCTCGTCGACGAGACCGCTCCCTCCCGCCGAGGCCAGGAACGGCTGCACCACGGCCCGGACCACGGAGCCGACGGTGGACCCCTCGTCGCGGGCCGGAATGCACACCGAAACGGTGCGGCCCGCCTTGGCCTCCAGCACCTTGGCCGAAGGGAAGTCCCCATAGTGGAAGGTTCGGGGACCCGTTTCGCCTCCGTCTCTGCGTGCCGACATGCCGACGTCATGGTACCCGTCGGCCGCGGATGTCCGGCAGGGGCCCCCTCCCTAGGGGCGTTGGCAGACGGCGGGGGACAGGCGCTACCATTGACGACATCATCCAGAGCGACTGAGGGACGGGCCCGTCGACGTCGCGGCAACCGCTGCACTCCTTACCGGGGGCAAAAGGTGCCAAGGCCCGATCGATGAGGAGGACCACATGGTCGATTTTGTCACCGGTTTGCGTTGTCGGGAATGTGCCCGCGAATTCCCCGCCGAGGCCCTGCACGTCTGCGACTACTGCTTCGGGCCGCTGGAGGTGGCCTATGACTACGAGCGAATTGCCGCCACGGTCAGCCGCGATCGCATTGCCGCCGGCCCGCGGACGATCTGGCGCTACCGGGACCTGCTCCCGGTCAGCGACGAGACACCGGTCGATCTCGGCGCCGGCTTCACGCCCCTGGTACGGGCCGACCGCCTGGCGGCCGAGCTCGGGTTGGGCGAGCTGTGGATAAAGGACGACACGGCCAATCCCACCGGGTCGTTCAAGGACCGGGTGGTCTCGGTCGCCCTGACCAAGGCACGCCAGCTCGGGTTCAAGGTGGCCGCCTGCGCCTCCACCGGAAATCTGGCCAACTCGGTCGCCGCCCACGCCGCCCGGGCGGGCATGGAGTCGGTCGTCCTGATCCCGCACGACCTGGAGCGGGCCAAGGTGACCATGACCACCATTTACGGGGGAACCGTGATCGCCGTCGAGGGGACCTACGACGACGTCAACCGGCTCTGCGCCGAACTGACCAGCGAGCGTCCCAGCTGGGCTTTCGTCAACGTGAACGTGCGGACGTACTACGCCGAGGGCTCCAAGACGCTCGCCTTCGAGATCGCCGAGCAGCTCGGGTGGCAGGCGCCCGACCACGTGGTGGTCCCGATCGGCTCCGGCAGCCAGTTGACCAAGGTGGCCAAGGGGTTCGCCGAGCTGGGCAAGGTGGGGCTGCTCGACGAGGTGCCACACGTCCGGGTCTCCGGCGCCCAGGCCGAGGGCTGCTCGCCGGTGGCGACCGCCTTCGCACAGGGCACCGATGCCATCCGGCCGGTCAAGCCCAAGACCATCGCCAAGTCGCTGGCCATCGGCAACCCGGCCGACGGCTGGTACGCACTTCAGGCCATGCGCGAGAGCGGAGGGTCCTGTGCCTCGGTGACCGACGACGAAGTGGTGGAGGCGATCGGCCTGCTGGCCCGCACCGAAGGGATCTTCGCCGAAACGGCCGGCGGTGTGACCATTGCCACGCTGGCCAAGTTGGCGGCGTCCGGCGCGGTCCGCAGCGACGAGCGCGTCGTGGCGCTGGTCACGGGGCACGGGCTCAAGACGGTGGAAGCGCTGTCGGACTACACCGGGCCCACCGCTACGATCTCGCCCACCCTGGCTGCCTTCGACGCGGCGCTTGACTCGCATTCACCTCACTGAGGAGTTACCGATGAGCCTGACAATCCGCATCCCGACCCAGCTGCGCACCTTCACAGGCGGAGCGGGCGAGGTCCAGGTTGAGGCCGCCAGCGTCGGGGACGCCCTCAAGGCCCTCGACGCGGCGCACCCCGGTCTGGCCGACCGCCTGTTCGACGAGTCCGGACAGTTGCGCCGTTTCGTCAATGTGTTCCTGGCCGACGAGGACGTGCGTTTCCTGGAGGGGCTTGCTACGCCCATTGCAGACGGACAGACGCTCTCCATCGTCCCCGCCGTGGCCGGCGGGTAACCCTTCTGAGCAGGGCGGTAGCGGCTGCTCTTGCGCGCGGCGTCCTGGCGTGGTTTCCTATTAGCACTCGACAGATGAGAGTGCTAATGGCCCTCGATGGGCCAGCAGAGCGATGGAGGAACACACCAGATGGCCAAGTTGATCGCCTTCGATGAGGATGCCCGGCGCAAGCTCGAGACCGGCATGAACAAGCTGGCGGACGCCGTTCGCGTCACCCTCGGCCCCAAAGGCCGCAACGTGGTGCTCGACAAGAAGTGGGGCGCCCCCACAATCACCAACGATGGAGTCTCCATCGCCAAGGAGATCGACCTGGAGGACCCTTTCGAGAAGATCGGGGCCGAACTGGTCAAAGAAGTCGCCAAGAAGACCGACGACGTCGCCGGTGACGGGACGACCACGGCCACCGTGCTGGCCTGGGCCATGGTGCACGAGGGCCTGCGCAACGTGGCGGCCGGTGCCAACCCGATGTCGCTGAAGCGGGGGATTGAGGCGGGCGTGGAAACCGCAGTGGCCTCCATCCACTCCATCTCCAGGGAGACCGAGTCCAAGTCGCAGATCGCCCAGGTGGCGTCCATCTCGGCCGCCGACACCGAGATCGGCGAAATGATCTCCGAGGCCATCGACAAGGTGGGCCGCGACGGTGTCATCACCGTCGAGGAGTCGCAGACCTTCGGCATGGACATGGACCTGGTCGAGGGGATGCGCTTCGACAAGGGTTACATCGCCCCCTACTTCGTGACCGACCCCGAGCGCATGGAGGCCGTCCTCGAAGACGCCTACGTCCTCCTGGTCGGCTCCAAGATCACCGCCGTCCGTGACCTTCTCCCGGTCCTCGAAAAGGTGATGCAGGGCGGCAAGCCGCTGCTGATCATCGCCGAGGACGTCGAGGGCGAGGCCCTGGCCACCCTGGTCGTCAACAAAATCCGCGGCACCTTCCGCTCGGTCGCCGTCAAGGCCCCGGGCTTCGGCGAGCGCCGCAAGGCCATGCTCCAGGACATCGCCATCCTCACCGGCGGCCAGGTGGTCACCGAAGAGGTCGGCCTCAAGCTGGAGAACGTCACCCTCGACCTGCTGGGCACCGCCCGCAAGGTGGTCATCACCAAGGACGAGACCACCATTGTCGAAGGTGCGGGGACCGAGGCCGACATCAAGGGCAGGATCAACCAGATCAAGGCCGAGATCGAGAACACCGACTCCGACTACGACCGGGAGAAGCTGCAGGAGCGCCTGGCCAAGCTGTCCGGCGGTGTCGCGGTGATCAAGGTCGGTGCGGCCACCGAGGTCGAGCTCAAGGAGAAGAAGCACCGCATTGAGGACGCCGTCTCGACGACCAAGGCGGCCATTGAAGAGGGCGTCGTTCCCGGCGGAGGCGTGGCTCTGCTGCGTGCGCAGGCGGCCATCCTCGAGCGGGCCGAGAAGCTCGAAGGCGACGAGGCGACCGGGGCCCGCATTGTGGCCAAGGCCGTCGAGGAGCCGCTGAAGCAGATCGCGGTCAACGCCGGTCTCGAAGGTGGCGTCATCGTCGACAAGGTACGCCACCTCAAGGGTGCCCACGGCCTCAACGCCGCCACCGGTGAGTACGGGGACCTCTTCAAGGATGGCGTCATCGACGCCGCCAAGGTGACCCGCTCGGCGTTGCAGAACGCGGCCTCCATCGCGGCCCTGTTCCTCACCACCGAGGCCGTCATTGTCGACAAGCCCGAGGAGAACGCCGGCGGCGGCATGCCCGGCGGCGGGATGGACGACTACTAGACCGAGCCGTCCCGCGATGGGGCCGGTGGCCCCACCGAAATCCAGCTGCACCAGTGTTCCGACAGGGCGCCCTCCGGGGCGCTCTGTCGCGTGCACGCACGGCCGCGGCCGGCCCGGGCGGGCGTGGGTGTCCTCGTTCCCTACACTGCTCAGTGTGACCCCCGACCCCCTGCTCGCCCCCTCGGTGGGCGAGGCCGTGCTCCACCTCTTCTGCCACATCCCCCCCGGGCCGGTCCCCGGCTTCGACGCCGAGGTCGTCCGTCAGGCGGTCAAATCGGCGCAGGCGGACGGATATCAGGTCGTCACGACCGCCCTCCTCGGCCATAAGGCAGACCTCGGCCTCATGGTTCTTGGTCCCGACCTCTGGCGCCTGCGGGGGTTCCAGACCGAGGTCCAGGCGTCGGGTGCCGTGCCGGTGGCCTCCTACTTCTCCCTGACCGAAATCTCCGAGTACGCCGCCGGGGTCCCCGACGAGATGCGCCAGGCCCGGCTCTTCCCCCAGTTGCCCCCCGAGGGCAAGTCGGCCTTTTGCTTCTATCCCATGTCAAAGCGCCGGTCGGCCGAGTACAACTGGTACAGCCTCGACTTCGAGAGCCGTAAGGAGCTGATGACGGGACACGGCAAGGTCGGCCGGACCTTCCACGGCAGGGTGCTCCAGGTCATCACGGGCTCCACCGGGTTGGACGACTTCGAGTGGGGGGTCACCCTCTTCGGGGTGCACCCGGACGACCTCAAGGACTGTGTCTACGAAATGCGCTTCGACGAAGCCTCGGCCCGCTACGCCGAGTTCGGCCCCTTCTATGCCGGCATGGTGGGTGATCTCGACGTGGTGCTCACGGCCCTGGGCCGGAGCGCGCCCGGTGGGCCGGCGTGACGGCCTCCCTCCATGTCCTGCGCGACGAGCTGCGCCAGCTGGAGCGGGTGGTGGTGGCGTTCAGCGGCGGGGCGGACTCCGCCCTGCTGGCCAAGGTGGCGCGGGACACCCTCGGTCGGGCCCGGGTCCTGTGTGCCACGGCGCTCTCCCCCTCTCTGGCCGCCGCGGAGGCGGACGACTGCCGCGCCCTGGCGCAGGAGTGGGATCTGCGCTGGGTGGGCGTTCCCACCGACGAAATGCAGGACCCGGCGTACGTGGCCAACGGCGCCGACCGGTGCGCCCGCTGCAAGACGGCCCTGATGGCGGTGCTGGGACCCCTGGCAGAGGCCGAGTCGGCCCACGTGGTGCTGGGGGTGAACGTGAGTGATCTGGGCGACCATCGACCCGGCCAAGAGGCCGCCGCCGGGGCCGGGGCGACCTTCCCACTGGTGCAGGCCGGATTCACCAAGGACGATATCCGGCACGTGTCGCGGGAACTCGGCCTGCGCACCTGGGACAAGCCCGCGGCCGCCTGCCTGGCTTCCCGATTGCCGTACGGCACCCCGGTCACCCTCGGTCGCCTCGAGGCGGTCGAGGCAGCCGAGGCGGCACTGCATGCACTCGGGTTCGGGCAGCTCCGGGTGCGCCACCACGGCCCGGCGGCCCGCCTCGAGTTCGAGGCGGAGGTCCTCGACGCCGTGCTGGCCCGCCGCCGCGAGGTCGTGGCGGCCGTGCAGTCCGCCGGGTTTCGCTTCGTCGCGTTGGACCTGGAAGGTTTCACGTCGGGCAGCATGAACCGGATGCTGGGCGGAGTGGCCATGGCCGGTGGGTCAGCCGGCGGGCCGGCCGGCGGGACAGAGGTGACCCGGTGAGTCAGGTACGGGTGAAGCTGACCTTTCCCGAGTCCGAGGTGCGCCGACCCGTCCTGGCCACACTGGTCCGCCGGTTCGACGTGGAGCCCAACATCCGCCGGGCCGACGTCGAGGATCATCGGGGGTGGATCGTGTGCGAACTGGAAGGGGACGCTCTCCAGGTCGAGTCCGCCGTCGAATGGCTGCGCCAGGAAGGCATCGCCGTCGATCTGCTGGGCGACCTGCTGGAGGGCTGAAGAGCCGGGGACCGCTCTACCGGGCGGGTGGGCCCCCCTCGTCCTTGCGGCGCACCTGCCATCCGGCCTGGGACACCTTGCGGGGCTCGTAGAAGACGCAGCCGTCCGGGCAGGCAAAGGGGAGCGGCTCGTTGGCGTCCACCTTGCACCGTTCCAGACGGTCGCCCCGGGGAGTGGTACGCATCACATAGTGGCGACAATCCTCGTTTACGGGCACGGGCCATTCTGGCTCACCGGGCGGGGCGCGGTAGCGTCATCAGCCGTGGATCGCAATGTCCCCCTCAAGACCCTCCTGCGCTGGAGCGAGAGCCTGGCGGCCATCGCCCGCACGGGCCTGGGTTTTACCGAGAGTCTGTACGAGCAAGAGCGCTTCGAGGAGATCCTCAAGGTGGCGGCCGATATCCGTTCCGAGGCCGACGAGGAGCCACGGGATGGCGATGCCGCCGACAACCTGGTGCAGGAATGGCTGGACACCGTGGGCAAGGGCGTCCCGGGCTACGTCACCCCGAAGGTGGCCGTAGGCGCCGCGGTGGGCAACGACAAGGGAGAGCTCCTGCTGATCCAACGGGCGGACTCGGGGATCTGGCTCTACCCGACCGGGTGGTGTGACGTCGGGTACTCCGCGGCCGAAGTGGTGGTCAAAGAGGTGGAGGAGGAGACCGGCATAGAGGTGGAACCGGTGCGCCTCATCGCAGTCCTCGACGGGTTGCGGCTCGGCTTCACGCGGGTACCGCTCTACTCGCTCCTGTTCTACTGCCGCGCCACCGGGGGCACGTTGGCCCCCCATCCCCTCGAGTGCAGCGACGTCGGTTGGTTCAGCCGTGACACCATGCCCTCGCCGATCGTCGGGTCGGAGCGCTGGGCCGATGTCGTCTTCGCCGCGCTGGCGGGCGAGCACAGGGACGTCCTCTACGACAGTGTCCGCCAGCCGATGTGGCGGGGCGACGCGCAGAAGATCTGATGACAGGGGGGGATTCGCTCACGATCAGAGAGGCGGAGACGGCCGATGCCGCGCTCCGGGACGCCGCGGCACGGCTGGTCCCGCAGCTCTCGCCGTCGTCCCCTCCACCCACCATCGACCAGCTGCGCCGCATAGTCGCCGACCCAGCCACCACGCTTCTTCTGGCGACCAACGGGAGCGGGGATGCGCAGGTGGTGGGCATGCTCACCCTGGCCATCTTCATGCTCCCGACCGGTGTCCGTGCCTGGATCGAAGACGTGGTGGTCGATGACGGGTCCCGGGGCGCCGGCGTGGCCAGCGCACTCGTCGCGGCGGCCCTCGAGCGTGCCCAGGCGCAGGGTGCCCGCACGGTGGACCTGACCTCGCGTCCCGACCGCGAGGCGGCCAACCGCCTCTATCTGCGTCTGGGCTTCGCACGCCGCGAGACCAACGTCTACCGGCGAACGCTCCGACTTCCGCGTTGAGCGCGTCCGCCGGCGCTCAGCCGGCCGCGGCCACAATGGGGGCGACCAGGCCATTTGATCCGGCGGAGCCGTAGAAGCCGGCATCGCCGAAGGTGAAGACGCCGCCGTCGGCAGCCACCAGCCAGTAGCCGCCGCCGTCGGGCGTGGCGGCCATGCCCACGATGGGCGCGTCCAGGGGCAGGTTGCCGGCGGAGCCGTAGAAGCCGGCATCGCCGAAGGTGAAGACGCCGCCGTCCTTGGCCACCAGCCAGTACCCCTGGCCGTCGGGCGTGGCGGCCATGCCCACGATGGGCTGGTCCAGGTGGAGGTTCCCGGTGGAGCCGTAGAAGCCGGCATCGCCGAAGGTGAAGACGCCGCCGTCCTTGGCCACCAGCCAGTACCCCTGGCCGTCGGGCGTGGCGGCCATGCCCACGATGGGCTGATTCAGATGCAGGTCGCCGGTGGAGCCGTAGAAGCCGGCATCGCCGAAGCTGAAGACGCCGCCGTCGGCAGCCACCAGCCAGTAGCCGCCGCCGTCGGGCGTGGACGCCATGCCGACGATGGGCTGGTTGAGGGTGTGCCCGCCCATGCTCCCGTAGAACGGCACACAGAAGGAGAAGACGCCGCCGTCGGCGGCGGCCAGGCGGTAGCCCGGCGCGGTCGAACAGGAGACCGGGCTACCGGCCTGCCGCGCCTGCCCGGAGTTCGGATCGACCATCAGCGACGACTCGTCGACGGCCTCGAATGCGCTCGCCGGCACCTCTTTGAGCTCGTTGACCAGGGCGCTCGGCCACGCCGGGTCGGCCGTCCCGCCGAAGTACCAGTTGGAGCCGTTGTCCGCCAGGATCAGACCGTACTGCTGCATGGCCCGGAGAACGACCTGCGCCTGGGGCGAGTAGCCGGAGATGTCGTAACTGGCTTTCAGTCGGAAGCGGGCGCCCATGGGAGGGAGGTCCGGGTTGCTGGAGGTCCCCGCCTCGTGGCGGGCCGGCCAGATGTAGGACGTATCCGTCGACTCGGCCGTCATGCGGATGGCGTGGGTGATCGTGCCCGACTCCACCTCGTCGTAGCGCACGAGGCCGGGAAGAATCGGGAGACCCGCCGCGTCGGCCGACGTCCAGCCGGCGGGCCGCAGGGCGTTGGAATTGAGGTTCCATATCGCTCCCGAGCCCGCCGTCGAGCCCGACGGGCTGTACTGCGCGTCGTAGAGCTCGTACAGGGTGCACGTGGTCGGGTTGACCATGATGGCGTGGCGGTCACCCGTCGACTGCGCGCCTCCTTCTATGGGTGTGTCGGGCCCGAACGGGTAGGGACCGGCGTCGCTCTCCGAGGCGTACTGGAAGGTCACGTTCACCAGGGGTTGGGAGGGTGACACCACCGTGTAGGGAATGCCGTAGGGGGTACTGGGGTCGCCCGAAGGCCCGAAGTCCGGGTGCAGGTTGGTGGTGGCACTGTCCATGCTGGCCGTCCACTCGGCACTGTGGGGGTCGACGGGCAGTTGCGAAATGTTCGTGTTCCACACGTTGTCGGCGGGGAACATCGGACAGTTGGGCGCACCGGGCAGCGGTGTGCCCGCCGAGGCGGGGTGTGGCGCGACGCCCAGGGCGAGCCCTCCGCACAGCACTGCGACGACCAGGGACAGTTTCCGGAGCGCCCTCGTAGCCGGCACTCCCCGCGTGGCGAGCCTCCCGATCATTCCCAGGGCCCCGACCGTAGCCCACCCGGGCGCCGGCACCGCCGTCCGGGACCCGGCCTACGAAGACGTCGTTGCGCGACGATGGCGGGACCCCAGGGAAGGGAGAGTATGACGAACAACGGAGGTCACCGGCGGAACCTGGTCCTTGCCGCGATGATCTTTGCCGTCGCGATGACGTTCATACCCGGACGAACACGACGATCACCAAGAGCCCACCGATGATGCAGGCCCACGTGCCGGCATTTCCCCAACTCCACAGCATCGTCATGTGCGGGATCATGGCGTTCGCCGGTGTCGTCGCACTGTTGGGACTGCAGCGCGGGCTGCAAGACGCGGCAACCACGACGACAGAGGGCAGGGCAACGACCACGGACGCGGTACCGGCCGGGTGAACTCCTTCTTCACCGGCGTCCGGGAGACCGTCGCCCCCCGACCGGGCGGGCGCCACGGACCCCTCCCCCCGTTGCTCCTGGGGTTGACCGTGGTGACCGGGCTGGTCGACGCCTTCAGCTACCTGGTGCTCGGGCACGTCTTCGTGGCCAACATGACCGGCAACGTCGTCTTCCTCGGCTTCGCCCTCGTCGGGGCGCCCGGCTTTTCGATCGGAGCGTCCGCGGTCGCGCTCGTGTCCTTCTGGTTCGGTGCGCTCGTCGGGGGAAAGGTCGGCGTCCGGGTCGGAGAGCACCGGGGCCGATATCTCACCGCGGCCGTGTCCGGCCAGGCCGCACTCCTGGCCGTCTCGGTGCTCCTCGCCGCGCTGAGCCCGCACCCGGTGCCGGGGGGCTATCGCTATCCCCTGATCGTCGCTCTCGCCGTCGCCATGGGGATCCAGAACGCCACGGCGCGCAAGTTGGCCGTGCCGGACCTGACGACCACCGTTCTGACCCTGACCATCACGGGCATCGCGGCGGACAGCAGCATTGTCGGTGGCCGGGGATCGAGCACGGGGCGCCGCGTCATCTCCGTGGCGTCCATGTTGGTCGGCGCGCTCGTCGGGGCCGTGTTCGTCCTCCACGTCGCCATCGTCCTCCCCCTGGTCACGGCCCTGGTGGTGCTGTCCGCCGTCGCGGTCGCCGCCCACGTGCTCGGGCGGGAGGATCCGGCGTGGGTGCGCCCGTGACGACCTTCATCAGCCGTTTCGACACCGGCGGGAGCGGCGTCCGGCTGGCGGTCAAGGACCTCATCGACATGGAAGGGGAGCCCACCACGGCCGGCTGCCGGGCCGTGGCGCAGCGCGCCGTGCCGGCGCTGCGGGACGCGGCGTGCCTGGCCGGGGCCCGCGCGGCGGGAGCCCGCATCGTCGGGCGGACCAACCTGCACGAGCTGGCCCTGGGGGTGACGGGGATCAACCCGTGGTACGGCACCCCGGTGAACCCGGTGGACCCCGCACGGGTCCCGGGCGGCTCGTCGAGCGGGTCGGCGGTGGCGGTGGCCACCGGGGAAGCCGATGTCGCCTACGGCAGCGACACCGGCGGGTCGATACGGATCCCCTCGGCGTGTTGCGGGACGGCGGGGCTCAAGACGACCTGGGGCAGGATCTCCTCCGTTGGGGTCTGGCCGCTGGCGCCCAGCTTCGACACGGTGGGCCCGATGGCCCGCGATGTCGCCGGCCTGGTGAGCGGCATGGAGCTCCTCGAGCCGGGATTCGCAGTGGCCCAGACCACCGGCGTGGCCATCGGCCGGCTCCGGCCCCCGGCTGATCCCCTCATCGACGCCGCGGTCGACCGGGTCCTTCACGACGCCGAGTGGCCCGTTCTCGAGCTGGTGGCACCCGGGTGGGACCGGGCGACGGCGGACGCCGCCCTCCTTCTGGTGGTCGAGGCGTGGGAATCCAATCGGGTCCTGGTGGCGCGGGATCCCGAGGGGATCGGGACCGACGTGCGGGACCGCCTGCTGTCGGGCGCGACCTTCGACGCGGCTGCGGTGGCGGGGGCCCGGTCCGGCCAGCGGGCCTGGATTGCCGCGCTGGCCGCGCTGCTCGATCAGGTTGACTTCCTGGTCACGCCCACGCTGTCCCTGTTCCCTCCCCTTCTCGCGGAGGGGGCCACTCTGTTGGCGGGCCGTTGCACCCTCCCGGTCAACCTGGCGGGGCTCCCGGCGCTCTCGTTGCCGCTGCGGACGGGGGGACCGTTGCCGGCCAGTATCCAGGTGATCGGCCCGGCCCACAGCGAGGAGCGGCTGTTGGCGGCGGGTGCCTGGTTGGAGTCAGCCGCCGCCGCCTGAAGGGGGGCCGTACCGCTGGACCAGGGCATGGCCGATGGCGGTCAGGTGCTGGCGCACCGCCTCGGGTGCGCGCACCTCCACCCGGTCGGCGAGCCCGGCCAGCTGGCGGGCGACCATCTCCTCGGAGGTCCCGCGGATCTCGACCTCGGTCTGCCCGTCCGCCCCGGTCGCGCCTTCGACCACCCGCCTCCCGAACATGTACCGCAGGATGTCCAGGGCGTCCGGATCGGTCCGGACGTGGACCCGGGCCGGGGCACGCTGGGCGTCGAGCGTGGTCACAATGGCGCGCCAGGTTGCCGCGAGGTCGAAGCCGTCGGGCCGCTCCACCGGCTCACCGGTCGGCTCCACGGACCGGACGCGGTTGACGCGGAAGGTGCGTTGGCCGACGTCGGTGCGGGCGATCAGATACCAGACCTGGTTCTTGACCACCAGGCCCAACGGGTGCACGACGCGGGTGGACACCGCTCCGTCACGGCGGGTGTAGCCCAGCCTGACCTGCACGGCTTCGATCACCGCCCGTTGGAGCGGCTCGAGATGCCGGGGCGGAGCCGGTGCGCCGTGGTCCCAGCTGGTCGGATCGAGGACCACGGCGCCGGCGGCGGCTTCGGCCTCCGAGCGAAAGGTGGCGGGCAGGGCCCGGACCAGCTTGCGCAGCGCGGTCTTCAGCTCGGGCGTGGCCGTCGCGGGCCCGGCGACGAGGAACAGCGTGCGGGCCTCGGCGGCCGTCAGCCCGCTCAGGTCGGTGCGCGACCCGCCGATCAAGGTCCAGCCGCCGCCGCGGCCCGGTTGGGAGTAGACGGGGATACCCGCCATGGCCAGCCCTTCGAGATCACGCCGCGCCGTGCGTGTGCTCACTTCGAGCTCCTGGGCGAGCTCTCGTGCGGTGACCCGCCCCCGGGACTGCAGGACCAGGAGGGCGGCTACCAGTCGATCGGCACGCATGGCTCCAGTCTGGTCCTAAAAGTGGCCATCAGGTGTCCTCTTTGCAGGCGCACACTCAGGGTGATCACCGACCGCCGCCCCGCCGGCAGAAACGGAGTAGCACCAATGCCTGGACTCGTGCCCCCTGTCACCGACGAGCGCACCGCACTGCTGTCCTACCTGGCCCAGCAGCGTGACGGCATCCTCTACGCCACGTACGGCCTGAGTGATGCGCAGGCGATGAGCCGCCCCAGCGTGAGCGAGCTCAGCCTGGGAGGGTTGGTCAAGCACGCCGCGCTCGTCGAACAGGCCTGGGTGAGCTATCTAGTGGACGGGGACATGTCGGTGTTCCTGTCCGAGTACGACTGGGCCGACGGGTTCCGACTCGTGCAGGGGGAGACGTTGGCCGCCATCGTGTCGTTCTCGGCCGACGTGGCCCGGAACACGGAGAAGGTCGTCGCCGACCTCTCCGACCTCGGCGCCCCGCTGCCGCGCACGGGTCCCGGTGTGCCCTGGATCCCGGCCGGCCTGGTCTGGTCGCCGCGCTGGGTCCTGCTCCACCTCATCGAAGAGACCGCCCGCCACGCCGGCCACGCCGACATCGTCCGCGAGTCCCTGGACGGCGCCACATGCTGGACGCTCATGGCGGCGGCGGAGGGATGGCCGGCGCAAGCCGGGGAATAGCGCGTTCCCGCTGGGGTTGATCTCCATGTGCAGATAGATCTCTGGTCCGATTTCGCGTGTCCATGGTGTGCCCTGGGTCTTTACCGGCTGGAGGCGGCGCTCCGTCAGTTCGCCCACGCCGACGACGTCACGGTGGTGCACCGTGCGTTCGAGCTGGACCCGCGTGCCCCGGCGCGCCGCACCCAGACGATGACCGAGGTGCTGGCGACCAAATACAGGTCCACGCCGGGCACGAAAGGCTGACGTCGTTGGGTGCCGAGGTCGGTATGGAGTTCCAATTCGACCGGGTTCAGCTGGGGAACACGTTCGACGCCCACCGCCTGGCCCGCGCCGCCCGTGGGACGGCTGTAGAGAACGACCTGGTCAAGCGGCTCTTTGGTGCCTACTTCACCGAGGGCGCCCTGCTCTCGGACCCCGAGGTTCTGGCGGGGGTCGCGGCGGATGCCGGCATGGACTCCGACGCGGTCGCCGCTGTGCTGGCGGGTGAGGCCTACGCGTCCGACGTGCGATCCGACGAAGCGGCGGCCAGGGATCTGGGTATCACGGGGGTGCCGCACTTCTTGATCAACGGCAAGTGGTCCGTGCCCGGTGCGCAGGACACAGAGACGCTCGTCCTCGCGCTGGACCGGGCGTGGGAGCGCACGGAAGGGTTGGAGCAGGCCGCCACGTCGACCTGAGTCGGCTCTGAGCCGACTCCCCCGGTCCGCCCCGGCCCTCCGGCCTCACGCCATGGTGTCCAGGATCTCCCGGACCATCTCCTCGGTGGTGTCGGGGTGGAGGAAGGCGAAGCGGGCGACCGTCTCGCCTTCCCATGTAGTGGGGGTGACGAACCCCGTCTGGTCCGCCAGCAACGTGGCTGACCAGGACTCGTAGTCGGACCTCTCCCACCCCGGCCGACGGAAGAGCACCACCGAGAGACCGGGCCGCCGCACCAGTTCGGTGTAGGGCGCCTCTTCAATGAGCCTGGCTGCCGTCTGGGCGATCGACAGGCCGGCTTCGACGGCATCGCGGTACGCATCGAGGCCGTTGACGGCCATGGAGAACCACAACGGGAGCCCGCGCGCCCGGCGGGTGAGGTGATAGGCGTAGTCGCTCGGGTTCCACTCCTCGGGATTCTGGCTGTGGAGGACCTCGAGATACGAAGCGTCCTGCGTGTGGACCGCCTTGGCCAGGTTGGGCTGGCGGTAGATCAGCGCGGCGCAGTCGAAGGGCGCGAACAGCCACTTGTGCGGATCGACGATGAACGAGTCGGCCCGTTCGAATCCGGCGAACTTGTCCCGGACCGAGGGCGCGAACAGGGCCGCCGCTCCGTAGGCCCCGTCGATGTGGAACCACAGCGAGCGTTCGGCGGCCACGTCAGCCACGCCGGCGAGGTCATCGACGATGCCCGCGTTGGTCGTCCCGGCCGTGGCGACCACCGCGATGACATCGTCGGCCCGCGGGTGCCCCGCGAGGGCGGCGCGTAGCGCCAGGTCGGTCAACCTGTGCTCCTCGGTCGGGACGACGAGCGCCTCGACGCCGATGACATGGAGCGCCTTGCCCACCGAGGAGTGGGCGTCTTCACTCACCGCCACCAGCGGTTTGGCCGGTCCGGTCCCGCCGCGCCGGTGGCCGGCCGTGTCGCGGGCGACCACGAGCGCCGAGAGATTCCCGGCCGAGCCACCCGCGACGAAGCATCCGCCGGCCCCGGGTGGGAAGCCGGCCACCCGCGCGATGACCTCGAGCGCCTGGTTCTCGGCGACCACGACCCCGGCCGCCTCCAGCCACGACGTCCCCTGCAGCGAGGAGCAGGAGACGACCATGTCGAAAAGGAGCGCCGCCTTGGTGGGGGCAGCGGGGATGAAGGACAGAAAGCGGGGGCTGTCACACGACACGACGGCCGTGGAAAGTTTTTCCACGAACAGCCGCATGACCTCGGCGGCGTCGTTCCCTTCGGGACGCATGAGCCCCTTCAGCACGGAGACCAACCCCGACTCCTGGCCGCCGAAGTCCAGCGGTACCGGGTCGAGCGCCAAACGCTCCTTGCAGTAGGCCACCACCAGGTCGGTCATGGCTTCGTCGTACCGGAACATCCCCTCCGACGTCATGCCGGCGGTGCGCCGCCGCCGCCGTGCGATTCGCCCGCGGCAGTGCGCCGGCTCAGCCGCCAGGCCTCTTCGGCCCGGGAGGCCACTTCGTGCACCGCCACCCCGGTTGCGGTGGCGATCAGTGCGATGTCCTCGAACTCGGGCTTGGCCCGCCCGGATCCGACCTTCATGTGCACCACCATGCCATCTAGCGTGACCTCGTCGAGGCTCCGGGCCGCCGGCCAGCGCTCGAAAGCGGTGGCCCGCACCCCGAAGGTGCCGGTCGTGGTGTGGATGAGGTGGCGCATGTCGTCGAGGTGGGTGGCATCGGTGAGGACGTGCAACACATGGCCCGGCCTGCCCTTCTTCATGGTGACCGGACTGACCCAGGCGTCGAACGCCCCGGCATCGAGGGCGGCAGCCACGGCGTAGGCCAGCTGCTCGCCCGTCACGTCGTCGAGATTCGTCTCGAGCACCAATGCGGGTTGCCCCGGTCCGATCGCCCCGACATCGTGTTGCCCGATGACGACCTGCGTGCAGTTGGGCAGATCGTCGAGCTCGCCCGCCCCTCCGCCGAACCCGCTCGCGGCCACCACCATGGCGGGCATCGGTCCGAACGAGGTGGACAGGGCGGCCAGCAACGCGGCGCCGGTCGGGGTCGTGAGCTCTATTCCCGTGGCCCGTCCGTAGGTCGGGACGCCCATGAGCAGGCGGACCGCCGCCGGTGACGGGTTCGGGAGGACCCCGTGCGCGGCGCGGATGGTCCCCGTGCCGGTCGCCACCGGCGACGCGGTGACCTCGTCGACACCGAGGACTTCGAGCGCGGCGACCGTACCGACGATGTCGATGATGGCATCGTGCCCCCCGACCTCATGGAAGTGCACCTGATCGACCGGTCGGCGGTGCAACGCCGATTCCACGTCGGCCAGCCGGCGGAAGACAGCGAGCGCCCGCTCGGCCACCCGGGGTGGCAGTGCGGCCTCGGTGATCAGCCCGACGATGTGCGCGTGGGTGCGCACGACGGCATCGCCACCGCCCCGCACCAGAGCCCGCGTGCACGCCACGCCACCGCGGAGCGACTGCTCGACCGCCAGTTCCCAGCCGGGTAGGGAGAGGCGCTGCAGGAGGAGGCGGATCTCGTGGACGTCCGCTCCGGCATCGATGAGGGAGCCCAGGGCCATGTCGCCCGCAATGCCGGCAAAACAGTGGAACCAGGCGATCGTGGCGGTGGATGGCGGCGGGGTGGTGGACGGCGTGGCGGTGGTGGACGGCGGCCCGCTCATGGGAGCAGTCGGGCGATGGCACAGGCTGCGCCGTAGCCATTGTCGATGCCGACCACGGTCACGCCCGAGGCGCACGCGGCGAGCATGGCCAGGAGCGCGGTCAGCCCCTCGAAGGCCGCCCCGTAGCCGGTGCTGGTGGGCACGGCCACCACGGGTGCGGGCGTGAGGCCGCCCACGACGCTGGCCAGCGCGCCCTCCATGCCGGCGATCACCACCACCGCATCGGCCATGGCCAGCCCGTCGACCTCGGCGAGCAGGCGGTGCAGGCCCGCCACCCCGCAGTCGACCAGGAGGGTGGGCGCGAAGCCGAGCGCCCTCAACACCGCCGTGCACTCGTGCGCCACCGGGAGATCCGCCGTTCCCGCCGTCACGACCACGACGTTCCCCTCACGGGGGGCGGCGGACCGAAAGGTCATGGTGGACGACGTACCGGTCACCGTGACCTCCCCGGTCCCGTGGCCGAGCGACGCGGTCAGGGCGGCGACCGCCTTGACCTGCGCATCGGTCGCCCTGGTGAGGAGCACCGGGGCCGTGGTGGCGGCGAGCAGCTCCTCCACGATCGCCGCACAGTGCTCGGGCGCCTTGCCCGGCCCGTAGACGGCTTCGGGCATCCCCTGACGCAGGTCACGGTGGTGGTCGATGCGGGCGAACCCCAGATCGGCGTAGGGCAGGCGCCGCAACTGGCGGACGGCGTCGTCGGGTGCACACTCGCCCGAGGCCACTTGGTCGATGAGGGCGCGAAGTGAGGAGGCGTTCATAGATCCTCACTATCCTGCCCGGGAGTGAACCCCCCTGCGACCACGGTCGCCTACTTCGGCCCCGAGGCCACCTTCACCCAAGAAGCGCTGTTGACCCAGCCCGACCTGGCTGAGGCCGATCTCCGTGCGCTCCCGACCATCACGGCCGTCCTCGAAGAGGTCGCCGCCGGCAAGGCGGACCTCGGATTCGTCCCCATCGAGAACGGCATCGAGGGCACCGTCAGCGCCACCATCGACGGCCTGATCTTCGACGTCGACCTCTACCTCCAGCGCGAGGTGGTCATGGACATCCACCTCCACCTGATGGCCCGGCCGGGCACGCGCATCGGTGACATCGGACGGGTGTCGTCGTACCCGCACGCGCTGGCCCAGTGCCAGAAGTTCCTGGCCAGCCGGGTGCCCGCGGCCGTGCAGGTCGCGGCGAACTCGACGGCAGATGCGGCGCGGATGCTGGGGGAGTCAGAGGAGCGGGACGCCGCCGCCATCGCGCCGCGCCTGGCGGCCGAGCGGTACGGGCTGGCCATCCTGGCCGAGGACGTGGAGGATCACCCCGAGAACCAGACCCGCTTCGTCGCCGTGGCACGCGGGAGCGTGCCCCAACCTTCTGGACACGACAAGACCAGCATCGTGTGCTTCCAGCAGGCCGACCACCCTGGCAGCCTCCATGGAATCCTCGGGCAGTTCGCGGCGCGCAACATCAACCTGACCAAACTCGAATCACGGCCGACCAAGCAGGGACTGGGCGACTACTGCTTCGTCATCGATCTGAGTGGGCATATCGATGACGAGGTCATCGGCGACTGCCTGCGCGATCTCCATGCCAGCCTGGCCGGCGTGAAGTTCCTCGGCTCCTACCCGGCCGCCGGTCTTCATGGGCCGGACAGGCGCCGGGAAGCCGGTGTGGCCTGGCGGGCCGCCGACGACTGGTTGGCGGGGCTGCGCGCCGCGATCGTCTGAGCCCCTCCGTCCCACCTCCCGCTCTACAGCCGACTCCGCCGCTTCCCCGTTCGACCTACCATTCGCTCGTGGGTGTGACCGGAATGGCAAACCTCGCCGTCAAGGTGCGCGACCTCGAAGCGGCCTGCGCCTGGTACGTCGAGGCGGGGGCGACGGTCACCGAGCCGGTGGAATGGGAGAACGGTCGGAGGGCCGACGTGTCGCTCGGCTGGCTCCAGATCACCCTCTTCACCAAGGCCATTTACGAGGATGTGTGCCGGCTCCCGGCGGAGGGATTCCTGCATCCGGCACTCTTTGTGGACGATCTCGATGCCGAACTGGCCCGGCACACGGTTCTGTGGGGTCCACGCACCGTCTCGGGATCGTTCGGGGTTCGACGGATTGCGTTCGTCGAGGCTCCCGGTGGCATCCGGCTCGAGTTCATGGAGCAGGTCGAAGACCCGCCCTGAGCTGGTCCGCCGATCTTCGGGCGCCCCGATTCCCCTAGTTCCAGACCCGTACGTAGCGCACGCCCATGGTGGCGGGGAACACGGTCGGGTCGACGCTGCTGTAGGAGTTCTCCATGAGGAGGTACATCGGGCTGGTCAGGGCCACGTTCACCGTGCCCACCACGGCGCCGTCGTAGAGGAAGGTGAACCCGGTGGTGGTCCACAAGACCCCGTAGGTGTGGGTGCCCGAGAGGTCGTTGACGGTGGCGC
>JBEKWB010000027.1:0-42197 GCA_049513455.1 Acidimicrobiales bacterium
ACCTGTGGCAGCGGCGGGGAGGTCGAGACGGTCACCGCCGCAACGACGACGACGCAGCCCACCAGACTCAGGACCAGGCTGATCGGCGGCCGCAGCACGAGCGGGCGCGATTTCCGCTGGGAAGGCCGCATCGTGGCAGTTGCTGCCGGGGCGTCGGTGACCGACACGGCCACGCTCAGCGGCACCAACGCGGCCACGGCCACGGGGACCGTGACCTACACGGTGTACACCCAGCAGACGGTCACCAAGAACCACTATCGGTACTGGCAGTGGGTGGTGCTTGGTACCGCCGGCACGGTCACGGTCACCGCTGGCCAGGTGCCAATGTCGAACGCAGTGACCCTCCCGGAGGGCATTTACGAGTGGCACGCCGTGTATTCGGGCGACTCGGCGAACCAACCCTCCTCAAGCCGCTTCGGCTCCGCGACGGAAATCGTCATACCGCCAACCTGGTGCGGGACTGGACAAACGACATCCAAATCCATCTGTCAGACCGACGCGACGAGAGGTTGACCGGCTCGGCTCGCGAGGACCTGTAGGTGGGGCGGGCGCTGACGAGCAATGCCGCTGGCTCGTGAGCGAGCCAGCGGTACCAGGCTCCATCGCCTCAACGAAGGGAGCGCTCACGGATCCCGTGCCATCCGGTCCGCGAGCCGTGGCCGAAGTCCGGACGTAGCCACGTCGTTGGGGAACGCTACCTTCGTGCATATTTATCAGGCATGATCACCGCATGGGATCAGCAAATGACAAACAGCGTAAACGGAGACATCCCCTACCGAAGGTGCCAAAGTATGAGGAGCCGAACACGCTTCCGCTCCCAGGCCTGACCGGCAATAGCGGGTTGGGAGATGCGTCCGGCCGGTTCGGTCACGGGTCAGACGGCAAGGAGCACCACGCTCCAGGGTTGGTAGGTAGGGCGTTTCTCAGAATACTTGGAATGCGTCGCAGGGATCCGGAAACTGAAGATCCTGTCGCCCGGAAACATAAGGATTGAAAATCGGTCCGGCTCGTCCTCTCTCGCGATCTTTGGCGCACCGGCATTGCTGGCCCGACGGAGGTCTTCGTGGGCAAGCACGTCGGTGGGCTGACAAGAGCTGTCGCCGGAGACAGACCTTTGGTTCATGGCTCGATCAGGAACTGCCTCCAGCCGCCCGGCAGCGTGGTTTGGCCGACTTCGATTAGGTGGCCATCGGGGTCGCGTACGTAACAGCGGATCTCCGTTTGGTGCTGCTTTGGCGGCGTGAGGAACTCGGCACCTCGCGCGCTCCATTCCGCGTAGACGGCCTGGATATCCGAGACCCGGATGTCCAAGAAGCTGCTCGTGCGGTCCGGATCAGGTGGCGTCTCGAGCGTGACCGTGGGCTTGTCGTCGGTCGGTCCGCCACCGACGTTGATGATGATCCAGCTGTTGGCGAGCGCCACGTAGGCCGGTTCACCCGAGCGGACGAGCCTGCCGCCGAGGACATCTGTGTAGAACCGAACAGAGCGCTCTACGTTCTCCGAAACGATGAAATGCGTGAGGGCGATTTCGTATGGCGCGGCGCCATCTTCGGGCATGAGCTGCCTCCGTACTCTCGGGACGTTCCTTTGTTCTGGAGGTGAGTGAGGCTGTTCTGGAGTGAGTGAGCCTGCCCTGACTCCTCACTCCTAGAGTGCACGCTACCCTTTGGGCAGCCACCACGACCCGATGACGAAATGAGGCCAGCGACCCGCTGGCCTCGGTGCTTGCCTCAGAAGCCGCTCGGGAAGGTCTCCGGTGGCTCGCGTCCCAGAGCGAGGTGCGCTCGAGCGTTCCAGCGCACGGGGGTGGTCCAGATGGATCGTCGAACTGCTCGCCCTGAGGCCGGTAGATCACCCCGATCGCCCGCTCCAGACGCGGGACGCACAGGGCCAACCGCATGGCCGGCTGCGCCGTATCCAGCCAGAAGCGCGCCGCTGGCATGCGTTCGCTCACGGGATGTACCAGCGCTCGACAGTGAACACATCGCTCACTTCCGGGTGACGGGCACCTTAACGGCAGCGGTCTCGTGCTTTTCTTGGCACGGAACCCGGACCTCGAGGACTCCGTCGCTGTACGTCGCGTGCACATCGTTCTCGGTCGTGGCCGGGGGCACCGCGATCTCCCGCTCGAACTCACCGTATCGAAACTCCGAACGGTAGCCCCTCTTCTCCTTGTGTTCGGACTTTTGCTCGCGGTGCGCGTGAATCTTCACCACGCCGTCAGCGACGGTTACCTCCACGTCCTTGTCGGGATCGATTCCGGGCAACTCGGCCCGCACGACCAGTATGTCTCCGTCGTGGAATTCCTCGGTCCGAAGCCACCCCTCTTGAAGCTCGAGCGTCCGACGGAATCGCTCGGGCCACCCGAAGCTCGGCCATTCGGCAACATGACGGTCTCTATGCACTAGTGCCATCGGTCTCCTCCGTTCCGTTGTGCTGCCGGCACCCCTTGATGCCAGTCTTCGCCCAGCGTGTGGCACCAAGAGCAGCCGCGCTAGGGCCAGAGGTCCCAATGCGTTGTCGTGGCGAGGGGCAGTAGGGTGCAGGCTCCTTCGTCGCACGACGGGCCCGCGCCGGCCTGGCGATCATCACCAGCACGGCGCTAAGTCCGACGACGGCTGCACCCACCAACAAGGAACGGTCCCTCCCCTCGATGAAGGGCGTGGCGCGCCGCCAATGCCGGTTGACTCCGGCGCCGAGTCTCCTCTGCTTTGGGGGCCATTCGGCCCTACTGGAGTGACACTGCGATCGACATGCTGAACAAGCGGACGGCGACCGGCAATGGCCGCGGCAAGGACACCAGTACCCACCAAAATGGAACAGAACATTCGACTCGGCAGGATCGCCGGGGTCCCGGTCGGAATCAATTGGAGCATCCTGGTTATCTTCTGGCTCCTGGCATGGGAGCTGGCCGACCTGGTCCTGCCCGGTTACCACCCCCACCAGTCCACGGCCACCTACTGGATCGCGGGGATATTGGTAACCGTCTTGTTCTTCGCCTCCCTGCTCGCCCATGAGGTATCCCATGCCGTCGTGGCCAAGCGGAGCGGAATTGGAGTCCGCCGCATCACCCTCTGGTTGTTCGGCGGGGTCTCCGAGCTCGAGAGCGAGGCCCTGACCCCTGGGGCGGACTTCCGTATCGCCGTCGTTGGCCCCCTGACCAGCTTCGCTCTCGCCGGCCTATTCGGAGTTCTCGTCTACCTTCTCCCCAAGACCGGTGGTCACGAAGAGGTGCTGGTGAGCGCGTTGGGCTGGCTGGCGTGGATCAACCTTCTGCTTGGCGCGTTCAACCTGATCCCCGCCGCTCCGCTGGACGGCGGTCGAGTGCTTCGCGCCGCCCTTTGGAAGCACGGCGGTGACCGCGTGCGTGCTGCCACCTTGGCGGCACGCACCGGTCAGGCATTCGGATACGCCCTCGTGGTCCTCGGAGTCCTTGAGTTCCTCGCCGTCGGCCTCATCGGACTGTGGTACGTCTTCTTGGGATGGTTCCTCCTGACGGCGGCCCGCGGAGAGGAGAGCGCCGCGGTCATGCGGTCCTCGCTGACCGACGTGCATGTGCGCGACATCATGACCCCCGATCCGATGACATTCCCCTCGGGAATGACGGTCAGCGAACTGCTCGACAATGAGCTTCACCGCTATCGTTTCAGCTCCTACCCGCTCGTCGCACCGAATGGACAGCTCGAGGGCCTGACCACCATGACGAGGCTTCGCCACGTCCACGCTGACCGCCGCCAGTCGACCCGCTTGATCGACATAGCCTGCCCTCTGTCCGATGTCCCCGTGGGTTCGCCCAGTGAGCCGATACCCGATCTCCTCCAGCGCATGGAGGCATCGCCCGACGGCAGGGCACTGGTCATCGACCACGCCGGGCGCCTCGTGGGTATCGTGTCGCCCAGCGACATCGCCCGCTTTGTCCAGCTCTCCATGTTGCGGTCCCAGACGCGCAGAGCCCACAAGGACTGACGAAACCCTCAGGGAACGGGACCGGCAAATCGCCGGGTCGGGAGCCAGCGCGAGGTCGGGACCTTCGGCCCTGCTCGAGCGTGGAGCTTCAGAGAAAGCTGACCGCGCCACCAAAGGGAGTGCCCTAATCCTCGGCCACGCACGAACCTGGAGGTACCAAGATGCGACTCCGTATCACGTTCCGGGTCCCACGCCGAGGGTCGATGGCTCTACCGTCCTATCTCCTTCCTCGCGTACCATCCAAGGTTGTCTATTCTTCTTGCCATCCATGAACCCCGACACCTCCCTATCGGGAGCTCCTCTCGGCTCTTCGAACGAGCGCGCTGACACCGCATCCACGGATCCCCCGAGGCTCCGCGGAATCCACCATGTCCGGATTCCCGTGAGCGATGTCACCGCCAGCGCGGACTGGTACGGCGAAGTATTCGGGCTTCAAGTTCTGCTCGTCGAAGAGGAGGAGAACGAGGTTGTGGGCATCGTGTTCTCCCTAGGCGAGGGGTCGCCCAGTGTTGGCCTGCATCACGATCCACAGAGAGCAGCGGCGCTCGCCGGCTTCTGCGTGGTTGCCATAACAGTCGATTCCCGTAAGGCCTTGTCGGGCTGGGACTCGTGGCTCAATCAGATTGACGCAGTCCACTCCCCCATGGTCCAAGGTGTGCTCGGGTGGTATATCGACATTTCCGGCCCCGACGGACTGATCGTTCAGCTTCACACCCCAGAGCACCCGAGCGTCGAAGATTCATAGAAGCATGAATCTCTCGAACAGGTTCTACCGAACGCTCAGGCCCCGCATACGACCGCAGGGCCAGGCTCGGCGAGGGAGTTGACCGCATCGAGATTGCGCAACGTGCAGTATTGGAGCCACCGCAGAGCGGACGGGGAAAGGCGGTCGCATACCCAGTCCCAGTGCAGTGAGACCGTGTCCCCGGGTTGGAGGTCGGCGGTCAGGGTCGCCCCATCGAGGCTGTACCGAGCCTTCTCCACCCGGTCGGGCCCTAGGGTGAGCCGCGAGCCGTCGAAACACAGTTCCCGGCTCCGGACCACCACGAGATCCCCGGCCACCGTCAGCACACGCCCCCATCGGATCCGGCAACGGTCAAGGACCTCGAGCGGTGGCCCATCTGTTCCGGCTCGCAGAAGCCCAAGCCACGGGTACACGGCGAAGACGTGGAAGTTGTGTTGCGGGATGCCACCGGCGGGCACGGCTGACACCAGTGAGTCGAATCGCCGGCCGGCCCGGACCTCGAAGCGACTGCCCATCGATCGGGCGAGAGCCGACTGAGGTACCCGGGCCACCAATTGGTTTCCCACCCAGTAAGCCTCGGCAACCCGGTAGTCGAGGGGATCGGCGATTCCGTTACAGCTGGCGATCAACTGCAGGTAGGGCCACGCCCCTTCGAACCGGGCCGCCAGCCGGGCCAGATCCGTTATGTGCGTACCGTCTAAAGCCGTCTCGAGGAACTCGGTGGCGTCGGAGGGACCGCAATACCCGAGCGCGTTGGGTGGGTAGGCGTAACGGGCGAAAAGGACGGGCCCCGAATCAATGAGTTGGGATCTCATCTGCTTGCCACTTGAGGCCTGTGCACCGCAGTTTGTCGGAGGCTCGCCCATAGCACCACAACCGCACCGAACACGACGAAGACGAGGCCGAGCGCCTGAGGTGCGAGCGATCCCGTGCCGGCCACCGCCTGGAGGAGGGCGGTGACCACCACACTTGCCACGAGCACCGACGTGACGTCTACAGCCCGGGCTCTCGCCAACGCGGTCATCCACGTCCCGACGTAGGCCGCCAGCAACCCACCGGTGAGCAACGCCCACCCGGCCTGGTTCAGGTGGAAGGAGAGCAGAACGTGAAGTGTTCCGGTGGCCGCCAGATACGCAACAAGGGCTGCTGCTCCGACTCCCATCCGAGCCAGGCCCACGGCCACGGGGGCCATGTCACGCAGCAGGCGCTTGGCCACGATGACCTCCACCGCCCATATCACAGTGGCCGAAAGAACGAGGAGCTCGCCCCGGTTGGCGGCCAGATGGCCGACGCCGCCAACAATCGCGACTTGGCCGGCGACAAGAACTCCGATGGCACCGACGTTCCACCACGAGACGTGCTCGCGTAGGAAGACAAGGGCCAGCACGGCCACCCAGACGACGAGGGTGTCGTGCCAGAAGGCCGCAGGGGTGGCGGTGGTATCGGCCAACCCGTCGAAGAAGAGGACGAAGGCGATCCCGCCGCCCGCCACGCCCACGTAGGCCAGCCCGGCCCAACGGGCCGGCCCCCAGGTTCGCCAGTTTCCTGGCGACACGCCCGTGCCACTGGTTCCAGTGACGAACCGATCAGGGGCCGAGCCGGGGCGTCGGCGGCTGATGCTCTGAGCCACCAGGGCGCAGAGAGCAAGGACCAATGTCGCCACCAAGTTCTTCGCCGTGGTGTAGACGGCGGGGACGGCGATCGAGTGCACCCCGTAGCTGTTCGCGAACACCGAGATTCCGCTGACGAGGGCTGTGATGCCCGCCACAATCACGCCCGGGAGGCCTCTGGCCGCACTGGGCTGGTCGCCACCGGAGAGCTCAGAGCCAGCGCGTGATCCTGCGCCGGGGGGCAGGCTGGTGGTCATGCCGGCCGCTCTTGGAGGGTGGCGCCGGCGGAATGGTTGCTCGCGACCATCCGCAACTCGGCTGCGACCGCCTCCGCTTCATCGCCGTCGACGCGGTCGATGGCGTACCCGCTGTGGACGACCAGCCACTCCCCTGGTTCGGGCTTCGGGCCGTCCAACGCGAGTAGGGATACCCGATGGACTCTGCCGTCGATGTCCTCGACGTCCACAACGCTTGGACCTGCGTGCCTCAGCACGCGGTGCAGGCGGCTCACGCACACGACTGGACCTCCTCGATCAGGTCGACAACTTCTTTGACGGCCAACTCGACCGCGGCTCCTACGGCGGGGCTGAGCCCTGTCCCTCTCCCGAAGTCTTCCCCCTCGATACCCACCACGATCACCCGCACCGGCGCTCGGCCAATGGCCTGGGCCAGCCGCAATACGCCCGACAGGCTTATCCCGTGTGTGCTCGTGGCGGCGTGGCCGGCGTTTGGCGCCTTTAGGTCCACCACCCGGACGGTACCTGGAGCTGCATCGGAGTGGACGGCGTCGATCACGATGGCCAGGTCGGCTCCGTCCCACCGTCCCAATAAGTCGAGTGGGTCGACCAGGGGGCCGATGTCGCGCACCGTACGAGCGCGCGCAGTGGTGCGGGCGGCCACCACCGGACCGACCCCATCGTCGCGCCGGTATTCGTTCCCCAGGCCGGCCACCACGACATGGCTCATGACGCCACCACCGTGATGTCAAGGAAGTGAGCGGCGCACGAGATGCACGGGTCGTGGTTGCGGACCGTCTGCTCGCAACGCCACTGCAGCTCCTCGTCACTGAGCTCGAGGGACTCCTGTGCCACCCGACGCAGGTCCGCCTCGATGGTGAGCTGGTTCTGGGAGGTCGGTGGCATGATGCGGGCCTTCAGGATTGTCCCCACCTTATCGATTTCGTACCGCTGCAGCAGCAGGCCCCGGGGGGCTTCGGTGACGCCGGTGCCCGACCCCTCGCGGGGAGTCACAAGAGCAGCAGGAGGATTTGGTGGGACGTACGACTCGACCAGCGACAGCGCCTCTTCGCAGGCGAACACCAACTCGATGGCACGGACGACGATGCTACGGAACGGGTTGGTGCACACAGGACCCAGCCCAGCGGCCGTGGCAGCCTGCTTGGCGAGGGTCGGCAGCATGGCGGCGTTCAGCGCATAGCGGGCCAGGGGGCCGGTCAAATACGATTCGCCCCCAAGACGAGCGTGCAGAGCGGTCGAACGCTCGACGTGCTCTTCGACCACGAGGTCGGCCAGCTCGGATGGGCTCACGTCCAGGCCAAAAGAGGAGGAGGGTCGGCCGCGTTCGACTGGGTAGCAGTCGGGTTCTCGCAACGCCACGAAGCGATAGTCACCGGAGATGTCCGGGAAATCAAAGCCGGCCACCCACTCCACCGTGGCCAGCGCGGCGTCCCGGGCGCGGCGCAGCGGCGCAGCCAATGCCGCCACCATTTGCGGATCAGGCGCGCGGTAAAAACCGCCCACCCGGACGTTGACCGGATGCACCGCCCGGCCACCCACCGTCTCCATGATCAAGTTACCCGTACGCTTGAGCTCGAGACCCCGCTGAATCGCTGCCGGGTCTCGCTCTGCGAGCTCCACCGCATCGGCGCAGCCGAGGAAGTCTGGCGCGTGCAGCAGGTAGACGTGCAGGGAGTGGCTCTGGATCCATTCGCCGCAGTAGAGGAGCCGTCGGAGCAGACGCACCCCTTCGTCGACCGTCACGCCGCAGGCATCTTCCATGGCGGCACACGCACTCATCTGGTACGCCACCGGGCAGATACCGCAGATGCGCGCCGTGATGTCGGGAGCTTCAGTGAAGTGGCGGCCGACCAGCAAGGCCTCGAAGTAGCGGGGAGGCTCGAATATCTCGAGGGCCACGTCGCTAACCAGGCCATCGCGCACCTCCACCCGCAGCGATCCCTCACCTTCGACCCTCGACAGGCCTTCGACACCGATCGTGCGTGACGAACCCGAACCGTGGCTCATGGACACGCCCGCGGTTGAGGCTGGCGGTCAGTCCGCCGGAGGGCGACCGGGACCGGACCTCCCTGGGCCACCGATTCCTCGAGGAAGGCCGGGGCGCCGGCGTTGAAGGTCCGAAAGAGCCGTGACACCTCGAGTGGTTCCAGGCCCCCATCACGCAACCGGGCCGTGAGAGATGGCGTGTTGGCCGTGTCTGCAGGTCCAAAGCAGCCAAAACATCCCCGGTCGACCGAAGGGCACAGGGCGCCGCACCCGGCCCGGGTCACCGGGCCCAGACACGGCGTCCCGCGAGCTACCAGTATGCAAACGGTGCCGCGACCCTTGCATTCCTGGCACACCGAGTGCCCGGGGATGACCGGCCGGCGTCCCGCCAGGGCGGAGGTGATCACCTCGAGCAGCTGGCGGCGATCGATCGGGCAGCCGTGCAACTCGAAATCCACGTCGACGTGGGCCGAGATCGGCGTCGAGGTGTCGAGCGAGGCGATGTACTCGGGATGGGCATAGACCGCTCCTACGTACTCACCCGAAGCGGCAAAGTTGCGCAGACCCTGGATCCCTCCTGCGGTGGCGCACGCCCCGATCGTGACCAGCCGACGTGAGTTGGCTCTGACCTCTTGGATCCGGAGGGCGTCGGCGGGCGTGGTGATCGATCCTTCCACCAGGGACACGTCGTAGGGCCCGCCGACGCTGGCGCTGGACATCTCGTTGAAATGAGCGATGTGGACCGCTCCCGCCAGGGCCAATAGGTCGTCCTCGCAATCAAGGAGGGTCAGCTGGCAACCGTCGCAGGAGGCGAACTTCCACACGGCCAATTTAGGTCTTTGATCCCCATCAGCGACCAGTATCGGCTCGTCACCGAGGGCGGCGTCCGGGGCATCCGATCGGCTCATCGTTCGCGCTCGGAGAGCAGGTGGGTCACCGCACCGGCGTACGGCAGGACGGGGCCGTCACGGCACAGCAGGAACCGACCGAGCTGACAGTGGCCACACCAGGCCACTGCACACTGCATGTTGCGCTCCAAGGACACCTGGATCCGGCCAGGGGCGACCCCCCGGTCGACCAGGTCCCGGGCCGTGAACCGCATCATGATCTCGGGCCCGCAGACAAGTACGCCCACACTGGCGGGATCGAAGTCGGCCTCGGCGAGCAACGAGGTGACCAGTCCCACGTGGCCGGTCCATCCGGGGGCCCAGACATCGACCGTGACAAATACCTGCGCACCGGCCCGGGACCACGCCTCTAAATCCTCCCCGAAGACGATCTGGGCGGGCTCCCTGGCGCCGACGACCACGAACACCCGTCCGCCCTCCTCCTCGCTCCTCGCCACCAGCTCGTGCACGGCTCCGCGCAGTGGGGCGAGACCGATCCCTCCAGCGACCACCACCACGTCGTCGCCTGCCCCGGGCGCGCTCGTCGCACCCGCGACATCGGTGACCTCAGCGGTGCCCCCGAAGTCTCCGAGCTCCCAGTTGGTGCCGAAGGGCCCCCGCACCCCGACCAGGTCTCCGATGCGGGCCCGGCACAGCGCGTGGGTCACCGGCCCCACGTCACGCACGGTGTGCTTCAAAGGGCCATCTTCACGGGGGGCGCTGCTCACAGAGATCGCCGCCTCGCCGACCCCGAACGCGGTCAACATGTTGAACTGCCCAGGCCGGAAGAGCGCGCGCGGGTTCGCCATGGGGGCGATCGCCTCCGACAGGGGGGTGATGGACAGAGTTACCACGTCCCTCGTCTCGTCGCGGCGTCCGACGACACGATAGAGAGCCGGGGTCAGCGCCCCCCTGTCCTCGCCGGGTCTTCCCAGGGTCCGGTCAGCGAGCACCGTCGGCTCCGTAGAGGTCGAGCAAGCGAACACGGGTCATCTGCAAACGCTCGAGGAGTACCGCGGTTATCCGCTTCATCAGCGCGTACCCGAGCGCAGGGTCGGCCTCTGCCTTGTCGCGAAGGCAAGCCCCATCGACGGCCACGGCCCCCACCGCGTCGATGGCCCGGGCGTCGAAGTGCCAACGGTAAGGGGGGACCAGCCAGCTCCATCCCACTACTGCCCCGGGGCCGACCGTCTCGATGACGATCGGTCCCAATCCCGGCGAGTGGACCTCGATGGCGACCCGACCCCGGCGAACCAGATAGAGCGTGTCGGCGGGTTCGCCCTCGGCGAGTAGGAGGGTTCCTGGGTTGAACGCCACATTGCGGGCGCAGCCAGCGACATGGGCCACGGCGTCTCCGGGCAGCCCGGCCAGGAGTGGATGCACGGACACCAGCTCGGCCATGGTCGTCGTCACGAGGATGTCGCTCCTGGCCCGCTGCCACCACGGACAGCCCCGTCAGTGTGCCGGATGGCCGCCGCCTCCTCGGTGAGGTCGATGCCTACTGGACACCATGTGACGCATCGGCCACACCCGACACAGCCCGAGGTGTCGAACTGGTCCCACCAGGTCGAGAGCTTGTGGGTGAGCCATTGGCGGTAACGCGAGGAGGTCGACGCCCGCACCGGTCCGCCGTGGAGGTACGAGTGGTCGAGATCGAAACACGTCGCCCAAACCCGCTCGCGGCGAACCTCGCCCGTCAGTTCGGTCGTGTCGTGCACGTCGCTGCAAAAGCACGTCGGACAGACGAGAGTGCAGTTCCCGCAAGCCAGGCACCGCTCGGCCACCTCGTCCCAGCGGGGGTGCTCGAGGTTGCGGGCGAGGAGCTCGGCCAGGCCTTCTGTCTCCAGTCGTCGGCCCATGGCGCCCGCTGCCGCGGCCAGCACCTGATGGCGGGCCCGGAGGTCGCGGTCGGTAGCAGCCGCGGTGGGGATGCGCGAGAGGACCTCTCCGCCCAGGTCTGTGCCGACCCGGACCACGAACCGATGGCCGTCTTGGTCGTCGAGCTCGCTCAAGGCCAGATCGAACCCCCGGTCGGCCCCCGGCCCGGTCCCCATCGACGTGCAGAAGCACGTGGCTGCCGGCGTGCCGCACTCAGCGGTCACCACAAAGGCACCATCTCGCCGGGACGCGTAGCGCGGGTCGGTCACCGGGCCGTCGCGCAGCACCCGGTCGAGCACGTCCAGCGCGGCGAGCTCACAGGGCCGGGCACCGATCACGGCCAGTGGCCCAGTCGGTGCCTCGGGTTCGATGAAGGTCACTTCGTCGCCATCCACCTTTGCCCGCCATACCTCCTGGGTGGGCGGGAAGAGCTCGGCCTTCCAAGAGCCCGGGCCGACAGCCCACCCGAACAGGGCCTCGTCCTCGCCGCGCTCGAGCCGGTAACGACCGGGGGCCTGCTCGTCGTGGTATCCGGCCGGCAGATCTCTGACGCTCGATACAGCACCAGGCACGATCGCACCGTCCCGTACCACTGGACCCCTGGTGTCGTACCCGAGGTCCCTCAAGGCCGTGATCAGCGCGTTCAACCCCTCCGTATCGATCACCTTGGCGTCACCGATCTGCATCACTCCAGGTTAAGGCGGCCGGGATCAGATGAACAGGGCCTCTTGCCTCTGGCGCGACAGCAGCGGGAAGCACGACGGCAAGAGGAAGTCAGGCTGAAACTATGAAGATTTCCTTCTGCTCGTGCTGGGCCGGAGTGAGCGGGTCCCCGCGGGGTACCCGGACGACGCCCTCGTTCGGGACCTCAGCGAAGCAGTGACAGCTTCCCCAACGAGGTACGGCCGGACGGCGATCCGATTTTCACAATACGGCAGGGACAGGCCCTTTGGCCCTAGTGCCGGGGGCCACCGTCCGGACACGCTGGGCTTGTGACCACCCACTGGTACTCCGGGACGATGACCACGCCACCTGCCACTCCGACAATCCCCGCGACTTGGTCGACCGGGCGCAGTGTCGCACCCGTGATCGGCACTGTCGTGCCACAAGGAGCAGCTGCGCGGGGGATGGCGGCCCGGCACTGGGTCGCGGGCCGCGAGGACCGAAACCCGGGTTCCCGACGATGAGACTGGTCGTCGCACTTGGTGGCAACGCACTGCTGGAGCGAGGTGAGGCCCCAGACTCCGAAATCCAGGAGCGACATGTCCAGCGAGCCGTGGAGGCCCTCACCCCGCTGGTCGAGCAGCACGAGGTGACCGTCACACACGGCAACGGCCCCCAGGTCGGGGTCCTCGCCATTGAAAGTGCCAACGACACATCGCTTGGACATCCTTACCCCTTCGACGCCCTTGGCGCCCAAACCCAGGGACTCATCGGCTACTGGCTCATTCAGGCACTCCAATCGGCCCTTCCCGACCGTGAAGTCGCCTGCGTCTTGTCCCGAACGATCGTCGACTCTACGGATCCGGCCTTCAGCAACCCCTCCAAATTCGTCGGTCCCGTGTACACCAAGGCCCGGGCCGAACATCTCGCCGCCGACTTTGGGTGGGATGTCCGCGCCGACGGGCAGTATTGGCGACGGGTGGTCCCTTCTCCGGAACCTCAGACCATCGTCGAGCTCAACATGATCCGCCTGCTCATTGATGGAGGCGCTGTGGTCGTCTGCATGGGTGGAGGTGGAATACCGGTCGTCCGGGAATCGGGCGGACAGCTGCGAGGGGTCGAGGCGGTGATCGACAAGGATCTCGGGGCCGCCCTCTTGGCGGAGAAGTTGGGAGCCGACGGCCTTCTGCTCTTGACCGACGTCTCCGCAGTCGAGCTCGACTACGGAACAGCCAAGGCCCGACCGATAGGCCACACGACCGTCGAGGAATTGCGCAGCACCTCCTTTCCTGCCGGCTCCATGGGACCCAAGGTCGCCGCCGCCTGCCGCTTCGTCGAGCGCTCCGGGGGGCTGGCCGCCATAGGCAGTCTCGATGACGCCGCACTCTTGCTGTCCGGGAATGTCGGAACTCTGATACGTCCGACCGCGGGTGCCGCGGCATCTCACGGCGATACGAGGAGCGGCACTTGAAGACGGGACGACCGGCGCCTCGCGCCCCCCGGTACACACTCGCACACGCACGTATTGCGGGAGATCCGCACAATCGCATTGAGCAGTGTGGCTCCGATGTGATCGATGAGGTCGAGTGCCGCAAGCTCCTGCGCGAGCCTTTGACGCTGGGAGCGCAGCATGGCTGAGACAATTTCGCCGACGATCGACACCTTTCTCGAAGAGCTTGCAACCCGACAGCCGACTCCGGGCGGCGGCGCTGCAGCTGGGCTCGCGAGCGCGCTCGGAGCGGCGCTACTCGCGATGGTCGCGAACTACACGACCGGTAAACGCTACGCCGAGGTGGAGAACGAGATGCGATCATTTGTCGCGGAGCTCGAGGAGCTTCGCTCCCGCTCACTACAGGCCATGCACGACGACGAGGTCGCCT
The DNA here is from genome assembly GCA_049513455.1 of Acidimicrobiales bacterium. Taxonomy (GTDB): domain Bacteria; phylum Actinomycetota; class Acidimicrobiia; order Acidimicrobiales; family RAAP-2; genus Bog-473. The sequence continues at coordinate 13,873 of JBEKWB010000027.1, forward strand.
TCGCTGCGGTCGGAGCCGCGTACGCCATGCCACGGGAGACCGACGAGGAGAAGCAAGCTCGCGACGAGGCGATCCAAGAGGCGCTGGTCGGCGCGGTTGCGCCCCCTCGCGCGATCGCGTGCATCGTCGAGCGACTGGCGGAGATCGCCGCCCTGATCGCCGAGAAGGGCAACCGGAACGTGCTCTCCGACGTCGGCGTCGGAGCGGCGTGCGCGAGAGCGGCCATAGACGGTGCCATCTTGAACGTCGCCATCAACGCGGCGCAGATCGACGATCGACGCGTCGGTGCGGAGCTTGTTGCCGCACTCGCGGACATGGACGACCTGAAGGGCGCCCTCGGCGACGTAGTGGACGACGTCCGTCGAAAGGTCTCAGGCTGATGAGAATCGATGGCCGTGCCATCGCAGCGACGATTACAGAGCAGGTCCGCGACCACGTCATGCGTCTGAAAAACACCGGAGTCGAACCGAAGGTAGGCATCCTCACCGCGACTGACGACGTGTCGACCGCGTACTACGTGCGGTCGATCGTCCGCGCCGCCGAACGCTCCGGGATTCTCGCCGAAGTGCTCGCACTGACGCCGGAGTCGGATACTGCGACGGTTCGCGGGGCGTGTCGACATCTGGCTGACGACACTACGGTCCACGGCGTCATCGCCCAGACCCCATTCCCCGCCGGCATCGACGCAACAGAGGTGATCCGCCAGATTCCCGCGCACAAAGACGTCGACGGTGCCACGGCCGAGAGCGCGGGTCTTCTCTTTCACGGCCTACCCGCGTACGCCCCTGCGACAGCCCAGGCGGTAATGGAGATCCTCCATGCGGAGCAGATCGATCTCACGGGCAAGCGTGTCACCGTCGTCGGCCGAAGCCTTGTGGTCGGCAAACCGCTCTCGGTACTCCTTCTCGGAGCGAACGCCACCGTCACGGTCTGCCACTCGCGAACGGTCGATCTCCCTGCCGTTTGCCGGGAAGCGGAAATTTTGGTTGTGGCCATTGGCCGCCCGCACATGATCGGCGCCGAGTACGTGGGTGAGGGTGCCACGGTCATTGACGTGGGGACGAACGCGACAGACGGGGGGCTCGTCGGCGATGTCGACTTCGAAGCGGTGGCTGGAATCGCTGGCAGAATCACGCCCGTGCCAGGGGGAGTGGGTCCGGTTACGACCGCATGCCTCCTGCGTAATATCGTTTGCGCATGCGAGTGCTCGAGCACTTCGACCCCCCCGACGATGGGCAGGTCGGACTGACGAGTATTCAGCATCACCAGGAGCGCCGAGATGAACCGATTTGAGGAGCTGTACGACGCGGACCCGGAGATCTTCACCCTGATCGGTGAAGAATTGGAGCGCAAACGGACGGGCCTCGAGCTCGTCCCATCGGAGAACTTCACGAGCCTCGCCGTCCTCCAGGCGTTGGGCTCGATCCTTACCGACAAGTACTCGGAGGGCTACCCGGGGCGCCGTTACTATGGTGGCAACCAGGTCATCGACAAGGTCGAGAACCTTGCGATTGAACGAGCAAAGCAGCTCTTCGGTGTCCCCTACGTGAACGTGCAGCCGTACTCGGGCTCACCGGCGAACCTCGAGGTGTATTTCGCCCTCCTCCAGCCGGGCGACACGGTAATGGGCCTCAACCTTGCCGACGGCGGCCACCTCTCCCACGGGTATTCCGGCAGCGTTACGGGCCAGCTCTTTCATAGCGTCCCCTACCACACCGGACCGGACGGTTACATAGACTTCGATGAGCTGAAGCGCAACGTCGCTGCGGACCCGCCACAACTCATTTGGGTCGGGTACACCGCGTACCCGCGTTTTTTCCCGTTCGAGGAGATGGCGGCGATCGCCGATGATTGCGGCGCGTTCCTCGTCGCCGACATCGCCCATATCGCCGGCCTCGTGGCGGGCGGAGCGCACCCGAGCCCGGTCCCGTTCGCGCACGTGGTGACGACGACGACGCACAAGACACTTCGGGGGCCGCGCGGCGCGATGATCATGGTCACCGACAAAGGCCTCGCTAAGGACCACGACCTCGCGAGGAAGATCGACCGGGTCGTCATTCCCGGCATGCAGGGCGGCCCGCACAACCACACCACCGCGGCGATCGCCGTCGCGCTGCTCGAAGCGTCGCGCCCGAGCTTCCGCAACTATGCCGCACAGGTCGTCGCCAACGCGAACGCACTGGCTGAAGAGTTACAGGCCAACGGACTGCGGCTCGTCACGGGCGGGACCGACACCCACCTGCTCCTCGTCGACCTCACGCCGCTCAGCGAGGGTTTCGGCCTGCTCGCCCAAGAAGCCCTCGACGAAGCGGGTATGACGGTCAACAAGAACACGATCCCGCGAGAGCCCTTCTCGGCCATCAACCCGAGCGGGATCCGTCTCGGTACGCCGACGGTGACCAGCCGGGGAATGAAAGAGCCAGAGATGCGACTTGTCGGCCAGTTCGTTGCACGCGGGATCGAGGCGGTCGAACACTACGTCATGCCTTCCGACCGCCATGAGCGGGCGGCCTTCTTGAAGGTCTTCCGCGCCGACATTGCCTCGAACCAAACGCTGGCACAGCTTCGCAAGGAGGTCGCGCAGCTCTGTGCCGACTTCCCCATCTACCCTGCGCTCGACTACCGAAGCGACGCGACGGCAGGGGCGAACCCGTGAAGAGATTGGGACTTGATTTGCCGGGAGTTGGAAAGGAGTTGGGCCATGCCTAGTGCACTCGATATCGCACGCCAGGCGAAGCTTCGTCCGATCGAGGAGATCGCCGCATCCATGGGGATCGGCCGTCACCTGCTTGAGCATCACGGCGAGTTTGTCGCGAAGATCCGGCTCGATGCGATCGAAGAGCTCGCCGAGCGTCCCCGCGCGCGCTACGTGGTCGTCTCAGCGGTTACTCCGACTCCCTTTGGAGAGGGAAAAACGGTCACGAGTATTGGGCTCGGACAGGCGATGCACCACATCGGCAAGTCGGCGACGGTTGCCATCCGCCAGGGGTCGATGGGGCCGACGTTCGGCATCAAAGGCGCCGGGGCGGGAGGCGGCTACAGCCAAGCAGTCCCCTTCGAGACGCTCGCGCTCCATCTCACCGGCGACCTGCACGCGGTCACCGAGGCCCACAACATGCTCTCTGCGATCCTCGACAACCACCTCTTCCACGGCAATGCGCTCGGCATCGACCTCCACAACATCACCTGGCGACGCGTCCTCGACGTGGACGACCGGGCCCTGCGCAACATCGTCGTTGGGCTCGGCGGACGCCTCGACGGCGTTCCCCGCGAGACAGGCTTCGACATCACCGCGGCGTCGGAGGTGATGGCGATCCTCGCGCTGTCACGGTCGCTCTCGGACCTGCGGGAGCGGCTCGGGCGCATTGTGGTGGGCTACACGGTCCACGGCGACCCGGTCACTGCCGAGCAGCTGCGGGGGGCGGGTGCGATGGCGGTGATCCTTCACGAAGCGCTGCGGCCCAACCTCCTTCAGACGCTCGAGAACACGCCCGTGCTCGTTCACGCGGGCCCCTTCGGCAACATCGCGCACGGGAACTCCTCGATCGTCGCCGACCTCATCGGCATTCACTCGGGAGACTTCTTGATCACGGAGGCGGGGTTCGGGGCGGACATGGGCGCCGAACGCTTCTTCAACATCAAGTGCCGAACCTCGGGACTCGTACCCGATGCCGGCGTCGTCGTCGTCACCGTCCGCGCAATCAAGGCCCAGACGGGCAAGTACCACATCGTCGCAGGGCGGTCTCTCCCTGAGGCCCTCTTGGCAGAGAACCCTGAAGAGATCCATGAGGGAGCGGCGAACCTGCGCAAGCAGGTCGACAACATCCGCCAGTACGGCGTCACGCCCGTCATCGCGGTCAACGCGTTCCCCGACGACCACCGCTCCGAGCACGACGCCATCGCGGAGATCGCTTCCGAGCTCGGCGTGCGCGTCGCTGTCTGTCGGCACTTCTCAGAGGGCGGGCGTGGAGCGACCCAGCTCGCCGAGGCGGTGGTCGAGGCTGCAGAGGACCCGAGCGAATTCCACTTCCTCTACCCCCTCGAGGCGGGGCTTCGTGAGAAGATCGAGACCATCGCCACGCGTGTCTACGGAGCGGACGGTGTCGACTACTCCCCGACCGCCTCGCGCCAGCTCGACACCTACGAGAAGTACGGCTTCTCCCATCTGCCCGTATGCATCGCCAAGACCCAATACTCGCTCAGTGCCGACCCGAATCTGAAGGGGGCCCCGAGCGGCTGGCGCTTGCCGGTGCGCGAGGTTCGCGCGTCGGTGGGAGCCGGCTTCATCTACCCGATCTGTGGCGACATGTCGACGATGCCGGGGCTCTCCTCAAACCCGGCGGCCTTCGAGATGGACCTCAACGAGAACGGCGAGATCGTCGGACTATCCTGATTTATGCGGCACGAGCGCACTGTGGCGCGTCTCGGACAGGCCCGCAGCCGTCACTGTACGTTCCCCGCCTCGGGTCCGTTCTCGGACAGAACGAAGTGGGGGTGACGGTCGCCGAATGCGGCGTCGATCCGCTTGATGGGCGGCCAGTACTTGGAGCCGCCGGTCGAAGCACGCAAGGAGGGTATCGGGAAGGCTGCCGTCGCGCGGTCGTAGGGGTGCGTCCACGCTCCGGCCAGCTCCTCGGCAGTGTGAGGGGCGTTGACGAGCGGGTTGTCCTCGGACGGCCAGCTTGCCCGGGCCACCTCGTCGATCTCGCGGCGGATCGCCTTCATGGCCTCGACGAAGCGAACCAGCTCCTCGAAGGGCTCGGATTCCGTCGGCTCGACCATCAAGGTCCCGGCGACGGGAAAGCTCATAGTTGGGGCGTGGAAGCCGTAGTCGATCAACCGCTTCGCGACGTCGTCCACCTTGATCCCGCTCGTCCGACCGACCGGGCGGAGGTCGAGGACGCACTCGTGGCCAATCCGCCCATGCTCGCCCTTGTACAGGACGGGGAAGTCGTGATCGAGCGCTGACGCAAGGTAGTTCGCCGACACGATTGCTGCCTCTGTGGCGCGGACGAGCCCTTCGCCGCCGAGAAGACGCATGTAGGCCCACGGGATCGTCAAGATGCTTGCCGAGCCGAACGGGCACGACGAGAGCGGTCCGATCCCACTCGATGGCCCAGCGTCCGGACGCAGGGGGTGGTTCGGAAGGAACGGCGCGAGGTGCGCCTTCACCGCCACCGGCCCAATACCAGGTCCTCCGCCGCCGTGGGGGATACAGAACGTCTTGTGCAAGTTGAGCTGCGACGCGTCCGCGCCGAGTGCCCCTGGGCGGGCGAGGCCGATCAGCGCGTTGAGGTTGGCACCGTCGAGGTAGACCTGACCGCCCGCGGCGTGCACCATCTCGCACATCTCCGGGAGGGAGGCTTCGAACACCCCGTGGGTCGACGGGTAGGTGATCATCAGCGCGCTGAGGTGGTCGCGGTTCGCCGCGATCTGGGCGCGGAGGTCGCCGAGGTCGACGCTGCCTTCCTCGTCGCAGCTCACCGTCACGATGCGCATACCGGCGAGTCGGGCCGATGCGGGGTTGGTGCCATGCGCCGAGGTCGGCACGAGACATACGTCGCGCTCGAGTTCACCGCGGGAGCGGTGATAGGCGCGGATAGCGAGGAGACCGGCAAGTTCGCCTTGGGAGCCAGCATTCGGCTGGAGCGAAACCGCCTCGAAGCCGGTGATGGCGGCCAACCACGCCGAGAGGTCCTCGATGACGCGTCGGCTTCCCGTGGTCTGGTCGGCCGGCGCGAACGGGTGTAGCGAGACGAACTCAGTCCAGCTGATCGGCTCCATCTCGACGCAGGCGTTGAGCTTCATCGTGCACGAGCCGAGCGGGATCATGGAGCGGTCGAGAGCAAGATCAAGGTCGGAGAGCCGCCGCAGCAGGCGGGTCATCGCGACCTCAGAGCGGTAGCGGCTGAAGACGGGATGAGCGAGGTACCCGCTCGTCCGGCGATGCGGCGTCAACGGGTCGGGGCGTGGGGGAGGTCGCAGGGAGCGCGCCGTGCCGAACGCGCCGAGGAGGTCGGTCAGGATCTGTTCGTCGGTCACCTCGTCACAGGAGACGGCGACGGTGTCGGCGTCGACAAGGCGGATGTTGATACCCCGTTCGCACGCCGCCTCGGTGACCGCTCGAGCCTGCCCGGGGACCGTGGCCGTCACCGTGTCGAAGATAGGTCCCGATCCTACGGCGACGCCGAGGCCCCGGAGCGTGTCGGCGAACGAGCACGCGTGCGCGTGGATCCGTTCCGCGATCGTCCGGAGGCCTTCCGGTCCGTGGTATACGGCGAACATCGCTGCGACGATCGCCGGCAGCACCTCCGCGGTGCAGATGTTCGAGGTGGCCCGCTCTCGCCGGATGTGCTGCTCGCGCGTCTGAAGCGCGAGCTGGAGCGCCCGGTTGCCGAGCGCGTCGCGTGAGAGTCCGACGATCCGACCCGGTACCGAGCGTACGAACTCGTTCGTCGTGGCGAGGAACGCGGCGTGGGGACCGCCGAAGCCGAGCGGCATACCGAAGCGCTGCGTCGTGCCGACGGCGATGTCGGCGCCGTCCTCGCCAGGCGGGGTGATGATTGTCGCCGCCAGTAAGTCGCACGCCACGACGGCGAGTGCCCCGGCGTCGTGCGCGGCGTCGACGAGGGGACCAAGGGCACGGACGCGACCCGAGCACCCGGGTTGCTGGACGAGGACGCCACAAGGCTCGACCGCAGGGAGACCGTCGTCGAGATCGACGATGACGATCTCGATACCGAGCGGCTCGGCGCGGGTCTTGAGTACCGCGATCGTCTGCGGGAAGCAATCTGCGTCGACGATAAAGCAACGGCGGGCCGGGACCGCTCGTTGGCACATGAGCATCGCTTCGACTGCTGCTGTCGCTTCGTCAAGGAGCGAGGCATTCGCGACCGGCAAGGCGGTGAGGTCGGCGACAATCGTCTGGAAGATGAGCAGCGCTTCTAGTCGGCCCTGCGCGATCTCCCCCTGGTACGGCGTGTACGACGTGTACCACGCGGGATTCTCGAGGATTAGTCGCCGCAGGACGGCTGGCAGGACGGTGTCGTAGAAGCCGAGTCCGATCATCGAAGTGAGGACGCGGTTGGCACCTGCCAAGGCGCGCAACTCGGCGAGCAGCTCGCGCTCGTCCCCCACGGCATCGAGGTCGAGAACGAGGTTGTCCCTCTCGTTGGCGGGTACGACATCGTCAAGGAGGGAACCGAGGTTGTCATAACCGATCGCCGCCAAGAGCGTGGCTCGGTCCGCGCTCGAGGTGCCAATGTGGCGATGTTCGAAGAAGCCAGCGTGCTCGGAGCGTTCGCCCGGCAAGGTAGGAACCGGGTCGCCGATGACACCCAACGGAGGATCGTTTGCGGGTTCCTTCGCTCTCATCGGTCGCTTACCCTCCACGGAAGATTCTGGCAAGACCCCACGCCATGGCCAGTCCAGTGTGCGTTGCTCCTGGGCTCTCCCGTAGGGCCGAAGGTCACCTCTTTCGACGGCCGGAGCCCGACCACGGTGTCCTGACGCGGGCTCTGGCACCTCGTCGGGACAGAGCCTCGCTCACGGTCGGGGACGGATCACCGGAGCTTTGCGAGCGCTTCGTTCAGTTGCAGGACGTCGATGTAAGTGCTGCCGAGGAAGCCCAGCTGCGCGCCCTGGGTCTCCTTGGCGATGCCGACGGTGCGACACCGGTGGCTCTCGAAACCATGGGGATCTGGACGATCGCGTCCTGCGGCGTGATGTCGGGGTCGAGACCGCTGCCCGAGGTCGTGACGAGATCGGGCGTGGGGTCGACGCGGCGACCATGCCAATAGGCGATCAATTCCTCCGTGTAGGCCTTCAATTTCGCGGAGCGCGGTTCGAGATTGGTCGCCCCCGATTCACCGGGAACCCCATTGGCCACACGCAGCTGCCCCTTGGATGCCCTGGACACACGGTGCGCGACCAGTTCTGTCCGATCAGAGTCGAACCGCGCGCCGTGATCGACCCATTGGCCTGGTTCTTGAAGAGGAGCTGGGAGATGCCGGTGCCGGCAAACGCGTAGACGAACGTCAAGACGATGACGATGATCCTCAGAGTGAGGGCACGGCGCACGTGAGCGATCAAGGGGCGTCTTCCATCAGTAGGCGTGCAGCGCAACGATGATGATGTTGATGAGCTTTATGAAGATGAAGGGTACGATGAGCCCACCCACCCCGTAAATAAACACGTTTCGGCGCAAGACGCCGGTCGAAGACCCGGTCCGGAACCGGACGCCGCGCAGGGCCAAGGGGATGAGCGCCACGATCACAAGTGCGTTGAAGATCACGGCCGAGAGAACCGCGCTCTGCGGTCCCTGCAACCTCATGACGTTGAGCACGTTGAGCTGCGGGTAGGTAGCGACGAAGAGCGCGGGAACGATGGCGAAGTACTTCGACACGTCGTTCGCGATGGAGAAGGTGGTCAGCGAGCCTCGGGTGATGAGCAATTGCTTGCCGATCTCGACAATTTCGATGAGCTTGGTCGGGTTGGAATCGAGGTCAACCATGTTCCCCGCTTCCTTTGCTGCCGTGGTCCCGGAATTCATGGCCACCCCGACGTCGGCCTGGGCCAATGCCGGGGCATCATTGGTCCCGTCCCCGGTCATGGCGACCAGCTTGCCGCCTTCCTGCTCGGACTTGATGAGGGCCATCTTGGCCTCGGGGGTCGCCTCGGCGAGGTAGTCGTCGACACCCGCCTCCCGAGCGATCGCCGCGGCTGTGAGCGGGTTGTCACCCGTGATCATGACGGTGCGGATACCCATCTGGCGCATCTGCTCGAACTTCTCCTCGATCCCTTGCTTGATCACGTCCTTCAGCTCGATCGCACCGAGAATCTTCACCCCGTCGGCCACGATGAGCGGCGTGGACCCGGCCCGCGCAATGTGCTCGACGATTTCATCAAGCCCCTCCGGGATGGCCCCACCCTGTTCCATCACCCAGTGCTTGACCGAGTCGGACGCTCCCTTGCGTATCTGCCGTCCGTCCAGGTCGATGCCCGACATGCGGGTGGTGGCCGAGAAGGGCACGAAGCTGCGTTCATCGCCCAGGGCGCGCTCGCGGATGTCGAAGCGCTCCTTGGCCAGGACCACGATAGAGCGGCCCTCCGGCGTCTCGTCGGCCAGAGAGGCCAACTGGGCGGCGTCGGCCAGCTCCTTTTCGCTGCTGTCACCTGCAGGAAAGAAGGATGAGGCCATGCGGTTGCCCAAGGTGATGGTGCCCGTCTTGTCGAGCAACAGTGTCTGTACATCTCCCGCCGCCTCCACGGCCCGGCCGCTCATGGCCAGCACGTTGCGCTGTACGAGCCGGTCCATGCCGGCGATCCCGATGGCCGAGAGCAACGCACCGATGGTGGTCGGGATGAGGCAGACAAGCAGCGACACCAGGACGACGACGGGTACCGTCGCACCCGCGTAATGGCCGAAGGGCTGGAGGGTCACGACGACAGGCAGGAACACTATGGTGAGCACGGCCAGGAGGATCGTGAGGGCGATCTCATTGGGCGTCCTCTGCCGGTTGGCCCCCTCAACCAGGGCGATCATCCGGTCGATGAACGTGTGGCCGCGCTCCGCGGTGATGCATACCTCAATACGATCGGAGAGGACCTTGGTCCCCCCGGTCACAGCGGAACGGTCGCCACCCGATTCCCGAATGACGGGTGCGGACTCCCCCGTGATCGCAGATTCGTCCACGGAGGCAATGCCGGCGGTGATCTCCCCATCGGAGGGAACGAGGTCGCCCGCTTCACAGACGACGACATCCCCCTTCTTCAGAGCCGACGCCGCCACCCGTTCCTCGGTACCGTCCGGACTGATTCTGCGTGCTTCGGTCTCGGCCCGCATCCGGCGGAGAGTGTCGGCCTGGGCCTTGCCCCGCCCTTCTGCCATGGCTTCGGCGAAGTTGGCGAACATCACCGTCAGGAACAGCCAGATCGTGATGGACCAGTCGAAGATGCCCGGGTGGGCGACGGCCTCAATGAACGTGATGACGAAGCCCACCAGCACCACGAACATCACGGGGTTCTTGATCTGTAACCGGGGGTCGAGCTTCTTGAATGCGTCGATCCCGGCCTGGGCGAGGATCTCGCGGTCGAAGAGGCTCCGGGCCTGGGCCACCCCACGCGGGCCGGTACCCGGCTGAGCCGGCTGGGCGGTCGTGGTTGTCATCAGAAGAACTTCCCGTGACTGAGCTGCTCGACAATGGGACCCAACGACACGGCGGGAAAGAAGGTGAGGCCGCCGATGATAAATATCACTCCGACTACCAGCCCGACGAACATGCCATTGTCGGTGCGGAACGTCCCAAGCGAACCAGGGACGATATTCTTGGCCGCCAGTGTCCCCCCCAGGGCCAAGGCGGGGATCATCACGCCGAACCTGCCGAGCAGCATGTCGATCCCCCCCACACGGAGGATGAGGTAGGTCAATACGATCGATACAGCCGAGAAGATCACCAAGGAGGCGGCGTAGCGCTTCCAGGTCTGTTCGGAGTCCGGACCCGTCCCGAGAAGCCGGTAGATCGGTCGCTCGGCCCAACTCAGGAATCGCACCCGGTCCTCGAAGACGGCTGCCATGTAGGAGCCCAGATACCTCCAGGTGAGGCCCAGGGCGACAACCAGTGTGGTGATGGTCCAGAAGTAGCCCAATCAGAACCACTCCGCCTTGAACAGGGCCACGCCGAGGTAGACGAACATGGCGATGGAGACGGTCAGGAGGATCCCTTGGACCAAGGTCATACGCGATCGAGTCCCAGAATCAGCCCCAGCATCGCCACCGTGAACGCGATGACTCCCAGCACCACGAGGAAATCGGCCATCTTCCCTCCATTCGGCAATCTGCCTCGGGAACGGTTGATCGGTGGTCTGCGGCGGCTCGGATTGCCAGGCATGTATTAGCACCCGCTGGAGGCTGATGCCCTGAAGGGAACCAAGCGGCCGGTTTCATCGGCCGGCTCGTGCGCCCGATGCCACACAATGGCATTCTCTTTCACGAAGGACCTCAGGCACGGGATGGACGACCGAAACCGAGCCTCACACCTCCGCGACATTGGTGAGAGCGAAGGCCGAGACGTCGACGAGGCCGCGATCGGTGATCCGCAGCTCGGGCATCACCGAGAGTCCGAGGAAGCTGAGCTGCATGAACGGCTCATCGATGGTCACGCCGAGGATGTTCGATGCTGCCTCACCGAGCCGCCTCGCCTCGTCGGCAACCTCGGCCGCGGGCTGTTGACTCATGAGCCCCCCTATGGGAAGCCTCACCTCGCCGACCACCTGACCGTTGAGCACTGCCACCTGCCCACCACCGATCTCCGCCAGCCGGGCCACGGCGACCGCCATCTCCGAAGGGCCCGACGCGTCGAGTGCACCGACGACCATGCAGTTGTGGGCGTCGTGAGCGACCGTTGAGGCCATCGCGCCACGGAGTAACCCAAATCCCTTCACATACCCTAATCCCACCCGGCCGGTGTGCCGGTGGCGCTCGACGACTCCGATGCGCGCCACCGCTTGAGCCGCGTCGTTCACATCGACGACGAGATTCTTGGTGGACAGCGATCGTGACTCGACACCGATGACTCGGGCTCGTCCGCCTTGGGGCACGCTCAGCTCGAAGGCCTCCGGACCGGGCGGGACCTCGAGGTGCACCGAATGGAGCATCCATTCGGGCACATTCACGGCCGGCACCACGCCCGGGACGATCTTTCCGTTCATGGCGACCAGCCGACCACCCTGCCACACCCGCTCCGGCACGAAGGTGGAGATCTCGTCGAAACAGAGGATGTCGGCCTGGTACCCCGGAGCCAGCCGGCCGAGACGGTCAAAACGGTGGTAATCGGCCGGGTTGCTCGTTGCCAGTACCAACGCGTCCTCGAGGCTGACACCGGCGGCCACCGCCAGGCGCACGCAGTCGTTCATATGTCCTTCGTCAAGAAGGGTATGCGGCTCACGGTCGTCGGTGCACAGGGCAACACGAGCGGTCCCGTGACGGAGGACCGTCGGAATGAGCTCGGCCAGGTTGCGCGAGGCGGAACCTTCGCGGACGAATATCCACATCCCCTTTTGGCGCTTCTCGGCCGCCTCGTCGATGTCGGTACACTCGTGGTCTGACTCGACCCCGGCCGCGAGGTATGCGTCAAGCTGGTTGCCGATCACCCCCGGCGCGTGCCCGTCGACACGCCGGCTTCCCGCGGTGGCAATCTTCGCCAGCACTTCCGGGTCACCATTGATGACGCCGGGGAAGTTCATCACCTCGGCAATCCCGATCGCCCCGTGCTCGTCGAGCAACTCCGCCAACTCCGCGTGGCCGAGCTCCGCGGCCGGGCTCTCGAACGGTGATGCGGGAACACAGCTCGATGCGCATATGCCGAACGTGAAGGGAAGGCGGCTCGCCGCTTCGGCAAGGGCGACCACACCCGGGACCCCGAACACATTGGCGATCTCGTGAGGGTCGGCCGCCACCGCCGTCGTGCCGAGGGGCAGCACGGAGCGGACGAACTCGTCGATCCAGAGTTTCGTGGACTCGAGGTGCATGTGGGGATCGATGAAGGCGGGGGTGAGGGAGGCGTTGCCGACGTCGACAACCTCCGAGGCGTCGCGACGCCCCCACCCGGCGATAACCCCATCCACGATCGCCAGATCGGTCTGGATCCATTCGCGGGTATCGGGTGCGAAGACGCGACCTCCCTTGATCAACAGGTCGGCGGGCTCGTCTCCCCTCGCAACCGCCAGAATCCTGGGCGTTCCCCGGCGAGGCAGCACACGGCCACTATAGGGTGGCCAGGGCCGCGGCGGCCAACGTTCACGCGGGGGTACACCCGTCAGAGGTTCCTCCGGCGGGTCGCCTACGCTGAGGACCTTCGGCCCTGATGCTGACCCTGAACCAGCTCGTATCCTTTGGGGCGGGCAAGAGCCGGGACTCCCGGCGCTTGCTCACGGCGAGGAGAGTGGAGTTCGTTGAGCACGATCACCCCAATCGGTACCCGAGGCAAGGTCGGAGAGGGCACCTTGCGCATAGACGGGGTACCCAAGGTGACCGGGTCTTTTGAGTACGCGAGTGACCTGCACCACGAGGGCATGCTCTTCGGAGCGACGCTGCGCTCACCGCTGGCGCACGCCCGCATCCGGCGGATCGGCACCGCGCGGGCCGCGGTCAGCCCCGGCGTCGCCGCAGTCATGGTGGCCTCCGACGTCCCGGGGAAGAACAGATTCGGGCTCAACTTCGATGACCAGCCTGTGCTGGCCGACGATCGGGTGCGCTACGCCGGGGAGCCAATCGCCATCGTGGCGGCCGCGACACCGCAGGAGGCGAGGGCGGCCATTCTGCTCATCGACCTCGACCTCGAGCAGCTGCCCGGCGTCTACGACATGGAGCAGGCACTGTCCCCCGACTCACCGAAGCTGCACGAGTTCGGGAACGTCCTGCGGCACGTGCACATCGTCCACGGGGATCCGGACTCGGCCCAGGCCGACGTCTGGGTCGAGGGCTACTACGAGACGGCGATGCAGGACCAGGCGGCCCTGGGACCCGAGGCTGGATTGGTCGTGCCCGGGGAGGACGGTGGAGTGGACGTCTTCGTCGCCACGCAGTGGCTGCACGTGGACCGGGAGCAGATCGCCCCGTGCCTGGGACTACCCCATGAGAAGGTCCGGCTGCACCTCGCCGGCGTGGGCGGAGCCTTCGGATCCCGCGAGGACATCCACATGCAGATCCACGCATCGATGTTGGCGCTGCGCACGGGTAAGCCGGTGAAGTTCAGTTACGGGCGTGAGGAGTCCTTTCACGGGCACGTCCACCGCCATCCGTCACGCATCTGGATCCGCCATGGGGCAAATCGCGACGGCCGCCTTGTCGCCGTCGTCGCGCGCTTGATGTTCGACGGGGGTGCCTACGCCTCCTCGTCGCCGGCAGTGGTGGGCAATGCGGCGACCTTTGCCGCCGGCCCCTACGAGGTGCCGAACGTACGGGTGGAAGGCAGCGTCGTCTACACCAACAACCCCTCGTGTGGCGCCATGCGGGGCTTCGGTTCGCCCCAGGTGTGCTTCGCACATGAGGCGCAGATGGACAAGCTCGCGCGCGCCTTGGGGATCGATCCCATCGATCTCAGACTGCGCAACGCGCTTTCCACGGGATCGGTGCTCCCCACCGGGCAGGTCATCACGGGAAGCGCACCGGTGCGGGAGCTGATTGAGCAATGCGCCGGGATCGCACTTCCCGAGGCCGAGCCCGTGCGTGGCCGGCACCAACTCCACTATCCGGGGGGAACGGGCAACGTCACCCGTGGCGAGGGGCTCAAGCGCGGGGTCGGCATCGCCGTCGGCTTCAAGAACGTGGCCTTCAGCGAGGGATTCGACGACGCCGCCACCGCCCGGGTGACGCTGAGCCTGGACCAGGGCGACCCGGTGGCGGAGATCCACACGGCGGCCGTCGAGATGGGCCAGGGCCTCTACACCTTCCTGACCCAGGTCGTCCGGACCGAGCTCGAGGTCGACCGGGTGGTCATGCACGCCGTCGACACCCTGGTCGGCAACGCCGGCTCGACTTCCGCCTCGCGCCAGTCGATGATGGCGGGTGGGGCGGTCCAGATGGCCTGTGCCAAGGTTCGTCAGGAGCTCTTCGAACGAGCCCTCGCACGGGGCGAACCGGGACTGGCGGCCGCCAACACCGACCAACTCGCGCTCGACGCCGGTTGGGTGAGCGTTGACGGTCTGCGCATGGTGGAGGTGACCGAACTCCTCGGCGGACCGGTCACCTGCGAAGCCGTCTACCACCATCGGCGCACCGAGGGTTTCGACGAGAACGGCCAGGGTGATGTCCATGTCTGTTTCGCCTTCGCCGCGGAGCGTGCGGTGGTGGAAGTGGACGAAGAGCTGGGCTTGGTGCGGGTGCTGCAGGTGGCGGCGGCGATAGACGCCGGCCGCGTCCTGAATCCGATCGGGCTCAGTGGCCAGATTGAGGGTGGTACCGCACAGGGACTCGGTCTGGCCCTCATGGAGGAGATCCTGCTGGCCGACGGTGTGATCCGAAACCCCTCGTTCACGGACTACCTGATCCCCACGATCCTTGACGTACCCCCTGTGGTCTCGGTCGTGGTCGAGGATCCCGAACCCGATGTGCCCTTTGGCTCGAAGGGCATCGGCGAGTCCCCAACGATTGTGTCCACCGCTGCGGTGGTGGCCGCCCTGCGTGACGCCACCGGACGGGAACTGAATCGGGCCCCCGTTTCACCCGACGAGCTCATCGGCCTTCGCGGACCGGCGGCGACGGATGGTCCCCCGCCGGCGCCCGATGTGCCAGGCCAGGAGTCGGTGCCCTACTACTTCATCATGGGCTCAGGCCAGCAGAACCTCATGTGAGCTCCCCGTGACCTTCCCCTTTGCCACCGCACGGTCGCAATGAAACGATGGACCTCGTGACCTTCATGGCGCCGGCCAGCTGGCCTGAGGCCCTTGAGGCCAGGGCGTCACGTCCCGATGGCGTCGCGGTCGCCGGGGGCACCGATGTCATGGTCGATCTGAATTTCGGTCGGCTCTATCCCCAGGCCGTGTTGGACCTTGGCCGGGTCCGGGAGCTGCACGACTGGCAACGTGAAGGCAGCCAGATCCGCTTGGGGTCGGGCGTCACGTATCACGACATCATCGGCGATCTCGCTGGCGACCTCCCCGGTCTCGCCGCGGCAGCCCGTACGGTTGGCTCCCCGCCGATACGCAACCGCGGCACCATCGGCGGCAATCTCGGCTCCGCATCGCCCGCCGGCGACTGTCACCCGCCGCTTCTCGCCAGCGGCGCCGAGGTGGAACTCTCATCGGCGCGTTCGAGCCGGATCGTCCCGATCGGCGAGTTCTTCGTGGGCCCCAAACGCAGCGTGTTGCGCGAGGACGAGCTGATCGCGGCCGTATGGGTGACGAGGGCAACCGGCCCGCAGGCGTTCTCGAAGGTGGGCGTCAGGAATGCCATGGTCATCGCCGTCTGCTCCTTCGCCATGGCCCTGCACCCCGACACCGGACGCATCGGGACCGGTATCGGTTCCGCCGGACCCGTCCCGCTGCGTGCGGGCGACGCCGAGCACTTCCTGGAGGGACATCTCGACGAGACACGCGCCTGGGACCGGCGGGCCCCACTCGCCACGAGCGCAATGGCCCGATTCGCCGAATTGGTGGCCCAAGCAACCCGACCCATTGACGACCTCCGTGGTAGCGAGGCGTACCGCCGCCGCGCGCTGGAGGTGGTGGCCCGCCGCTCGTTGTCATGGTGCTGGGAAGAGTTCATCGACTCGCCCCGATGGGGGGCTCGGGGATGAAGATTACCTGCACCGTGAACGGCGTCCCCCGGAGCTCCGACGGCGTCGAGATCGAAGAGAGCCTGCTCCACCTGCTGCGCGACCACCTCGGATTGCCCGGCACCAAGAACGCCTGCGAGCAGGGCGAGTGCGGATCGTGCGCCGTGTACCTCGACGGCATACTGGTGTGCTCGTGCCTGATCCCGGCCGGGCAGGCCGAAGGCCGTGGCGTGACCACGGTGGAAGGGCTGTCCGATGGAGAGAACCTCGATGCTGTGCAGCGGGCATTCATCGAAGCCGGCGCGGTCCAGTGCGGCTTCTGCACGCCCGGCCTCGTCATGGCCGCCCATGATCTTCTGCGGCGCGTGAACGACCCTGACGACGACGAAATACGCGAGGCGCTGGCCGGAAACCTCTGCCGGTGTACCGGCTACCAGAAGATCATCGACGCCGTCCACCTCGCCGCGGGACGCTGACCGGGTCGTGGGTCAGGAACAAATCAGGACGACCGCACTGATCAGTCCACCTTCAGCCCATGGTCAACGCCATCACCGCTTTTTGCGCATGGAGGCGATTCTCCGCCTGGTCGTACACGGCTGACTGGGGGCCGTCGATCACCTCATCGGTCACCTCCACGCCTCGGTCTGCCGGAAGCGGGTGCATGAAGATCGCATCATCGTTGGCCGTTCGCATCCGGCGTGAGTCGGTGATCCACGTGCTGTATTTCTCGATGAGCCGGGCCCCCTCGCTCTCATCGGTGGTGGTGAGAAGCGCCCCCCAGCTTTTGGCATAGACGACATCGGTGTTGCGTATCCCTTCGTCGAAGTCGTGCGACACCTCGAACGAGGCGTGGGAGCGCCGTGCATACTCCGCCGCCTGCTCCACGATATCCGGCATCAATCCGAACTCGGGAGGGTGCACGAGACGTACGTTGATGCCAAATCGCGGCAGGAGTAGCGCCAGGCTCTGTGGTGCGCTTATCGGCTTCTGGTAGCTGGAGGCGCAGGCCCAACTGATGGTGACCGTGCGACCCCTGGGGTCCCCGAATCGCTCCATGGTCGTCATGAGATCTGCCAGCGCCTGATGGGGGTGAAAGACGTCACACTGCATGTTGAGCACGGGTACCCGGCTGGCCGCTGCGACATCGCGGATGTACTGGTTGCCCATCTGCCAGTCGATGTAGCGAACCGCGATGCCGTCGTTGTAACGCCCGAGAATCTCCCCGATCTCCTTGGCCGTATCGCCGTGCGCGATCTGGGTCGTCTTGCTGTCTATGAACTGGGCATGACCCCCCAGTTGAGCCATGCCGGCCTCGAAGGAAACCCTCGTCCTGGTGCTGGGATAGAAGAACAGCATGGCGAGGACCTTGTCCCGCAGATACGGATGAGCCCGCCCGAGCGCCCTGTCCCTCTTCAGTTCGAAGGCGACGTCGAGGACGGTGTCGATCTCGTCCTTCGTCCATTCGGAAAAATCGATCACGTCTCGGCCCCGAAGATCTGTCTGCATCGTGTCTCCTATCCGACCGCGCCGAGAACCAGGGCGAGAAGCCCCATGCGCACGACGACACCGTTGAAGGCTTCGAACCAGTACCGAGCGTGTCGCGTGCCGTCCACGTCGGGCGGCAGCTCATCCATCCTCGGCAGTGAGTGAAGGATGATCACGTTCCCCTTCGCCTTGGTGCGCAACAGCTCGCGCGTCACCCGGTATGCCGGGGGGGTGAGCCCATGTTCGTGCACTTCTTCGCGAGACTTCGTGTAATCGGGCTGGACAACTGGTTCCATGTAGATGACGTCCGCCTCGGCGATCCCCTTCTCGACGCTCTCGATCTCACGGTACTGCACGTTGCGAAGGTCCAGCTCGGCGCGGAACTCGGGGAGCAACGACATGTCCGGCGGGCAGACCAGCGTCGCTTCGATGTCGAACTGGGACATGGCGTAGAGAATCGAGTGCATCGTGCGCATTCGCATGTCACCGATACACAGGAGACTCAACCCGTCGAGGGTGCCCTTGTCCTTCCAGATCGTGTAGAGGTCGGTCAGCACCTGGGTGGGGTGCTCTCCCCATCCGTCCCCGCAGTTGATGACCGGGACCGACGCCCACCTCGCCGCCTCCGCCGGGGCACCCTGCTCAAAGTGGCGCATGGCGATCACGTCGCCGTAGTACTCGAGCATATGCACGGTGTCCTTCATGCTCTCCTGGTAGAAATCCCCGGCGCGGGTCATCTTGGCATCCGAGAATCCGAGCACGTGGCCCCCCAACCGGTGCATGGCAGCCTCGGTGGACAGGCGGGTGCGGGTGCTCGGCTGGTAGAACGCGGTGAGCAACGTCTTGGAGGAGAGCAGATCACCGTTTTGGCGCTTCTGGGCGTGATGTGCCAGTTCGTCGGCCACCCGGAACAGTTCGAAGTACTCGTCGCGCTCGAAGTCCTTGAGCGAGAGGATGTCACGCCCCAAAAAGCTTCTCATGTCTCTATGTCTCCCTGGTCTCGAGTGCACGAACTGTGCAACTGGTAATCGGCGCCACCATCATCTCGAGAAGGTGTCGATCATGAGCCGGACGTCGTCGCCCAGCGGGTAGAGGATCGGGCAAGTGGCACCGGCTGCGATGTATTCATCCACCTTGGCCCGACACTCCGCGGGCGTCCCGGACGCGGTGATCATCTGGACCGCGTCGTCGGGCACCAGACGCATGGCCTTTTTGATCTCCTCGGGTCCGGCCGGCCAGGTGAGGACCTTTCCGATCGCCTCGATCAGTGCGGGGTCGACCCCGCTCGCCTTCATGATGTGGGGCTGCTGGCCCAAGTACTGGGTGAGGAGCTCACGTGAACGGTCCAAGGCCAGCTCGCGATCCTCGTCGAGCGAGCAGACCACGAGTTGCGGCCGGTCGATCTCCTCCACCGAACGGCCGGAACGCTCCGCCCCGGCCGCGATGTGCTCCATCGCCCGCCGGACATAGTCGGGGGCCACCATGTAGTTGAGGACCACGCCGTCGCCGATCTGCGCCGCGAGCTCCATCATCTGCATGCCCGTCGCCCCGACGTAAATCGGCACATGCTTGGGCGAGCGGTCCCCGTGCACGATGTCGATCTCCACGTCGTCGAGGTGGACGAACTCGCCGTGGTAGGTGACCCGCTCCATGGCGAGCAACCGCCGGGTGGCCTCGACCACCTCGCGCATCGCGAGCAAGGGCCGGTGGCGATCCACGCCGACCTTCGACGCAAGTGGTTCCCACCAGGCGCCCAGGCCCAGAATTACGCGGCCCGGGGCAAGTTCGTCGAGGGTGGCGAACGTGGCGGCGAGGAGCCCCACGTTGCGCGTCCAGATCGGGATGACCCCCGAGGCGACTTTTATACGACTGGTGACCGCGGCATAGGCGGCCATGGGGACGGTCGCCTCGCGCACGAGGCGACTCTCGGCTTGCCAGACCGCCTCGAAGCCGCGTTCTTCGGCGTAACGCGCGTACTCCATGCCATCGCGGATCGGGTGCATGTCCTGCAGGTACAGTGCGACTCTCATCGATGGTCCCTCCTGTTCAACTCGTACTGGTGCGGTGGGATCCCTTCAAGGCGTCGCCAGAGCTGCTCGGTGATGCGCACCCCGCTGGCGGCCACCATGGCCTCATCGACTCGCGTCGACCTCCCCTCGGCGACGACCAGCTCGCCCGCGACATAGACATCGCGCACCCTTCCCGGTGCCAGTCCGAAGACCCAGTGCCCGGCGAGATTGTCGCAGTGGAGAGGGGCAGGAACGGGGTACGCCAGCACGCAGAGGTCCGCCGGCGCTCCCGGCGCGAGGGTCCCGAGGAGTGGCTCCCCGAACACGCGTCCCGCCAGACGCGCCCCCTCTGCCATTCGCTCGAGTGGCCACGACTGCGAAACGAGCGCGTCGGCCTCCTTCGCCCTGAAGAACCCGGTCTGGGACTCTGCCAGCATGTCCCCTCCGATGCCATCGGTCCCCAGTGCCACCTTGCCACCCCGATGGTTGAACGGAGAGTGGCCGACACCGTTGTTCATGTTGCTCCGCGGATTGCACACGACGGTGGCCCCGGCGGATTCGATGGCCACGGCCTCCGCATCTGTGACATGCACGCAATGGGACAGTAGGGCCCGCTCCGTCACGGCGCCGGCATCGGCCAGCCGCTCGACGACCCGCACGCCGAATCGCTCCTGGCAATCCCGCTCGTCCGCGTCGTCTTCGGCCACGTGGATGTGTACCCCGACGCCGGCCGACCTGGCGGCCTCGACGCAACCAGCGAGCGACTCGTCGGAGAGGGTGAACGACGCATGTGCGCCCACCATTCCGCGCGCCAGGGGCCGCGGGCGGACCGAGAATCGACTGTTCTCCCGGATTCCCGCGAGGGCGCGCTCGGGCCCGTCACGGTCCGTCACCTCGTAGCACAGCACCGCGCGCACACCGAGCTCCCCGAGGGTTTCGGCGATCACGTCCAGCGATCCGTCGATGAAATTCGGCGACGCATGGTGGTCGACGATGGTTGTGGTGCCGGCCAGCAGGGCATCGAGGCCCCCACGCAGTGCGGAGGCGCGCACCGAGGATTCGTCGAGGGCACGGTCCAGCCTCCACCAGACCCTCTGGAGGATCTCGAGGAAGTTGGTGGGCGGGGCCAGACCGTAGGGCATACCACGAGAGAGCGCCGAGTACAGGTGGTGGTGGGCGCACACATTGCCCGGCACGATGAGCATGCCCGAACAGTCCCGGCGCGGCACCCCGACCGGCGCAGTGCCCAACGACAGCACCCGATCTCCGGCCAGTACGACATCACAGGTGCGAACCACTGGAGGGTCCAAGGCAGCCACGACCGTTCCGCCACACAGCGCCACCGTCGGCGCGCCACTGGTCATTCCCGTCTCGGCCACCGCGATCAATTGTGGGCCGCGGGCCCCTGCCGGACCAGGGCCGAAGGTCCTCGGAGCACCCCCCCTGGCCAGGCACCCTAACGTTCGGTCCCCGTGAAGAGCACCGCGACCTGGTGCTCCGGACCGACAACGCCGCGGTGGCGCAGATCGATGAGCCCCGCCAGGCCCGATGAACCGGTCGGGTCGGCGTGAAATCCCGCCTCTGCACCGAGGCCATGAGCCTCGACGAGGAGGGGCTCGCTCACCACCAGTGGTTGCCCGCCCGTGGAGAGCATTCCACCCACGACGGCGCGCCAATCGTAGGTCTCGTCGTCGAGAATTCCCGTGGCGACGCTCTTCGGTTCGGTCTCCCACGGCCACATGTAGGCGGAACGGTGCGTGGCGGCGCTGCGCAGGGCCCGATCGATCTCCTCGGCGCTGGGTGAGCGCGGCAGGTCCTCGCGCACCCGGCGATATGCCCGTTCGAGCGGATGTGCCCCTGTCGTCTGGACCGTGTGGATCCGCGGTCGACCTGAAAGCGCCCCGAGCGAGAGCGCCTCGGCAAACGACTGCATGCAGCTGCTGGCGAGCGCCCCGCCGCCCACCTGGACGACCAGATCATCGAGCTCGAGTCTGGTGGAAACCAGCGCGGCGATCATTTCGTAGCCGAGCGTCTCGCCGCCCTCGATCGCCAGACCGTTGAGGTTCCCCTGGCATGTGAAGGGTTGTGCCCCCCGGGCCAGCTCCTCTTGCAAGCGGAGGTAGGTCGGATCGCCCGGGACGTTTTCCTGCCGTGCGCAGACGACGACGTCCGCATCGAGGTCCTCCAGGCGCTCGGTTATTTTCCGATCGGCGTCCACCGGCACGAAGACCCGCAGGCGCCTGCCGCCCGCCGCCGCCACCACCGCCGCCGCGAGCGCCGCGTTGCCGCAGCTGGCGATGGCCAGGTCGGGCCGGTCCGCCGGATCAGCCAGACCCAGCCGCTCGGCCACCTCGAGGTGGAGAAGCACCCCCATCAGATGGCGGCCCTTGTGCGAGCCGGAGACGTTCTCGGTCTCGTCCTTGACCCACACTCCCCCGGTTCCCGTGAATCCGAGAGCCTCCGACAGGCGTTCGTTGCGTCGGAAGGGAGTGGCCGCGAACCCGTGGCCGTCGCGTTCGGCAACCTTGGTGTCGAAGTCCGACACCATCTCGACGAACTGCGCATCGGACATCCCGCCGGAGATGGCGCGATGGTAGCTGTGGAAGAGAGCGCGGTAGCGGACGAACGGGCGGGTATCGTCGTCGATGGTGCTCCTGGCGTCGGGAAAGCGCACGCGCTCGACGTCGAGGACCTTGACGAGCACGTGATCCACATCGCCCAGCCCGCTGTTGGGACACCTGAAGGGATACGGCTCATCCAATGCCGGCGACGCCCCACAGCCGGTGCACGTCAGCGAACTGGCTGGCGCCGTCGCACTCACCCGGGGGCCACACCGGTGCGTGCGTTGAACTCCCGGATCAGTTCGTCCCACTCGGGCAGTTTGGCCCGCAGGCCCCTCCAGAAGGACTGCTCACGCCGGACCACGAAATCTTCGATCGGCACGCCCTGTTGCTCCACCCATGTGAAGTATCCGAGGTTGAAGATGCGCTCGCGGTCACGTCGGGTTGTCTCGAGGAGATGGTCCGTCTCCATGCCGAGCATCCAATGACCAAAGTCTTCGGCCGCGGCCCGTTCGTCGAAACCGTCCGGGAAGTCGCGCTCGACAATGCGCTGGCGCTCGCTCCCGTACATTTGGGAGCCGTCGGTGGCCACGGTCATAAGGACGTCGTCAGGACCGAGTTCAAGGTACTTGGCCGTCTTCACCGCGGCCAGAATGTTGCAGATGCTCGAGAGCCCGAGCGAGCTGAGAGCGGCCAATGTCTCCGCGGGCACCTTGCGTCGATCCGCCAGGTAGTCCAGACCCACTTGCGAGGCGAACAACACGGAGAGATGGTCCGTCGCACGGTCGCTGACGGCAGTCACCACATCGGTGTTGTAGACGTTGTGGATGAGCGGGATGTGCTTGTCGCCTATGCCCTGGATGTTGTGCGCACCAAAGCCGTTGTAGAGCATGGTTGGGCACTCGAGCGCCTCCACCGCCACGATCCGTGCGCCGTAGGAATCTTTCAGATAGTCACCCGTTCCGAGTGTGCCCGAGGAGCCTGAGGAGAAGACCGAGGCACGCAGACGAAGGGAGGGTTCGCTCTCGCTCATTCTCTCGAAAACATCGCCGAACGCCGCGCCGGTGCACAGGTAATGCACCAGGTGGTTCCCGAACTCGGCGAACTGGTTGAAGATCACGTTGGCGGGGTCCGCCGAGAGCTCGGCGCACTTGTCGTAGATCTCCTTTACGTTGCTCTCGGTGCCGGGCGTGGCGATGATGTCGGCCGGGTCGGCGACCCAGTCCTCGAGCCAGGCGAATCGCTCCCGGCTCATCCCCTCGGGCAGGACCGCCACACCCCGGCAACTCATCAGCCGTGAGACCGCCACGCCTCCCCGGCAGTAGTTGCCCGTGGAGGGCCACACCGCCTTGTTCGACGTGGGGTCGAACTGCCCGGTGATCACTCTCGGGGCCAGGCACCCATAGGTGGCCAGCACCTTGTGGGCACCGATCATCGGGAACCGGTTGCCGAACAGCACGACGATCCGGGCGTCCACGCCGGTCAGCTCCTTCGGGAGCACCGCGTGTTCGGGCTGCGCGACCTGCGAGGTGCGGTCGGCGTCGTTGTACCAGTGCACCCGGAAGAGGTTGAGAGGGTCGGCGGCATCCGGCTTCACCGCGGCCAGGGCCTGTCGAATGGCCAGGGGGATCAGGCTGGGCTTGGCCAGCTCGGCGAAGGTCGGGAGCAGGATGTTGCGCTGCTTGAATTGCTGGACCGTGCGATCGTAGACCTCACGGTCCACGATGTGATCTTCCAGTCCCGGTGTCGGCATGTGCAGCCCCCGTGCTCACTATTCGTGCCTAGCATGACTCATGAGACCCACCCGTGGCGCGCCCTTCGGACGAAGATGCTGCGACGATAGGACCGGGAGCTGCAACCAAACAGGGCCGAAAGTCCCGGGGCATTGCCGAGCAGGCACATAAGCTGCAAAAACCGGTCCCGTGCTCACGGGAACGATGGAGAGGGTGGCCGTGTCCGAGAAGGTGACCGCTGCGGGAGGCAGTGTGTGGAGCGAAGGGGTCCTCCACATTGACGGAGCCCGCCTGCACGCACGGCTCGAGGCCCTCGCGGAAGAGGGTGCGACGCAAGGGGGAGGTTGTGCCCGCCTTGCGCTCACCGACGAGGACCGTGCCGGGCGCGACCTGGTGGTCACCTGGATGCAGGACCTCGGCCTCGACGTGCACGTCGACGCGATGGGCAACGTGCTCGCTCGCTACGGCGACAGCGATCTGGCGCCCGTCATGATGGGTTCGCACATCGACACGGTCGCGAGCGGTGGGCGCTACGACGGCAACCTCGGAGTGCTGGCGGGGTTGGAGGTCATCGAAACCCTCATCGCGGCTCAACTGAAGCCACAGCGGCCCCTGGTCGTGGCCTTCTTCACGAACGAAGAGGGAGCCCGCTTCGCGCCGGACATGCTCGGATCGCTCACCTACGTCGGGGGACTGCCTCTGGAGGAGGCACTCGACATCACCTGCTCCGACGGCACCAGCGTCGGGGCCGAGCTGACCCGGATCGGCTATGCGGGTCCCCATCCGTGCCCCGGTCCGGTGCCCCATGCTTATGTCGAACTGCACATCGAGCAGGGTCCGGTGCTCGAGGCGACGGGGACCGATATCGGGGTCGTCGAGGGGGTTCAGGGCATCTCCTGGCAGGAGCTGGTGGTCGAGGGGCAGGCCAACCACGCCGGCACGACGCCCATGGCGATGCGACACGACGCGGGCTACGCCGCGGTGGCGATCGCTGCGTTCGTCCGGGAGCTCGCCCTGGAGCTCGGACCCCCGCAGGTGGGTACGGTCGGATCGCTGAACCTCCACCCCGATCTGGTCAATGTGGTGGCTTCGCAGGCCCGGCTCACGGTGGACCTGCGCAACACCGACGACGCAGTGCTGCGTCACGCCGAGGATCGGCTCGCCAGCTATGTCGAGTCGCTGGCCGAGCGAGAGGGCGTGCGCATCTCCTCGCGCCCCCTGGCGCGCTTCGCGCCCGTCACGTTCGACCCCGGAATCGTCGGGCTCGTCGAGGAGACGGCCCGGCAGATGGGCCATACCACCCTGCGGCTCCCCTCCGGCGCCGGGCACGATGCGCAGATGCTCGCACGGGTCTGCCCGAGCGGCATGGTCTTCGTCCCGAGCGCTGCCGGCATCAGCCACAATCCGGCCGAGTACACCTCTCCCGGAGCAATCACGGCCGGCGCCGACGTGCTCCTGCACGTCGTGCTCGCCCTGGCCGGCGATGCTGTATCGATCGACAACCCCGGCCATGGGTCCGGCCAGGTTTCGCGATGAGCCGGGTCATCAGGGTCGCGGCCGGCCAACTGGGCCCAATCGCGCGCGACGAGTCCCGTGAAGCAGTGGTCGAACGGCTCATCTCGCTCCTCCGCCAAGCTGGGGACCAGGGATGCCAGCTCGTCGTGTTCCCCGAGTTGGCCCTCACCACCTTCTTCCCCCGCTGGTACATGGAGGAACAGGAAGAAATCGACACCTGGTTCGAGACCGAGATGCCCGGCCCGGCCACACGGCCGCTCTTCGAGGAGGCACGGGCCCTCGGCATCGGGTTCTGCCTCGGCTATGCCGAGCTCACCCCCGACGGGCACCACTACAACACACAGGTCCTCGTCGCCGGAAACGGGACCATCGTCGCCAAGTACCGCAAGGTGCACATTCCCGGACACGAGACGCATGAACCCTGGCGACCCTTCCAACACCTCGAGCGGTACTACTTCGAGCCCGGCCCCGAAGGCTTCGGGGTCTGGCGCGCCTTCGGCGCGATCGTGGGGATGATGATCTGCAACGACCGCCGTTGGCCCGAGACCTACCGCGTCATGGGTCTGCAGGGGGTCGAACTTATCCTCTGCGGCTACAACACCCCCATCCACTTCCCGCCCGACCCGAGCCAGGATGTCCTACAGGGCTTCCACAGCGCGCTCGTCATGCAGGCGGGTGCCTATCAGAACGGCGCATGGGTGGTCGCCACGGCCAAAGGTGGGGTCGAAGAAGGCGTCGAGTCACTG
Source organism: Acidimicrobiales bacterium (assembly GCA_049513455.1). Lineage (GTDB taxonomy): Bacteria > Actinomycetota > Acidimicrobiia > Acidimicrobiales > RAAP-2 > Bog-473. The sequence goes on from JBEKWB010000027.1 coordinate 40,196, forward strand.
GCGCAGAGCAGCATCATCGCCCCCTCCGGCCAGATCGTGGCACAGGCCTACACGGCAGGTGACGAGCTGGTGACCGCTCGCTGTGACCTGGCGTGGTGCGACCGCTACAAGAAGACCCTTTTCGAATTCGACCGCTACCGCATGGTCGAGCACTACGAGCCCATCACCCGCAAGGGCGGCGTCACACCTCTCCCTTGATGGCGGTGGCACGGCGCTCGCCGTGTTACGTCACGCCTCCGACTCTGCCGGCAAGAGGAGAGCCTCCTTGCGCACGCTCGATATGGACAGGACCCAGTAGGCGAAGGCGCCGACGAGCAACCCGAAGAGCCAGCTGAAGTCAGCGCCATGGGTGTGGGTCGACAGATACGACGTGTAGGCGGGGAAGTAGAACGCGGCGTCTATCCACATCATGGCTGCGAACATGCCGAGGAACAAGGACACGATCGCCTTCCAGTTGAATCCGCCGTCACGCCAGTAGACACCGCCGGTCCTGCTCGCCAGCGAGGTGACGTCGTAGCGGCCACGGCGAAGGAGGTAGTCCACCAGGAGGATACCGAACCACGGCCCCAGCCACACCACGATGTAGTCGAGGAAGCCCGAAAGGTCGGTGTAGAAGTTTCCCTTGTAGATGACGAGTGCCGTCACCGCGCCGGAGATGATCGTGTCGATGACCACGCAACCCCAGCGCTTGAGCCGGATCCCGATTGCCTGCAGCGTGACTCCAGAGGAGTACATATCGATGGTGTTGATCGCGAACAGCTGTGGCAGTGCGAGGATCAGGAACGGCCAGAAGAACCAGCTGGCAAACGCCGACGGCACTCCGGTGGCAACCGTTGCACTCGGGCTGACCAGGTACGCGGTGGCACCGAGGAGCTCGAGCAGGATCGAGGGGATTGCTCCGCCGAGGGTGGCGGCCCAGAAGGTCTTCGCCTTAGGCGTGTCACGGGGCAGGTAGCGCGAGTAGTCGGCGGCGTTCTCGGTCCAGCCCAGTCCCCCGGCCGAAACGATCAGCACGAGCGCCGTCGTCCACAGCCACCATGAATCGTGGAAGTTCTTCGGCAGGTGCAGGTTGCTGAGGTGCGCGTGGGGGATGACCAGTATCGCCATGATGGCGAAGACGACGATGAACACGAACGACAGGTAGCGCAGCATCCGGGTGATCGTGGCGTGGCCCAGGAAGGGCATCACGAACTGCACTGCCACCGCGAGGACGATCACGACCGCCTTGGCGGCGTCGTTGAGGTGGACCCCCTCGTGGGAGAACATCGCCACGACGATCAGCACCACCAGCACGATGCCCTCGATCTCGAACCCGACCTGGGTGAGCCAGTTGAAGACGGACGGAACCCGGTTGCCGTTGCGACCGAAGGGCGCTCGGCTGACCATGAACGCCGTGGTGCCCGTCTCGGGCCCGGGAAGGCTCGCCCAACCGAGGAAGGCGTAGAAGAGGTTGCCCACGAGGATCGCGATGACGGCCTGAATGTAGGAGAGCCCGAAGGAGAGGATCAGCGCCCCGTAGACCACGAACTCGATGTTCCAGATCGCCCCCGCCCACATCCAGAAGAGTCCCGACGGCCGCATCGGCCGGTCTGACTCGGGAATCAATTCGATGCCCCGCTGTTCGAGCTTGAATGCTTCGTAGCCCTCCTGCGTCGGGGCTGCGTCCAAATCCAGCGACCTGCCACCTCTATCGGTGATGCTCACGATGCCCCTCCTGTCGGTGTCCAGGGTGGACACTACATGTCACCCGGGATCGGTCAAAGGAAATTTCTTGACTCCTTCGCTGATTCCTGGAGAAAGTGTTCACTTCGGATTCGGCTTCTCATAGGGACCTTCGACCCTATTTGGGAACGGGTCTTCCCCGCCGTCAACTCCTTCTCCCCTCAGGGGTGCGCTCCGGACCATACTGGACAACGTGAATCCAAGGACCGTCCTCCGCGGTGCGAGGTGGCCCGGCGACATCGCGGTGGAGGGGGGGTCGATCACGTCGATCGGTGCGGTG
>JBEKWB010000028.1:0-41719 GCA_049513455.1 Acidimicrobiales bacterium
GGAGAACAGGGTCACGAACTTGCGCGCCGTAGCGCCCGAGAGGCGGTCCGGGACAGGGCATCGCACGACGCCCCGCAGGAGCTCGACGGCCCCCTCGATATCGGCCAGCAGGGCCGCCTCGGAGAGGGACGCCGCTTCGACTGGGAGTGTCGCTGGGACCACACGAGAACCATAGGGAGGGGGTGTGACACGCCGGTGGGCCGGACTCCTCCGCGCCGCATGGACCGCCCCGGGCCTCGACGTGTCTAGATTGGCCTCAATGCTTTCCGACCTGGATCTCCTACAGATGCCGCTGGGCGACCTGACGGCACTGGCCCGCGGTGTCCGCGACGAGGCCTACGGGCGTCGGGTGACCTATTCGCCCAAGGTCTTCATCCCCCTCACCATGCTCTGTCGCGACCGCTGCGGCTACTGCACCTTCGCCAAGGCGCCCGCCCGCCTCACCTCGCCCTACCTCACCCCCGAGGAGGTCCTGGGCATCGCCCGCGCCGGCCGGGACGCCGGTTGCCACGAGGCGCTCTTCACCCTGGGCGAGCGCCCCGAGCTGCGCTACCCGCTGGCGCAGACCTGGCTGGAGGACAACGGTTTCGCCTCCACTGTCGACTACCTCGTCCACGTGTGCGGACTCGTACTGGAGGAGACCGGCCTCCTCCCCCACGCCAACGCCGGGGCCCTCTTCGCTGACGAACTCGCCGCGTTGCGCCCCGTCTCGGCCAGCCAGGGCATGATGATCGAGTCACTGGCGCAGGACCTCGAGGCGCATCGCCGCGCCCCCGACAAGGAGCCGGCGCGACGGTTGGCCACGCTCGATGCGGCGGGCGAGCTCCACATCCCCTTCACGACCGGGATCCTGGTCGGCATCGGCGACGACCGGCCGGGACAGCTGGCCGCCCTCCAGGCCATCGCCGCCTCCCACGCCCGCTTCGGCCACGTCCAGGAGGTGATCGTCCAGAACTTCCTCCCCAAGCCGGGGACCGCCATGGCCAAGGCGGCACCGTGCCCCCCGGAGGACCTGCTGTGGGCCATCGCGGCGGCCCGCCTCGTCCTCCCGCCCGAAGTGCACATTCAGGCTCCACCGAATCTCTCCGACGACCTCGCACCGTTGCTCCATGCCGGCATCGACGACTGGGGCGGGGTCTCCCCCGTCACGGCCGACCACGTGAACCCCGAACGTGCCTGGCCCGCCCTCACTACGTTGCGCGGCGCCACCGAAGCCGCCGGCCACGTGCTGGCGGCGCGCCTCACCATCTACCCCGCCTTCGCGCACGACGCCGAGACGTGGCTCGACCCCGCACTGCGCTTCCCCGTGTTGGACGTGTCGGACGCCGAGGGCCTGGCCCGCGATGCCGCCTGGTGCTCGGGCGGGGAGGTGGCGCCCCCGGAACTCGTGGGCATGTCCGGTCGGGCGAGTCGGTGGGCGGGCCCGGTGGCCGAGGTGCTCGACGGCGTAGCGCTCGGGCAGGAGGTGGGGCACGAGGAGATCGTCACTCTCTTCTCGGCGCGGGGCCCCGAGGTGCGCATGGTGGCCGAGGTGGCCGACGACATGCGGCGCGCCATCGTGGGGGACGCCGTGACGTTCGTGCACAACCGCAACATCAATTACACCAACGTCTGCACGTTCAAGTGCCGCTTTTGCGCCTTCTCCAAGGGCCCGCTCTCGCTGAACCTGCGGGGCGCGCCGTATCTCCTCGATCTCGACGAGATCACCCGCCGGGTGGCCGAGGCCGAGGCCGAGGGCGCCACGGAGGTCTGCCTGCAGGGCGGGATCCATCCCAACTTCGACGGGGACTACTACGTACACGTGCTGGGCGCCGTGCGGGCGGCCTCCGAGCGCATCCACATCCACGGCTTCACGGCGCTCGAGGTCACCGAGGGAGCACGCCGCTCCGAGGTGCCGTTGGCCGAGTACCTGGTGCGCCTCAAGGAGGCCGGGCTGAAGACACTCCCCGGCACGGCGGCGGAGATCCTCGACGACGACATCCGCGCCCAGATCTGCCCGGACAAGATCAACTCCGAGGAGTGGCTCGAGGCCCACCGCACCGCCCACTCGGTCGGCCTGCGCTCGAACATCACCATCATGTTCGGCTCGGTCGAGCACCCCGACAGCTGGGCCCGCCACATTGTGCGGACCCGGGTGCTCCAGCGCGAGACCGGTGGCTTCACCGAGTTCGTGCCCCTGCCGTTCGTCCATATGGCCACACCGATCTACCTACAGCGCAAGGCGCGCCGCGGGCCGACCTTCCGCGAGACGCTGCTCATGCACTCCGTGGCGCGCATCGCGTACAGGGGCGACATCGACAACATCCAGGTGAGCTGGGTGAAGATGGGGGTCGAGGGCGCCCGGCAGGTCCTCCAGGCCGGCGCCAACGATGTCGGCGGCACGCTGATGGACGAGAACATCTCACGGGCGGCGGGGGCGTCCCACGGGCAGCGCATGGGCGTCGAGGAGCTCGAGTCCATGGTGGCCCCGCTGGGTCGGCCGCTGGTGCAGCGCTCGACGCTGTACGCCTTGGCGGGAACCGCATCGGCATCGTGACCGACGGCGATCTCCAAGCCGGGGGGAACAGCGAGGAGGCACGCGCGCAGGAGTTGGCCGACAGGCTGCCCGACGCCCAGGAGGACACGCTCCACAAGGCGTTCGAGGGATTGGCCGCGGAGCACTCGCTCGTCCCGGCCCAGAGCCGCGAGCTGCAGGCGATGATCGGGACGCTGAGCGACCTGACCAAGGAGCGCACGTCGGTCGGCGACCTCAAGATCGTCGGTGCCGCGCTGGCCGAGATGTGCGAAGCGTTCCGGGTCTTCCGCCCCTACCGCAAGGTGCGCAAGATGACGATGTTCGGCTCGGCCCGCACGCGGCCCGAAGACCCCGTCTACATTCTCGCCCGCGACCTGGCCAGCCACCTGGCCCGGGCGGATTGGATGGTGGTGACCGGGGCGGGTCCGGGGATCATGGCGGCCGGCCTCGAAGGGGCCGGGCGCGAGCACGCGTTCGGCGTCAACATCCGGCTGCCCAACGAGGAGGGCGCCAACGTCTTCATCGCCCAGGACCCGAAGCTGGTCGAGATGCGGTACTTCTTCACCCGGAAGCTGATGTTGATCAAGGAGTCGCACGCCTACGCGATCCTGCCGGGAGGGTTCGGCACCCAGGACGAGTCCTTCGAGTTGCTCACGTTGTTGCAGACGGGCAAGGCCGAACCGGCCCCGGTGGTGATGATGGAGACCCCCGGAGGCACGTACTGGCAGGGGTGGCTGCGCTTCTTGGAGGAGGAGGCCATCGCGTCGGGTTGGGTCTCGCCGGAGGACACGGCCCTCTTCAAGGTGGCCACCACGGTCGAAGAGGCCACCGACGAGATACTGGGCTTCTACCGTAACTACCACTCGTGTCGCTGGGTCGGCGACCTGTTCGTGATGCGGGTGCTGACGGCCCCGAGCCGCAGGGAGCTGGCGGATCTCAACCGCCGCTTCGCCGACATCGTCACCCGGGGCACCATCCGCATCGCCTCGGCCTTCCCGCCCGAGCGTTCCAGCAACGACCACCCCGAGTTGCCCCGCCTGGCGCTGCGCTTCGACAAGTGGCACTTCGCCCGGCTGCGCGAGCTGATCAATGCCGTCAACGAGTGCACGGGGGCCTGACCCGATCAGTCGATCAGACGATCAGTCGATCAGTCGATCAGAAGGTGAGCTGCCCCCAGCGGTCGAGGATCTTCTGGTTGCCTAGTACCTCGAGGGTCTGTAGCGGTCCGCGGTTGTTCAACCAGAGCAGGAGGTCCGAGCGGGTGCCCCGGATGGCCGTATCGGCCTTGGCATGTACGGCGACCGCCTTGCCGCCGTCGTCGAGGTCGACCCACCACTCCGTCGGCCCGTCGACCGCGTGCAGGTGGAGCGTGCCGGTGATGCCCTCGACGTCCTCGCGGGCCAACAGGCCGGGAAGGAACTCGACCAAGAATTCCTCTATGCCCGCCGCCGCCACCTCGCCGTCTATGGGTTGCGGCCCGTCGCCTCCCTGGTCTTCGTCGGCGATAGCACGCTCGGCGTCCCAGCGGTGGACCGCCACCTCGACCGCCAGGCGCCGGCACCACCAGCCGGCACGCTGGTCGCCCACGGAGGAGAACGTCCACGTGGGCGACTCGGGATCGGCGGAACCTAGGACCTCGATGGCTCCGGCGAGCGCGGCGAGGTACCACGCCGGCAGGCCATCGGGCTTCTCGGGCGGGGCGGGCTCGAGGGTACGGCGGTTGACGCGTTCCCCGGTGGTGACGATGGCAGCCATCCAGCCCAGAATGCCGCCCATGTGGCGGACGAGCCCGGCCGCGTCCCAGTCCGGGCAATGGGGCACGGGCCGGTCCCAGCGAGTCTGGGCGGCCACGAGGAGCGCGCGGGCGTCCCTGTCAGCGGCCTTGAGGAGGTCCGTCGATCCCACGTTCAGAGTCTGACACGGCGCGGGGCTGCCCGAAACGGCCCGGAACGGCCCGGAACGGCTCGGAGGACCGGCCCAGCCAGGTCCGCACTCGTCAGCGAGCTTGCGCCTCGCCGCACTTTGGGCAGACGGTGGCGTACTGGCCGGCGCGCCACGTGCCGCCCCACTTGAGCGGCGCCCGACATGACCTGCAGTGGTCATGCCCCTTGACCATCTCCCGGTACTTGCCGCCCGGTCGGAACCGCACGCCGAGGATGACGGCCGCCAGGACCCCAAAGAAAATCCAGTAGATCACTCTCTCTCCGTTTCTGTCCGGCCATGCTCGCGCGCCAACTGGTGCAGGAGGGGTCGTTCAGGTCGGGAGCGGTCGCCTCAGCGTCTGCGGGGCTTCCGGTGGTAGTAGACCGTCAAGCTCAAGTCGTCCTCCCCCTCTGTAGGTTCAGTGTTGAAGGTGATGTCGGCTACTTGAATGTCGCCAAGCGCATCGAGCTGGTCGGCGCCGGCGCGGAGCAACCTTGCGACGTCGCCCTGATCGACCCCCATTGGGTTTGAGAGTGAGAAATGGAACGCCGTCCACTTGTCCCTCGGGTCTGAGACAGACTCGTTGTCGCTCATTTGGCCGGCACCCAATCCAATCCCGCTTTCGCGTTCTTCATATTCGGGTCACTATCGCCGACGAAGCTCCGAGATCCTCGAATGCTATTCCGCCTTCGTCAAGGCCCACGCCATCGTCGCCCTCTCCAAAACCGTCCTCGCCGCCATCGTCACATATGCCGCCCGTCAAGGTGAATGAGGCCAGGCACGGGTCGTCGTTGGAATCTCCGCCCCTTTTTTGATTATTCCGAAGGGGCGTTCCACTACCCAGACGTTCCGTTCCATCATCTGACCAGCCATTTTTTTGATTGAACTGGGCCGCCTTCATGGCGGCTTTGTACTCATTGGAATCGTAGGGCTCCCCGGCGGCTCTCTCTTGCACGGCCTGAGACTCGGCTTGACTCCACCGCATGGGTTGTCCGCGGACCATGAGTCCGACCGGCTGTACCGGCGACTGAGGTTGCGGCGCGATGAGCGCGGCCCTATCGGCCCGAGGGCTTGCGGCGTCTGCGGGATGGGAGGAGAGGAACATCCCCGCCGCGGTCAGACCGAGCACGGCGAGTCCGACGAGGGCCAGCAGGACGACAACGCCATAGAGCGGTGACACGACCCACGACGCCAAATGCAGCGTGTGGGAACCGGTGCCGGTACGGGCTGATGGGACCGGTGCGGGCTCAGATGTGAGTGATCTGGTTGTGAATGTGGTTGTGGTTGCGGTTGTGGTTGGCATGCCCACAACGTGAGGGGTGTGCCTCCCCCGAACCCTCCCCAGTGGTCAGCCATGTGTGAACGACTGTGGAAAGACCTGGTCAGATCCCGTCGTCGACGAGGGAGTCGCCGGTCGGCGCCAATACCGAGACCGCCTTCTCGATCGACCGCCGGGCCCGGACGATGCGGCGCTCGACCTCGAGCGCCTCGCCGGCCTCGGCCGAGTGCGGGTCACCCTGGCTTCCTCGGCGGAGCGCGTCGAGGGCGATATCGGTGAGCTCCTCGACCACGGCTTCGAGCCGGGCGGCCACGTCGGCCATCGCTTCCTCCGCCGACGTCATCTGAACGACCGGGTCACTTGGGCAGGGTAACGGTCTGCACCTTGTAGTCACCCTCGGCGAACGCGGCGCGCATGAGCTTCTTGTCGAACTTGCCCACGCTCGTCTTGGGGATCTCGGAGACGAAGGTCCACTGGTCGGGCAACCACCAACGGGGGACGCGCCCGGCGAGGAAGTCGACCAGGTCCGACGGGGACGGCGTCCGCCCCGGCTTGGGCACCACGGCGACCAGGGGCCGCTCGGACCACTTGGGATCCGGCACGGCGATGACCGACGCCTCGAAGACATCGGGGTGGGCCATCACCGCGTTCTCCAGCTCGACCGACGAGATCCACTCGCCGCCCGACTTGATCACATCCTTGGTGCGGTCGGAGATGGTCATGTAACCCTGCTGGTCGAGCGTGCCCACGTCGCCGGTACGCAGCCAGCCGTCGTGGAACTTCGCCGGGTCCTCGTCCTTGTAGTACGAGCCGGTGACCCAGGGTCCCCGGACCTCGAACTCCCCCACCGACTCGCCGTCGTGCGGCAGGATCGTGCCGTCCTCTGCGACCACGCGGACCTCCACCCCGGCGACCACCCGGCCGGCCTTGACCTTGTAGTACATGTCGTCGTGGCCACCGAGCCGGCGGGCGGGCGGCAGGCCGAACGCGGCGAGCGGGCTGGTCTCCGTCATCCCCCAGCCCTGGATGATCGTCGCTCCGAAGCGCTTCTCGAAGCCCTCGATCAGCGACTGCGGGACGGCCGCGCCACCGGCCGTGATGGCCCGCACGGTTGAGAAGTCGACCGGCTTGTCCAGCTGGAGGAGCCCGTTCCAGATGGTGGGCACGCCGCAGGCCAGCGTCGGGTGGAACTCGTTGAAGACGGCGGCCAGCTGCTCCCCCATCAGGAACATCTGGGGCATGACGATGTCGGTTCCTGCCATCCAGGCGGCGTAGGGGGTACCCCACGCGTTGGCATGGAACATGGGGACGATGATGAGGATGCGGTCCTTCTCGGTCATGCCCACCGAGGAGGAGGACTGCTCGGCCATGGTGTGCAGCCAGGTGGAGCGGTGCGAGTACACGACGCCCTTGGGATTGCCGGTGGTCCCGCTGGTGTAACACATGGCGGCCGCCGAGCGCTCGTCCAGTTCGCGCCATTCGAAGCCGGGCTCCTCGGCGCCCAGGAGGCGCTCATAGGAGAGCGTCTCCCCCAGGGCCGACGTGTCCCCCTCCCCCGCCACGATGATGGTCTCGACCGTCTTGAGCTCGTCCTTGACCGCGGCCAGCAACGGGATCAGCGAGGCGTCGACGATGATCACGCGGTCCTCGGCGTGGTTGATCACGTAGGCCAGCTGGTCCGCAGGCAGCCGGATGTTCAGGGTGTGCAGCACCGCGCCCATGCAGGGAATGGCCAGGTACGCCTCCAGGTGGCCCTGGTTGTTCCAGCAGAAGGTGCCCACCCGGTCGCCGTCGTTGACCCCCAGGCGACGCAGGGCCTTGGCCAGCTTCTCCGCCCGGGTCGCCACCTCGGTGAAGGTGGCCGAGCGGTGGCCGCCCGCCTCGACGGTGATGACCGTGCTGTCGCCGTGCACCTGCTGCCCGTACCTGAGAATGTCGCTGATCAGGAGGGGTGCGTCCTGCATCGTGCTCTTCATGGACCCAGTATGTCGAGCGCGCGCGCCGCGCGCCCGGCGACCGACCGTTCTCCGGCGATGCGCTCCTCTGTCTCGCCTGGTTCGCCTGTTTCCCTCCTTTCCGGTCGTGCCCTTGGTTTCGGGGCCGCCGCCCTCGTGCTCTCCGCCGTCCTCATGGCGGCGGCGACAGGGGTGGTGAGCGCGGCGCTCTCCGGGAGCAGCGGTGGCGCGGCGACCGGCGTGAGCGCGGCGACCGGCGTGAGCGCGGCCGCCAGCAGCGCGATCCCGGCGGGGATGCTCTCGTTGTACGAAGAGGCCGCCGCCACCTGCCCGGGGCTCCCCTGGACCGTGCTGGCGGCCATCGGGACCGTCGAGTCGGGGAACGGCACCTCAAGCCTCCCCGGGGTCCACTCCGGCGCCAACGGGGCGGGGGCGGAAGGCCCGATGCAGTTCGAACCGGCCACCTTCGACGCCTATGACGAGCCGGTCCCTCCCGGGGGCGCCGACCCGCCGAGCGCGTACGACGCCACCGACGCCGTCTACGCGGCGGCCCGGATGCTGTGCGCCGACGGGGCGGCCGGGGACGCCGACATCTCGGCGGCCGTGCTCGCCTACAACCACAGCGCCAGTTACGTGACCCGGGTGCTCGCCCTGGCGCAGAGCTACGGGGAGAGCGGCGGGACGGAGGGCGGGAGCGTGGGCGGGAGCGGGGCCGCGAGCGTTGCGGCCGCAGCGGCCGGGCCCGACGCGGGCCAGGTCGCCGTCGCCTGGGCGTTGACCCAGGTGGAAACGCCCTACGTGTGGGGTGGGGAAACGGCGGGGGTCGGCTTCGACTGCTCGGGGCTGACCCAGGCGGCCTACCGGGTGGCGGGCGTCACCCTGCCCCGGGTGGCCCAGGACCAGTTCGACGCCGGTCCCGAGCTGGGCTCGGGGACCATCCTCGAGCCGGGCGACCTGGTCTTCTTCGGCGGCGGTCCGGACAGCGTGTCCCATGTCGGCCTCTACGTCGGCGTCCGCAACGGCCAGGCCATGATGGTCGACGCCCCGCATTCGGGTGCCGACGTGCGGGTCGAGGCATTCCCGCCCACAGTCGGCGTCTCGTGGGGCAGCGAGCTGGTCGTGGGCTTCACCCGGCCGGGGTGAGGGCGTGGCTACGAACAACTCCCGACTATCCACCTAAATGCCACCGAACATATGTACGCTTTTGAGAATGAAGCTCGCCGAGTGGGCCCGTTCGTACGGGGTCCACCCGAACACGGCGTACCGCTGGTTCGCTGACGGTACGCTGCCGGTACCGGCGCGCCGACTCGCCTCGGGCACGATCGTCGTCGAGCAGAAGCCGCCGAACGTCGAGGGCGGCCGGACCGTCGCCTACTGCCGGGTGAGCTCGCACGACCAGCGCGACGACCTGGCGCGCCAGGCCACAGCGGTGAGCAGGTGGGCGTCGCAACACGGCCACTCGGTCGACGAGGTCGTGACCGAGGTCGGCTCTGGCCTGGGTGCGACGCGTCCACGCCTGGCCCGACTCCTCGCGGACGCCGAGGTGGCGCGGATCGTCGTCGAGCACCAAGACCGCCTGGCGCGTTTTGGAGTCGAGCACCTTCGTGCTGCGCTCGCCGCGCAGGGACGACAGATTCTTGTCATCGACGATGGCGAGGTCGACACCGAGTACGTGCGGGACATGACCGAGGTCCTCACCTCGCTCTGCGCCCGCCTCTACGGGCGCCGCGGCGCACGCAATCGAGCGCTCCGGGCGCTCACTGCGGCGAAGAACGCCGAGGTGACGTGATGGCCGTGCACCAGGCCTTCCGTTTCGAGCTCGACCCGAGCAACGCGACGCGGAGCGCGTTGGCGAGCCATGGTGGCGCCAGCCGCTTCGCCTACAACTGGGGCCTCGCGCTCGTAAAGGCCCGGCTCGCCCAGCGCGAGCAGATCCGGCGGGCTGGGTTTGCCGAGCTCCTCTCCGACGACGAGGTGGAGCGCCTGGCGCGCACGGTCGAGGTCCCCTGGACTCTCCCGTCTCTCCGCAAAGCGTGGAACCAAAAGAAGGCCGAGGAGGCGCCGTGGTGGTCGGATAACTCCAAGGAGGCGTACTCGAGCGGCCTCGACGCGCTCGCCCGGGCACTGGAGGGCTTCTCCAAGGCGCCCAGTGGTCTGCGCTCGGGTGCCATGGGCTTCCCGCGCCGCAAGAAGCGCTGGGCCCGGAGGTCCTGTCGGTTCACTACCGGCGCCATTCGTGTTCTCGACGACCGCCACATCCAGCTCCCACGGCTCGGGGTCATCCGCACCAAGGAGCCGACGACCACACTCCGCGTGCTCCTCGACGCGGGCCGGGCCCGGGTCCTCTCCGCCACCATCTCCGAAGAGGCGGGACGGTGGTTCGTCTCCTTCACCTGCGAAGTCGAGCGCGAGGACACACCAGCGAGGCGGCCGGGCGCGGTCGTCGGTGTCGACCTCGGGGTGAAGCACCTGGCCGCTCTCTCGACCGGCGAGTTCGTTCCCAACCCCAAAGCGCTCGGCCGCTACCAACGCAAAATGGCGCGCCTGCAGCGTGAGTTGGCGCGCCGAACCAAGGGCTCGAGGCGCCGCGGGCAGACCAAGACCCGCCTGGCGCGCACCCAGGGCCGCGTGGCACACGTCCGACGCGACGCCCTCCACAAGCTTACGAGCGAGCTGGCCTCGAACTACGGCACGGTCGTGGTCGAGGACCTCAACGTCGCGGGCATGACGAGGGCGCCCAAACCGGTGCCCGACGGCGCCGGCGGGCATGCCCGCAACGGTCGTCGCGCCAAGGCCGGCCTCAATCGCGCCGTGCTCGACGCCTCGCCGGGCGAACTCCGCCGCCAGCTCACCTACAAGCTCGCCTGGCGCGGCGGCACCCTCGTGGTGGCCGACCGGTTCTTTCCGTCCACCAAGACCTGCTCGTCGTGTGGGAGCGTGAGAGCCAAGCTCTCCCTTTCGACGAGGACCTACCGCTGCGAGTCCTGCGGTCTCGAGATCGACCGGGACCTCAACGCAGCACTCAACCTGGCCGCCTACGGGCGCCAGCAGCAGAACGTCGCCCGGAGTGGCCCGGAGACGGAAAACGCGCGTGGAGGAGGGCATCCCCGGTCTCGGCCGAAGCCTCCGGTGAAGCGCGAAGACGGCACCACTTCGGTGGGTAGGGCCGTCACCGCCCCGTCGCAAGGCGAGGCTGCCTGAGCCGTGGATATACGTTTAGTGGCGGGTAAGGCAACGGAGTAGCCCCCAATCGGTGATCGCCAATCCCGGCTCTCAGAAGCCCGGTCACCGGACCTGCGTGCAGCTGGCAGGTGGGCGAGACCTTCGTTCCGTCGGGCCGTGGTGTTGTCGTGGCCGGAACGAAGGCGAACCCTTCGCTCCGGCGAGAAAGGTCGAATGCACATAGCGATCATCGCCGCCGTCTTCCCGATCATCTTCGTGGGGGAGCTGCCGGACAAGACCATGTTCGCCTCGTTGGTGATGTCGACCCGGGGCAAACCCGTCTCGGTGTGGATCGGCGCGGCCGGGGCGTTCCTGATCCATGTCGTCATCGCCACCACCATCGGCGTCGCCCTCTTCCACCTGGTGCCCCACCGGGCGCTCGACGGGATTGTGGCGTTCATGTTCCTGGTCGGCGCCGTCCTGGCCATCCGGGAGGCCAGGAAGGAGCAACAAGAAGAGGGTCTGGTCGCCAAGGAGTCCGCGTCGGGTCGGCGGGTCACCGTCACGGCCTTCATCGTCATCTTCCTGGCCGAGTGGGGTGATCTGACCCAGATCCTCACGGCCAATCTGGCCGCCCATTACCACTCGCCCTTCTCGGTCGGCTTGGGTGCCCTGCTGGCCCTGTGGGCCGTGGCCGGGCTGGCCGTGGTGGGAGGGCAGAGCCTGCTGCGCTTCATCAACATCAAGACGGTGCGCCTGGTGACCGCCGTCGTGCTGGTCGCCCTCGCCGGCCTGGCCACGTGGGAGGCCCTGCGGTAGTGAGCGTCGTCACGTCGACCAGGTTGCCTCGAGCCCGCGGACGTCGTCGTCCTCATCGAGGAGTAGGGCGACGTCGATGTAGCCCAGCCGGGACAGATCGCCGCTGAGCGCGTCGGCCTCGTCCCCGCCGAGCTCGACCAGGACCGTGCCGCCCGGCCGCAGGTACCGCGGGCTCTCGGTCAGGACGCGCCGGAGGATGTCGGTGCCGTCGGGGCCGCCGTCGTAGGACAGGGGCGATTCGAACGTCAGGGTGTCGCGCTGCAAGAGGGCCAGCGCGGGGGTCGGCACGTACGGCACCACCCCGACGACGAGGTCGACCTGCCCGTCGAGGGCGCCGGGCAGCGGGGCGAACAGATCGCCGCAGTACGCCTCGACGCCGTTGGCCCGCGTGCAGGCGACGGCACGCCCGTCCGTGTCCGTCGCCATCACCCGGGCCGCGGGGTGAGCGGCGCACAGGGCCCGGGCGACGGCGCCGGTCCCCGTGCACAGATCGACCGCCGTGCCGTCCGCCGGCAACAGCTCCACGGCGCGGCGCGCCAGCAGCTCGGTCTGCCTGCGGGGCACGTAGACGCCGGGATCGACGCGGAGCTCGAGGCCGCAGAAGGAGATGCGGCCGGTGATCCAGGCCAGCGGCTCGCCCGTGAGGCGGCGCCCGACGAGCGCGTCGAGGAGCGCGTCATCGTCCCCGGCCCGGGCCAGGAGCTCGTGCGCCTCCTCGTCGGGGGCGACGAACCCCGCGGTCGAGAGGGTAGAGACCAGCGCGCGGAGGCGGTCCACGCCGTTCAGGCGGGGCGCCCCCGCAGGGACCGGTAGAGGCGGACCAGCGCCGCGGTCGAGGCATCCTGCCCGGACAGGTCGGGCGCCTCGTCGGCGCTCAGGACCGGCGCCAGCTCCTTCGCCATCACCTTGCCGAGCTCGACCCCCCACTGGTCGAACGAGTCGATCCCCCAGATGGCGCCTTCGACGAAGACGGTGTGCTCGTAGAGGGCCACCAGCTCACCCAGGATCCGGGGCGTGAGTTTGGGGGCGACGATCGTCGTGCTGGGCCGGTTGCCCGGCATGACCTTGTGCGGGACCAGTGCGGGCGGCGTGCCCTCGGCGGTGATCTCCTCGGCCGTCTTGCCGAAGGCGAGTGCCTTCGTCTGGGCCAGGCAGTTGGCCATGAGCAGGTCCTGCTGGGTGCCGTTGTCGTGCGTGGCCTCCGCGAACGCGATGAAGTCGGCCGGGATCAGCTTGGTGCCCTGGTGGATGAGTTGGTAGAAGGCGTGCTGGCCGTTGGTGCCCGGCGCGCCCCAGAAAATTTCGCCGGTCTGGCCCACGACGGCGCTCCCGTCCAGGCGCACGGACTTGCCGTTCGACTCCATGGTCAGCTGTTGCAGGTAGGCCGGGAAACGGGACAGGCGGTGGCTGTAGGGCAGCACGGCATGGGTCTGGGCGCCGAAGAAATTGTTGTACCAGACGTTGAGCAGCCCCAGAAGAAATGGCACGTTCTGGTCCACGGGTGCGGTGCGGAAGTGCTCGTCGATGGTGTGGAAGCCGGCCAGCATGTCGGCGAAGGCCTCCTTCCCGATGGCCACCATGAGGGAGAAGCCGATGGCGGAGTCGAAGGAGTAGCGGCCGCCGACCCAGTCCCAGAACTCGAGCATGTTGGCGGTGTCGATCCCGAACTCTGCGACGGCCTTGGCGTTGGTCGACACGGCGATGAAGTGCTTGGCCACCGCGTCCGGATCGACGCTCCCGCCGGTCCCCGCGGCGTCAGCCAGTCCATTGAGGAGCCATTGGCGGGCCGCAGCCGCATTGGTCAGTGTCTCGAGCGTCGTGAAGGTCTTGGAGCTGATCACGAACAGCGTGGTGGCCGGGTCCAGGTCGTGGGTGGCCGCGTACAGGTCGACCGGGTCGACGTTGGAGACGAACCGGCTCACCAGGCCGGGCAGGGCGTAGTCGGCCAGCGCGTCGGTCGACATGGCCGGCCCGAGGTCGGACCCGCCGATGCCGATGTTGATCACGGCGCGGATCCGTTGCCCGGTGGCACCCACCCACCGTCCGTCTCGGATGCGGTCGGACAGGTCGCCCATGCGGCGCAACACGGCGTGCACGTCGCCCACCACGTTCTGGCCGTCGACGATCAACGTCTCGTCCTCGGGCAGGCGCAGCGCCACGTGCAGCACGGCCCGGTCCTCGGTGGAGTTGATGTGCGCGCCGGCGAACATGGCGTCGCGCCGGGCCTCGACGCCGGTCGCCCGGGCCAGATCGAACAGGAGGGAGAGCGTCTCGGCGGTGACCCGATGCTTGGAGTAGTCCACCACCAGATCGCCCGCCTCGGCCGTCAGTCGCACCGTCCGTTCGGGGTCCGCGGCAAAGAGCTGGCGCAGGTGGAGGTCCCCGACGTCGCCGAAGTGAGCGGCGAGAGCCTGCCATTGCGCGGTGCTGGTCGGATCGATCGTCATTTCCTCACCTGGCTCGTGATCGTGCTCAGGAAGCCCAAGATACGCGGGAACGCCGCCGGGTCCTGCCACAGGAACCCGTGCCCGCCGTCGAAGACGGCGAGCTCGGCGCCGGGGATCTGCGCAGCCAGGCGCGCGCTGTTCTGCGGCGGGGCGATGCCGTCGTAACGGCCGCCGCAGACCAGGGTCGGGCAGACGATGGTGGCCAGGCGGTCCCACGTGTCGTGGTGGCGCCGGGCCTCGAGCTGGAGAGCGGCGCCCCGCGCCACCTCGGGGGACTGCTGACCAAAGCGCAGGTGGCCGCTCATGGCATCGACCATCAGCTTGTACTCGGCGGCGCGTTCGGAGCGTCGGGCCGCGTCCCAGCGCGTGTCCATCATTTCGATCTGGCGCTGCACCCGCGCCTCGCCCTCCAGCTGGGCCAGCTCGTCGAAGGGGATGGACGCCCCGCCGGCGCCACCCGACGAGGTGCAGGCCAGGACCAGCCGCCGCACCCGCTCGGGGTGCCGGATGGCGAGCTCCTGGGCCACCATGCCCCCGAAGGAGATGCCCATGACGAGGCAGCTGTCCCAGCCGCGCGCCGCCAAGAGGGCGGCGGCATCGTTGCCGTAGTCGGCCATCGTGTACGGCCCCTCGGGGATGCTGGTCTGCCCCAGCCCGCGTTGGTCGTAGGCCAGGATCTCGAAATGGGAGCCGAGCGGCGTGTCGAAGATGCGAGGCGGGTTCCGCAGGTCACCCCCGGTTCCCGAAATGAGGAGGAGCCGCTCCCCCGTCCCCGCTTGTTCGAAGTAGACGGTGACGGAGCCGAGGTCGCATGTGGGCATGTCCTTAGCGTAGGACGGGGGCGGGTGCCGCCACCGTCCGGCGGGCAATGGCATGCTGCACCTCCGATCAGGTGAGTGAGCCCGAGGATCCGAGGAGTAGCCATGGCACAGGAGAGGGAGTTCCGCGGTCGCATCGGCCGGGACTGGCGCGATTCGGAGCCGTGGTGGCCGCCGGAGACGACGCCTCCGGCGGGCGCGCCCAACGTAATGCTGGTCGTCCTCGACGACGTGGGGTTCGCACAGCTCGGCTGTTACGGCTCCCCCATCGACACCCCGGTCATCGACGGGCTGGCGGCCTCGGGCGTGCGCCTGGCCAACTTCCACACCACCGCGCTGTGCTCGCCCTCCCGGGCCTGTCTGCTGACCGGGCGGAACCACCACCGCAGCGGCATGGGCCGGGTGGCCGACCTGGCCGTCGGGTACCCCGGCTACTGGGGCAAGCCTCCCCGCGAGAACGGCTACCTCTCGGAGATCCTGCGCCAGGCGGGCTACGCCACGTACGCCGTCGGTAAATGGCACCTGAGCCCCGAGAACGAGACCGACATGGCCTCCTCGCGCGCCACGTGGCCGTTGGCCCGCGGGTTCGACCGCTGGTACGGCTTCCACGGCGGCGAGACACACCAGTTCGTCCCCGCCCTCTTCCACGACAACCACTCGGTGCGCCCGCCCCGCCGCATCGATGAGGGGTATCACCTCAGCGCGGACCTGGCCGACCGGTCCATCGAGTTCGTGGGCGATCTGCGCGCCGTCGATGCCGAACGCCCCTTCTTCCTCTACCTGTGCACCGGGGCGTGCCACTCTCCGCATCATGCCCCGCCCGAGTGGATCGACCGTTACAAGGGAGCCTTCGACTCGGGGTGGGACGAGTGGCGCGACCGGGCCTTCGCGCGACAGCTGGAGTCGGGCGTGCTCCCGGCCGGTACCCGCCTCTCGCCGCGACCACCGTGGGTCCCGGCCTGGAAGGACGTCAGTGCCGTCGAGCGCACACTGGCCGCCCGGTTCATGGAGTGCTTCGCCGGCTTTCTCTCGTACACCGACGAGCAGCTCGGGCGGGTCTTCTCCTTCCTGCGCCAGACCGGTGACCTCGACAACACCGTGGTCGTGCTGGTCTCGGACAACGGCGCCAGCTCCGAGGGGGGGTCGCAGGGGTCCATCAACGACATACGACTCGAGAACCTCGACCCGGCGTCGGTGGCGGAGATGCACGAGAGGATCGACGAGATCGGTGGCCCCACCACCCACAACAACTACCCGTGGGGCTGGACGATGGCCGGGAACACGCCGTTCAAGCGCTGGAAGCGCGAGGTGCACGAAGGCGGGGTGGCCGATCCGTGCATCGTGGCCTGGCCGTCCCGGTTCGCCGCGGCCGGCGGCATCCGCCACCAGTTCGCCCATGCCGTCGACGTCCTGCCGACCGTGCTCGAGCTGGCGGGGATCACGGCACCGTCGCACATCGAGGGGGTGGCGCAGTCGCACCTCGACGGCATCAGCTTCGCCCCGCTGCTCGGGGTGGGGGGTGCAGGGATGCCTGGCGCGCACACGACCCAGCACTTCGAGATGTTCGGCTCACGCGCCATCTATCACGACGGGTGGAAGGCGGTGACGTTCCATCCGGTCGGCCCCGTCTACGACGACGGCCTCAATCCGAACGCGCCGTTCGACGACGATGTGTGGGAGCTCTACCACGTGGCCGAGGACCTCTCGGAGACCGACGATCTGGCCGGCGTGGAGCCGGAGCGCCTGGCGGCGATGGTCGCCCTCTGGTGGGAGGAGGCGGCGCGCAACGACGTGCTCCCGCTCGACAACCGGCCGCTGTGGGCGCTCATCAACAAGAAGCCCGACCACCGACGCGAGCGCGCCGCCTTCCGCTACTTCCAGGGCGGGGCGCCGGTACCCGAGTCGGTCGCGGTGCCGGTGCAGAACCGCTCCCATGCGGTGCGGGTCGATGTGACGGTGGCCGACGGTATGGTCCCGAACGGCGTGCTGCTGGCCGTCGGCTCGGTCCTGGGGGGCTGGTCGCTCCACTTCGTCGACGGGTACCTCGCCTACGTGCACAACCTCTACGGGAAGCAGCGCGACGTCCTGCGGAGCCCGCGGGCGCTCGGATCGGGCTCGTACCAGGTGTCGTTCGAGTTCACCAAGGATGAGGGGCTCGGGGGCCCGGCCCGGTTGCTCGTCGACGGCGAGGTGCTGGCCGAGGGGACGATCGCGCGGTTCACCCCGGCCGCCTTCAACGGGGTCGGGGTGGGTCTCACCTGTGGCTATGAGTGGGGCCCGGCGGTCGGCGCAGGCTACGAAGCCCCGTTCCCCTTCAACGGCAGGATCGAGCGGGCGGTGGTCGAGGTCACCGGACCGGTCGTGCGGAACCCCCTGGCCGAAATCGCCGCCATTCTGGCCGAGCAGTAGAGCAAGGGAAGGACGCGGCGGAAGGACTGCTGGTCGCCACGACGTAGGGACGCGGGCGGACGCGGCCTGAGGGTGCCGCTTGCTCCTACAGCCACCCTTCCTCTGTGAGGCGGCGCGTCGCCATGCGGGTCAGCTTGGCCAGGATGAGGCCGGCGACGACGAAGGCACCGACGGCGTCAAAGGTCCCCATGTGCGGCGGAAGGGCGACGACGGCGAAGAGGGCCGACGAGAGGAACAGCAGGGTGGCCAGGAGCCGCGTCGGGACGCGTGAGGCGAACATGGCGGCGACCAGTATGCCGAGGGCGACCCAGCCCACCCCGAAGAAGAGCGCCGCCAGCCAACCCAGGGCGAGGAACGGGAGGACGATGGCCGCCCCGCAGAGAGTTGTCCCCACGGCGAGCATCCGCCGGTTCGAGGTCGGCCTGGCGGTCCCGGCTCCCTGGATGCGGAGCGAGGCGCCCAAGACGCTCAAGGCGCCCATGCCGGCGAACCCGACTACGAGGGTGACCGTGGTCACCAGACTCAACCATGTCATCGTTGCGAGGGTATCCGAGGGAGACGGGAAATCCCCACTTTCCGGGTGAGAAAGTGACTTTTTACCCTACGAGAACCGCCCGGGGCCGGGGCCCTGCCGCGGGTCTAGGCTCGGAGAAGTGGGGCGGTTCGACCTGGTGATCTTCGACTGCGACGGGGTGCTCGTGGACAGCGAGCGGCTGGCCATCCGGACGGAGGCCGAGATCCTCTTCGGGCTCGGGTGGCCACTCACCGAGACGGAGATCGTGGAGCGTTTCGTGGGGCGCTCGGCGACCTACATGCGCGAAGTGGTGGAGGAGCACTTGGGCCGGCCGGTGGACTGGGAGAAGGAATTCGAGGCGCGCTACGAAGAGGTGTTCGCAGGCGAGCTCCTGCCGGTGCCGGGTGTGGCGGAGGTCGTCCGCCAGATCACGATCCCGATGTGCGTGGCGTCGAGCGGGAGCCACGAGAAGATGCGGTTCACCCTCGGCCTCACCGGACTCCTCGATGTCTTCGGGGAGCGCCTGTTCAGCGTCGACGAGGTGGAGAACGGAAAGCCCGCTCCCGACATCTTCCTCTACGCCGCCGAGAAGATGGGGGTCGGCCCCGACCGCTGCGCCGTGGTGGAAGACAGCGTCTCGGGGGTCACGGCGGGCCTGGCGGCGGGGATGACCGTCTTTGCATTTGCCGGAGGCGTGACGAACGCCGCGCGGCTTTCCATCGGCCCGGCCATCGTCTTCGACGACTTGCACATGCTCCCCGGGTTGCTCTCGGGCGACTGAACGGCACCGCAAAGTCACCTCTTTACGGGTTAGAAAGTGTCTTTTGACCCTACGAGGACAGACGCTGTCGGCGGGCCTTCAGGTAGGATGGGTCGTCGGCGCAGCCGATGCAGTGTCGGAAGACGGGGGAAAGCAGACAATGATCAACATTGCCAACGCGCTCTTGAGCGCGCCGCCGGCCGGCACGGTGGTATCCGGCGGCTCCGGGGTCTCGACCACCTTCTCGACGACCCAAGGGTCGCCGCTGGTGTCGTCGAGCAGCAGCCTGCTCCCGATCGCCAGCATCGTCGTCGAGATTCTCGCCCTCTTCGTCGGCGTGGCGATCATCGGCCTCTTCATCATCATTGTGGTGGCGAACCGGGCCGAACCCGATACAACCGGACACCGCCCCCAGTCCGTGTACTTCTTCGCCGTTTCGTTCGTCACGCTGGTGACCACGATCATCGGCTCCATCGTGGTCGTCTTCTCCGTCGTGGATCTCATAGGGCACCACTCATCGGGTATCGGCAATGCCGTCGCCCGCGCCGTGGTCATCGGCGGGCTGATCACTCTTTTGAGCGGCGCCCTGTTGTTGATCCACCTCAGGCGCGGGGTGGCTCTGGTCGGACCCGATGCAGCCAGCCCGTCGCGCCGGGTGGCCCAGAGCTACGTATCGGGCGTCGCGTTCCTGTCCGTCCTGATCCTTCTCGTCGTCAGCATCCTCGCCGTGTACCTGTTGTTCGCGCTGGGCGGGCCCGGCGTCTTCGGGTCCTTCGGCGGTCGCACGCCGGCGTTGCGCGATCTCATCGATGCGGTCTACGTCGGTCTCGTCGCCGTGACCGTGTTGCTGACCCATCGCAACCTGGTGACACCCGGGCTCCGGTTCTTCGGGAGAGGAAATGGACCAAGGGGCGGCGTGGGCACGATAGGCCGGCACGCCAGCGCCGGCGCCGGCGCCGGCGCAGTACCGCCACCCGGCTCACCCGGCTGAACCTTCAGCCGGCGCGGTGAAGATCGACCTGTTGTTCGATCCCTTCGGGGCCACGTGGACGGACGTGCGGGAGGCGGCCACGGCGGCCGAGGGCGAGGGTTTCGACGGGGTGTGGCTCTACGACCACCTGGCCGGGTCCGTCCACGGAGAGAGCCGGGTGCTCGAAGCGTGGACGACGTTGACGGCGATCGCCGCCACGGTGCCCCGGATCGCCATCGGCCCGATGGTCCTCAACGTGGCGAACCGCCCCGCGGGAACCCTGGGCGTGATGGCAGCCACCCTGCAGGAGGTCAGCGCGGGCCGGCTGCTGGTCGGTCTCGGTGCCGGTGGCGGCCGCGACACGCCGTACGCGGCGGAGCAGCGGGCCTTCGACCGGCCGGTGCCGGGCGACGCGGCGCGGCGCACGGCGGTCGAGGCGGCAGTGGCGACGCTGCGGTCGGTGTGGTCGGGCAACGTGGGTGGTGTCGGCGGGTTCCTACGCCCCGATCCCCCACCGCCGATCATCCTCGGCGGCTTCGGGCCCAAGATGGCCGAACTGGCCGGCCGTGTGGCGGATGGGGTCAATCTGCCCGGTGGCCCCGGCATGGCCCGCCTTCTCGAGACGGCGCGGGCTGCGGTGACCACGGCGGGGCGCGATCCGTCCGCCTTCGTCGTCACCGTCTCCTCGGACCTGCGCCCGCAGGCGCTCGAACGGCTGGAGGGCCTCGGTGTGGACCGGGCCGTCGCCTTCGTGCGTGCGCCTTCGGCCCCCCGGGTGCGTCAACTGGCGTCCGGTCGGCGTCTCACGTAGAGGTAGTGGGGGCCCCGATCGACGGGGTCATCGGAGCTGAGCACCCCGGCCCAGGTACGGAGGAAGGCCGCTCCTTCCAGGGCGCGCCACGAGGCCTCGTTGTTCTGGTCCACGGTGACGACGACGGCGGTGATGTCGGGGTAGTGGTCCCAGGTGAGATCCACGAAGGCATCGATCATCTGACGACCCAGGCCGCGCCCGGTCATCGCCTGGTCGCCGATGAGGTAGTCGATGCCGGCACCGGTGCCGGCATCGGTGCCGATCTGATCGCCCCTGCCCGCACCTTCGGCGAGCGCGACGGCAACGGCCCGCTGCCATGGCGGATCGTCGTCGAGGCGGTAGCGCTGGAGGAAGGCGAGAGGTTGCCCCTGCGCGTGCCCCGGCGCGTGCCCCGGCCCCTCGCGACCGCCGACGGCAATGAACCCTTCGGTCGGGTCGGACCCGTCGATCAGCGGGCCGTACGCGGCCTCGACGGCGGCGAGGTCGGAGGGTTCCCGCCACCACCGCGCCACGTGCGGGCGCCCCAGCCACTCGGCGAGCAGGGGGAGATCCGAGCGCCCCAGGGGCCGGAAGGCAATCTCGAGAGGCCGAAGCCCCGGGCTCACGCCTGGTCAGACCCCGAGACGGAGTCCCAGTAGACCCCGTCGAGCATCTGGCGCAGCTGGAGGTGGTGCATGATGGCCTCGTCGGGGTTCTCGGGCATCACCGCCTCGCCGAAGCGGATGGAACGCCGCGTGATGCGGAACATCACGATGCCGTAGCGCAGCGCGGCGTAGGTCGTGTAGAAGTCGAGATTCTTCGGCGTGTAGCCGGACGCCTCCTCGTAAATGGCGGCCACCGTCTCGCGCCGCAGGATGTGCGGCATCCCGGGCAGCCCGAAGCTCTCCACCATGTCCTGGAAGGCCCGGTGCATGTAGATCATCCATCCGATGTCGATCTCCCGGGGACCCACGGCGGCCATCTCCCAGTCGAGAACGGCCACGGGCGTGAAGTCCGCGAACATCATGTTTCCCACGCGGGCGTCACCCCAACTGAAGACGGCGTCGTTCTCGTTGTCGGGCCAGTGCTCCTCGAGCCATTCGAACGTGGCCTCGATCAGCGGGGAGCGGACGCCGTCCGCCGCCACCCAGTCGTAGTAGGCCCGCTGCTCCTGCACGTGGCGCCGGAGGTGGCTCTCGCCGTCGTCCGGCGCAGCCAGGAAGCCAGCCGGACCCTCCGCCGTCAGCTCGTGCAGCGCCGCGAGCGCCTCGACCGCCTGACGTTCGAGACGTTGCTGATCCTTCACATCGGCGTCGAAGAACCAGTTGTCGCCGTACGGGTACGGCATCAGGTCGGGCGGGACGACGCCATGGATCCGCTCCATGACGAAGAACGGCACCCCGATGGCGTCGGTGCCCGTCTCCAGCCAGAGGACCTTGGGGACGGGGACGTCGGTATGGTCGGCCACCATCTGCATCGTCTTGAACTGGCGCTCCATGTCGTAGACCATGAAGACCGGGTCCGCCGCGGGATCGGGCGCGATGCGCGCCACCAACTCGCGTGGCGCGGCCTCCCCCGGCACGGTGAGATCGAAGAGCACCGTCTCCGACGACATGCCGTTGCTCGCGGGCACGACGAGTGCGGAGACGGTCGCCCCGGGCACTCGCGCATCCAGCCAGGCTTCGAGTTGGGCGCGCAGCTTGTCGTAGTCGCGTGTCGATGTCGTCGGACGACCGGTGTTCGATGGGTCCCGCACGGTCATATTGCCCCCATTTCGCTCGAATGCAGCTCTCTCATGTGGTCGTCTCTCCCGCCTGTCGTCCCCGCAGGAACTCCTTGATGCCCGTGGCACTCCAGTTGTCGTGGTCCTCGCCGAACGCCGTGATGCCGTCGAACGTCCACTCGGTGAGGCAGTTGACGGTGTAGAGGTTGGGGTTCAGGAACAGTCCCAGCCCGTTGCGGCACTCGCCTTCGGCGTGGAGCTCCCGACCGGACTCGTCCACCAGATCCAGGGCCACCCGCAGCGGATACGCGGTCCCGGGATCGCGCTCGAGCACCCGTCGGGTCCCTGACGCCACCTTCGACCTTTCCCCGTCCCGGATGATGTAGCCGTGGATGGCCAGCGCCCCCGAGCCGAAGTCCATGGTGATGGCGTGGAACGCGTCGTTCTCGGAAGACGTGGCGTAGCTGTAGCCCCCGGACTTGGATGCCCCGTTGTGGATGCCCCGACCGAACTGCGGGCGCGGGCCCCACGAGCGGTCGCGAAATCCGTAGGCGTCGACCGGAATCTCCTCGCCGGCCAGGACGATCGTGCCCACGTACCGTCCCGGCTGGTCGAGGTGGGACTCACCGAGATAGTTGGGGGGCGCGATCGCCGTGAACCCGAGATCGACGTGGATGGAGCTGTCGGCCGGCACGGTCGCGTCCGGGTCGTCGTAGGTGAGCGCGTAGCGGCGGAGCGGCTCCACGCAGCGGTAGGTGATGCCGTTTCCGAGCGCAATGTCCGAAAGGGGCTGGTCGGGAATCGGGAGGTGCCAGAACTGACGGGCGTGGAGGATGTCCGCCGGGGTGCGGCCGGTGTGGTCCCAGAAGAACGCCCCGGCCGAGAGCACGCCCTGGTTGGGCCGGAAGAACGGGTAGAGCTGCCCCGACAGCCGACGCTCGGGCACCGTGAAGGTGAACCAGCAGGTCTCGGTCCAGTACGGGTCGTCGCTCGTCGGCGGGTGGAACTCGTCGTCTGGGTGTTGCTCGCTCACCGCTGCCCCCCGTACCCCACTCCTACTCCCTCCTCCCTGCTTCCCGATCCTGGCTGAACTCCCGGCCGATCGCACGGCGGGCTCGCCCACCCCCGGCCGATCAGTTGGCGCCGAAGTTAGCGCAGCCCGGGCCGGCCCCTCAGCGCAGCGCCAGCTGTCCCGGCACGATCGGAGAGGGCAACGAGGTGTCCCCCATGAGCCAGCGGTCCACCGCGGCGGCGGCGGAGCGGCCCTCGGCGATGGCCCACACGATCAGGCTCTGACCCCGGGTCTGGTCGCCGCAGACGAAGACGCCGTCGACGTTGGTGGCCCACCCGGCGTCCGCCGCCACGGCGCCGCGGCCGTCCACTTCCAGCCCGAGCTCGTCCACCACGCCCCGGCGTTCGGTGCCCACGAAGCCCATGGCCAGGAGCACCAGCTCGCACTCCAGCTCGAACTCGGTGCCCACCATCTTCGTGAACACCGGACGCCCGTTCTCCATGAGGGTCTCCACCTCGTGCCCGCGCAGGGCGCGCACCGCTCCCGCGCCGTTGTCGACGAGCTCGGTCGTGGTGACGGAGAACACGCGCTCGCCGCCCTCCTCGTGGGCCGACGAGGTCCGCAGGATGAGCGGCCACAGCGGCCACGGGTTCTCCTCGGAACGGGTCTGGGGGGGCTCGGCCAGGATTTCGAACTGGTGCACCGAGGCCGCACCCTGACGGTGTGCCGTGCCCAGGCAGTCGGCCCCCGTGTCGCCGCCCCCGATGATGACGACGCGCTTGCCCCGGGCCGAGATCGGCGAGGCGGTCAGCGCGCCCTCGCGGACCAGGTTGGAGGGCTTGAGGTACTCGAGCGCGAAATGCACGCCGTCGAGCGCGCGCCCGGGCACGGTCAGGTCCCGGGGCAGGGTGGCCCCGCCGGCCAGCACGAGTGCGTCGAACTCGGCCCGCACGTCGGCCGCCGCGCGCACCGTGACGTCGGGCGCGCTGGCCGTGCCCAGGCCGCGCTCCTCGCCGGGCTCGAGCGGCTGACCGTCGACTCGCTGACCGGAGGGGTCCCCGATCGCGGTGGCGCACACGAACGTGACGCCCTCGGCTTCCATCTGGGCCAGGCGCCGGTCCAGGACCGCCTTCTCCATTTTGAATTCCGGGATGCCGTAGCGCAGGAGGCCGCCGGGCTTCTCGGCCCGCTCGAACACCGTCACGGCGTGGCCGGCGCGGGCCAGCTGCTGCGCCGCGGCCAGGCCCGCCGGGCCCGAGCCGACGACGGCGACCGAGCGCCCCGTCCGCACCGGCGCGGTCTGCGGGGTGACCCACCCTTCGGAGAAGGCCCGCTCGACAATCTCGTACTCGATGCGCTCGATTGTCACCGGGTCCTCGTTGATGCCGAGGACGCAGGCCGCCTCACAGGGGGCGGGGCAGAGCCGCCCGGTGAACTCGGGGAAATTGTTCGTGGCGTGCAGGCGCTCGATGGCGTCGGACCAGTCGTCCTTGTAGACGAGGTCGTTCCATTCGGGGATGAGGTTGCCGAGCGGGCAGCCCTCGTGGCAGAAGGGGATGCCGCAGTCCATGCAGCGGGCGCCCTGTTGCTGGGTCTGCTCGGCGCTGAAGGGCTCGTAGACCTCGCGCCAGTCGCGCAGGCGCACCGAGACCGGGCGGCGGCGCGGCAGCGAGCGCCCGAACTCCATGAAGCCGGTCGGCTTACCCACGATGTTCACCCACGTGCTGCTGCCTCCATGATCGCCTCGTCCACCGGGCGTCCCTCGACCTCCGCCAGGCGGGCGGCCTCCATGATGCGCCGGTAGTCCCGTGGGACGACCTTGACGAACTCGCGCCGCTCGAGCTCCCAGCGCTCGAGGATGCGCGCCGCCATGGCGGAGTCGGTCTCCACCGCGTGGCGCTCGATGAGATTGCGCACGATGAAGCTGTCCTCGCCGTCGAGCGTCTCGACGTCGACCAGGTCGAGGTTGACCCGTTGCCCGAAGGTGCGCTCCGGATCGTAGATGTAGGCGATGCCGCCCGACATGCCGGCGGCGAAGTTGCGCCCGGTCGGGCCCAGGACGACCACCCGGCCGCCGGTCATGTACTCGCACCCGTGGTCGCCCACCCCCTCGACCACGGCCACGGCGCCCGAGTTGCGCACGCAGAAGCGCTCCCCCACCTGGCCGCGGATGAACACCTCGCCGCCCGTGGCCCCGTAGAGGATCACGTTGCCGGCGATGATCTGCTCCTCCGCCGCGAAGACGGCCTCGCGCTGGGGCCGGGCGATGAGCCGGCCGCCGGAGAGCCCTTTGCCGAAGTAGTCGTTGGCGTCGCCGTAGAGGCGCATGGTCACGCCCCGCGGCACGAAGGCCCCGAAGCTCTGCCCGGCCGAGCCGGTGAACGTCAGCGAGATGGTGTCGTCCGGCAGCCCGGTCGCGCCGAAGCGCCGGCTGATCTCCGAGCCCAGCAGGGTCCCGACGGTACGGTCGACGTTGGATATGGGCAGGGCCACCGAGACGGGTGTGCCATCCCGCAACGAGGCGGCACACGCGTCCATGAACTGATGATCAAGGGCCTTCTCCAGCCCGTGGTCCTGGAGCCGGGTCTGGTGGCGCGCCATGTCGTCGGGCACGTCGGGCACGGCCAGCACCGAGCTCAGGTCGAGTCCGGCCGCCTTCCAGTGCGCGATCGCCACGTCCGCATCGAGGAGGTCGACGCGTCCCACCGCCTCCTCCAGGGTGCGCAGGCCGAGCGAGGCCAGCAGCTCGCGCACCTCCTCGGCGATGTACTCGAAGAACGTCTCGACGAACTCGGGTTTGCCGTTGAACTTGGCGCGCAGGGCGGGGTTCTGGGTGGCGATGCCGACGGGACACGTATCGAGGTGGCAGACGCGCATCATGATGCAGCCGGAGACCACCAGCGGCGCCGTGGCGAAGCCGAACTCCTCGGCGCCGAGGAGCGCCCCGATCACCACGTCGCGCCCGGTCTTGAGCTGCCCGTCGACCTGGACGACGATCCGGTCGCGCAGCCCGTTGGCCAGCAGGGTCTGCTGGGTCTCCGCCAGGCCGATCTCCCACGGGATGCCGGCGTGCTTGAGCGAGGTGAGCGGCGCCGCGCCGGTGCCCCCGTCGTGGCCCGAGATGAGCACGACGTCGGAGTGGGCCTTGGCCACCCCGGCCGCCACCGTGCCCACGCCGACCTCGGCCACCAGCTTCACGTGGACGCGGGCGGCCGGGTTGGCCGACTTGAGGTCGTGGATGAGCTGGGCGATGTCCTCGATGGAGTAGATGTCGTGGTGCGGCGGCGGCGAAATGAGCTCGACCCCCGGAGTGGAGTTGCGGGTGCGGGCGATCCACGGGTGCACCTTCTTGCCCGGGAGCTGGCCGCCCTCCCCCGGCTTGGCGCCCTGGGAGATTTTGATCTGGATGTCGTCCGCGTTGACCAGGTACTCGCCGGTTACGCCGAACCGGCCGGAGGCCACCTGCTTGATGGAGCTCCGTCGCAGGTCGCCGTTGGCGTCGGGGGTGTAGCGGTCGGCGTCCTCGCCGCCCTCGCCGGTGTTCGAGCGGCCGCCGATCCGGTTCATGGCGATGGCCAGGTTCTCGTGCGCCTCGGCGGAGATGGAGCCGTAGGACATGGCGCCGGTGGAGAAGCGCTTCATGATGGCCCCGATCGGCTCCACCTCCTCGATGGGGATGGGACCGCGGCCCCCTGCCAGACCCTCACCTTCAACCAGAGATTGAGCATCAACCTCTACTTGAGATTGAGATGAGGAGGAGGAGGCGGGGGTGGCGGGGGTGGTGCGGAGGCGCAGGAGGCCCCGCAGGGTGGCCAGCTTCTCGGCCTGGTCGTCGACGGCAGCCGTGTACTCCTTGAAGATGGCGTACTGCTTGGAGCGGGTGGCGTGCTGGAGCTTGAAGACGGTCTTGGGGTTGAACAGGTGGTACTCCCCCTCACGCCGCCACTGGTACTCCCCGCCCACCTCGAGCTCGCGGTGGGCCCGCTCCGTCGGCCGGCTCTCGTAGGCCACGGCGTGCCGGGCGGCCACCTCGGCGGCCAGGACCGAGAGGCCGATGCCCCCGATGCGGCTGGCCGTCCCGGTGAAGTACTCGTCGATCAGGGTGCGGTCGAGGCCGATCGCCTCGAAGACCTGGGCGCCGGTGTAGGAGGCCACGGTGGAGATGCCCATTTTGGACATGACCTTGAGCACGCCCTTGCAGGCCGCCTTCGTGTAGTTGCGCCGGGCCTGCCGGGGCGAGACGCCGTCGAGCAACCCCTCGCCGATCATGTCGTCGATGGTGTCGAGCGCCAGGTACGGGTTGACCGCCGCCGCCCCGAAGCCGATGAGCAGGGCCATGTGGTGGACCTCGCGGGCGTCGCCGGTCTCGATCACCAGGCCGACCTGGGTGCGGGTCTTCTCGCGCACGAGGTGGTGGTGCACGGCCGAGGTGAGCAGCAGCGAGGGGATGGGCGCCCACTCCTCGGTGGAGTTGCGATCGGAGAGGACGATGATGTTGGCCCCTGCCGCGATGGCCTCGGAGACCCGCCGGCGCACGTCGGCCAGCGCCCGCGCCAGTGCCTCGCCACCGGCCGCCGTGGGCTCGCCGGCCCGGCCGGCTTGGCCCACCTCGAACAGCCCGTCGATGGCGAAGGCCTTGAAGCCCGGGGTCTCACCGTGCTCGTTGACGTACATGAGTTTGGCCAGATCGTCGCGGTCGATGACCGGCAGCGGCAGGAGGATCTGCCGGCACGAGCCCGGGCCGGCGTCGAGGAGGTTGCCCTCCGGCCCGACGGTGGCCGCCAAGGAGGTCACCAGCTCCTCACGGATGGCGTCGAGGGGTGGGTTGGTCACCTGGGCGAAGAGCTGGGTGAAGTAGTCGTAGAGCAGCCGGGAGCGATCCGAGAGGACGGCGATGGCCGCGTCCGAGCCCATGGAGCCCAGGGGCTCGGAGCCGGTGCGGGCCATGGGGGCCAGGATCACCCGTAACTCCTCGTTGGTGTAGCCGAAGAGGCGCTGCTGGCTCACCACCCGGCCGTGCTGGGGGGTGAGCATGGCCCGGGCGGGCAGCTCTTCCAGGCGGACCTGGTCGGCGGCCAGCCATCGGTCATAGGGGTGTGCGGCGGCCAACTCCGTCTTGATCTCGTCGTCGTCGACCAGGCGGCCCTTGGCCGTGTCGACGAGGAACATGCGGCCGGGTTGGAGCCTCCCCTTGCGCACGATGCGCCCGGGCTCGATGTCCAGCACGCCCACCTCGCTGGCCAGCACCACCAGGTCGTCGTCGGTGACCCAGTACCGCGCCGGGCGCAGCCCGTTGCGGTCGAGCACGGCCCCCACCACGGTGCCGTCGGTGAAGCACACGGCGGCCGGGCCGTCCCAGGGCTCCATGAGCGAGGCGTGGTAGCGGTAGAAGGCGCGCCGCGCGTGGTCCATGGTCGTGTGGTTCTCCCACGCCTCGGGGATCATCATGAGCACGGCGTGCGGCAGGGAGCGCCCGGCCAGGTGCAAGAGCTCGAGCACCTCGTCGAAGCTGGCCGAGTCGCTCGCCCCCGGCGTGCACACCGGGTAGATCCGGTCGAGGTCGCCACCGATGAGGGGGGTGGAGAGGAGCGCCTCGCGGGCCCGCATCCAGTTGCGGTTGCCCGCGAGTGTGTTGATCTCCCCGTTGTGGGCCATGTAGCGGTACGGGTGGGCCAACGGCCAGCTCGGGAACGTGTTCGTCGAGAAGCGCGAGTGCACCAGCGCCAGTCCCGATTCGAACCGCGGGTCCTCGAGGTCGGTGAAGAACGTGCGCAGCTGCTCGGAGGTGAGCATGCCTTTGTAGACGATCGTCCGCGCCGAGAGCGAGGAGAAGTACAGGCCGTCGACGGCGTGCTCGGCCCGCTTGCGCAGCACGAAGGCGCGCCGCTCGAGGTCCAGTGGGTCGGCGGTGGCGGTGTCCGGCGCGGGAACCACGAAGAGCTGCTCCATGGCGGGCATGGCGCCCAGCGCCGTCTCACCCAGTCCATCGGTTGCGACCGGCACGACCCGCCAGCCCAGCACCGACAGCTTCTCCTCGGCCGCCAGGGCCTCGATGACCTTCTTGGCCTTGGCGGCGTCGTCGTCCTCGCGGGGCAGGAAGGCCACCCCGACGGCGTAGGTGCCGGCGTCGGGAAGGGAGAATCCGGCCGCCTCCGCCGCGTCGACCAGGAACCGGTGCGGCACCTGGACCAAGATGCCGGCCCCGTCACCGGTGGAGGCCTCGGCCCCGGACGCCCCACGGTGGGCCAGGCGCTCGAGGACGGTCAGCCCCTTGTCGACGATGCCGTGGCCGGGACGGCCGTGGAGATCGGCCACCATGCCCACACCGCAGGCGTCGTGCTCATACGAGGCGTCGTAAAGGCCGCTGGCCATCGCGTCGCATCCTTTCGGATCGGGGTCGGGAACTGAGGGTCGACCGGGACAACGCTGGCCCAGAAGTGGAGCGTTCAGATTACACGACCACACCCGGGGTACGGAAGACGGGCCGGGAGTCGTGCGGGATCGGGCGGGATCAGGCGAAGGCCGGCATGACCTGGTCGGCGAAGAGCTCGAGGGTGCGGGGGTCGGCCCGGTCGTGGGTGAAGAAGACGAAGAACGTGATGCCCTGGGCGACCGCCCGGGCGATGCGGTCCACGATCATGGCGGGGGTCCCGATGTACCCGCCGGCCTCGAGCCCCCAGGTCGACCCGCGGTAGCGCCGGGTCGCCTTCTCCGTGGCCTCGGCCAGCGCCCGGTCGTCCGGGGCGAGCACCAGCACGGCCTGGTGGGAACGGCGGATCGTCGCCGGGTCACGCCCGATCCTGGCGCACTCCCCCTCCAGCACGGCCTCCTTGGCCTCCCAGTCGGCCAGCCCGTAGGTGGGGATGTTCCACACGTCGGCGTAGCGGGCCACCAGCGGCAGGGTGTGCCGCGGCCCGATGCCGCCCACGTGGATGGGCGGGTGGGGCCGCTGGACCGGGGGCGGGAGGTTGGGCACGTCGTGGATCTCGTAATGGCGCCCGACAAACGTGGTTTGCTCCTGGGCGAACATGTCCGTCACGATCTGGAGGGCCTCGGCCAGACGCGCGGAGCGCTCGGGGAACGAGCCCCAGGGGAGCCCGGTCCGGCGGTGCTCCTCCTCCACCGAGCCACTGCCCAGCCCGAGCTCGAAGCGACCGGCCGAGCAGATATCGAGCGTGGTCGCCATTTTGGCCAACAGTGCCGGGTGGCGGAAATTGTTGCAGAGCACCAGGTGTCCCAGCCTGAGCCGGGTGGTCTGGGCCAGCAGGAAGCTGGCCAGGGTCCACCCTTCCAGCGACGGGGTCCCCGGCAGCATGGGGGCGTAGAGGTGGTCGTAGAGCCAGAGGGAATGAAAACCCAGCTCCTCGACGGTGCGGGCCCGGAGGAGCACGTCGTCGTAGGAGAAGGCGACCTGGGGGACGTAGATGCCGAAGTCGATGTGGGGGGTCGGGGTCTGGGTCGGGGTCACCGGGCGGGGAGGTTAGTCGGGGCCGGCGCAGGGCCGCCGGTGAGGCGCCAGCCGGAGCCGGGGCGGTGATCCACCGGTGATCCGAGCAGGAACCGGTGACCACGCAGGAGAAGGCAGTGGATGACTAACCTGCCCGGCCGTGGGATCCGCACGGACCGTGGCACGAGTGACCGGGCCGATCCTCGGTGGTTCGCACGGGTGGCCCTTCGCCGCCGCGAGCGGTGACCGCCTTCCCGAGGGCTATGTCGAAGAGGAGTACTTCATCGAAGGGGACGCCGTGCAGTACGCCATGGCGCCCGGCGGCGAGTACGGCCGCGATGGGCGGTGGGATGTCGCAGAGCGTGAGCCGAGCCGGTTCCGCACCCGCTTCGTGGTGCGTCGGCCGATCGACCCGGCGCGCTTCAGCGGCACGGTGGTGGTGAATTGGAACAACGTCTCGCTCGGTTTCGAATTTCCCGGACGACTACGCGACGAGCTCAGCGAAGTGGTCGCGTCAGGGAGCGCCTGGGTGGGTGCGTCGGTGCAGAAGGTCGGGCTCGATGGGCTACCCGACGCCGAAGCGCGCGGGCTGATCGGCTGGGACCGGGAGCGCTACGGCACCTTGTCCATCCTCCATGACGACGCGTCCTTCGACATCTTTACCCAGATCGCTGATGCAATCGGGCCTGATCGCGCGAGTGCTGACGCCGGGGCCGACACCGTCGACCCCATGGGCGGCCTGGTGGTGGAGCGGCTGCTGGCGGCCGGCGAATCACAGTCGGCCTGCCGCTTGGCGACGTACTACAACGCCATACAGCCCGTCACGCAACGGTTCGATGGCTTCCTCCTTATCGTCTACGCCGGCTGCGGCACGCGGATCGAGGCCGCCGGTCCGGGCCCGGCGCTCGACTCCATACCCGAGGAATTGCGCTCCGTCATCAACATCCTCCCCTTCGGCTCGCATCGCTTGCGTCCTGACCTTGCCACCCCGGCGTTGGTACTCAACTCTGAGACCGAGGTGCTGTGGTATCTGCCGGTACGCCAGCCGGACACAAGCACCCATCGCCTGTGGGAGGTCGCCGGCACCGCGCATCTCGATGGTGGGTTCGGGGAGGGGATGGAAGCCGAATGGCAGCGGGACTTCGGCGAGGTGGTCTCGATGCCGCTCATCGACGCCGTCGCCGGACCGCCCAATACGCTTTCGTACGATCCGGCGGTCAACGCCGCCCTGCGTCACCTCTGGTCCTGGATGAAAGACGGCGTGCCCCCACCGGAGCAGGCCCGCGTAGAGCTCGCGGCGAAGTCGGCGTCCGGAGGTCAGCCGGAGCTTCTGCGCGATGAGCTCGGCAACGCCATCGGAGGCATCCGGCTGCCGGATTTTGCCGTGCCGACGGCGACACACGTGGGCGCGAGCGTCGGTCCCGTACCCGACCTGGCTGGAACAAGCACGCCCTTTACCCCCGAAAGGCTCCGTGCCCTCTACCCCGACCATGCGGCGTACGTCGAGCGTTACAACCGCGCCGTCGACGACGGGCTGGCGAAGGGCTTCCTGCTCGAGGAGGATGCCCAGCGATTGCGGGAACGGGCGGCGGCTGCCCCGGTGCCGTGACGCCTCTCCCCCATCAGTGACCCTGACGCTGTCGCCGATCCCGCGCCGTCCGACCCCGACCCTCGCCGGACCCTCGCCAGACCCTCGCCAGACCCGGACGGCGGCCGTACACTGAGGGGGACGCCCGAAGATCCGAGGAGGACCACATGGCCGAGACACCGTTTGCCCGAACCGTCGACGCCGATCCCGAATTCGAGCGCCTCCACCGCAAACGGCAGCTGGTCGCCGCCTTCCACCTGTTCTCGAAGTTCGGCTTCGACGAGGGCGTGGCCGGACACATCACCGCCCGGGATCCCGAACGCCCGGATCATTTCTGGGTCAACCCGTTCGGACTCTCCTTCGGCCTCATCCGGGTGGCCGACCTGATCCTGGTCAACGACCGGGGAGAGGTGGTGGAGGGCGACGGGCCTCTGAACACCGCGGCGTTCGCCATCCACTCCCAGGTGCACGCCGCCCGTCCCGATGTGGTGGCCGCGGCCCACTCCCACTCGCTGTACGGCAAGGCATGGTCGTCGCTCGGGCGCCTCCTCGATCCCCTCACCCAGGACTCGTGCGCCTTCTACGAGGACCACGGGCTCTTCGACGACTTCACCGGCGTGGTGCTCGACGTCAGCGAGGGCAAGCGCATCGCCTACGCGCTCGGCGATCAGAAGGCGGTGATCCTGCGCAATCACGGGCTGCTGACTGTGGGCCATTCGGTCGAGGAGGCGGCGTGGTGGTTCATCACGATGGAGCGCACCTGCCAGGCGCAGCTGCTCGCCGAGGCGGCCGGCACGCCGATCCCGATCTCACCGAAAGCGGCGCGGTTGACGCACGAGCAGGTGGGCTCGCACGTGGGCGGCTGGTTCAGCTTCCAGCCTTTACTGCAGAAGTTGTTGAAGGCGGAGCCTGATCTGTTCGACTGACGGGTCCCCTTTTCGTCTATGCCTTCGCGGCTTCGAGGCCCGCAGCGAGCTGTTCGACGGTGGCGATGTACTCCTCGATCAATTGGTACATGACGTCACGGACCGGCTGTACCTTTTTGATGCTGCCGACGATCTGACCGATCGGGGTGACGAACAGCTCCGGCCGGCTGCGTGCGAGCCGGGCGTTGGCGTCGGCGGTGAGAATGTTCTGCAACGGCATCCCGAGCGGGCCCGGGCCCTCCGGATCCTCCCAGGCATCGGTCCAAGCCGACCTGAGCATGCGGGCCGGCTTGCCGGTGTAGCACCGCGAGCGAACGGTGTCCGATGACGTGGCGGTCAGGTAGCGCTCGATCTGCTCCGGGGAGGAGCTGCTCTCGGCCGTGCCGAGCCATAGGGAGCCAGTCCACACGCCCTGGGCCCCGAGCGCCATGGCCGCCGCAATCTGCCGGCCCGTTCCGATTCCGCCCGCAGCCAGGACCGGGACAGGAGCCACTGCGTCGACCACCTCGGGGACGAGGACCATGGTGGCCACCTCGCCCGTGTGGCCGCCCGCCTCGTAGCCCTGGGCGACGATGATGTCCACCCCGTTGTTGACGTGCCGCTGCGCATGCTGGGCCTTACCGGCCAGCGCCGCCACCTTGATGCCCTGCTCGTGAGCCCGGTCGATGACGTCCTTGGGCGGGGAACCGAGGGCGTTGACGATCAGCTTGATCGGGTGCGAGAAGGCCACCTCGACGTGGGAACGGGCTACGTCCTCGGCCCAACCGATCACCCCGTGGGGTTCCTCGCCTTCCGGCAGAGGCGGAACGTCGAAACGCTCCATCAGGTCCTGCACGAACTCCTTGTGCTGCTCGGGGATCATCCCCTTGATCTGATCAATCAGGTCCTGGGGGGACGAGCCGTGGACATCGACGGATTTCTGTGGCATGACGGTGTCCACGCCGTACGGCTTTCCGTCGACGTGCTCGTCCATCCACTGACACTCGATCTCCAGTTGTTCGGCACTGAAGCCCACCGCCCCCAGCACCCCCAAGCCGCCAGCTTTGGACACCGCGGCTGCCACATCGCGGCAGTGGGTGAAGGCAAAGATCGGATACTCAATCTCGAACATGTCGCAGAGCTGCGTTCGCATAGCTTCCCTTTACGGTTGGGCACTCATGGAGGAATCGTGCACTAAACCACTGAGCTGATAAAACCACCGCCATGTCCCGCACGCAAGCGGAACGCCGTGATGATACCTGCCGCCGCTTGATCGAGGCGGCGTCCACGCCCTGGCTGGGCCCAGCGTGGACGCCCCCTCCGGTCCGTCCCCGCCCTCTCTCGCTCGCCTTGCGACGACGGTGGGACCGACCTACCCACAGGTGGCGTCCGAGAGCGTCGACCCGACATCGAGGCAGTAGGACGAAAGCCGCAACGAGAAGTAGGACGAGCCCGCGCCGGTGATAGTTCCGCTCTGTGGCCCGTACTCCATTCCGAATGGAATGGTGTCGAGCCAGTTAGTGCGTTCCAAAGTCCTTCCAGCCGTAATGGTTCTGGAGGAGCGTACCGACCTTGGACAGGACGGCGCTCAGGTTTACGCTCACGGTTGCAAACGGCAACGGCAACGGCAACGGCTCAGCAATGAGGCCGGGAACCGTCAGGTCGGGGCGGAGATGGCGGGTCGTCGACCATCCTGCTCAGATGGCCCCCCTTGCCGGGGATGCCAACCTGGATGGCACGCCGATCGGGGGCATGGCAGGGTGGAGAGCAGAAAGGGGGCCACATGCACCGTTTGCCGGTTGGAGTGCGCACGCTGAACCGGGCGGGGGTTGGATCAGTTCCTGCCGACTACCGGCGTATCGGTATCGAGCCCCTTGCGATGACGCTTGGTGCCGTGGTCACCGGAGTCGACCTCGGTGTGCCGCTCGACGATGAGCTCTTCGCGGAGATCGATCTCGCGTTCAGGGAGTGGAAAGTGCTCGTTTTTCGCGACCAGGACATCACCCTCGAGCAGCAAGGTGCGTTTGCATCCCGATGGGGAGAAGTGGTGGAAGACTCGCTGCCGCGCCAGGTTGCCAACGGCGGTCGGATCGTGGCGCTGCCAAGGGTTGTCGACAATGTCCTCCCGTTCACCCGTGATGGCATCGTCGTCGGGCTCGAAAATATGTGGCATGCCGACGGCACGTATCGTGAAGCCCCGGTCCTCGGCACCACGTTGCGTGCGGTCGACGTCCCGCCCATCGGCGGGGACACCCTGTTCGCGGACATGGCAGCCGCCTACGACAATCTCGATCCTCGCATTCTGGAGCGCCTCGAGGGTCTCTGGGCGCTTCACGATTGGAGCGCCGGAAGCTATGCCGAGAAGTACGCGGCCAACTTGGATGAATACCGCGCTGCCGTGCCACCCGTACGCCAGCCCGTCGTGCTGTGCCACCCGCGTACGGGACGAAAGACGTTGTTTGTCAATGGTGGCTTCGTGCGCAACATCATCGGCATACCCCCAGAGGAGAGCGACGCGCTCCTCGGGCTCTTGTGCCGCCAGGCGGAGGTTCCCGAATACCAGGTGCGGATCCGATGGGAACCGAACCTACTCGTGCTGTGGGACAACTACGCAGTGCAGCACTACGCCGTCAACGACTACTGGCCGCAGACCCGCACGCTCGTGCGGGCCACGATCGACGCGGGCGTCGCCACGGGCGTCGCCACGGGCGTCCTCGAGCGTTCGTAGCCTGTTCTTCTCTGTCAGACCCCGGCGGGCACCTTGATCCCGAGGAGATCGATCATGTTGCCGCCCATGATCTTCTTGATGTCCTCTTCGGGTAGGCCCACCAACTCGTCGACGTAGGAGAGCGGGTTCGACATCCCTTCGACGTGCGGGAAGTCCGAGCCGAAGATGACATTCTCGGCCCCGAGCAGCTCGACGAGTTGGCGCGGGTCCTCCTCGTGGAACGGGTGGCTCCAGAAGTGTCGCTTGTAGGTGTCGGATGGCTTCTCCGCGAAGGCCTGGGGCATCGTCCGGTACGTGTGGTCGAGATTTTGCAGCAGCCCGGGCACCCAGCCCGCCCCGTTCTCGATGAGGGCGATCTTCAGCTTGGGATGGCGGGCCAGTGTCCCGTGGGCGATGAGGGAGGCCACTGCATCCTGAATGTCGCGAAAGGTGTGTTGCAACGTGGCCAAGAACGGCTGCGGTTGGGCGAAGGCCTGCATCTCACGCTGCTTGCCCTCCCATTCGTTGAAGTAGCGCTCGTAACCGGAGTCCGAGGCGTGGATCACGACCAGGATCCCCGACTCCTCGACCTTGGACCAGTAGGGGTCGAACTCGGGGAGGGCGAACGACCGTGGGCCCTGGAAGCCCCAGGCCGGCGCCGGCCGCATGAGGATCACCCGGGCGCCGTTCTCCAGTAGGAAGTCGAGCTCCCTGATGGCGTTGTCGAGCAGTCCGGGCGTGATGATCGGCGTGGAGAAGATGCGGTCCTTGTAGGCGTAGGGCCACTCCTCGAGCAGCCATTGATTCAGGCCATGGATGGCGGCGGCGCACAGTTCGGGATCGTCGCGCATGCGTTCCTCGACCAGGCTGGCCAGGGTGGGCAGCATGATCGTGTAGTCAATGCCCTGCTCGTCGAGCAGATCGAGGCGGTGGGCCGCATCGCGGAAGGCGGGCGGGCAGTCGATGCCGCGCCCGATGATCTCCCGGTAGGACTTGCCCTCGGGGTTGCCGATCTTGAAGTACTCCTCCTGCGCGCCCGGCCGCCCGACCCGGTCAAAGGTCGGGTTGGGGATGTAGTCGCTGATCTGGCCCCGCACCACGATTTTGGTCCGGCCGTGGACGTCGACGTAGTCGATGGCGCCCTTGTACTCCGGCGGGAGGAATTTGGTCAGTGCATCGGTAGTCTCGTACAGGTGGTTGTCGGCGTCGAAGACCGGGAAACCGAGTGAGTTCAAGTTTGCAACCATGATCATCCCCTTTGTTGTGCAGTACCCACACTACAAGGTTCGGTCGTCCCTGTTCCACCACTGCACGCCCTCTCCCCTCCGGACCCGACGCCGGACCCGGCCCGTTCATCCGATCCTGGTCCCGGCCCTGGTCCCGGCCCTGGTCCCGACCCTGCTCCCGACCCTGCTCCAGCGTCCGTAGGCTTGCGGCGATGGCGGCTCGGGTGCTCGTGGTGGGAGGCGGCGTCATCGGGCTCTCGTGTGCCTGGAGGCTGGCCGAAGCCGGTCATGAGGTCACGCTGGTCGCGCCGGACCCCGGGCGTGACGGCGCCTCCTGGGTGGCCGCCGGGATGCTGGCCCCGGTCACCGAAGTCCAGTTCGGCGAGGCCCCGCTCACAGGACTCCTGCGAGAGGGGGCGGCCCTCTGGAAAGAGTTCGCCACCTCACTCGAGAGGGCGTCCGGGCACGATGTCGGCTACGACGAGTCCGGCACGCTGACCGTCGCCCTCGATACGTCGGACCGGGCGGCCCTCGACCAGCTCCTCGCCTACCAGCACTCGCTCGGCTGCACGGCGCACCGGCGCACGGCCTCGGAGTGCCGGGCCCTGGTGCCCTCGCTGATTCCGACCCTGCGTGGGGGGATCGAGGTGCCGGGGGATCATCACGTGGACAACCGGGCCCTGCTGGGTGCGCTGGTCCAGGCCTGCCGCACCAAAGGGGTCCGGTTCGTGCCGCTCACCGTCGAAGTGGTGGCGGCCGGGGGGTCCGGGGGGTCCGGTCCGAGTGTCGATCTTTCGGACGGCAGCCGCCTCGGTTCCGATTACCTCCTCCTGGCGGCTGGAACCGGTACTCCCCACATCGGCGGTCTCGACGCGGCGGGCCTGCCGGAGATACGTCCGGTCAAGGGGCACATCTTGCGCCTGGGTCCGGCAGATGGGCGCACAGGTCCGCCGCTGCTCCCCCGTACCGTGCGGGCCCTGGTGCACGGACGCTCCATCTACCTCGTCCCCCGTCCCGACCGGACGCTCGTGGTCGGGGCCACCATGGAAGAGCGCGGCACCGATCTCGGCGTGCGGGCCGGCGCGGTGCACGAGCTGCTGTGCGATGCCCGGGCCGTCGTTCCGGGGATCGACGAGCTCGAGCTGCTCGAGGCCGGGACCGGTCTGCGCCCCGCCACGCCCGACAACACCCCGGTCGTCGGGTGGACCGCCCTCGCGGGTGTCGCCCTGGCCAGCGGGCACTTCCGCAACGGCATGCTCCTTGCTCCCCTGACGGCGGCGAGCGTGGTGGATCTGTTCGGGGCGGGGGCGGGGGCGGCTCCGGGGGTGGCTCCGGGGGTGGCTCCGGGGGTGGCTCAGGAGCGATGAACGACCTGATCGTGAGCGTGAACGGTGATTCCATGATCGTGCCTGAGGGGAGCATGATCTCGGACGTGGTGGCCCGCCTGCTCGAGGGGGCCGAGCCAAAGGGCGTCGCGGTAGCGGTCGATCGTGACGTCATCCCCCGCTCGGAATGGTCCACCACCCCCGTCCGGCCCGGGGCGCCCATAGAGATCGTTACCGCGGCAGCCGGCGGCTGAATGGCTAAGGTTTCCGGATGATCGAAGAGCCCCTCTGCGGCCCCACCGCGTTCGTGCTGGCCGGAGGCGGGACCAAGGGCTCGTTCGAGGTCGGCGCGCTGCAGTACCTGATCGCCACCGAGGGCATCGTCCCCGACATCATTACGGCCACGTCGGCGGGTGCACTCGGTGCCGTCGTGCTGGCGCAAGCGCGCACCCTGCCCGAGTTCGCCCACCGGGTGCAGCAGATGGAAGACGACATCCTGGCCATGACCCGCACGAGGTATGTCTTCGGGGAGCAACCTTGGCTGCGCGCGCTGCATGGCACCTCGCTGGGTGCCGAGATCATGCAGTCCCTGACCGAGGGCACCCGCCCTCCCCTGCCACCCGGCGCGGATTTCGACTACGCACCCGACCGCGACCGCAGCTGGGATGCGGTCGACGCAGAACGGGCTCCGCTGACGAGTCGGGCCCAGCGCCGGGCCGAGCGTAAGGCGCACCGGCGGGCACGCCGCAGGATCGTCCGCCTAATCGCCGGCGCCGCGCTGCGTCTGCCCCGCGCCAGGCGCAAGCTCCAGACCAGCGGGAGCGCGGTCATGAACCTGCAACCGTTGGCCGAAGCCATGCGACGCGGCGGCCCTACCGGCATCCACCCGGTCGACCCGACCCTGATCGACCGCCCCGGGCTCCAACTACGGCTGGCCGTCACGGCGCTGCGGGCGGGGGTGCTGCGCTACATAACCGAGAGCGGGATCATCGTCGAAGAGGACGCCATGACACCCGTCGCGGGCGTGGCCGCCGGGCCGGTCGACGTGCTCGAAGGAGCGCTCGCTTCGGCCAGTGTCCCCATGGTCTTCCCGCCGCGGCCGCTGGCCGACGACGACTATGTCGACGGCGGGGTGTTGCAGAACGTCCCGGTCCGGGCGGCACTGCAACTCGGGGCATCCCGGATCATCGCGGTGCTTGCCATCCCGCTCTACATTTCCCGGGAGGAGCACAACTTCTCCGCTGATCAGGCGGCCAACATCGGGCTACGCGCGCTGGGCGTCATTTCGCTGGCCGATCGCCAGCGCGAGAATCTCGGCATCGCCCTCGCCCCGGGGGCCAGCCTGACGACCATCGATCCCGTGGTCGACGTGGTCGGCTTCTTCGAGGCCGAAGTTGGGCTCCTGCGCATCAACCGGGATTACGGCTGGTTGCGGGCGGCCGACGTGATGGCGGAGGGTGATCCGACACTGCGGGCGGAGATCGCCGCGCAGACCCACCAGATCGCGGAGGCCCGCCTCCGGGCCTGGCACACCGAAGAGAAGCTATGGGGCACTGCCCCGCTGGGCCGGGGCTCCGAAGCTGGTATCTGCGCACTCCTCCGCGAGTGCAAGTTGGCGGTGCGCGACCTGGTCGACCAGCGCAAGCAGTTGGGCTTCCCCGTGCCCGACGGGTGCGAGGAGTGGTGGACCGAGTACGAAGTCCACGACGCCGAGCCGCCGGCGCACCTGCCGACTCGCCCGCTCGGCGTCTGATCGCGTTGGGATCAGCGCGGGTGGGTTCGCGCGGGTGGGTCTAGCGCGGGTGGGTTGACGCGGGTGGGTGAGCGAGGGAGGCGATCGACGCGGGTGGGCGGTTGAATCAGACGCTCGGGCCCCCCAGCCAACCTCGACGCTTGAAGAGAAGGTAGAGCAATCCGACGGCGATGACCTCGGTGCCTATTCCGACGATGAAGAAGGTTGCGGTGCGCGTGATGTGATTGACCAGAAACGCGAAGTTTTGTCCGAAAAACCCGGTGAGCCAACTAAGTGGCAGAAAGATAGTGGCGATGATGGCCAACTGCTTCATCACGACGTTGAGGCGGTTGGACACCGTCGAGAGATGCGTGTCCATGACGCTGCTCAAGAGGTCACGGTAGCTGTCGACGAGATCGGCGAGACGGATCAAGTGGTCGTAGAGGTCGCGGAAGTATTTTGCGGCCTCGTCGGTCATGCCGGGAACGTCCGAGACGCCGGCGTTGATACTAGCCATCATGTCTCGCTGGGGCGTGATGACCTTGCGCATGTTCATGAGACTGCGCTTCATGTCGAAGAGGACACCCAACTGCGCTTCCGTCGGTGCCTTGAGGATGTCGTCCTCCAGAGCGTCGATCTTGTCGTCGAAATCGTTCAGGACCGGGAAGAAGCCGTCCACCAGCGCGTTGATGATCAGGTAGACGATGACGATTTGCGGCGTTGCATTGGTCGTCGCCACATGGTGCTGCTCCACCCGGTTGTGCACGGCCTGCACGGACGGGCAGTCGGCCCGGTGCACGGTGATGACATAGCGACCGGTCCAGAAGAAATGGACCTCGGCTTCCCCCGTATCGTGCAAGTCGGCACCCCGCGCCACCATATAGACGAAGTCGTCGTAGTCGTCGAACCGTGGGCGTTGGGCGAACTTCTCGGCCGCCGCCACGGCGAGCGGGTGGAACTTGAAGTGGACGCTCAGGAGCTCGGCGACCGTG
Source organism: Acidimicrobiales bacterium (assembly GCA_049513455.1). Classification (GTDB taxonomy): domain Bacteria; phylum Actinomycetota; class Acidimicrobiia; order Acidimicrobiales; family RAAP-2; genus Bog-473. The sequence continues at coordinate 41,019 of JBEKWB010000028.1, forward strand.
CCGTCCGAGGCGGAGTCGTCCAGGTCCAGCCAGAAGAAGTCCGTCCCTGCCAATGCCGCGAGGACATTTTCGGAGGTGGCCTCGATCTCGTGCCCGTTCTGCGTCAGCGTTCCCTTCATCCGCCTAGTTTCACTCCCACGCTGGCCACAGGGTGGGATGGACGGGTTACGGGGTAGGCGACGCGGAGGGAGGCCCCGCCGGTGCCGTTGCGGGTCGTGCGAGCATGGCGGCATGGGATCTACGGAAGAACTGCTGGCTGCACTCGATGAACGGCTTCTCGAAGGTATCAAGGGGAAGGCGACACCAGAAGGGGTGGCCAAACTCGCCGAGGCTCGCGCATGGATCACAAATCCCGACCAGCCACACGGAAGCACGATCTCGACGTGAGGAGGGGTGACGGGTTACCCGGGCCGACCGGGCCGACGGGGCGGCGTGGACATGCGCGTGGGCGCGCACGCGCACGGGCGCATACGCAGACGCAGACGCAGACGGCAGTCTCAGAAGTGGTGTGAAGCGGGACGAATCAGACTGATCAGACTGATGTGGGCGAAGACGGGACGAAGCGGACGGGCCGTTTCCCTACCCGCCCGGCGGGGGCCGCTCGTAACGCAACCGGTTGTGGTAGCTGCAGAGGACCTGGGCATTGTCCTGGTCGGTGGGTCCACCTTCGGTATAAGGCACGATGTGGTCCATCTGGCACT
>JBEKWB010000029.1:0-48559 GCA_049513455.1 Acidimicrobiales bacterium
ACTCCGCCGCGGCACGTGATCACGGCGGCGGGGGCGGAGACTTGCCGTAGGCGACAGTGAAGCCGTTCGCCGTCAGCACCGAGGGTGTGGAGACCTGGAGTCCGGCCTGCACCATCAGGACCTCCTGCAACGTGGTGTCGGACCCGAGAAAACCCAGATCGCTGAAGCTGACGTCCGGCGAATACGGCGCGAGAACGCTCACTCCCCCGTTCACCGTGAGGGCTTCGACAATCCATTCGGCGGTCGACGCGGGCCCGCTGTAGGTCTGATCCGTTGTAAAGCTTTCCCCGTTCGTGTTGTCGGTGAGCGTGATGCCCCATTGGGTCCCGCTGATCTGCCCGATCGTGACGGTCACGGTATTTCCGGCCTGTATCTCAACGCTGTTGATGTAGGTCTCCGAGGCCGGGAGGATCTCCCACCAGGGTTGGATCACGAAGCCGGTTGCGCCGCCGGGATCGGGGGTCTCGTTGAAACCGGCCTGTATGAGCGAGTTGTCCCCGTTCCCCCCGTCGATACCGACCCAGACCGACATCTCGTCGGCGGGTGGCGTGCCGGCGACGAGCGACGGCACGCTGAACGTTCCCGTCACCTCCGAGAAGGGTCCGTCGACCTCTATGTAACCCGACCAGTTGGAGGAGTCGAGAGTGGAAGCAGATCCCGCCGGTGGGAACACCGGAATGGAAAGCGTGGCAGTCGCCGTCAGACGGGTGGGCGAGGTGCTGTCGACGACCTGGACGGTGAAGCTGGAACTCCCCTGCTCACTCGGCGTGCCCGTGATGATTCCGCCCGACGAGAGGCTCAAGCCAGCGGGGAGGGAGCCGGCGAAGAGGGCCCACGAGTCGGGCGACGTGCCGCCTGCGGCGGTCAACGATGCCTGGTACGGCGTGCCCAGCATGGCGCTGGGCAGGTTCTTCGTCGCTACTGTGAGAGGTGCCACGCTGACCGTGATGGAGAGCGTCACCTTCGCGACGAGTGCAACGGGCGCCGTGCTGTCGGTCACCTCGAGCGTGAACGTGGAGTGCCCCGGCGAACTGGGTATGCCGGTGATGGTGCCGCTCGACGTGAGGTCCAAGCCGGCGGGAACAAAGCCGGCGGTGCCCGTCCACGAGTAGGGCCGCGTCCCCCCGGAGGCGACCAGGGTGGCGCCATAGGGCACGCCCACCGACGCATTCGGCAGGGTGGTCGTGGTGATGGAAAGAGACGCAGGGGACTCCACGGCGGGAATGCCCAGTGGCGCCGCGGCAAAACCGACGATCGGGCGGTTCAGGGCTCGGCCCGACATCGATCCCTCGGATGGTGCCGCACCGAACGGATCGATGTCGCCGTTGCCGCCGGCGACCCAGTAGCCCTGGCCGTTCGACGCAGACGCCAGAGCCACAATGTTGCCCTGGCCATCGGAGGCCGACGCCGAGCCGAAGTAGCCGGCGTCGCCGAAGGTGAAGATGCCGCCGTCGGAGGCCACGAGCCAGTAACCCCTGCCGTCGGGGGTGGCCGCCATGCCGACGATCGGTTGGTTGAGATGGAGATTGCCGGTGGAGCCGTAGAAGGTGGCGTCGCCGAAGGTGAAGATGCCGCCGTCGGAGGCCACGAGCCAGTAACCCCTGCCGTCGGGGGTGGCCGCCATGCCGACGATCGGTTGGTTCAAGCGCATGCCCCCGGTCGAACCGAAGTAGCCGGCGTCGCCGAAGGCGAAGATGCCGCCGTCGGAGGCCACGAGCCAGTAGCCCTGGCCGTCGGGGGTGATCGCGTCCTGCTGGTCGCCTGTGACGGAATCCGGATCCACCCCGGACGCCTGGAGGGTGGTCCGCGAGGTGATGGTGGCGGCCTCCATCGGCGAGGAGACAGCGGCGGTGGTCGAATCAGGCGGCGCGGTCGAATCAGGCGGCGCGGTCAGTCCAGGCGCGGCGGCGCTGGACACCGTGGCGACCGCGACAGGCGCCGTCGCCGCCGCGGCCGGATCCACCGTCGGAGCCACGATCGCGGCGGAGAACGCGAGAAGGCCCAGAACGCCCACCGTGGCGACCCGCGCCCGGACGGAGCCGCCCAGGCCCACCCAGGGGCGGCCGTGCTTCTTTGCCATGCGTCAGTGCGCCCTGGTTGGCAGCGCCTGCACGTTGGTCCGATCGAGTACGTCTTGCGTCGCCATCGTCGACTCCTCCCCGTTTGCGCAGCCCACGATTCGGTGGTTCACCGCATGTGCCCCGATCCGGTTCCACGGACGTCACCCACGCCTCGACGGTACCCGCCAACCCGAATTCTCGATCGGGGAGAGGCTACCGCAGGTAGGGCTGCATTCAGGTGCATTTCAGCTGCATCGGCGCCGCCATTGCGGCCGCAATCGGCCCCGCAGGTTCAAAGCCGCAGGGCAGGGGGACCCGGCGGTCGCGGCACGAGTGGGAGATACTTGACAAATCTGATCGTCTTGCTCATCTGTAAAGTCCAATCCATCTGCTCCGCTGCAGCGACCAACCATGACACCATCACCAGTGCAGTCGCCCTCCTGACGGCACAGGGGTTCACCACCATCCGGGATCTCGTCTCGATCGATGCCTCCGGCTTCATCCGGGAATCCTCCTCCACGGTCTCCTTTTCCGACGGGGGGACGGTGACCCTCGACGCAACGTTCTCCGACTTCGGCTGTGCCGGGACCCTGCTCATGCCCGGCCAAGGTGGCACATCGACTGCCCCGACCGATTGCGCCTCGCCCGATACGGGTGTCGCACCCACGACCACCCCCACCACAACTGCCGTCGCGCCGACACCGACGACGGGGGTGCGCCCCGGGGTGACGCCCACCACCACCTCGTCCACCACACCCACCTCGACCACGACGACCAGCACGGGAAGCTTGACCACGACGACCACATCGACCACCGCCGTACCCAACGGATAAGAGAGGCTGACAATGGCTACGCCTGACGACCAGGAGGGTCTGTGGTTCGACGAGGATCCGTCGCCACCGCGTGGGCGCTTTCGCCGGCGTCGTACGACGTGGATCGTGCTGGCCTGCGTGGCGTGCGTCGCGACGGTGTCGCTCCCCGTGGGGCTCGCCCTCTCATCGAGCGGAGGCCCGGTGCTCCACCCAGCACCCAAGCAGAGCGCGCAGACCCCACAGCGGAAGGCCCAGGCGCAGCGCACCATTCTGTCGGCCCTCAGTGCCACCACGAGTTCGGGCAGCTACAACGTGAGCTATGAGTTCGATCCGGCCACGCCGCCGACCGCGACCGCGACCACATCCGGCTGCACCGTAATCGGCAACTCGTCGACTGGCTCGGGCTCAGGAGGGACATCCGAAGTGTGTCCTGCCACACCCAACTCGTTCTCTGCCACAACCGTCACCGGCCAGGGGACGATCGACACGGATCCCTTCGCCATGGTGGCGACGTCGGACGTGACCGCACTCGGCATGATCACCATTCGTGACAACGGCACCGACATCTGGGAGTTCGGCGGGGGTGACTACGGGCTCGAACCCGGGTCGAACGAAGCCGGCCCGGGTTCGACGTTGACCGGATTCGCCGGCTCGGTGGAAGGCACTCTGGGACAGCGCCAAGGCGCCTTGGCGATGGGCGGTCTCTCCAGCCCGACCGGCTATCTCGACCTCGATCAGAGCATGATCACCGGAGCCGACGAGATCGGTACCGGCACCGTAGACGGCACCGCGGTAACGATCTATCAGCTGAACATCACCGCGGCGCAGGAAGCGAACGTGCCCGATACCACCGCGCAGGAGGCCGAGGCGATCGCGGCGGCGAACGCCGTCCTGGCGTCCCAGGGGTACACGGGAACCACGGTGCAGGTCTCCATCGATGCGTCGGGCTATATCCGGCAGACCCGGTCCGTTGCGCATTTCACCGACGGCTCGACCACGGCAAGCGAAGCTACGTTCTCGGACTTCGGATGCGCGGGAACGGTGCTCATGCCCGGACAGTCCGGCGCGACGTCACCGCCTGCGGGGTGCGTCTCACCTGATACGGGAGTCGCTCCCCCCACATCGACCGCCACGTCGACATCATCCACGTCCACCACATCGTCATCTATTCCGGCAGACTCCGGGTCCACCACCACGACGACCAGCACCGCGACCAGTACGACGACAACGACGTCGACCGGTTGAGCGGGTCCCCAACCCCCGTAATCGACCATGTACGCTGGGTCGTCACTTGAAGTTCTTCCCGGAAACTCCCTCAGAAATAGCGAGAATTAGGGGCTACATAGGGGTAGCACAGCGGGAGAAGATGAACGAGGGGCAAATGGCCGGGAAAACTCTGGTCAGATGTTGAAGGTTGAAAGCAAGTCAGTAACGGGCTGTAGCGCAGCTTGGCAGCGCGCCTGCTTTGGGAGCAGGAGGTCCCGGGTTCAAATCCCGGCAGCCCGACCCAGTGCCACGCGATGATGGCCCAAGCCGGGGCGTCATCGGCTCGATCCTTTCGACCACCACGGGCGTCCGAGCACCCGAGCCATCCCTTGAAGGCCGCGGCGGGTCCACGGGGACCAGCGGGACCAGTACAAGGCAGCGAGACCGAGAGCCGCCATGGCTGCGAAAAGGATCAACACCGCAAGAAGCGCGAAGGGCCAACCGTGCGGCCCTGCGAATGGCGGTCCGAACCCGAAGGACCGGAACGCCGGGCTCACCGAACCGGGCCCGAACAGGCGAACCGACCCCGGACCCCCCAGGATCCCGCGCACCGAGACGGCAGCTGAGGCACTGCGACGCCCGATCAGCAGGGCAATGGCGGCCAAGGCGAAGAAGGCGGCGACCGCAGTCAAGGCGATGGCCGGGACCGTTCTGCGCATGGGCGGACGATCCGGCAGGGTCGGGGCCGTCACCCCACGGGCACCGGCCCACGATGCTGCGAAGCGCCGGGGGTCGAACACGCTGTTCCCGAGCACGTCTTCGGCCGAGCCTCCTTCGGCCTCAGCCTCTTCGATATCGGCCGTCAGGTCTGCCGCCCATCTCATTGGCGATGGGATCGGGGACTCCGAGACGCCGCCACTCCCGCCGACACTCCTCTACGAACTCACTCACGGCATTACCTCCGCTTTGACCAGACCGAGGGCACCATCGACGGCGTCCCGCGTCGCCTGCCATTCCGTTTTTCCTGCCTCGAGTACACGCTCGCCCTCGGGCGAAAGGCTGTAGTACTTGCGGGGCGGTCCCCCGTTGCTGGCTGCCCGCCGGGTCTCGACCAACCCGTCGCGCTCGAGCCGGCCGAGGAGCGGATAGATCGACCCTTCCCCGACGATCGACAAGCCGCGCGCCCGCAACCGCTTGGTCATCTCGTAGCCATACGCAGCCCCTTCGCCCATTACGGCGAGGAGGCAGATGTCGAGAACGCCCCGCAGGAGCTGGCTCCGTCGACCCTCCGCATCTGCCATGCACCACAAGGTACTTCAGCTACCTTGCTTCGCAAGACACCTAGCCGGGGGCCTCACACGGCGTTCAGCTGCGTCGGTTGGAGGAGGCGCGCCGGCTTCGACCGGGTCGCCACCAGCGCGGGACCGATGGCGAGGAGATTCGCCACCACCAGGACACCGACCGCCAGCGTGACCACCAGCCAGACCGGGACGACGGAAATCGGGACGGCACCGAGATTGTTGGCGAACGCATTCCACACCGCCTCTCCGGCCACCACACCCAGGGGCACGCCAACCACGATGCCGATGAGCGCCAACGTGGTGGCTTGCCAGGACACGGCCGCGGCTACCTGACGATTGACAAACCCCAACACCTTGAGGAGCCCGATCTCCCGTCGTCGGCGCGCCACGCTCACCACGAGGAGATGCGCCAGCGTCGCCGCGCCAACCACGGCCAACATGACGCCAAAGACGAGGGGGAAGTTGACCGCCTCGCCGAAGTTGACGAGAGAGGTCGGGGTGATGGCAAGCGCGGTGGTCGAGCGGTAGGCATCGAGATAGTGGGAGACCGCAGCCCTCCCCTGCGGGCCGGGCACCACGCGCACGAGCATTCCGCCGCCGTTGATGGTGGCCAGGGCTCCCTTCAGACATCTTGCTCGCCCGGGAGCCGGGGGGCACAGGGTGTTCTCGTAACCCGCGGTCGTGATCACTGCGCCGGTGCCCAGACTGACGGCGCCTCCGAGCACGGGGAAGGAGACCTGCGACACGACGTGAAACGTTCCGGCGCGCTTCTGGCCCGACGGCAACGACATGGCGATGTGGACGAGTGAGCCGACGTGGGCACCGGCCTGACGCATCGTCGTCGCACCGAGGCCGATCTGATGGTCACTGATCGGAAGGTGTCCGGCGACGGTCGAGAAGAGGAGGTGGCCGCGGACGGCCGTGCCGGCGACGGCCCCCACCACGACCTTGTTCACAAGGATTTCGGTGGCGATGCCCTCGGTGATTCCCGTGACGGCCTTGTCCTGCTCGAGGCTTCGCAAAAGGATGGGGTCCGGCTTCCCGCCGGCGGGGTCGGTGAAATTGAGCTGGAAGGTGTCGCCGTACAGCCGAGGGGTGGCGGTCAGGTGCGAAAGGCTGGCGCCGAACACCGCGGTCCCCGCCAACGCCAGGACGGCCAGCACCGTACCGAGCAGTGCGCTCCCCAAGGGGACGGCGACACCACCGGTCCGCCTCTCCAGCGCGTTGCGGACGCCGATGACGGCGCTCGGCGGCGCACCGGCCGCCGCCAGCTGGGTCACCACGACCGAGGGACCGGAAAGGATCCGGCGGTCGTCGGCCCGCCGCAGCTTCGCGGCCCGAAGGGCGGGCCACAGGCCCAGAACGAGCACCACCACCAACGTGCCCAGCGCACCGAGCAGGAGCACCGGCGCATCGAAGGCGAACCCGGTCGAGTTCTCGGCGATACGCGCCTCGCCGAGGGGGGCGATGGGTGAGAGCAGGGTGGCCACGGCCATCGCTCCACACGCACCGGTGAGCCCCACCACCAGGGTCTGTGCCATCCCGAGCGCCACGAGCTGACGTCGATCCGCGCCGAGGGCGGCCATCGTCGGGTAGTCCTCGCTCTCGACTCTGCTCTGGCGGGCCAGGGCCTGGCCGACGACCGCCAGTCCGACGAGCGCGGCGAGGATGGCGAGGATCCACCACCCGATGGCCTGGGGGTGGATGGAGGTCGCGATGGCGGCAGCCACCCCGTCTTCGTCCTGACCACCCTCTAATCCGGCCCCGTTCAGCGAGACCGCCGCCGCGTTGAACCGGGAGATGCCGGCGGCACCCTCACGCAGGCTGACCAGGTACACATAGCCGGCGGACGTGCGCGGGATCACCGTCTTTGCGAACGCGGAGGTGGTGAAGAGGTCGTAGGAAGGAGTCGACCCGGAAGGGAACTCGAATTCACTCGCTTCGAACCCGACCACATGGAGGTCGACCGTCGGACCGGTCGGCTTCGGTTCTGCGCCGGTGGCGTCGTTGTACGCCGAGGCCTGCGACGGCGCGTAGAGCGGGACGCGGATCACGCTCCCCAGGTGCACCCCGTAGTCCTGCTGGAGAGTGAAGGACGCCAGCACCTGGTCCGGGGCCGACGGATCGGGCAAGCGGCCCGAGACGAGCTTGAACGGCGATCGCCCCTTGGGGGACGAGTAGATGACCCCGAGTTCCGTCGGGTTTATCGGGTGGGTACAGGCGCACGTGGGCTGGCCGGAGTCGGGGCTGATCAGTTCGACGGCGGACGTGACCCCGGGGAGCTCGGCCACTTTCGGGACGGGCCGGGTGGCGTACTCGTCGCTGTCGAAGCCGTGCGCGGCGACGAATTGCGGGAATGCCGCCTCTGTCCGGCGACCAGCGGCCGCGGCGGCCAGCACGAGGCCTCCCACGACGCTGATGAGGACCGCGATGACCAACCAGGAGCGCCATCGATGGCGCAGTTTGGCGCGAAATGCCATCCGGACGGCTCCCAAAATCCTCTCCTCGCGTCAACCTGTGCTGCTCATTGTTTCCCCAAGGTGGTGGGGCGCCAAGGTGGGTACCTCCACGGGCACGGTCGTGCTGCCACCACGTCAGCGGCCAGCGGCGGTCGGCGGCTTCGGCCGGCGGCGGTCGGCGGCGGGGGCCGGCACCCCCGAGGCGGGTTTGGCTTTCGGCAAACGCCCTCGATTACCGTGCCCAGCGTGTTCACTGTCACCGGCACCGCCCAAAAGGATGCATGGGATCGCAATGTCCTCCCGCCCGTCGAGAAGGTGCGTCCGGGCATGTGGTCCGTCCCGGTGCCCATTCCAAACAACCCGTTGCGCTACGTCTCGGTCTACGTGCTCGAGCTCGACAACGGCGTGGCCCTCGTCGACGCCGGGTGGCCGACCGATGACGCCTGGGACGCACTGAACGCGGGGTTGACCGAGACCGGGGGGTCCATGAGCGACGTGCGCGCCGTGGTCGTGACCCACCTCCATCCCGACCACTACGGCCTGGCCGGTCGGGTACGCGAGGCCTCAGGAGCCTGGGTGGGCCTGCACCCGGCCGACGCCAAACTCCTGGACGCGCGGTACCACGACACCGATGGCCTGGTGGACCGGATGCGTGAGCTTCTGGCCATGTCGGGGGTGCCGGAGGACAAGTTGCCGGACCTCGCCTTCGCCTCCATGGAGGTAAAGGCGACGCTGGACGTGGCTCTGCCCGACATCCTCATTGAGGACGATCAACTCCTCGAGCTCCCCGGGTGGGACTTCCGAGCCGTCTGGACGCCCGGCCATTCCCCCGGCCACATCTGCCTCTACTCCGACGACCACAACCTCCTTCTCTCCGGTGATCACGTACTCCCCCGGATCACGCCGAACATCTCGTTCCACTCCCAGCAGTTCGCCAACCCGCTCGGCGACTATCTCGAATCACTGGCCAAGGTGCGGGCGCTCCATCCCGACGAAGTCCTCCCGGCGCACGAGTACCGGTTCTCCGGGCTCGAGGACCGGGTCGACGCGCTCACCGCGCACCACGTCGACCGCCTGATCGAGATCAAAAGGATACTCGAGAAGAACCCCGGGATCTCCTGTTGGGACATCACGCTGGCCCTGTCGTGGTCGCGCCCGTGGGACGACATCCATGACTACATGCAACGGGCGGCCAACGGCGAGACCCTCGCTCACCTGGTGCTGCTCGAACGGAGGGGGCAGGTCGTCCGTGAGCCGACCGTGCCCGCCCGCTTCTACCTGGCCGAATAGCTTCCCGGGCCTCAGCCGCGCCGGAGGGTCACACTGCACCACGACCGCTTGCGACAGGACGGGCAGGTCATGCGCCGGTCGAACCGCCCGCGCGGCACCCACACGCCGATCGGGAACTGGAAGATGAGCAGATCGAGAAGACCGACGCGGGACAGCTGACGGCACCGCTGACAGCGGACGGTGAACGTCCCGCGCCCGATCAGAGGGTTGTCCGAGGTCGTGATCGGATCGTCCGCTTCGGCGCTGGCCCCCGAATACAGCGCCCGTTTACCCACGGGGAGCACCGTGGTCGGCGACGAAGAACCACCGGGCTCGTCCCCGCCGGCAACGTCCGAGGGCGCCCAGTACAGGGCCCGCTTGCCGAGCGGATCCGGGGCTTTCCCTCCCGCTGCGCGTGCCATGTCAGCTCGCCTCCATCGCATCGAAGATCTGTACGGCCAGGGAACGGTAGGCCGCCGCTCCCGCTGACGAGGGTGCATGCTGCAAGACAGACTGGCCGAACTCGGGGGCTTCGGCGAAGCGGACCGACTTGGGGACGGGGGGATCGAAGACCCGGAGGCCGTAGCGCTCCCCCACCTCGCTCAAGACCTTGCGCGCATGCCTGGTGCGCCCGTCGTACATGGTCGCGACCACCCCGAGGACACCGAGCTTGTCATTGGCGAATTGACGCACGTCCTCGATCGTCTCAAGGAGCTGGCCCACCCCGCGGTGACTGAGCGCCTCACATTGCAGCGGTATCAGGACCATCTCGGCCGCCGTCAGCCCGTTGATGGTCAGCACGCCGAGGGAGGGAGGGCAGTCGATCAGGACCACATCGTGGTCCGGCAGGATCGGCTGGAGGGCACGCGCGAGCACATGCTCACGGCCCGTACGGCTGAGCAGGTGCACCTCCGCTCCCGCGAGATCGATGGTGGCGGGGATGACGCTCAACCCCTCCACGCCAGGGACCTCACGGCGTACGTCTGCCATCTTCGCCCGTCGGACCAACACGTCGTGCAGCGACGCATCGAGGTCGTCCGGATCGAGACCGAGCGAGAAGGTCAGGCAGGCCTGGGGGTCGAGATCGACGACCAGGACCCGTTTGCCCCGTTCGGCCAGCGCGACCCCGAGGCAGTGCACGGTCGTCGTCTTGGCCACGCCTCCCTTCTGGTTCGCTACGGCCAGCACCTTGGACATGGTGCGAGTCTACGACTGCGGCTGCGTCGAATTTCCGGGAATCCACTGCCGCTCACCTTTTGTAGGCGGCCTCCTCCCGGGCCACGTCGGACACCAGGTTGCCCAGCGCCAGGTTGACGTCGTCGAGGTGATAGCCCCAATCGGGACCGAGCGCGGCCGTGACGAGGGGACGGGGATCCCGTGGGACCGCGGTCGGGGTCACCTGGAGCCACGTGGCCCCGCCCTGACTCACGCACCGGGCCGTGTACAACCCCGGAAAGGCGACCCAGGGTGTGTCCACCTTCACGCCGGGGACAGGTGACGTGACGCTGGGGAAGTACGGGAGGAGCGGCCCCGAGGCGGACGAGAAGGTGACCGGATTGACGCACGCCACCTGTTGACCGGCAGACGCGGTCTGGTCGGATTGCAGGCTGACCCCCTGCCCGGGACGGCCGAAATTGGACGTCGGAGGCGGCGTTGTCCCAAAGGTGGAATAGGCGATGACGCAACCCGTCGCCTCGAGCGAGGTACACGTCGGGATGTGCCGGAAGCTCCCGCCGACGGTCTTTCCGGTCGGGACCTGCACATTGCCGCCGAGGATGATCGCCGAGACCAGCTGCTTGCGCAGCCGGGCGTTCGGGTCGATCTGGCTACGCAACAAACGGATCAACATGGCGGCGCCCTGGGAGTGCCCGATGAAGACGATCGGGCGGCCATCGTTGTCATGCGCCAGGTAGTCCTTCCACCCCGACAGGAGGCTCTGGTATGCCACCTCGTCCGCTGTCGGATCGCCTCCGAGTCCTTTGGCCAACGACCCCTCGGTGCGTTGCCGGTACATGGGTGCCCATACCCGGCAGACCTGCGAGAAGCGCGATGCCTGCGAGATCGCCGCGCCGATCTCGGGCGCCTGGACCCTGAGGTTCGCGTTGTCGCGGGGCTGTGTCGACACGGTCGGATAGACGTAGAAACAGTCGAACTTCGAGGAGGTGGCCGGTCCGGAGGAGGGAGTGACCGAGGTCGCACCGTCGGCCGTCACCGTGGTCGAACCAGGACTGGATGTGCACGGGTCACCGGCCTGCCCGGGCTGGCAGAGCCACACGGTGTCGGATGCCGTGCCGGATCCACCCGCGGCCGCCGCGCTCGCCCCCGAGGCAACAACGGTCCCTAGCGCGCCAAGTACGGCAAGGCCGCACAGCGCCATACGGGCCGAGAGGCGCGGGATCATCGCTGCAGTGCTCCTTCCTCACGGGCCACGTCGGCCACCAGGTTGCCGAGGGCCAGGTTCGTCACCCGGGACCCCGGTGGGGGTGATCTGCAGCGTGGTGGCCCCACCGATCGTCTCGCACCGCGCCGTGTACAACCCCGGGAAGGAGACCCAGGGGGTGCTCACGTTCACACCGGGGACGGGGTCGTTGACGCTGAAGAAGTACGGGAGAAGTGCCCCCGGAGCGGTCGAGAAGGTGACCGGATTGACACACGCCACCTGCAAGCCGACCGACGCGGTCTGATCCGACAGGCTGCTGACGCCCGTTCCGGGGCGGCCGAAGAGCGTGTCGGCCGGTGGGGCCGTCCCGAAGCTGGAGTACGCGATCACGCATCCGGTCTCGGTGGCCGAACCGCAGGTGGGTATGTGCGTGAAACTCCCGCCGGCGGTCTTGCCGATCGGGACCGTGACGTTGCCGCCGAGGAGGATGGCCGACACCATCAATTTGCGGAGCCGGGGATTCGGGTCGATCTCGTTCTGCAGCAGGCGGATCAACATGGCGGCACCCTGGGAGTGGCCGATGAAGACGATCGGGCGTCCGTGGTTGTCGTGGGCCAGGTAGTCCTTCCACCCCGCCAGCAGGCTGTCGTACGCCACCTGATTGGCGCCGGGTTGGTTCTTGAAGAGCGAGGCGACGGTGCGCTGGCGATACATCGCCGCCCAGACCCGGCAGACCGGTGAGAAACGCGCCACCTGTTCTTCCGCCGACACGGTCTCCACCGGCTGCACCTTTAGGTTGGCGTTGGCCGTCGTCTGCTCCGAGACCGTCGGGTACACGTAGAAGCAGTCGAACTTCGAGGCTGTGGCCGGCGAGGCCGCCACGGTCTCTGTCGAACCGTCGGCCGAGACGGTGGTCGACGACAGATCCGACGTGCAGGGATCGTCGGCCTGCCCCGGCCGACAGAGCCACACCGTCGTCGACGCGGTAGTGGCCGTCGTCCGGGTCGCCGCCGCGGCGGGGGTGGCTACGGCGCCAGCGAGTCCCACGAGGGCGAGCGCGCCAAGGACGAACATCACTGAGGTTCGCGGGGTGGTCCCGATCCCCAAGCACGCCCCGCGCCCGGGTCCTCTCCCCTCTCGCACCGTCGCGCCCTCCCTCGCCGATCGCACCCGCGCCCGAGGATATGCCGCGGCGACCAAGCGGAAGCCCCACCCCGGCCGTGCGACCATCTTCGGCCGGTGGGCGCATAGGGTCGGTACCCAGGGCGCCCGCGAGCGGGACGCCGGCGGGCCCGGTGACCCGCACATCGCTCACAGTCAGGATTTCAGCTCTTGCCCGCAGTGAAGATCAATCAGAAGGTCGCCGTCGGCGTCGTCTTCGTCTCGGCCATGTTCATGAACATCATGGACATCACGATCGTCAACGTGGCGCTCCCCACCATCGGGCGGGACTTTCATATTTCACCGACGTCGGTGGACGGGATCGTGATCGCGTACCTCGTCAGCCTGGCTGTCTTCATCCCGGCTTCGGGCTGGCTGGGCGACCGCTTCGGCGGGAAACGGGTGTTGATATCCGCCATCGTCGTGTTCACCGCCGGGTCTGTCCTTTGCGGGCTGGCCCAGAACATGTCCGAGCTCGTCCTCTTCCGGGTCATACAGGGCGCCGGCGGCGGCATGCTCGCTCCGGTGGGGATGGCCATGCTCTACCGTGCCTTCCCCCCGGCCGAACGTGTCCGAGCCTCGAGCATCCTGACGGTGGGGACCACGCTCGCGCCGGCTATCGGACCGGTGCTCGGTGGGTTGCTCGTGACCGACCTCAGCTGGCGCTGGGTGTTCTTCGTCAACCTGCCGATCGGCATCGCGGCCGTGACATTCGGTGCGCTGTGCCTCGAGCGTTCGGCGCCCCAGGAGGCCGGGGTCTTCGACGTCCCCGGATTCGTTCTGGGCGGAACCGGATTGGGACTCCTGATGTACGGAGTCTCGGAGGGCCCGCTGAAGAGCTGGTCGGACCCCGGCGTGATCGCCAGCTGCGTCGCCGGCTTCATGCTCCTGGTCGCCATGGTGGTCGTCGAACTCCGGACGCCCCGTCCGATGGTGGATCTACGCCTCCTTACCGGACGCCTCTTCCGATCGGGGAACGGGGTCATGTTCCTGACCTCGGCCGGATTCCTCGGCACCCTCTACCTCGTCCCCCTCTACTTCCAGGACGCCCGCGGGCTGAGTGCACTGCAATCGGGCCTGTCCACGTTCCCCGAGGCCTTCGGCGTCATGGCGGGCGCCCAGATCGCCAGCCGCCTCATCTACCCGAGGCTGGGCCCGCGGCGTCACATCACCGTGGGCCTGGTCGGTTTGACGGTGATGTTGCTCGTCCTCTCCCAGGTCGGCCTCACCACGAGCCTGTGGTTGATCCGGGGCATCATGTTCCTGCTCGGCTTGATGATGGCCCAGATCTTCGTGCCCACTCAGGCCGCGTCGTTCGCAAAGATCTCCCTCGCCGACACAGGGCGCGCCTCGACGCTCTTCAATACCGGGCGTCAGGTGGGGAGCGCGGTCGGCGTGGCCGTCCTCTCGACGGTGCTCATCGGCATCGGTGCCACCCACTCGGTCGCCGGCGTCGTGCACCCCGACCTGCGGGCGTATCACCTGGCCTTTGCCACTGCGGCGGCCTTCGCCCTGGCCGCAGCGGCCTGCTCCCTGTCGATCCACGATGTCGATGCCGCCGAGACGATGGTCCGGCGAGGCCGAGCAAAGGCTCGGGAAGCCAACCGACCGGCCGCAATCACGCAGACCGTGGCCTGATCGGCACCGCTGTCATCGTGCCTCTCGGCCAGGTATCCGTCTTCTGCGGGTCGCGCCCCGGTAGTCAGCCGGCGTTCGCCGCCGCAGCAGGGGGAATCGGGAAGGTGTTGGCAGACAAAGGGATCGGACTCGTCTACGGAGGTGCCTCGGTCGGACTGATGGGCATCGTCGCGGATGCCGTCCTCGCCTCCGGCGGTCGGGTGACCGGCGTGATCACCGAGTCACTGGCTGACCATGAGATCGCCCACGGGGGCCTCACCCGCCTCGACGTCGTGCAGACGATGCACGAGCGGAAGGCGCGGATGGCCGATCTCTCGGACGCCGTGATCATGCTGCCCGGAGGGTTCGGAACCTACGAGGAGTTCATGGAGGCGGTCACCTGGGTTCACCTCGGAATTCATGACAAGCCGTGCGGGGTCTTGAACGTCGACGGATTCTTCGACCATCTGCTGCGCTTCCTGACGCATGCGGTTGACGCCGGATTCATACCCGGTCCCCTGGTCAACGGGCTGATCGTCTCCGACGATCCGGTCACGTTGTTGGACGCACTGGCGCACGCCGCAGGCTCGTCGACCCCCGGCAGCTAGCCCACCCGGCATCCCCGAACCGGCCCAGGGGCGTCCCAGGCGCATCCCAGGACCGGTCCAGCACACCGGTGAAGCTATGAATCCTCTGGAATCTCGGTATTTGACATTGTTGACGCTTTTGGTCGAGAATCAGCGCCCACTCGAAGGGTACTGACGCAGGGGCGAACCTGTGGTCCCCGGACCAGCCGTACGTAGACCAAGAGGAACGAGGGCGAACAACCGTGCCGAGCACCACTAATTCCATCGCATCGACCCCTGGGCGCGCGCGTCGCCCCCGGGGCAATTCGCTCAGGATCGCGGGGGTCGTCGCCGCCGCCGGGCTGATCGCCGCCGCCTGCGGCTCGTCCACCCCCTCGGCCTCCAAGAAGTCGTCGAACACCCACGCTGAAGCGTCGGGATCCAGCAAGAACACCACCACGACCACCAGTGGCGCGGGCACCACCACCACGACGGCGGCGGGAGGGGCCACCACGACGACCACGACGACGGGGTCCTCAGGGACGAAGACCACGACGACGACGGCCAAGGCCGCGACTTCCACGCCGACGACGGCGGCCGCGGCGTCGACGCCGGGAGGCGCCCTGTCGTCGAACACCACCTCCACCCCCTCGGCCACGCTGACCGGCATCGGTGCCAGCTCGATCGAGCCCTTCTACGGCAAGGTGCTCTACGAGTACAACCAGCTGAACCATGGCGTCACGGTCAATTTCACCGGGTCCGGGAGTGGCCCCGGCGTCACCGCCATCGAACAGGACACGGCCAACTTCGGCCAGAGCGAGGTCCCGATGACGGCGGCGCAGCTGGCGGCGTCCAAGGGCCCGGTGCTCCAGGTGCCCGTCGACCTCGGCGGCGTGGCCATCTCCTACCACGTGAGCGGCGTCTCCGGCCTCAAACTCAACGGCCCGGTGCTCGCCCAGATCTACCTGCGCCAGATCACCAACTGGAACGACCCCGCCATCGCCGCCCTGAACCCGGGCGTCAACCTCCCGAACGAGAACATCGTCCCGGTGTTCCGTTCCGACACCTCGGGTCCCGGCTATGACCTCGACCAGTACCTGATCGACACCTCGCCCGCCTGGACCACCGCCATCGCCACCTCGTCGCCCTCGACCACCTGGCCCACCGCCGGTCGGGCCACCGGCGACTCCGGTGAGGACCTGAACGCCGGGGTGGCCAGCTACATACAGGAGACCGAAGGCGCCATCGGCTACGTGGAGTACTCCTACGCCCTGGAGGCGAACTTCTCCAACGCCGCGCTGCTCAACAAGAGCGGCTCGTACGTCACCCCCTCGGTAAGCTCCATCGCGGCCGCCGGCGCGACAGCCACCGCACTGAGCTCGACCAACTTCAACATCATCTACAGCACCGGCGGATCGACCTACGCGCTGGCCAACTTCAGCTGGGCCCTGATCTACCAGAAGCAGCCGACGACCAACATCGGCATCGTCCTGGGCAAGCTCTTCCAGTGGGTCACCACCTCGGGGCAGAGCTACTCGTCCGGCCTCGGCTACGCGCCGTTGCCGGCAACGGCGGTGAGCCTGGCCAATTCGACGCTGCTGGGCCTGCAGACGTCGAGCGGATCACCGATCTTCTCCAGTTGATCGAGGGCCCGCCGGGAGCCTTCGGGTGTCCGGCTGATGACGGCCGCTAGGCGGGGTGGAGTGCCAGCGGGAAGCGAACAGGCTGAGGCTCCGGTGCCCGGTCGGGGGAACCACCGACGGGCCGGCGGGTTAACCCGTAGTGCTGGGCGGCGACCACACGGGCGTATATACGCCACTATCAGGTGGGGTGGCGTGCTGGTGTTCGCCGCCGTCGTGATCGCATTGGTGGTGAGCCTGGTCTGGCAGGCGGCCCCGGCGTTCCGCCACTCGGGATTCAACTTCCTCTTCAGCGGCAACTGGAGCCCCGACACCGAGCACTTCGGGGCGGGCGTGTTCATCGTCGACACCCTGATCACCACGGGCGTCGGCCTGCTGATCGCCATCCCGGTGGGCATCGCGACCGCCGCCGCCCTCTCGGAGTTCCTGCCCCGGCGGATAGGGGCTCCCCTGTCGACCTGCATCGACCTGCTCGCCGCCGTCCCCAGCATCGTCGTGGGTCTCTGGGGGCTGCTCGTACTCATCCCCATTTTCGAGCGCGACGTCGAGCCCTTCCTGCAGAAGATCCCCCTGGTGCGGCACCTGTTCGGCGGCGGGGACCTCGGGTCGGGCCTCCTGCTCGCCTCCGTGGTCCTGGCGGTCATGATGCTCCCGACCATGGTCGCCCTCACCCGCACGGCGCTGCAGGGGGTGTCGGTGGCCGAGCGTGAGGCGGCGCTCGCACTGGGTGGCACGCGGTGGCAGGTGGTGCGCCGGGCGGTCATCCCCGGGGCCAGGTCGGGGATTCAGGCGGCCATCACACTGGCCATGGGCCGGGCCCTCGGCGAGGCCATCGCCGTGTCCCTGGTGATCGGGGGTGGGGTCAACATGCCCCACTCACTGCTCGCCACCGGCACCACCTTGGGCTCCGCGGTGGTCAACTTCTTCTCCGAAGCCACCGGCGTGCAGCGGAGCGCGGTGATCGGACTGGTGGTCGTGCTCCTGGCCTTCACGACGGTGACGAACATCGGGGGCCAGCTTCTCCTGCGACGCCGCGGTGGCCGCGTGTTTTCGCTTCCGGATCAGGGGGTCCTCCTCGCCGACGCCGAAGTCGTCCCCACGTGACCGACGCAACGGACGTCACCGTCCGTGAGCCCTCGGACCTCCTGTCTCCCGAAGCCGTCGCCCGCCGCAGGCGGGTCGTACGGCGGGCCTCCCGCTCGACCCTGCGGCGCCGCCGACTGGTGGGGACTACGACCCGCCTCGCCTGCTACCTCGCGCTGGTCGTCGCGCTCATTCCCCTGGTGGCGCTCGTCTCCTACACCATAGAGCGGGGGGTCAACGGGCTCTCGGTGGACCTTTTCACCCAGCTGCCCGTCCCCTTTGGCGTCCCCGGAGGCGGCGTCAAGGAGGCCATCATCGGCACGCTTATCATCGTCGGGTTGGCTGCGGTGGTCGCCATACCACTGGGCCTGTCGGTGGCGCTCTTCCTGGTGGACCGGCGGGGGAAATTGGCCGCCACCATCCGCTTCGTGGCCGATGTCATGTCGGGGATCCCCTCCATCGCCATCGGCGTCTTCGCCTACGCCCTCTTCGTGGTGCCGTCGCATCACTACGCGGGTATCACCGGCAGCTTCGCTCTGGCCGTCCTCATGTTGCCGATCATCGTCCGCGCCGACGAGGTGGCCATGCGCACGGTGCCCGAGGATCTTTGGGATGCCGCGCTCGCACTGGGTGCCCGCCCGTCCCGAGTCGCCCGCTCGGTGGTCGTGCGCACCGCCCTCCCCGGCCTCGTGACCGGCAACCTGCTGGCGGTGGCCCGGGCCATCGGGGAAACGGCGCCGCTGCTCTTCACCGCACTCGGCAGCAGCCTGCTGGTCACCAACCCGTTCCAGCCGATGGACGCCATGCCGCTGCGCATCCTGAGCGACGGCACCCAGGCCGAGCCGCACCTGCAAACGGTGGCCTGGGCCACCGCACTTGTGCTGTTGGCCTTCATCCTCGTCCTGAGCATCGTGGCCCGGGCCTTCGCTTCCTATGCCACCCGACATGCTCGGTAGCCCGCGGCGGGCCGGCGTCGATGCCGATGCCGATGCCGGATCCGGAGAGTTCGCCGTCACCCTCGAACACGTCACGGTGCGCTACGGCAAGGTGGAGAACGCCAAGCAGGTGGCCGTGCGGGACGTGAGCCTCGCCTTCCCCCGGAACCAGGTCACCGCGTTGCTCGGTCCGTCGGGCTGCGGCAAGACCACCATTCTGCGCACGATCAACCGGCTCCACGACCATACGAGCGGGAGGGTGAGCGGTGTGGTCAAGATCGGCGAACTCGACGTCTACGCCCGCGACACCCAGCCCGAGATCGTGCGTACCCGGGTGGGCATGGTGTTCCAGCGGCCCAACCTCTTTCCAACCCTGAGCATCTTCGACAACGTGGTGGCCGGTCTCCGGATGAACGGGGTGCGCAAGCGCCCGTTCCTGCGCGAGGCGGCCGAGGCCGCACTACGGCAGGCCGCGCTGTGGGACTCGGTCAAGTACAGGCTCGGGATCCCGGCGATCCGCCTCTCGGGGGGCCAGCAGCAACGGCTGTGCATCGCCCGGGCCCTGGCGGTCGAGCCCGAAGTGCTCCTCCTCGACGAACCATGCTCGGCCCTCGACCCGCAGGCCTCGGCCCGAATTGAGGAGCTGATCGTGGAGCTCTCCTCGCACATCACCATCGCCCTCGTCACCCACAACCTCTTCCAGGCCACGAGGATCTCGCACCGCACCGCGGTGTTCCTGCTCGATGACCACAACACCGGGACCCTGGTGGAGGAAGGACCCACCGTCGACGTGTTCCAGTCCCCCAAGGACCCCCGGACCATGGCCTACGTCACGGGCAGCATCGGCTGACTACGGCGGGCGGAATGGGCCGGGTGTACGTTGGACCCACCTTCGATACCGAGGACGGGGCGAGCGGTGCTCCCAAGGCCGGAAGGGTCAGATGCCACACGCCGGGTCGCAGATGGCACTCGTCGAGTCGTACCGCCAGTGCCCCGCCCTGTCGATCGAGGAGCTGTGGCTCCGGTGCTTCGAGCTGGGAGGCATGAACTCACCGCTACAGCTGGAGGCTTTCGTCTACGGGTTCGCTCGGCTCACCCCCCATGAGCACAATCTGATTGCAGTGGCCATGAACGAGTACTTCGCCGAGTTCGACCCCGGTCAGTTCGTCCCCTACATGGAGGACGGATACCGCGACAACTGATGGACTAGACAACTGACGGACTAGCGGACGGCGTCGTGATCCCGGTCGGCGACGATCCCAGCCACAGTGTCCATGTGGGCCCAATGGCCCGGTGCGCTCGACTTCGGCCGCACTACGCCGTAGCGCATCTCAATGTCCAGATGGCACACGTGGCAGCGAACGGTGTCACGCATTGAAGACCGTCCAGATTTCCACATTGTGCCCTTCGTTCGAGGTGTGGTCTGAGTCTGCCACGGTTGGGGACACCGATTGGGGTCCCGCTTAGCGATGCAACCGGTCCGCACCTGTTCGGATACCTGGACGCGACCGGTGATCGGTACCGTTTCGCACCATGAATCCCGAGTGCGTCATTTGCCATGTCTGCCTTCGCAGCGGGCCAGGACGGTCATTTCTCACGGTGCCCAATAAGGAAGAGATCGAGGCACTGACCGGTCGGTGGCGCTCCGACGCAGTCGGCTGGATGTGCCCAGCCTGCATCAGGCGAACCCTCGAGAACGACCCGGCCGAAACGGGGTCCCACTAGTCGCCCGCAGTACATGGGGATTCGCACCCCGCTTCCTCAGCTCGGGCCCGCGATCAGCCCGGGAATGCTCACAACCAATCCGCACCCGTTCCGAAACCTCGCCGCGACCAGTGACCGATAGCGTTTGGCTCCATGAACTCCGAGTGCGCAATCTGCCACGCGTGCCTCCGGAGTGGGCCAGGTCGATCCTTTCTGACCTTGCCCAACAAGGAAGAGATCGAGGCACTGACCGGTCGGTGGCGCTCCGACGCAGTCGGCTGGCTGTGCCCGGCGTGCGTGAGGCGCACCCTGGGGAATGCTCCAGCCCAAGCTCTGACGTGAAGCACCCCTGCAACCGAGAGAGCGGTCCGAGGGGATGACCGGAGTCCAATTCGGGGTCGGGGGGGACGCGACCGATCAAGGGTGGCCGGCGAAGCCACTGAGGATAACGGAGCTGACCGTTCCAATGACGTGGTCTCTCCGTGCCAAAGACACGCCATGTCCCGTCTGCGGGGGACAGATCGAACAACTGAACGGTCGCCGCCAGGCCGCGGACGTGAATCTACCGCAATGGGAGGTTGACCCTTGTGGGGACCGTTGGGTGGGCAAGGCAATCTTTGACACCGAGCATGGCACCCTGACGTGGGAAGCCCTCGGTCTGATCGAGGACTGATTCTCGACTCATCTCAGGGCCGGGGTGGCCGCTGCCCTTCTTTTCTCCAGCTCGCGCCCCCGGCACGATTCGAACGCGCAACCTGATGGGTAGAAACCAGACGGGAATGAGCGCTAAGCGTCCTGCTATTTGTCGTGGTGGCGACCTCAGCAAATCGGAAAACTATTAGGTGTCTGACCTACCTCGAACTTCGCCAATATGCAGGTGGGTTCTTCTTCGGATCTACCAACTTGTGACGCTTGCGCCGGTCCAGCTTCGTGATCTCCACGAGGCGCTGTCCGTTAGCCGCCTCGAGGTCTTCGATGATGTCGGGCATCGCCGCGACAACGGCTCCGACGGCCCGAGCGAATCCTGCGACTCCCTCGTCCTGACCAAACCGAATGTGGTGAAGTTTGGATTTCTTGATCAGTTTGGTCTCTCCTGGATCGTTGAGCTGATTCGCGTCCTTGGTTACAAAAGTGTCGTACCCCGCTGCTGCCGTGTCGGGCAATAACTGAGGGTCCTTCTTGCCCTTCCATCCGATGCCCTCAACGTGGTCGACCTCATGCCCTCGAAGTGTCTTACGAAGGATCTCGAGAGCCTGTATCGGGACATTCTCATCGAGAAGGATTCTCACGCCGCAGAGGGCATCCTTCCGTTGCGGTACTCGGCGACAATGCACGCAAGTGAAGCTGCATCCCGGGCGGCAGCGGCGGTCACGGATGGGTAGAACTCACTCACTTCCTCCGGGTCCACGCCGTCGCTCACCAGCGACGCGACGAGGTCGAACTGGATCCTCGTGCCGGCGATGACCGGATAACCGCCCTGCGTATCCGGATCGACGGATACCAGCTCTCGGGGTCTGAGCAAGTTGACCACTTGAGCCCCTTGCATATTGACGAAGGGCTGGAAGACGTCGCGCATGAACGCGGCCACGTACTGACCGGGATTCTTGGTCAGATCCATCATGCTCTCGTCACTCATCAGGACCACGCGGCCGGCATGAGCAACCAGTGTGTATTGGGAAATGTGCTCAGCGTTTCCAAACTCCCTGAGCTTCCCGATTGCCTTTCGAATGAGCTGAAGGGACAGCTCCTCTCGGAGGTAGACAAAAGTCCGGAGCGCCACGACGTCCCGGAATGAATACAGGACGCGACCACCTGACCGCTTGAGCTCGGGATGGAGGACGTCCTGCTCTCTCCAGTACTGGAGCTGCCGAAGGCTCGCCCCGCTGAGTGTCGCCGCCAGGTAACTGGGATAGGGCACCTCTGCAACTTACTCGGCCGGTCTCGCGAACGCCGGACTCTCTCTGAAGATCCCCTAAGTTACGGGTGTCACCATGTGACAACGGTCCTACGCCACCGAGCGGAGTTTCCGCCTCTCCCGCTCAGCGGTGCCTCCCCACACTCCCGCGCTCTCCCCGTGCTCCAGGGCGTAGCTGAGGCACTCCTGTCGCACTGAGCACGTCGCGCAGATTGCCCGGGCCCTGGCCGCGTTGGCACCGAGCGAGGGGAAGAACAGGGCCGGATCCTCGCCCCGGCATGCCGCCCGCGCCATCCACGCTGGCCGGCCCAGGAGCTCGGTGAGGTCCGGGAGCGACTGGTCGACGCTGCGGGCGGACATCATCCACGCGCAGACCTCGGACGTGAGCAGCTCGGCCACCCGGGAAACTCTAGAGAGGGCCGTGACGCTGGCCGTCGGATGTCACGTGGGCCGTCACCCAAAGATTTTTGAGTGACGGCCGCCGCTCCTACACCCTGGAGTGCTCTGCACCTGCGGCAATGTCGATCGTAGATCCTCAATCCCGGACCATCCAACCGCCCTGGTCGCCAGGCTCCGTCAGTTCGACTTCGAGCACCAGGCATCGAGCGGCGCTGTGTGGCCATAGCCGAAAATGCCCCACCCAGGCGACCTCATCACGGCCCAGCAGTTGTCACCGAATCGCAACGCACTTCAGCGGCTGCCCCAACTACGGTTGTTCAGTCGGACTGCTCTCTCAGATCGGCCACGCCCCCGGGATCGCCCCAGCCGGTCGCCGGGGGCACTTTCGTTCTTGACCCCGTCAGGCCCGGTTGCCCCAGCCCGGCGTCTGGCGGGCAGAGCATGGGCTAGTGAGATTCATCAGCCCCGCGATCGGTCACGGTCAAGTAGCCCACACAGGCCACGATCAATAGTGCAAGCCCCCCCCAGCCTCGGGTTGGGGGCGACGACGGGGTGCACCTGCTCGTGAACAGCACACGATTGACCGATGGCCCCACCGGGTGGAGACTGTCCTCGCTGGTGGAGTAATGGACGCCAGGGAGTGGGAAGCAAGGACCGGGATTTGACGCACGCCCGGTCCTTGCGCGATATCCGCTCGAAAGGGTCAGACGATGGAACACCGCTTCCCCTGCCCTGAGTGTGGCAATGAGGATACCGAGTGGGCTCGCTCCGACCCGCGTTTGAGGGTATGCCGACCGTGCGGATTTGCATGGCGGGTGGATGATGAGTCGTCGACCAAGTCGACATGACCGACATGCCCCAGCCCGGCGACATCCACAGGGGATTCTTCATCCAGGAGGGCCGCTGCTTCCGGATGGTCTACTCCCGCCAGATCCAGGCGACGCACTGCGATGAGCCGCCCGCGTGGAAGGGGACGGTGGACGGACGCCAAGGGTCGCGTGCACCAGGTGTGGTCGTGCGAGGGGCACGCGGGGGACCTGGGGGAGCAAGAACGGCCGTCCCAGTCTTAACCAATTTGGAACAAAGGCCCTCTTGATTTCAATGGCAAAGAGAATACGATGAAGTTCCCGGAGGAAAGCCGCCGAAAGGGGTGGACCAAAGGGACGATGACCCGAGGTGCCGCAAGGTTCCTCGGGTCTGTCGCGTGGAGCAAGTGACGTCTTGAAGTTGCGGGTGGCCTTGGCCCGGCTACGCCGCCGCCCGCAGCTTCCGCCGCTCCCGCTGTGACGTCCCACCCCCACTTGATCTGCCAGGCAGGCTGGCTGGGCGTAGTGGGCGGCCTAGCCGTCAGAGTTCAGTTCGCAGCGATCTCGGCCACAGTCCCTTGATGTTCCCGACACCAGAGGGCGAAACAATCCATCCCGGCTTCTGGATGCATGATCACCGTGGAGACCAGGTCCATGAGGGCACGCCTCATCTCGGGCCATTCGGGCGCGACTTTTCTCTTCAATCCCTGCTGGGGCATTTGTCTGGTCTAGCCCGTAGTGCTGCCTAAGGGCAATACATAAAAGCCTTTGTCATCAAATCTCAAAGGTGCGGGTGCGCTCGAGGGGGCGCAAAGGCATAGTGGGCGCCCATAGATACGCTCTGACCTGGCGTCACCTAAATCCCTTTTTGCGGCGGCGCCAACAAGTCGGCCGATTCCGAGACTACCCTCCGCTCCATGTGGTCCTCAGTTGCCGCGATTCACATCGATCCGGCGTACTTTGCGATCCTTATCCTGGTAGTGGCCGTCGCACTCCAAATTTGGCGGAGGCGTTCGCGACGCGGGGGCGGCCGCGGACCCTTCGGTCGCGGCTGAGCCATCGTGCGCCTACCGCCTACGTCGCCCACCTGACAGCCCTAGCGCCCGTAGGAACGAACCGGTGACGGTGTTGGTCTTGCGGTACACGGCGCGGCGTGCGTACCTCTTGGCCCCACCGCTGGCGCCCCCGTGCTCGACGGCTTCGACGTTGCCGAGGTCGTCGGGCGGCTCGGTAGAGCTGGCTGCGGAGTGACTTACGACGGGCCATCAGGTGATCCCTCAGCAGCGTCAGTCTTCGGCGACTTGTGGGAAGACCTTGCGCACGATGAGGGAGACCAGGGCGAGGTACGCGACGAGGGAGGCGAGCGCGATGGCGGTGTCGATGAGGATGGTCATCACTTCTCCCCCTCGATCGACCTCGGTGACCCACTGACACCCCGGTCACGTTCATCGTGTTCCCCCCCCGGTTGACACTTCGGGCAAAGGTCCTTATTGCCTTGCTGCGTCCAGCCCCGAGCTGCACCATAGGAACGGATGGATCGAGGGCTTCCAAGGAATGGCGAAACGGCCCGTATCCACGTGCTGCACACATCGCAGATGAGGTCGTTGGCGACCACCGTCACAGAGATCAAGCTACGCGGCAGTGGCGCCAAGGTGGGCGATAGGGCAGCCCGTTACCGAAAATCGTCCGCCCTACCGCCTCTGGCCCGAAGTCACGGCCGCAGATACGGCGGGAGCTAGCGGTGCTTGAGGCGATGGCGGCAGTATCGTCCCGGCTGAGGAGGTGTCTCTGATGGACATATCGCCAGGGCCGGGTTGGACGAAAGGTAAAGACGGACAGTTCCACCCACATTTCTTCACCTATGACCATTTCCCTGGTGCTCGTGCGGTGGCTGGCGTGTTCAAGACCCTGGCGGCGCTCCTGATCGCACTCGGAGCCCTCTCCGCCATTGAAGCGGCGAGGACGCTTCATGAGCATAGAGCCAGCGGAGGTAACCAGATTGCGGTCGTCGCGGGGATCATTGGCGGGACGATCATCGCTGCGTCTGCGATGGCTTTCTTCGGGTATGTGCTCCAACTCCTCGTAGCGATTCACTTCGATGTCCGGTACGCGGAGTCATCCCAAACAGCGGAAGACCTAAAACCTCACACGCCCTAGTTCCCAGTGATGGGCCAAGCTCGTAAGTACCTCTGGATCGGTTAGGGATGCACCGCCGCCATCGGGCAACGACGATCCAACTCGGCCAACCATTGGTTAACGTCGGAGCCACCAACGGGAATGACGGTGAAGGAAAATCTGTCGTTATTTGGTGGACAAGCTCTAGGAGCTTTGAAGGCTAAACGGTCACTCGGCCTTGGTGCTTCAGCTTTCGGAGTCGCCTTTTCGCTGGCTTCCGGATCGGCCGAGGGATGATCCGCTCTAGGCGATCCTCCATGTATTCGAAATGCTGAGCCTTCTCAAAGACGTCAGATTGGTCATAATCGGCGACGTTGATCTCATACTCGGCGGCATACTCGTCCCACCACCGAAAGCCGTCAATCTGCACGCCGCTCATCCTAGCTTACAACGGTGTCATTTCGACGCCTGGACAGCACTGATATCGCCCTTAGCGCTCACAGCCGATCCCCTGGCGCCAACTTCTTGTATGCGTCACGTGCCCGCTCGTCGGCCGCGCTCGCTCCATAGCGGTTGAGCATTTGGCGGGACCGCCAGCCGAAGATTCGCATCATGTCGGAGTCACCGAGCCCGCCCTTGGCCGCCTGATGCGCTGCCGTGTGGCGAAGTTGGTGCGGGTGCATCTGCTCGATACCGGCATCACGGCAGCGGCGCCGCAACATCTGAGCGATGCCGTTCCCGGTCAGCTTGCCTTTCGGCCCAACCCACAGGGCATCCGAGCGGCCGTGGGCGTGCTTCTTGCGGATCCGGAGGTATCGATCGAGGGCCTGGCTCGTCTTCGATGAGAACGGGACTGACCGGGGGCGACTGCCCTTGCCGAGGACGGTCACCACCTCGTAGTCCCAATCGACGTCGGAGACGCTCAGGCCGGCCACTTCCCCCAGCCGCAGACCGCAGTCGAAGAACAGCCGCAGGATCGCGGTGTCCCGTCGATTCTCAAAGGTGGTCCCATCGGCCGCCCGGAGGAGCTTCTTGAGGTCGTCGTCCCCCACCACGGGCACCGGCACCTCCGGCACGGAAGGGGGACCCATCTTGGCCATGGGAGTGTCGGCGATCTCCCCCTCCTCGACGCACCACTTGAAGAACTGGCGTAGGCCCCCGTACCGGATTGCCGCGGTTTTGGGTGTCCACCGCTCGAGCTGATCGCCGACGAACGTCTCGACGTGGTCCCGGTTGATCTTGTCCACCTCTACGGGAAAGCCCGCGGCGATAGAGAACTCGCGGAAGAGATCGAGCGCTTGTAAATAGGACTTGATCGTCCCGGGTGCGCGGTTTCGAGAACGCAGTGAGACGTCGAATCCCCGTCGCAGTTCGGCGATGTCATTTACCGCCAAATCGGGGTCAATTAATGTCGTCATGTTGGCACCTCCAAGGGGTGTTGACCATGGCCCCCGGGCGGTTTGCCGACCGTCGCGGGGGCTCTTTCGTGCTCTAAAACTATCAGGTGTGTCGACGCTATGCAAGCACCGTTCTATACAAAAGTCCTGCCAGCGCCCCCGGCACGATTCGAACGCGCAACCTGATGGGTAGAAACCACCTGCTCTATCCAGTTGAGCTACAGGGGCAGTGCGTTCCAGCCTGACATACAACACCACGGGCCGGATTCATGGTCGGTCGGCCCCCCGCCGGCTCGTCCGGGGCTCGGCTCGAAGGCCTCGGGACGATGTGCCACACTTATGCCCCTCGGTGGGCGTAGCTCAGTTGGTTAGAGCGCCAGGTTGTGGTCCTGGAGGTCGGGGGTTCGAGACCCCTCGCTCACCCCGAAATGCCGGTCGCCCGGGAACTGGCGCCCGGTGCCGAGTACACGGAGGGGGACGCCGGAGTGGAGGCTGCGACGCGCAAGCGGACCGTCCTGGTGACCGGGGCTTCGTCCGGCATCGGCGAGGCCGTGGCGCGGGTACTGGCAGGCCGAGGTGACACGGTGGCACTGGTGGCCCGGCGGATCGACCGGCTGGACGCGGTCCTGGCGGATTGCCGGGTGACCTCACCCGACTCGGATCGCTGGGCCGCCGATCTCTCCGACCCCGCTGCCGCGGCCGAACTGGCTCTGTCCATTTGGGATCGCTACGACGGCCTCGACGTGGTGATCAACAATGCCGGCGTGCCCATGCGACGCCACGCCACGAAGCTGACCATGGCCGAGGTGGAACGGACCATGCGGACCAACTATTTCTCTCCCGTCGCCATCACCCTGGCCCTCCTCCCCCGCATGCTGTCCCGCCGATCCGGGACATTCGTCAATGTCTCGAGCGTGGGCGGCCGATTGGGCATCGCCACGGAGGCGGCGTACTCGGGCTCGAAATTCGCGCTCGCCGGTTGGAGCGAGGCTCTGGCCATGGACCTGGCCGGCTCCGGAGTGCGGGTGAAGCTGATTCTGCCCGGCGCCATCGACACCGAGATCTGGGACCAGCCCGACAATGACGCGCCGGTCTACGACGGCCCCAAGGACCCACCCTCGGGGATCGCCCAGGGCATCGTCGACGCCCTCGACAGCGAGGCGTTCGAGCACTATCTCCCCGACATGAAAGCGGTGATCGAAATGAAGACCTCGGACATCGACGGCTTCATGCGTGGCATGCGCGCCATGACCGACCAGGCCATGGGCCGCGACTCCGCATGAAGGCTCTCCTCTTCGGTGCTGCCCCCGACCCCTCGGAAATCCGGCCCACCCCCCGTGACGAGCTGGAGACCATGCTCGCCGGACTGCCGTTCGGCCTGCACGAGATCGACGATGCGCGCGTCGTCCGTCCGGACTGGGTGATCACCAAGCCCATCCTTTCGGGGGTGTGTGGCTCGGACGCCAAGTTGGTGCTCGGCGACTTCAGCTCGGGTGACATCGACAATCCGATGGCAGCATTCTCCTCCCTTCCCCACGTCCCGGGCCACGAGGTGGTGGCCGAAGTGGTCGCGCTGGGTCCCAAGGCCACCGGGCTCGAGGTCGGTCAACGCGTGGTGCTCAATCCGTGGCTCACATGCGGTCCCCGGGGGATAGAGCCGCCCTGCCCCCCCTGTGCCACCGGTGACCTCAGCCTGTGCTGGAGCTTCACCAAGGGCGACCTCGGGGCGGGGGTCCATGTCGGCGTGATCACGGGCGCCCCGGGCGCCTGGGCTGAGCGCCTGGCCGCGCACGACTCCATGCTCATTCCGGTGCCCGACGGCATCTCGAACGAGGCGGCTGTCCTGGCCGATCCCTTCTCGGTGTCCCTGCACGCCATTCTCCGCAATCCGCCACCGCCGGCCGGGCGGGTACTGGTCTACGGTGCCGGGGCATTGGGACTCACGAGCGTGGCGGCGCTGCGCCTTCTCTATCCCGATGTCGAGGTCGCGGTCGTCGCGCGCTTCGAGGCGCAGCGCGACATGGCCCTGCAGTTCGGCGCGTCCAAGGTCTTCGCGCACGAACCCCGCCTCGCTCTCGTCGAGGCGCTGGCCGAGTGGTCTGGGGCCGTGCTCCACATGCCCTTGGACGGTCTTCCCGTGACCCACCCGGGGCACATCGACGTCGTGTACGACACGATCGCCAAGGGCGAGACTCTCGAGGTGGGGGTGCGCGTCCTGGCCGAGCGGGGCCGCCTCGTCTACACGGGTGTCTCCACCCCGCAACGCTGGGAATCCACCCCGATCTACTTCAAGGAGCTGGTCCTCATCGGCTCAAACGCATTCGGCCTCGAAGACCTCGATGGCCTGCGCCAGCACGCCATCGCGCACTACCTGAGGCTGGTCGCCGAGGACCGTCTCGACATCACGCCGATGTTGACGCACCGCTTCGCCCTCACCGACTGGTGGGACGCCCTCAAGGTGATAGCCCGCCAGGACGAGAGCGGCGCGCTCAAGGTGGCCTTCACGCCCAACGGCTGAGCGCGGAAGGCTACGCGCCGGTACCCAGCGCGCAGAAGCGCTCGTAGCGCGACCGGGTGGCCGCGGCCCAGGCGGGATCGGGCTCGATCCGCCGCCCCACACTGGCCCAGCGCGACGAGTCGTTGAGCGTGGTCTCCAATCCGGCCGCCATGCGGGCGAAGAAGGCGGCCCCCCGGGCGGCGCCGTCGGGCACGGTGAGGGCGTCAACCGGCAGGTCGGTTGCGTCGGCAACGGCAGCCATCCACGCCGTGACGCGCGATCCCCCACCGCTGGCGACGATGCGGCGGGCGCTGACCCCGGCGCGGTCGATGATGCGCCGGATGACGAAGCCGCTGGCCTCGAACGCAGCCCGCTCGAGTGCCTCGGGGCCCGATGCGATATCGAGCCCGTAAAGATTCGAGCGCAACGTGTGGTCGTCGAACGGGGTGCGTTCGCCGCGCACATAGGGCAACCAGATGGGGACGCGCGAGGGCGACCCCAGGCGGGCGTCCAACTTCTCACGGCCTGGTCCGGGACGGGGGGTACCGCGCAAGAGCGTGCGCGCCCAGTCCATGAACAAGGCACCGGCGTTGCTCGGCCCGCCGATGACGAAACGGTCAGGCGTCGTGTGGGGGAAGCTGATGAGCCCCGGAACCTGGACCCAGTTGTCGGCCACCACCCACACGATCAGGGTGGCACCGAAGATGACGTGGACGTCGCCGGGACTATCGGCGCCGGCAACCACCTGGTCGCACATGGCGTCGATGGATCCACCGGTGAAGACCGTGTCGGTGCCGGGCAGGGTCCCACCGGCGGCGCACATGGGGACGACGTCGGGAAGCTGCGCAGGCAGCACTCCCATTCCGGCGAGCATCTCGGCGTTCCACTGCCCGCCGGCATGCAGGGAGCCCATCGACGCCGTCACGCCGGTGTCGATAGCCGGTACCCCGGAGAGCGCGTACGTGGCCACCGCCTGGCATGGCCAGTAACCCTTGGCCTCCGGCGCCAGCGCGTGGGCCCAGCGCAGGAAGCCCTCGGCATCGGGCATGCCCGGACCGGGATCGGCTCCATCGACCGCTCCAGGGGCGGGCGCCGGGCGACCCTCGAGGTCTCCGTAGAGCAGACCCGGCAGCGTCGGCACACCCCCGCCGTTGACGGCAGTCAGGGAGGGGACCATGGCGGCGACGCCGAGCCCGGCTATCTCGCCGTTCCCCGTTGCGTCCAGCTCGGCGGACAGTTGGGCGTAGGCCTTTTGCGGCCCCGCTCGCCAGGCGCGCCGGGCGTCGTGACGGAGCTGGTCCGGTTCGGACGCCAGGACGCGATGAGCCACCCGGCTGCGCGCCACGACCTCACCTTTTTCGTCCACAGCCAGGGCCTTCACCGATGTCGTGCCGATGTCGACGCCCACTGTGATCGACCCTCGACGGTTGCTCACCACTCCCAGATTCGTGTCATGATGCCGCCATTATGGACGAAAGTCCGTGTCCCGAGAGGAGCCGGAAGAAATGAGCACTGCACGGCCGAAAGCTCTGGTCACCGCCGCGGTGAGCGGTCCAGGGCTCGACCTGCTCCACCAGTTGGCCGATCTCGTGCTCGATTCGTGGCTCGATCAACCACAACTGCGCATCTACAACGCGCGACAGTTGGCCGACCGGGTGGCCGACGAGGGGGCCAACCTGGTCGTGGTCGAAAGCGATACGTGCGGTGCCGAGCTCTACGAGCAACCGATCATCGCCGTGGCCAGTTGCCGGGGCGATCCCACCAACGTCGACGTGCCCGCCGCCACGGCCGCCGGCGTCCCCGTGCTGCGGGCCCCGGGACGGAACGCCGATGCGGTGGCCGAGCTCGCCGTGGCGCTCCTCTTCGCCGCCACGCGGGGGCTGATCCCGGCCGACCGGGACGTGCGGGCCGGCGAGATCTACCGGGGCGGGAAGATCCCCTACCAGCGTTACCGGGCCTGGGAGCTCGCCGGCAAGACGGTGGGCCTGGTCGGTCTGGGCGCGGTGGGGAGGGCGCTGCGCTGGCGCCTGCGGGGCCTGGGCATGGACGTGCTCGCCTACGACCCCTACGCCCCCGATGCCACCAGCTCCCTCAGTGAGCTGTTGGACCGATCCGACGTGGTCTCGGTGCATGCGCCCGTCACCGAGGAGACCATCGGCATGATCGGGACCGAGGAGTTCGCCCAAATGCGCGACGGCGTCGTGTACCTGAACACGGCCAGGGCGAAGATCCACGACGTCGATGCGCTCGTGGCGGCGCTGCGCTCGGGCAAGGTGTCCGCCGCCGGGCTCGATCACTTCGAAGGGGAGTCGCTGGCGACGGACCATCCGCTGACCGAGTTCCCCTCGGTGGTGCTGACCCCTCACATCGGCGGCGCCACCTACAACACCGAGGCCAACCACACCGCCATCATCGCCGAAGACCTGTGCCGGCTCATGGCCGGGGCGCGGCCGCTGCACATCGTCAACCCCGAAGTGCTCAAGGACTGATGTGAGCGCACGGCAGCCGACGATCATCGCCGACAGCATCGGCTTTTTGCCCGACGGCCCGGACCCGCAGAACATACGACCCGGCCCCTCCTACCGTCTGGCGGCCGAATTGGCGCGGGCCGGGACACATCCGCGCATCTGCACGATCGCCACGGCCGTCGGCGACGATGCAACGCGCCTGGCCGCGGTGCACAACGCCTTCTCGAAGCTCGGCATGCTCAGCTCGCACCTGACGCTGTTCCCCATGCCCAACGTGCCCGACATGCGCACCCATCTTCTGGCGCAAGACGTCATATGGGTCTCGGGTGGGAGCACGGCCAACCTGCTCGCGCTGTGGCGCCTGCACGGGCTCGACGTCATCCTCCGCGAGTGCTGGGAGTCCGGCGTGGTGCTCAAAGGGGTGTCGGCCGGCTCTTTGTGCTGGCATATCGGGGGCACCACGGACTCGTTCGGTCCCACCCTCCAGACGCTGACCAACGGCCTGGCGTTCCTGCCGTACAGCAACAGCCCGCACCATGACGCCGAGGTCCAGCGCCGTCCCTTGGTCCATCGCCTGATCGCGGAGGGCACGCTGCCCGACGGGTTTGCCACCGAGAACGGGACGGGGCTCGTCTTCTTCGGCACCGAGCTGCACGAGGCCTTCACCGAGGTGGAGGGCAAGACGGCCTACTCCCTGGTCCGCCAGGGAGACTCGACGAACGAGACCGCCCTGCCGACGCGACTGCTCTGATTGGCGGCTGCTCTTAGAGGCGGCTGCTCTGAGAGGCGGCCGCCAATGGCCTAGAGCCAGCCGCGCACCTTCTCGATCATCGCTACCGGGTCGGGGCCGATCGGCGTGACGTTGAGATGGGTCACGCCCGCCTCGGCGAACGCGGCCAGGCGCTCCTTGATGTACCCCTCGGGCCCGCACAACGAGGTCGCCTCGAGCAGCGCGTCGGGCACCTTCTGTTCCGCCTCGTCCTTGCGGCCGGCGAGATACAGATCCTGGATTTCTGCTGCTTCCTTCTCGTAGCCGTAGCGAACGGCCAGCGCATTGTAGAAATTCTTCCCCTTGGCGCCCATGCCCCCGATGTACAGCGCCGCCATTCCCCTCCCGAGGTCGCGCAGGCCGGTCACTTCGGGCCCGTCGCCGATGGCCAGAATCCCACCCGCGGCGATCTGCAGCGGACCCAAGCTGGGATCGCGTTTGGCCGCACCCGCGGCCAGAGAGGGACCGAACACCTCGTCGACCTTCTCCGGTACGAAGAAGAACGGGAGCCAGCCCTCTGCCACCTCCGCCGTCATGGCCACGTTCTTCTCCCCCAGCGCCGCCACCCAGATCGGGATGCGGGCCCGCGCGGGATGGCCGATGATCTTCAGGGGCTTGCCCAGCCCGGTGCCCTCCCCTGCCGGCAGCGGGATCTGGTAGGCCGCGCCGTGATGGGTGAGCGGGGCCTCCCGGGCCCACACGTCGCGGCAGATCTCGATGATCTCGCGCGTCCGGGTGAGCGGGCGGTCGTAGGGCACGCCGTGGAAGCCCTCTATCACCTGCGGCCCCGACGCACCGAGGCCGAGTATGAAGCGACCGCCCGAGAGGGCGTCGATCCCGGCCGCCGTCATTGCGATCAACGTGGGCGTCCGGGTGTAGATGGGCAGGATGGCCGCGCCGATCTCCACCCGCTGCGTCTTGGCGGCCAGGTAGCCCATCAGGCTCGGCCCGTCGTAGCCGTACGCCTCGGCCACCCAGACGACGTCGAGCCCCGCCGCCTCCAGCTCGACCACCTGGCGGGCCGACTCGGCAAAATCCCCCGCATAGTTCAACGGCATCGACAGCTTCACCGGTCACTCCCTTGTCCCGTAGCGCCCGACACTAGTCAGACCAGGCCGTACCGGCGGCGAGACGGGGCGAGACCATCCGTGCGGTGAGCCCTAACATTCGGCGATGCTCGCCAATGGCCCTTCCCTCCGCCTGCTGCCGTACCTGGACGACGACAACAGGTTCTTCTGGACCTCGGGCGAGGACGGGTTCCTGCGCATCCTGCGCTGCAACGCATGCCACTTCTACAATCACCCGCCCGGTCCGGTGTGCCGAAACTGCCTGTCCCGCGACCAGACACCCCAGGTGGTGAGCGGACGCGGTCACGTCGAGACCTTCTCGATCAACTACCAGCAATGGATCCCCGGCAGCGACCCCTACGTCATCGCGTGGGTGTCGCTGGAGGAACAGCCCAGCGTGCGCCTGTCGACGAACCTCATCGACGTAGAGGCCGAGGACGTGCACATCGGGATGGAGGTTGCGGTCGAGTTCGAGGGGATCGAAGACGTCTACATCCCGCTCTTCCGCCCGGTCACCCCACGAGACGCGTCGTGAGCCCGGCGCCGGTCGCGGAACCATTGGAACGGCGCGCCGTCATTTCGGGCATCGGGCAGTCGCAGATCGGCCGGCGCCTGGGGCGCTCCGACCTCGACCTCACCGTGGAGGCGGCGCTCACCGCCATTGCCGATGCCGGCCTGCAGCGCGACGACATCGACGGCCTCTCCACCTACCCGGGCATGGGGTCGGGGACGCCCGGTTTTGCGGGACCCACCACGCCCGAGGTGCAGGACGCGCTCGGCCTTTCCCTCAACTGGCACGACGGCGGGGGGGAGGGCCCGGGCCAGTTGCGCGCGGTGATCGCCGCCAGCCTCGCGGTGGCGGCCGGACTGGCGCGCCACGTCCTGGTGTACCGCACGGTGACCGAGGGCACGGCGCAGGGCACCGGGGGCAGGCAGGGCATCGGCGGCATGGGTGGCAGCGGGCGGGGGGTGCCGCGCTTCGGTGGTTTCCTGCAGTGGTCGCTCCCCTACGGCGCCGTCTCGGCGGCCAACTGGATCGCCATGGTAGGGCAGCGGCGCATGCACGAGTTCGGGCTCACCCGCCAACAGCTGGGACAGATCGCCCTCAACGGGCGCCGCAACGCCGCCCTCAATCCCCAAGCGATCTACACCGACCCGATGAGCATGGAGGACTACCTGACGGCCCGGATGATCTCCACCCCGCTCTGTCTCTTCGACTGCGACGCGCCGTGCGATGGGTCGACTGCGGTCGTCGTGTCCCACCGCGACGTTGCGGACGACCTGGACCACCCGGCGGTACAGATCAACGCTGTGGGCACGGCCCTGCGCGGACGCCCCAGTTGGGACCAGTTCGACGACATGACCACCATGGCCGCCCGCGACGCCGCCGCCTCCATGTGGGCGCGCACCGAACTGGTCCCCGCCGACGTGGACACGGCGCAGCTCTACGACGGCTTCTCCGTTCTGGCCATCGTGTGGCTGGAAGCGCTCGGGTTCTGCGGGCGCGGTGAGAGCGGCCCGTTCATCGAAGGAGGCAGCGCCATCGCGCGCGACGGAGTGCTCCCGTTGAACACGGCCGGGGGCCAGCTCTCCGGCGGGCGCCTCCATGGTTTCGGCCTGATCCACGAAGCCTGTGTCCAGCTGCGCGGGGAGGGCGGGAAACGACAGGTGGTGCGTCCGAACGGGCGTGGGCCCGAAGTCGCCGCGGTGGCCAACGGCGGCGGACCGATCGCCGGGACCATGCTGCTCACCCGGGGCGTGCGTTAGAGCGGGCCCGCCACGCGCCTCACGCGCGGCATCAACCGGGTGCGGTCCCGGCCAGGTGATGGGCGGCCCGGGAGGCCAGAGCCACCAGGGTCAAGGTGGGCCCGTACCCGGTTGAGGTGACGAAGACCGAGGAGTCGGCGACCACCACATTGTCCAGGGTATGCACGCGGCCCCAACGATCGACCACGGAGGTGCCGGGGTCGTCGCCCATGCGGGCCGTACCGATGACGTGACGGCTCTCGGGGATGGGGCTCGTCCCCAGGCCGGCCTCCCCCACGACCGGTGACGAGGTGTGGATCGTCCAGTCGGCCCCCATCTCCTCGAGCACGCCCAGGAGGATCTTCCCGTGATGTCCCGACGCCGCCAGCTCGTGGCGCCCCGGCCGGTAGGTGATGCGCGCCACCGGGAAACCGCGGGCATCGCGGATCGAGGGGCTCAGGTCCACCGTGTTGGTCGGGTAGGCCAGGTCCTCGCCCTGCATGATGAAGGCCCACATGTGCTCGTCAAAGGTGCTGGCGCGCATGGCCTGGGCGTGCGCCTGCCCCCAGGGCATGTGGCGCGCCGAACCGATGAGAAATCCGCCACCGGCGTGCTCGACCAGGCCGCCCCGGATCCACGGGAGGTCGGCGGCAGCCGCGGCGGCACGGGAGCGCTCGTCCTGCACCATGGCGTCGTCGTGGACGTGCGTCACGGACCGGCCCTTGTGGGGATGGAGCGCCAGGTCCTTGAAGTGCCCGACCACAATGGTCTGGAAATGCACCATGAGGTGCCGCCCCAGCGCGGGGTGTTCGAGCCCCGACATGAGGAGGAGCCGCGGCGTCTCGATCGCTCCTCCCGCCACGACGACCACCTTGGCGTCCATGGAGCGCTCCACCCCATCGGGCCCGATGTAGTCGACACCCTTGGCCCGGCGCCCCTCGATGCGGATGCGCGAGACGTAGGTCTCGGCCAGCAACTCGGCCCGACCCGTGGCCATTGTCTTGGTCAACAGGGCAACCGGGTCGCCCTTGGCGTGGACGGGACAGCCGAAATAGGCGCAGAACCCGCAGTTGTTGCAGGCCGGACGGCCGTCGTAGGGAACGCTGTTGGCGGCGGTCGGCGCCTCATAGGGATGGAGCCCGACGCGCGTGGCGGCGGCGGAGGACAGCACGGCGCCGTACATGGGGGCCCCCGGCGGCATCGGATAGGGACCCGACCGCCAGGCGGCGAAGGGATTCGCGCCGGCCCGGCCCGCCACCCCGATCGCCTTCTCCACCTCGGTGTAGTACGGCTCGAGCTCGTCGTAGGTCAACGGCCAGTCCGCCACGTTGGCGTCGTCCTGCGGCCCGTAGGTCGACAGCAACGCGAAGTCCTCCTCACGGAAACGCGGTACCTTCCCGTCGGCATGCGTGCCGCCGCCGCCGACGGTGGACGGGATGGAGTTCACCTCCCCCACGTGCGTGTGCTCACCTTCGTCGGCGCTGCGCCGAAAGGCGCGAGGTTCGACGAGCGGGTCGGGGCCCAAGAAGTGGCGCATCATGAACTTGATCTCGTCGTTGGAATAGTCGTACGCCGGCTTGGTGAGATTGTCGGGATCGAGCAGATGGTTCCGGCCCTTCTCCATGATCACGACCGACCATCCGCCCCGGGTCAGGACCTCGGCTGCGGTCGACCCGCCCGGCCCGGACCCGATGATGATGGCGTCGACCGTCACGGGCCGGACACTTCTTCGTCGCTGTAGCCGCGGGGCTGCACGTCGCCGTCCCTCCCCAGGTAGGACCAGCCGACGCCGTCCCGATTGCCTCCGTACTCGGGGGCGCCGTACATGCCTTCGCAGCAGTGCCCGTACAGGGTGGTGCAGAAGTCCTCGTCGGCCCGCAGCCGTCGACTCTGCTCCGCCCCGTCGACCGCGGTGAAGTCGTCCCCCAGCGCGGCCAAGCCGCGCCGGTACGTCTCCTGCAACCCGACCACCGGCCCGTTGAACTCGCGTGCGGGCAGTCCTTGCGAGCCTTCGATGCGCATGCGCCACGCCAGCTCGTCCAGCGCGCTCAGGGGATGAAAATGATCGAATCGGGCGGCGCCGCCCGCCCGGCCCGACGTCGGTCCCCCGGCCCAGATCCGGGGCGGATCGAACGTGAACGCGCCCAGCAGGATGTCGATGTAGTCCGCCACACCGGCCTCCTCGGCCCCCGGTATCCCGTCGCCGGACGGCAACATCTGGGCGCACGCGGCCCGGAGGACCTCGTACTCGTGCTCCGTCAACCACACTGGCATGGGGCGCAACGGTAGCGTGCACGCCACCTCATTGCTGACGCTGGCGTCACATACGGTGCCCGCGCCGTCGGTGACCCGCTCAGCCGGCGATTCGTGCCGCCTGCTACCCGCTCAGCCGGTGATCCGGCCGTAGTAGGAGGCGTCGCCGAAGCTGAAGATGCCGCCGTCGGCCGCCACCAACCAGTAGCCGTTGGCCGCCGGATCGGCTGCCATGCCCACCACGGGTGCCACCAACGCGTGGCCGCCCATCGATCCGGCAAACGTCGCGGCCCCGAAGCAGAACACCCCACCGTCGGCCGCTTCGAACCGGTAGCCCTGACCGTCCGCCAGAGCCTCCATGCCCACGATGGGACGGTCCAGATGCACGGCGCCGGTGCTGCCGAAGAACGGTGCGCCGAAGCTGAAGACGCCGCCGTCGGCCGCCACCAGCCAGTAGCCGTCCGTGGCCGGGTCAGCGGCCATACCGACGATGGGTTGGTTGAGCGGCTGACCGCCCATGCTGCCCTCGAACGCGGCGTCCCCGAAGCTGAAGACGCCGCCGTCGGCCGCCACCAGCCAGTAGCCCTGACCGTCGGGGGTCGATGCCATGCCGACGATGGGTGCCGCGAGGTGCAGCGATCCGGAGCTGCCGTAGAAGCGGGCATCCCCGAACGCGAAGACGCCGCCGTCGGCCGCCACAAGCCAGTAGCCCTGGCCGTCGGGGGTCGCCTCTATCCCGACGACCGGTGAATTGAGCGAGGTGTTCGCCATCGACCCGTAATCCGTGGCGGCCCCGAAGGCAGCGACGTCACCGTTGGACTCGGCCTCCCAGTAGCCCTGGCCGTTGCTGAGAGTGGCGAGGCCGATGATCTGTGGTGGGGCGAACAGGCTGGCTTCAACCCCGCTCCACGTAAGGGTGACATCCGATGGAGGAGCCCCGCAGGTGCTGACCACGACGGCGGCGATCGAACCCCCGGCGCTGCCGGTCTGTGACGAGGCGGCGCCCATCGCCAGCGTGGGGGCGGCGGTTCCACACGAGCTGAACTCGTGCAGCAGGATGTCCCGATGCCCCCAGCAGTCCGATGACGCGCTGGCCGTGCAGTCCGCGTTGGTCGTCTCGCCCTGCGCGCCGCCGAACCCGTCGGAGTACATCCAGTAGTAGTCGACCCCGAAGACCGAGGTGAGCCCACCGGCCCACACGGACCCGCCCCACGTGAGCGGGCTCCCGCCGGTGAGGGCGGAGGGGAACCCGGGGTCGTCGCCGGCATTCGCCCCTTGTTGCGCATCGGCATTGAGTTGCGCGGTCACGTAGGCGATCGGCGGGAGGCCGCGGTTGATCCGTTCCTCGTTGATGATGATGAACGCCTGCTCGTCCACCGGCAGGCTCGACACGACGGACTCGGATACGTCCATCGGTCCGACCCCCTCTTCCGCCCTGGCGGTGTCGATCGACGTGAGGTAGTCGGGGCTACTGGGCGCGATGTTGGCGGGTGGATTGTTCGGCGGGAGGATGCCGGCGGCACCGGCCGGCCGGGACAGCCAGCCCCCCGCGACGGCCAGCATTGCCACGGTGCCCAACAGCCCGCCTCGCACGAGTGCGAGGGAGCGCCCATGCCGCGTCGGTTCCGCCTGGACCACGTATCCTCCCGAGGAGACCCAGGAGGGGGGGATCTCGAAATGCGCCATACCTCGACGCCATTTCGGCAACCCGGCTCACTCAGAGAGTCCCGTAGCTTTGCGTCCCTCCCTCACGAGAGGTTTGCCTTTTCGAAAAGTATGACCTACTGACCCGGGGGAAACCCCCTCAAATGGCCAGCGGCAACCTGCCTGCAACCTGCGGCAACGGCTTGCGAACTGCCGGGGAAGCCTGCGGCAGGGGCACTACGTTCCGGGTTCGGCGTCCCGGGGTTGGCCCAGCATGCGCTCGGCGATGACATTGCGTTGCACTTCACTGGTGCCTCCGGCGATGGTCAGGCAGCGGGTGGCGAGAAACCCCTCTTCCCACCGTTGCGCGTCCCCGTCGAGCACCGCCCCATCGGCTCCGTACAGCGCCATGCCCATCTCCTGGACTCTCTGCTCATGCTCGACCCCGAGCAGCTTGCGCACACTCGACCCGCTGCCCGGATCAACCCCGGAGAGCGTGCGCAACGTCGAGCGGAGCCCGAGGAGAGCGAGGGATTGGGCCTCGACCAGCAGATGGCCGAGCTCACCGGCGCGCACCGGTGCGGCCCCGGGGCCCCGACGGGCGATGGTGCGGAGGAGCGATTCGACGCCGTGGCCGAACGAAGCGCCCGAGGACATCGACACGCGCTCGTTGGACAACGT
Source organism: Acidimicrobiales bacterium (assembly GCA_049513455.1). Classification (GTDB taxonomy): domain Bacteria; phylum Actinomycetota; class Acidimicrobiia; order Acidimicrobiales; family RAAP-2; genus Bog-473. The sequence goes on from JBEKWB010000029.1 coordinate 39,951, forward strand.
GGTACGCGCAATGCGCCAACCGTCGCCGCGGCCCCCGATCATCGCGTCGTCGGGTACGAAGACATCGGTCAGGAACACTTCGTTGAACAAGGCGGCACCCGTGAGCTCGCGCAGAGGTCTGATGTCGATGCCCTCCGCGTGCATGTCCACAATGAAGTAGGTGATACCCGCGTGCTTCGGCGCGCCGGCTTCCGAGCGGGCAAGGCAGATTCCGAAATCGGCCGTCTGGGCCAGCGACGTCCAGACCTTCTGGCCGTTGAGGACCCACCCACCGTCCACTGCCTCGGCCCGCGTGCTCAGTGCGGCGAGGTCGGACCCGGCGCCGGGCTCGCTGAAGAGCTGACACCACGACAGGTGCCCGAGCAGTGTCGGGCGGACCCATCGTTCCTGCTGCTCCTCGGTTCCGTGGCCGATGATGGTGGGGAGCGCCCACGCGCCGACCGCCAGGTTGGGACGGATCACACCGACGGCCGCCAGTTCCTCATCGATCACCAGCTGGTCCAGCGGGTCGGCGGAGCGACCCCAGGGGGCCGGCCAGTGCGGTGCCAGAAGACCGGTCTCCACCAGAGCGGCGCGCTGGGCCTCACCCTGCTGCGCCGCCACCTCCTGCACCAGAGGTCGCACCACGGCCCGGCGGCCGTCGGCCTCGGGAGGAAGGTCGGCGGAGAGGCCGCGACGGGTGCCCGCCAGAGCCAGGCTGGCCACGCCGTCCTCGAGGATCCCGACGTCGGCCACCAGCTGACGGGTCGCCATGGCCCGCTTCAGGTAGAAGTGCGCGTCGTGCTCCCAGGTGAAGCCGATCCCCCCGAGTATCTGGACACACTGCTTGGCGCAGTGGGCCGCCGCCTCGAGGGTCAGCGCGCCGGCCACCTGCGCGCTCAGGGCGCGCTCGTCCCCGGGCGTCGCGCCGGACCACGCGGCTGCGGCATCCCAGGCCACTGCCGCACTCTGCTCGACCTCGACCAGCATGTCGGCCAGTGCGTGCTTGACCGCCTGGAACTGTCCGATGGGACGGCCGAACTGGACGCGCACCTTGGCGTAGTCCGAGGCGGTCTCGAGGCACCACCGGGCCACACCCGTCCCTTCGGCGGCCGCCATCACCAGGGCCAGATCGCGCACCTCCTCGGGACCGACACCCACCAGGCGGGCCTCGGGCGGGAGCGGAGTCCGGGCGAAGTCGGCCTGACCCAGCCGCCGGGTCGCATCGAGTGCGGGCAGGGCGGCGCACGAGGCGTCGCCCGGGTCCAGCAGGCCCCAGCCACCGTCATCGAACGGGGCCAACAGCACGGACGCCGTGCCCAGCCCCACCACGGGTCGGAGGGTGCCGCTGACCGTCGGTCCGTCGACCCCATCGGCGACGCGCAACACGCCCGCGCCGAGGGCCAGCGCAGCCGGGCCCGAACCATCGACCAACCCGGGCAGGTAACGGGCCCGTTGTCGCACACTCCCGTGACGCGCCACCAGTGCCGCGGCCAACACCGTGGGAAGAACGGGGCCGGGGAACAGCGCATGCCCCAACTCCTCGAGCACCACGGCCAGCTCGCTCAGACCAAATCCCTGCCCGCCGTCCGCCTCGGGAACGTGAAGGCCGAGCCAACCCTGGGCCGCCATCTTCTCCCACACCGGCGGGAGCTCATCCGTCGGTGACTCCGCGGCTGCCCGGGGCTCCTCGGGCGGGCAATGGTTCGCCAACCAGCGCAGCGCGCTCAGGCGCAGTGCTTCATGTTCCTCGCTCACCGCGATCGGCATCAGCCCTCCCTCCCGTGCAGGAGGAGGGCGGAGCCACCCTTGAAAAGAGAGATGGCGCCGACCGGACAGCCCTCGGCGGCGACGCGCAGCCGGGTCTCGTCCGTGGCCTCGGGGTCGAGTACGACGGCATGGCCATCCTCGCCGAGGTCGAAGGTGTCGGGAGCCAGGAAGACGCAGTTCCCCGAGCCCATGCACCGATCCCAGTCGATCTCCACATCCACCCGTTCACTCACACTGCCTCCTCGGAGCTCGCGCACCGGGTGACGCTACCGGTCAGTGGCGGGCACGCGTCAACCGCGCGGTACGAAGACCACCGGCAGGGAGAGGGGGGAGCGGAACGCCATCCCCTCAATATGGGGGGCCGGCTCGTCGGGATCCAGCGTGAAGGGACCCAGGCGATCCAAGAGGGTGTTGATGGCGACGCGGGACTCCATGCGGGCCAGGTGCATGCCGAGGCACACGTGGACGCCGAACCCGAAACCGAGATGCTGGCGCACCTCGCGGAACATGTCGTAGCGGTCGGGATCGTCGTACTTGCGCTCGTCCCGATTCGCCGCACCCAGGAGCAACGCCACGTCCGCGCCGGCCGCGACGGTCACGCCGCCCAACTCGGTGTCCCGCGTGGCGCGGCGCAGGATCACGGTCACCGGCGGCTCCCAGCGCAGGGCCTCCTCGAAGGCCTGCGGGTACAGCGAGCGGTCGTGGTAGAGGGCGTCGAACTGGGCGCGATCGGACAGGAGGGCGAGGAGCAGGTTGCCCGTGGCACGGTAGGTCGTCTCGACCCCGGCGGGAAGGATCAGGCGCAGGAACGAGTAGATCTCCTCGTCGGTGAGCTTCGATCCCTCCACCTCGACGGTCACCAGGTCACTGATCAGGTCGTCGCCCTTCGTGCCCCGTCGTTCCTCCATCACGGCGGCGAAGTACTCACCGAGAGCGGCGGAGGCGGCGACCCCACGCTCCCAGTTCGCCGCCACGCTGTTCAGCTCGATGGCCCATCGTTGGAACTGCGGGTAGTCAGCACGGGGAAGCCCGAGGATGTGCGCGATGACCTGGGCCGGGAAGTTGAAGGTGACTTCGCGCACCAGGTCGGCCCTCCCCCGCCCGACGAACGAGTCGATCAGCTCGTTGACCACCACGGCCACCAGCTCCTTCTCCCAGCGCGCCAGCACCTTGGAGCGAAAGCTCGTCGACACCAGGGCGCGGGAGATCCGGTGCTCGGGCTCGTCCATCTGAAGGATGGTGCGCCCCATCACGCTGCCCATGACGCTCTCGTAGATCCCCGAGGAGTAGGTCTCGTTGTCCCGGAGCACCTGGACCACCTCGTCGAACCCGAACACGGTCACCGGCGGAGGCTTGTGCGGATCGGCCGGGGGCAGGCCGTCACCCAGGTCGACCGGCCCGCTGTGGACCGGTGCCTGCCGTCGCAGCTCGTGCATCCTCGGGTACGGGTCGCGGATGTTGCCCGATACGGTGTCCTTCAGCTCGAACGGATCGAAGGGCTCGAAGGCGGTGCCTGCAATGACTGTTGCGGTCATCGGGTTCCTCCCGTAGGTAGAGGCCACCGCTGTCTGGAGGCTGCACCACTTTACCGAACGTTCGTTGGGGAAGCAATAGCGAACGTTCGTTTGGCGACCCATTTCGGACCATGCTCGACGGTGCGGCCAGGGACGCGAGAATGGGCGCATGGCCAATGCAGACCAAGTCGAAGGATCGTCCACCCGGCATCGGATTCTCCAGGTCGCGCTGACCCTGATGTCCCAGAAGGGCGTCGACGGTACGAGCATGCGGGACCTGGCCTCAGCGGCGGGACTCAACGTCGCCTCGCTCTACCACTACTTCCCCTCCAAGCGGGAACTCCTCGAAGCTGTGCTCATTGAGCGCGGCTACCTCCCGGAGTGGGCCACCGGGTCGAGACCGGCGGCCGACGTCCTGCCCGAGACGAAACTGGCCGCGGTGCTCACCGACATCCTCGTGTCGATGTTCGAGGTCGAGGACTTCGTGCGGCTGATGGCCGGCGAGGCCATGCGTGGTGAGGAGACGGCGCGCGCGGTCGGGGTGGACCTCTTCACCAATTTCGAGTCCGCCCTGGCGGAGTGGATCATCGACAACCGCCCCGATCTGGACGAGCGGGTCGGCGCATCGGCGGTGGCCCATCTGCTCGGCGCCATGGTGGTGGGGCTCTTCGTGCAGTACGCGGCCGGCGTCGGGGGCGACGACGGCCGCGATATCGCGTCGGTCCTGGCCGAGCGGGCCAATGAGATCGCCCGCATTCTGGGGCCCTATCCGACCTGAGCCCTACGCCAGCCGATCCCTATCCCAGCTGATCCCTATCCCGACTGGTCAGGGCGCGCCGTCGACATTGATGGCCACCCGCCCCCGGACCGAACCGGCGAGGATCTGCTCGGCCAACTCTGGGACCCGCTCCAGAGGCTCCACGGTGGTAGCGACCTCGAGGAGATGGCGCGGGAGCTCGGCGGCCAGACGCTCCCAGGCTGCGGCCCGCACCTCGGCCGGGGCCGAGACGGAGTCGACGCCCAGCAGCCGCACGTTGCGCAGAATGAACGGCATGACCGTGGTGGGCAGATCGGATCCACCGGCGAGCCCGCACGCGGCCACGGCGCCGCGGTAGCGCGTCTGGGCCAGGGCGGTGCCCAACGTCTGGCTGCCCACCGTGTCGATCGCCGCGGCCCACCGCTCCTTCTCGAGCGGGCGCCCCGATCCTTCCGAAAGTTCCTGGCGCCCGACGATCGTCGACGCGCCGAGTGACGTCAGGTAGTCGGCGATCTCCGGCCGACCGGTCGCCGCCGCCACCTCGTAGCCCAGTCCGGCCAGGAGCATCACGGCGAAGCTCCCGACCCCGCCGCCCGCGCCGGTCACCAGGACTTCGCCCTCGCACCCCGGCGCAATGCCGACCTCTTCGAGCGCCATGACGCACAGCATGGCGGTGAGCCCTCCGGTCCCGATCGCCATCGTGTCGCGCAGGGAGAGGCCATCCGGACGGCGTTGCAACCACTCCGAGCGCACCCGCTGACGCGTCGTGTACCCCCCGGGATGCGTCTCGGACAGGCCCCATCCGGTCACGATGACCTCATCGCCCGGCGCCCAGTGCGCCGAGTCCGAGTCGTGCACCGTGCCGGCCAGGTCGATGCCGCAGACCATGGGGAACGAGCGGACGACCGGCCCCTTGCCGGTGACCGCCAACCCGTCCTTGTAGTTGAGCGAGGACCAGTGGACGTCCACCGTCACGTCCCCTTCGGGCAGCGCGGACTCGGGAACCTCGCTCAGCGTGGCTGGTGCACCTTTTTCGGTGGCGATGATGGCGGGAAACGAGTCCATGGACTAGTTCATATCAGGGTGAGACCACCGTCGACGGCGAGGACCTGGCCGGTGATGTAGCTCGCCTCGTCGGAGAGCAAGAAGACGGCGGCCGCGGCCACTTCCCAGGCCGAACCCATGCGACCCAGCGGCACCGGCGTGCGGGTGCGGGAAGGACGGCCGGCTGAGGCGGCCCGGCCCAGCGGCGTATCGATGAGGCCGGGGGCCAGCACATTGGCCCGAATTCCCCGCCGCGCCCCTTCCATCGCCACGTGGCGGCAGAGCCCGATCAGGCCGGCCTTGCTGGCGTCGTACGCCGGGATCCTGCTGCCCGGCCGCAACCCGGCGGCCGAACCGATGAACACGATCGAGCCACCGTCGGGGAGGATGACCAGGGCTCGCCGCACCAGGAGGAAGTGCGCCCGCAGGTTCAGCGCGAACGTACGGTCCCAGTCGTCGGGCGAGGTGCCCGCCACCCCCATGCCGTACCCGACGCCCACATTGAGCACGATGCCGTCCGGGATCAGCCCCGGCTCGTCGGTCACGGCGTCCCGGCACCCCTCCTCGGTGGTCACGTCGCAGATCTGGACCGCAGCCCTGCCGCCTTCCTCGGCGATCTGGCGCCAGGTGTTCTGGGCCGCTTCCTCGTCACGATCCACGCAGATGACGGAGGCACCCTCACGCGCCGCCCGCACGGCAATGGCCCGCCCGTTCCCGATGGGGGCGTCCGGATCGCGAGAGGGCTGCGTTCCCGCGCCGACGACGGTGATGCACCGCCCCTGGAGGAGACCGCTCACGCAGGCGGCCCCCCGGCGACCCCTCCCGCCAGTGCGGCGGCCGAGGGCTCGACCGGCAGACGGAGCGAGCGCAGAACGGTGGACAGCATGACGTAGTGCCCCACGAGCATGACGAGCTCGACCAGATCGGCGGAGTCGAGATGCTGCGCCAGAACCGACCACGTGGCATCGGTCACCGCGCCTCGGTCTTTCGTCTCGTCGACGGCGGCCAGGGCGGCGCGCTCGAACGGGTCCCAGTCCAGTACGGAGAGGTCACCTCCCAATGCCGCCACCTCCGCGACGCTGATGCCCTGCGCCTCGGCCAGCTCGATGTGGTGCGCCCACTCGTAACGGGCATCGAAACGGTACGCGGTGCGCAAAATCACCAACTCGCGCAGGCGGTCCGGCAGGCGGCCGGAGAGAAGGGCGCCACCGAAGCCCAGCCATCGGCGGAACAGCTCGGGTTGGTGGGCCAGGGTGGTGAACAGGTGCATCGGTTCTTCGGTGCCGCCGGGGGCCGAGGTCAACAGGCGAGTCAGCCGCTCATCCCATTGGTCGGAGGGAACGGGCTCGAGGCGGGGTGGGCCAGCGGTCATACCGCATCGTAGGCAGAGGTCAGCGGCCGGGCCGGAAGCCGATCGGCGGCGCCGGCATCCGGTGGATCTCACCCCGGGGCCGGCAGATCTCGTCGATCAGCCCGTAGTCCAGTGCCTCCTGGGCGCTCATGAACGTGCCGGCGGCGAAGAGCCCGGCCACCGAGCCCACCGGCTGGCCGGCCGCAGCCGCCACGCGTTCGGTGAACCGCCGGTGCTCGTCGGCCCGCAGCTGCGCCCACTGCTCCACCTCGCGCGCCCGCGCCTCCATGTGCGTCGTCGGCTCGCGCAGGGAGAAACGGGTGCTGGGCATGGAGGACCGGTGCGCGCACACCGACAGCACGCCCACGGCCGGACCCCCGACCTGCCCCAGGCACAGGGCGCGCACCGGTACCCCCAGCAGCTCGATGACGTCCATGACGGTGAGGGCGAGCGCCACGCTGCCGTCCGCGCTGTCGATGCGCAGGGTGACCGGCCCGTCCCCCTCGGCGTCGAGCGTCATCAGCTCGGCCGAGACCCGGGTGGCCACCGTGTCGTCCAGCGCCCCGTGCAGGACGACGACCCGCTGTTCGAAGAGCCGCTCCGCCAGCGTCTTGGGCCATTCGCCGTCAGTCATGGTTGATCCTCCATTCCAATGTTCCCCCCAGAGCGGCCGTGTACCGCTCCACGGTGGAGAGGCGCACGTCGAGATCGCCGGCCTCGAAGCGCGCCACGGCGGACTGCGAGGTGCCCATGCGGGAGGCGACCTCGGCCTGGGAGACCCCCAACCGGTGGCGCAGGGCCGTGAGCTGCCCACTCAGGGCGTGACGGCGCTCGGCCATCTGGCGGAATCCGGGGAAGACCGGGAGATGCCGCTGCTCGTCCATGAGGTTATTATCTCATATGTGAGATAATCTTGGGGCCACCGAGTGCCGAGAATCCCAAATGCGAACAGGAGAACGCGATGCCGACCCCCTCCCCGACCCAAATTCTGGTGCCGACCGTCATCGAGGAGGGAAGCCGCGGCGACCGGGCCTTCGACATCTACTCGCAACTCCTGCGTGAGCGGATCGTGTTCCTGGGCCAGGAGGTGGACGACCAGGTGGCCAACCTGATCATCTCCCAGATCCTGTTCCTCGAGGCCCGCGACCCCGAGAAGGACATCCACCTCTACATCAACTCCCCCGGGGGGCAGGCCTACGCCGGGATGGCCATCTACGACGTCATGCAGCACGTGGCGCCCGACGTGTCGACCATCTGCGTCGGCATGGGCATGTCGGCGGCCGCCATGATCCTGTGCGGCGGTGCGGCCGGGAAGCGTTACGCCCTCCCCAATGCCCGCATCATGATCCACCAGGGCTCTGCGGGTACTCGGGGCGCCCCCTCGGACATGGAGATCCAGCTCAGGGAGGTCCTGGCCCTCACCCACCGCATGTCCGAGATCATCGCCCACCACAGTGGCCGCCCGGTCGAACAGGTGGCACTCGACATCGATCGGGACCACTACCTGACGGCCGAGGAGGCCCAGACCTACGGGCTCATCGACGACATCATCCTCCCCCGGCGCGGCGTGGCCGCGCCCACGCTCCAGGCGGCGATCGCCTGAATCTCTCGCACCGCCAGGCACGGGGGCATAAGGTTCATGACGCGAGTGTCAGGAACCTCCTGGCCCTTTGGAGGTGGGGTTATGCGGACCGATGATCTGATTCTGGTCAGTGTGGACGACCACGTGATCGAGCCTCGTGGCATGTTCGACGGCCTGCTGCCGGCCAAGTACGCGGACAAGGCGCCGCAGCTGATCCGGCGCCCGGACGGTACCGACTACTGGCACTACGACGGGAACGAGATCCCCAACGTGGGCCTCAACGCGGTGGTCGGCCGCCCCCCCGAGGAGTACGGGATGGAGCCCACGTCGCTCGACGACATCCGGGTCGGCTGCTACGACGTGCACGAGCGGGTCCGCGACATGTCGGTCAACGGCGTGCTCGGCTCCATGTGCTTCCCGTCCTTCCCCCAGTTCTGCGGCCAGCTCTTTGCCCGCCGGGAGGACAAGGACGAAGCCCTGGCCATGGTGCGGGCCTACAACGACTGGCACATCGACGCCTGGTGCGGCGCCGAGCCGGGGCGGTTCATCCCCCTCTCCATCCCGGTCATCTGGGAGCCCGAGTTGGCGGCGGCCGAGGTACGGCGCGTGGCC
>JBEKWB010000030.1:0-48126 GCA_049513455.1 Acidimicrobiales bacterium
CGCACGTTGGCGTGGATCCATGACCAGGGACCGGGCCCGATACCGGCGGACGTCCTCGACCGGATCATGTATCTCGGTGTGCCGTCGACAGGCCCGGACGGCGCCTATCTGCCCCCGCCCCAAGACGGCCCTCAGGCCTATTTGGCGGTCCAGGGTGCGCAGGTGGACGAGATACCCACGCATTTCCACAGCGTCGAGCAGTTCCAGTACGTCGTCACCGGGTCCGGTGTGATCGGTGGGCGCCCGGTCGAGGGGGGCGTCGTCCACTATGCGGATCGTTTCACGCCCTACGGGCCACTGGGCGCCGGCCCGCTCGGCATGACCTACGCGACCTTGCGGCCGTGTCACGACACCGGTGTGTTCGTCATGCCGGCGGCGCGGGATCGTCTCGCCGGCCTGTTGCAGGCGTCGACGAGGCCGGCGGAAGATCGCCGCCAGCAAACCGTCGACCTCCGGGGACCCACTGAGACAGCGGGTGAGACCGGCACCCCAGAGTGGATCGACCTTCGGCGCGCGACCGACGGATTTCGCATCGCGGTCACCGGGGTACCTCCGCACGCGGCCGCCCCACCCCTATTGGTTGGCGGGAGCGGGGCCTACCTCCTGGTGGTGGGCGGAGCGATCGCTGACAAGGGTGGGCCGTACGAGGCGGGTTCCATCGCATGGCGTGCCGCCGGGGATCCCGTCGGGAGTCACGCGGCCGGCAGGGGTGCTCGGTTGGCGCTCCTGCAGTTCCCGCTCGCCCCGGCGGCGTGACTCCTCCGCTCAGCTACGCGGTCCCGGGATCGTTGGCGTAGTAGTGCTGGAGCTCGATCGTCTGGCCCAGCGTGAGCAGCCCGACGGAGAAGATGTCCGTCCGCACGAACGCCTGGACGAAGTCGTCACCGAAGGCCCCGGGGTCGCCGGGGCGGAACACGGCGGCGACTTCGAGACGTTCCGCCAGGGCGGGATCGGTTGTGGACAGCTTCCGGATCCTCTCGACGGTGTCCTCCCAGGCGGTCAGGGTCCCGAACCCGATGCCCAAGTGGTGATAGCGCTGGGGTTGGACCGCCAGCTGGTCGACGAACTCCTTGTACGCCCCCTGGGGCTCATCGCCGATCCGTTCACCGAGCCATTCTTCGAACGCCCACTGCTCGGGGGTCACCTCGGAGACAAGGAACACCTCGTCCGCGAAGATCCACACGCCCGTGATGCCGTCGCGGACCTCGCACCCCAGGGCCGCCAGGGCCCGCCGGGTCAATTCTCGTTCGCCGGGCCGGTGGACGAGTTCGGCGTGGTTGAGCGGACGGGGCGGTTGTGTGTAGGGCACGTGCCCAGGGTATCGAAAGGAGATCTCGGCCGGCTCCCGGCCGCAGACGACGCTCCGCTGATTCTGGCCGGGCCTGATCTGGGAAGGTAGGATCTGCCGGGTCAAGGGGCGGGCGGCAACGGACAGCGCTCCAGATTCGAGGGAGGGGCACTATGGAGTTCGGCATTTTCATTCAGGGGTACCTGCCGCCGTGGAAGCGTGAGGCGGGCGGAGCGGACGCCGAGCACATCTCCTTCATGGAGGACATCGACATGGTCGTCGCCGCCGACAAGGCGGGATTCAAGTACGTCTGGGCCAGCGAACACCACTTCCTCTACGAGTACTCCCACCTCTCGGCCAACGACGCCTTCCTCGGCTACCTGGCCCACGCCACCGAGCGCATCCACCTCGGCTCGGGGATCTTCAACCCGCTGGCCCCGGTGAACCACCCGGCCAAGGTGGCCGAACGGGTGGCCATGCTCGATCACCTCTCCGAGGGCCGGTTCGAATTCGGCACCGGCCGCGGTGCGGGCAGCCATGAGATCCTCGGCTTCCTCCCCGGCATGAAAGATCTGAGCCTCACCCGCGAGATGTGGGAGGAGACGATCGGGGAATTCCCCAAAATGTGGCTGCAGGACGAGTACGAGGGATTCGACGGCAAGTACTGGTCGCTCCCTCCCCGCAAGGTGCTGCCCAAACCGTGGGGAAAGGCCCACCCGGCGATGTGGTACGCCGCGGGCAACACGTCGAGCTACGAGATGGCGGCCCGCAAGGGGCTCGGGGTGCTCGGGTTCTCCGTCGGCTCGGTACCCGAGCTCGAGCCGGTCTTGCACACGTACAAAAAAGAGATCGTCAACGCCGAGCCGGTCGGCGCCTTCGTGAACGACAACGTCATGGTCACCTCGGCCGGCTTTCTCCACGAGGACCTTGACACGGCGCGCCAGCAGGCGGTGGAGGCACGGCTGAACTACGTGCAGAGCAACACGTTCCGCTATCACGACACCTTCCCGCACCCCGAGGCCGTGCCCTACTGGCCCGAGCTCATCCCCGACTACGACCTCGATCTCGTCAAGAGCATGAGCGAGGTCGGGGCGATGATCGTCGGGGACCCCGATGAGGCGTTGCGCCAGGTCCGGCTGTGGGAGAGCGCGGGCGCCGATCAGCTGGTGCTGAGCGTCTCGTTGGGCCAGCCCAAGGAGCGGACGCTCAAGACCATCGAGCTGATGGGGGAGTACGTCATCCCCAAGGTCGACACCGACCCCGTCCATCGCACGACCCGCTTCCGGAGCGAAGCCGGCTGACGCTGCCGCAGCCCGGGCGCCTTCGCGGCGGGCCCGACGAGTCAGATGTTCCAGATGCGCGCCGCGTTGTGTTCGACCATCAGGTCGCGCTCGTTCTCGGGGACGCCCTCGAACAGCTCGTCGATCACCGAGAGTGACTTCGGCCAGGTCGACACCGGGTGTGGGTAGTCGCTCGACCACATGAGGTTCTGGGCGCCGAGCACATGGCGGAGGTGGCGTACGGGGTCGGGCTCGTCGATGAACGTCATCGCCATGTTGTGGTGGTAGTAGTGGCTGGGCAGCTCATCGCCGAGGATGGGGAATTCGTACCCCTGCCGCAGGACCATGTCATCGAGGAAGGACAGGTACCCGGCGACCCATCCCAATCCCGGTTCCACGAACACCACCTTCAGGTCAGGGTGCCGGGTGAAGATGCCGGTGAGCAGCCACATGCCGAGTGCCTCACAGGCCGAGGGAGGCATGCACGACAGCGTCCAGGCCAGGCGCGGCGTGGGGTCGCGGTCGGCAAGATTGTTGAGGGCCGTGTTGAGCCCGATGTGGCAGCACACGGGCAGGCCGGTCTCTGCGATGGTGGCCCACAGGCGGTCGTAGCGCTGGTCGAAGTAGTCGACCTGGCCCAATTCCGAGGGGAACACCGGCAACTGCAACGACTTCCCTCCGAGGGCGGCCACGCGCTCTATCTCGGTGATGGCGAGATCCATGTCGTGGATGGGCACCTGATAGGACACGACCAGTCGGCTTGGGTCGGCGGACGCGAAATCGTGCAAGGTGTCGTTGAACGCACGGGTTGCCTCGGCGGCACCGGTCTCGAGCAGGTAGAGGTAGCGGTACGCACTGACCTCGCAGTAGAGGACCTCTATGTCCACACCGTCGATGTCCATGTCGCGCAGGCGCTCGACAGGGTCCGAATAGCCGGGCCGCCCCCACGACGGGTGCCGGATCTCGGCGCCGGCGGCGTTCGCCTTGGCCACGTTCCCACCGAGCATGGTGCGGTGGGCCTCGAGCAGCGCGGCGTCGTACTCGTCGTGGAACTTCGACGGCAGGTGCGCCTTCACGTCCTCGTGCTGCACGCTGACGTGCGAGTCGGACGAGATCACCCGTGTGGTTGTCATTGTGTCGCTCCTTTCAGGCCGAGCATCTCGGCGGTCTCGGCGCACGACGCGAGGCGCCGCCCCATCTTCTCGGCCAGCGCCACGGCCGCGGTGACCAGTTCCTCGTTGGTCACGGGTTCGCCCGCGTAGTCTTCCAGCCCCACCCGCAGATGCCCGCCCCGCTCGAGCGCGAGTGCCGGGAGCTCCGAAGCGAGGAGATCCCCACCGAGTACCGAGACCGACCATGGGAGTGAACAGCCGTCGAGCATGGCGAGATACGCGTCGAGCGAGGCCCGCGTCGGCGGGAGGCCGAACCAGAAGCCGCCGTCGGCCTCGGGCACGGCACCGCCGAAATAGAAGCGGAGCATGGTGCCCTGGGGAAGCCGACCGGCGCGCCAGTAGGACAGGGCGGCCCGCAGGAACCCCGGTTCGAAGATGGCGAGTGTCGGTACCAGTCCGAACTCCTCGCACAGACCGAGCTGGTAGTCGACATCACTGCCCGAGTTCACGTAGGCGAAGCGGGGTCCGAGGTTGACCGAACCGGGATCGCTGACGCCGATGCGCAACGCGCCGGACCGGGCCAGCTCCGCGATGTGCGAGTAGCGCTCCTCCACCGCCCCGATACCGTTGATCGTCGGGTAGAGCAGGGCCTCGGGCCGCGCCGCCAGCACCGGCTGCCAGCCCTCGAGGTAGCGGGCCGCGGCAGCGTCGGCCGCGCCGAAGAAATCGATGTGGTTGTGCACGATTGCCGCGCCGATGTCGAAGCACGAGGCTGCGCACGCGGCGATCTCCTCGGGGAGGCGCGGTGCGCTCTGGTTGGCTCCGTTGATCGCCACCTCGATAATGACGGCATCGTCGGCGCGGATGTTCATCCTCGGCGAGCGGGCTTGACGAGCTGCCCGGCCCCGGTGGCGCCGGTCCGCTCCCCGTCGACCTGCACGGGAGTGCCGTTCACCAGAATGTGGCGCATGCCCACCGGCTGATCGGCGGTGAGGCGCTCTGCACCCGCCGGGAAGTCGCGCACCCGGCGGGTGGGGCCCGGTGCCACGGTGGCGGGGTCGAACACGGCCACGTCGGCCCAACCGCCGGCTCGCAGGTAGCCCCGATCGGTGAAGCCGAAAATATCGGCCTGCTGGCCGGACAACTTGCGCACCGCCGCCTCGACCGTAAGGACACCGCGGTCGCGTACCCAGCCCCCGAGGAGGTCGGTGGCCTGCGGCGCGTCGCAGAGTTGCCCGGCGTGCGCCCCGGCGTCGGAGAGGCCGATCGTGCAGTGCTCCTCGACCAGCAACTTGGCCACCTCGGCCTCGTCGTCGTTGGCGAGGACCGTGCGGACCCGGAGCGCCAGATCGGGCTCTTCGAGCGCCAGGTCGAGCAGGGTGTCGAACGGCGACGTGGCCCGCTCCCGGGCCAGGTCGGTGAGGCGTCGGTCGACCAGCTCCGGGTGCGCGGCGCTCTCGCCCATGGTGTAGGTGTCCCAGCGGACCCCGAACCCCGTGCCCTGCTCCCAGGCCTTGACGACCATGGCCCGCCACTCGGGGTCGGCATAGGCCCGGGCACGGTCGTCGGTCGATGCGTTCTGCAAGGCGGCGAAGTGCTCGTTCACCGCCAGCGGGTAGGGCGAGTCCAAGGTGAACTGGAAGCTCAACGGCCGCGGCGTCACCTGGGGCCACACCTCGGCGCCCCGGGCCCAGCCCTCGCGGTTTCCCTCGAGCGTCTTTTGATGCGTCCCGGTGGGCGAGGTCAGGAGCGCCCCCCAGGTGAAGGGCACGCCGGCCCGCGGCTGTAAGGCGTACATGTCCTGGGGCATGCAGGGCGTGCCCGGCGCGATGCCCACGACGCCGCGGCGGGCCTCGTGCATCACATCGAGCATGGCCTCGAACTCGGCCAGATCGGCGAAGCGGCTCGGTACCGGCTTGCCGTCCACGCCGCGATGGGGAATGGCGAAGCTCGTGGCGAAACCGGCGGCACCCGCCGCCATCGCATCGGCCAGAACCTGCTGCATCTGGTGGATCTCGTCCGGGGTGGCCGCGCGCTCGTAGGCGTCGGCGCCCATGGCGAAGAGGCGCATGGCGGTGTGCCCGATATAGGCGGCGAAGTTGAGGCCGATGCCGCGCCGCTCGACCGAGGCCAGGTACTCGGGGAACGTCGTGAAGTCCCAGGGGATGCCCGCCTGCAGGGCGGCGACGTCCATGTCCTCCACGTTCTCGAGCGTGCGCGCGATGAGGTCATGGTGCTCGACGCGGGTGGGCGCAATGGAGAAGCCGCAGTTGCCCGCCACGACCGTCGTGACACCGTGGAAACACGACGGGGTGAGTGCGGGGTCCCAGAAGACCTGGGCGTCGTAGTGGGTGTGGATGTCGATGAATCCCGGTGCGACGATGCACTCGCCCGCGTCGAGGGCTCGGTCACCCTTCAGGTTGGTGCCTACTTCGGTGATGCGCCCATCGGCGATGCCGATGTCGGCGCGCACCCCGGCCGCGCCGCTCCCGTCGACGACCGTGCCGCCACGGATGACAAGCTCATTCATGTGACCACCCCCTGGGGCTGGTTCCCCTAGTCGCGCAATCATAGACGTGGCCACCAGGACGGGTCCGCGCCCCGCTCACGTGTTGCTCCCGGCGAGGGCCGCGGTGACCATCGCGGTGGCCGACCGGAGCCGCTCACCCGCCACTTCGACCTCGGCCCCGGTGAGCGGGCCCGGGAACCCCATCAACGACACGATGAGGACGACCATCCCCGAGGGGTCGACGACGGCGGCGTTGATCGCGCTCACGGCATAGGCCTGCATGGCCCTGAGCTCCAGGGGGAGGACGTCGGGCGGGAGGAGCCGAGCCAGCTGCTCGACCACCTCGGGCAGGGAGGTCCCGTGCGTCGGCGGGGTCCAGGACGGCTCGGCCAGCTCCACGACGAACCCTCGGCGTCGCACGACCTCGAGCGCGGCCGCGTAACGGTCCGACGTCCCGGGCGGGGCGAGGGACAGCCACCGCTCCGCCACTGCGGGCGAGGACCACGCGGCGACAGCCGCGCCGAACGGCGGACGCAACGGAATGTACCCGTGCCCGATCGGGGCCCCTACGGCCCGTACGTCGCGCACCTGGTCCACCACCGTCACGTGTTCGGGGGCCACGGCCAGGGCCACGCAGTGGGACCCGACCCCTTGGCTGAGCTCGATCATCGCCGGCCGCACGAAATCCAGCGCCGGGAACCCCGACGATGCCGCCCGCCCGACGGCCACCAGGGCCGGACCCAGCCGGTATGTCTTGTGGAAGGGGTCGCGCAACAGCCAGCCGACCTCGGTGAGGGCCCGCAGCATCGAATAGCAGGTGGATTTGTTCACGCCGAGCCGTCGCGTGACGTCGGCCAGGGTGAGTGCCTCGTTGGGGCGTGCGGCGAGAATTTCCACGAGGGCGACCACCCGGTTGGTCTGCGGTGAGGGCCTCGCCACCTTCATATGGTTGCACATTGCAACCCTTGTGGTGCACCAGGGTATCGTGGCAGTATGCGGGTGAGCTAGGGAGGGACCAATGCACGACCTCGTTATTCGCGGTGGCACGGTGGTGGACGGGACGGGGGGGCCCTCCAGAACGGCGGACGTCGCAGTCGACGATGGCATCATCACCGCCGTCGGGGACCTCGAAAGCGCAGCGGCGCAGCGGACCATCGACGCGGACGGGCTCCTCGTCATCCCCGGCGTGGTCGACGTGCACACGCACTACGACGGCCAGGTGACGTGGGACCCGCTGGTGACGCCCAGTTCGTGGCACGGGGTGACGACGATCGTGATGGGGAACTGCGGCGTCGGCTTCGCGCCGGTGCGGCCCGGCTCGCAGGAGTGGCTCGTCCAGCTGATGGAGGGCGTCGAGGACATCCCCGGCACCGCGCTCACCGAGGGCATCACCTGGGGTTGGGAGAGCTTCCCCGAGTACCTGACCGCACTCGAGGGAATGGGCCGGGTGGTCGACGTCGGGACTCAGGTACCCCACGGTGCCGTACGGGCCTATGTGATGGGTGAGCGGGGCTCGCGCAACGAGCCGGCGACGCCCGAGGACATCGCGGCCATGGCCGCGCTGGTCAAGGAGGGCATCGCGGCGGGGGCGTTGGGATTCTCCACCTCCCGGACGATCGTCCACCGGGCCGTGGACGGCGAACCGGTCCCCGGTACGTTCGCCGCCGAGGACGAGATCTTCGGGATAGGGCAGGCGCTCAAGTCCCTCGGCGCCGGCGTCTTCGAGTTGGCACCCGCCGGCGCGATGGGGGAGGACCTGGCGGCGCCCGAACGCGAGGTCGCCCTGATGCGGCGCCTGTCGGCGGCCATCGGACGTCCGATCAGCTTCGCGCTCCTGCAGGTGGACGCCGCGCCGGACCAGTGGCGCGAGATCCTGCGCCTGGCCGCGGAAGCCAACGCCGAGGGAGCCGACCTGCGGCCCCAGGTGGCGGGGCGGGCGCTGAACGTCCTCCTGGGCTTCCAGACGTTCCATCCCTTCTCGAAGAGGCCGACCTACCTGGCCATTGCCGATCTGCCGCTGGCGGAGCGGATCCAGCACCTCCGCAAGGACGAGGTGCGGCGCGCCATCCTCAGCGAGAGCATCCCCGACGATCCGCTGATGGCCATGATCGGGGGCCACAGCACCTCGCACATGTTCCCGCTGGGCGAGCCGCCCGACTACGAGCCGACGCCGGACAAGAGCGTTGCGGCCATCGCCCGGAGCGAGGGACGGCCCGAAGAGGAGGTGCTCTACGATCTCCTGCTCCGCCACGACGGTCGTGAGTTGGTGCTCTTCACCCTGGGCGGGTACAGCCACGGAAGTCTCGACGACATGAGGGAGATGCTCCTGGATCCCAACTCCGCACTGGGGTTGTCCGACGGCGGCGCGCACTGCGGCGTCATCTGCGACGCCAGCGCACCGACCTACATGCTCAGCCACTGGGCCCGCGACCGTGCCGACGGCTTGCCGCTCGAGTTCGTGGTCAAGAAGATGACCCGCGACACGGCGCACCTCTACGGGCTCGAGGACAGGGGTGTGCTCGCCCCCGGCTTCAAGGCCGATCTCAACCTCGTCGACCTGGAGCATCTGAACCTGCGCCTGCCCGAAATGGTCCATGACCTGCCGGGCGGGGCGCGGCGCCTCATCCAGCGTGCCGACGGGTGGAAAGCGACCATCTGCTCGGGTGAGGTCACCTTCGAGGACGGTGAGCACACCGATGCCCGGCCCGGGCGCCTGATCAGAGGTGGCCAACCCGTCCCGTTGGGTTAGCCCGATGGTGAAACTGGCCCGAGAACTGACCGATGAAGCACCGGTCGGTGCCACCATCACCAGTGGTGCCCGCCAACCCGTCACCATCCCGGCGTCGCGCTACATCGACCCGGCGTTCGCCGACCTGGAATTGGCGCGACTGTGGCCCCGGGTGTGGCAGCTCGCCTGCTCGACCGATCATGTCGCCCAACCGGGCGACGCCTACGAGTACCGCTGCGGCCCCTACTCAATCGTCATCGTGCGGGACGACGACGCCGTGCTGCGGGCGTTCCAGAATGTCTGCCGGCACCGGGGCAGCGCCATCTGCGAGGGGGCGGCCTCCGGGCTGACCGAGTTGCGGTGCCCCTTCCACCGCTGGTCGTGGGATCTCTCCGGCCGGCTGCGCGAGGTCCCGTCGAGGCGGGGCTTCGGGTCGTTGCCGTCGGAGCAGTACGGGCTGTTCCCGGTGGCGGTGGACACCTGGGGCCCCATGGTCTTCGTCGACCCTTCCGCCGCCGCCGGACCACTCGCGACCTTCTTGGAGGGGGTGCCGCAGGACATCTCGTGGGTCGGCCTCGACGAGTACCGCTGCGACTACCTGGTGACGGTGCCCCTCCCGGGTAACTGGAAGGTCATCAGCGACGGGTTCAGCGAGACCTACCACGTGCAGGGCCTCCATCGGGAGATGCTCCCGAGCGTCGACGACGTCAACGGTCCCCAGCGGCTCTGGGAGCACCACGGGAAGCTGGAACAGCGCTACGGGTTGCCGTCACCCCGCTTCAGGGAACCGCCGGACGTCGACGCCGTGTGGAGCTCCTTCATCGAGATCATGGGCGGACGTGTCGGCGTGGAGGACAAGTCGACACCGGCGCCTCCCGTTCCGCCCGGCCAGACGCTGCGTGACGTACTGGCCACCATGCTGCGGGACCTGGGCCGGTCCAAAGGCGTGTCCTACGACCGCTTCAGCAATGACCAGCTGATGACGATGCAGCAGTACAACCTGTTTCCCAATACCAGCCTGGTGATCTTCCCCGACATCCTGACCGTGCTGCGGTCGCGGCCCGGGGCGACTCCTGACGACGGCTACCTCGACATCATCAACTACCACCGGGCGCCATCCGGCACCCCCTCGACGCGTCCCACGGACGTCGTGCTCCCGGCGGGGCAGGATCCCGGCAGCCTCATCCTCAACCAGGATGCGGGGAACATCGAGCGGGCCCAGCGGGGTCTGCACCAGCCCGGCTTCACCAAGATGACGCTGTCCCGGGAGGAGTTTCGCATCCTCAATCTGCACCGGAACCTCGAGCAGTGGCTCGGCATCACGCCGACGGAGATCACCGGCGACTAGTGCCGTCCCGGCCCACGTGAGGATCAGGCTCACCGCGGGTCGTCACGCGCCTGGGTAGCATCGCCGCCCATGGCGCCCCTGAAGGTTGACGTGATGCTGTCCAATTCGGTCGTCGGCGCCGCCCGGCGGGCGCAGGAACTGGAGCGCACCGGAGTGGACGGCGTCTTCAGCTTCGAGAACGCGCACGACCTGTTCTTTCCCCTGGTGGCCGCCGCCCCGGTGTGCTCCCTCGACCTGATGACCAACGTGGCCATTGCGTTCCCCCGCAGCCCCATGCATCTGGCCAACGCCGCCTACGACCTGCACCTGCTCTCCGAAGGCAGGTTCCGCCTCGGGCTCGGCTCGCAGATCAGGGCGCACGTCGAGCGGCGCTTCGGGGCGCGCTGGTACAAGCCCGTCCCCCAGATGCGCGAGTGGGTGCTGGCCACCAAGGCGATCCTCGACAGCTGGCAGGACGGCACTCGGGTCGACTTCAGGGGTGAGTACACGACGCACACCCTCATGACGCCGGCGTTCAACCCCGGGCCGAACCCCTACGGCATTCCCAAAATTCTGGTGGGAGCGCTGGGGCCGAGAATGAACGAGATGGCAGCCGAGGTGGCCGACGGCATCCTCGTCATGCCCTTCAACAGCGGGCGCCACATGAGGGAGCGCACCGTGCCGGCCATCGAACGTGGACTGGCGACGGCCGGCCGCTCCCTGGCCGACCTCGAGATCACGGTGGAAGTGATCGTCGGCGTGGGCCGCACCGACGAGGAGCTCGCGGCCGCCATGGGTGTGCGCAACCTCTTGGCCTTCTACGGCTCCACGCCCGCCTACCGTCCCGTCCTCGACGTCGAGGGCTGGGGGGACCTGCAGCCCGAGCTGAACAGGCTGTCGAAGCAGGGGGAGTGGCAGCAGATGGCCGGGTTGATCACCGACGACATGGTGGCGACCATCGCCGTGCATGGCACGCCCACGCAGTGCGCCGACGAGATAGTGGCACGCTACGGGGAGTGGGCGGACCGGGTGTGCGCCTACTTTCCCCACTACACGGCCGGCGACGACCTGATCGCTGAGTTCACGGCGGCGCTGAAGAAGGCCTCCGCGTGAGCGGCTCGATCCTGTTCGACGTCACCGACGGCGTGGCCACCATCACCCTCAACCGGCCTGAGGTCCGCAACGCCTTCGGCCAGGGCATGGGGGTAGAGCTGTCCGAGGCCTACCGGCGGTGCGACGCCGATGACGGCGTCCGGGCCGTGGTGCTCACCGGCACGCCGCCGGCGTTCTGTGCCGGTGCCGACCTTTCGGCGGGCGCCGGCACCTTCGCCAAGCGCGACGAGGACACCTTCAGCGCGGCCGCACTGGACGTGCGGGCGTGGGATGTGCGAAAGCCGGTGATCGCCGCGGTCAACGGCCACGCCATCGGCGTAGGTTTCACCATCACGCTGCAGTGCGACATCCGCTACTTCGCGGCGGACGCCAAATACGGGATTGTGCAGGTGCGCCGCGGCGTGATGGGTGACGGCTACTCCCACTGGACCCTGCCCCGCCTCACCGGTATGGCGGCCGCGGCCGACATCCTCCTCACCGGCCGCATGTTCGACGGCCACGAGGCCAAGGATCTCGGTGTGTGCTCGCGGATCCTCCCCAACGACGAGGTGCTCCCCGCCGCGCTGGAGCTGGCCCACGACATCGCCGCCAACACCGCGCCGCTCTCCGTGGCGTTCTCCAAGCGGTTGCTCTGGGACACCTGGAGCCGCACACCCGAGCAGATCGAACAGCTCGAGACCGATGCCCACCACCACTTGATGGGCCGACCCGACGCCGGGGAGGGCGTGATGGCGTTCCTCGAGCGTCGGGCCCCGGCGTGGCAGGGCAGTGTCACCGAGGAGTGGCCCCCGGACTGGCCGGCTGAGGGGGGAACGCGCTGACCGATCCACCGCGGATCGGCGGCGGGGTGCGCCAGGGCCGGATCAGGCCGGCCGCGGCGCGGGCTGGGCGCCCCGGATCAGGCGCCCCGGCCGCGCCCCGGTCGCCTGCCCTCCGGTGAACGTCTCGGTGCCGGCCACGAAGGTATGGAGATAGCCGTCGGCCCGTTGCAGGAGCCGATGTCCTCCGGCGGGAAGGTCGGCCACCATTTCGGGTCGCCGTACCCGCACCGCCGCCTGATCGACCACGTTGAGATCGGCCCGGTAGCCGGGCGCCACAATGCCGCGGTCGAGGAGGCCGACCGCCTCGGCGGTGGCGCGGCATTGGCGGGCCACCAGGAGCGGGAGGTCGATCCGGCCCCGGGTGCGGTCCCGACCCCAATGGGCCAGCAACGTGGTCGGAAAGCTGGCGTCCGAAATCGTGCCGACGTGGGCGCCCCCGTCGGAGAGGCCGGGCACGGTGTTCGGGTGGGCCAGCATCTCGCCGACCGCGTCGAGGTTGCCGGCCGAATAGTTCATCACCGGCGCGTAGAGGAGCGCGGTGCCGTCGCCCGACCTGAGGAGATCCCAGGCCAGCTCGGCGGGCGGGCGGCCCTGCTGCGCGGCGCGGGCCGCGACGCTCGTCGAGGGCGCGGGCTCGTAGTCCGGCGGGTCGGCCAGCTCGAACATCGATTCGTAGCGCAGCAGCAGTCCGGGGGGCATGGCCGCCGCCTCGGCCAGCACCCGGGCACGCAGTTCGGGGTCGGCCATCCGGCGCGCCATCTCGGCCGGCGCCAGGTCACGCAACGGGGCGAAGGATGGGCACGCCGCGAAGGGATGGAGACGGCAGCTCAGTCCGAGGACGACACCGATGCCGCGGGCCCCCACCTGGGCCCGCATGACCAGGCCCTCCGCGTTGGCGACCTCCAGTCGGGACAGTATCTCGCGCCACGTGTCCGGTGTGACGTGCGACTGCATGAGCGACACCGAAAGGGGTCGTCCCGAGGCCTCGGCCATGCCGCGCAGGATGGCGAACTCCGCGGCCGGGTCGTCGAAGTCGGAGATCACCTGGAGGACGCCGGTTCCGAGGGCGCCCAGTGCGGACGCGATACCGATCAGCTCATCGGCGGCGGCCGTCAAGCTCGGGGTGTGCTCACCGCGGCTCGACTTGTGGTTGACCGTGCGCGAGGTGGTGAACCCGAGGGCTCCCGCCCGTACCGCTTCGGAGGCCAATGCGGCCATGGCCGCGATGTCGTCGGCCGTGGCCACCTCCCGGTTGGCTCCCCTTTCCCCCATGACGTGGAGGCGGAGGGGACCATGCGGCACCTGTGTGGCGATGTCCACGTCGCGGGACCGGCGGTCGAGCGCGTCGAGATAGGCGGGAAACGAGTCCCAGCTCCAGTCGAGCCCAACGTGGAGGGCCGTACCCGGGATGTCCTCGACCCCCTCCATCAGCTCGATCAGGCGGTCGTGGTCATCCGGGCGGACGGGGGCGAACCCGACCCCGCAGTTGCCCATGACCAGTGTCGTGACGCCGTGCCAGGCCGAGGGCGTGAGAGAGGAGTCCCACATGGCCTGGCCGTCGTAGTGGGTGTGGATGTCGACGAACCCCGGCAACACGAGCGCACCGTCGGCCTCGATCTCCCGGGCTCCCCGGCCGTCGATCCGGCCGACATCGGCGATGCGGCCGCCCTTCACGGCCACGTCGGCGCGGCGTCCCGGTGCGCCGGTCCCGTCGACGAGGGTTCCCCCCCGTACCACCAGGTCGAATTCGGCCATCACGCCACCCCTTGGTCCTGTTTCGTACCCTCGCCCACCCCATCGTAGGGCCATTCCCATCGGGTGCGGGAGCCGGGGCACGGGTCCCGCCCGGCTCGACGCATCCGCCAAGGGTGGGTACGGTGCACGGGGCGCCGGATCCGCGACACGGTGCCGAACGAGAGGGGGATGCGGTGGCATCGAATAGAGGCGTGGCCTACATCAATCCCGGCACCGTCGAGGTGCAGGACATTGACTTCCCTAAGCTGGAATTACGAGACGGGCCCGGAGTCCACCCGGCGAACGTCGGCCGCAAGTGCGAGCACGGCGTGATCGTGAAGGTCGTCTCGACCAACATCTGCGGGTCGGACCAGCACATGGTGCGGGGCCGCACGACCGCCCCGCCCGATCTGATCCTCGGGCACGAGATCACGGGGGAGGTGATCGAGGTGGGCCGGGACGTCGAGTTCATTTCGGTGGGCGATCTTTGCTCGGTGCCCTTCAACATCGCGTGCGGGCGATGCCGCATGTGCAAGGAGGGGCACACGGGCGTCTGCCTCAACACCAACCCCGAGCGACCGGGCGCCGCCTACGGCTACGTGGACATGGGTGGGTGGGTCGGCGGGCAGGCGGAGTACGTGATGGTCCCCTACGCCGACTGGAACCTGCTGCGGTTCCCCGACCGAGACCAGGCCATGGAGAAGATCCTCGACCTGACCATGCTCTCGGACATCTTCCCCACCGGCTACCACGGGTGTGTGACGGCCGGGGTCGGGACCGGTTCGACCGTCTATGTCGCCGGGGCCGGCCCGGTCGGCCTGGCCGCGGCCCACTCGGCCCAACTGCTGGGGGCCGCGGTGGTGATCGTCGGCGACCTGGTGCCCGAACGCCTGGCCCACGCCCGCTCGTTCGGCTGCGAGACCATCGACGTCTCGCAGGGCGAGCCCAAGGACCAGATTGCCGAGATCCTCGGCGTGCCGGAGGTCGATTGTGCCGTCGACGCCGTCGGCTTCGAGGCCCGCGGCCACGGCGACGATGCCGGGCATGAGGCACCGGCCACGGTTTTGAACTCGCTCATGGACGTCACCCGTGCCGCGGGGCGTCTGGGCATTCCCGGCCTCTACGTCACCGGGGATCCGGGCGGGGTCGACGACGCGGCCAAGCACGGCTCGCTCTCGCTGCAGATAGGTCTCGGGTGGGCCAAGTCACTGACCTTCACCACCGGCCAGTGCCCGGTGATGCGCTACCACCGTGGGCTCATGCAGGCCATCCTGAACGATCGGGCGCACATTGCCAACGCGGTCAACGCCACCGTCATCAGCCTCGACGACGCCCCGGAGGGCTACCGCGACTTCGACTCGGGCGTGGCCAAGAAGTTCGTGCTCGACCCCCATCATCTTCTGGCGTCCTGACGCGCCCGTGCCCGGACACGCTCACCGTGAGGTGACGTATCCGGGCACGATGCGTAGTGCTGCCGTCCCGCACGAGCGGAACGGCTCAGCTACTTGGCTTCCGTCTTCCCCGTCAGAGGATTCAGATGGGCACCGGTCGAGATGTTGATGTCGTAGTAGCACTTGTACGGCTCGACCAGCTTGAAGCCGGTGCCGACGGTCTTGACCAGCGTGCCGCATCCCGTCGGGAGGGTCTCGGCCGCCGGGAAGGTCTCGGTCCCGATCCCATCGGCGATCGGATCGGTGTAGGACCAACTCTTGCCCCCCGCCACCGTCTGTTGCAGGGCGGCTCCGGTCACCTTGGCCGGGTTGCCGCCGACCCGGGCCAGCGTCGCCTTGAGCATCTGCTCGAAGACGATGGCGGTCCAGTAGCCCACGGCGGTGCCCGAGGTCATGCCCGAGTTCTGCCCGGTGGCGATGAGGTCCTTCTCACCTTGCGCGACAGCCGGTCCGGAGTCCTGGTTGGCCGGGAACTCATCTTCGACATAGACGCCCTGGAGAGCCTGCTCCTCGCTGGCACCCTGAGCCGCCAGGTCGCCCTGGTAGTAGGTCACACCGTTGACGATCAAGCCCTTGAACCCGGCCGCATGGAGAGCGGCCGCGACGCCGACCGAGTCGGTCGCGCCCAGCACCTCGTAGATCGTGTTGGCGCCCGCCGCCATCATGGCCTGGGCGTACGGTGCGTAGTTGGTGGTGCCGACGGCGGCGATGACGGCCTTCTGGTAGACCACGTCGATCCCCTCGGCCGTGGCCACCCCGGCCAGCGCCCCATTCGCGATCTCCGCCCCGGAAAGGTCATTGGCGATCAGGGCCATCTTGATCTTGGAGGGGTGGGCTTGGTCCCCCTCGGCGGCAATGAGCTGGATCATTCCCCCGGCGCCCTGCACGGCGGGATTGCCCTGGTTGCCGTTGATCCCGAATCCCCACTTGGGCTGGGTGTCAAAGGCGGCGTTGGTGGACCAGCCCAGGAACGGGACCTTGTTCTGGGCCAAGAAGGTGCCCGTGCCCGCACCGGCGGACTGCCCCACGAACGGCGCAATAGCGAACACGTGCTTGCTGTTCACGAGCTCCTGCGCGTTGGAGAGATTGGTGGCCGGGCTGAAGGCGTCGTCGAGGAACCCGAGGTACTCGATCTTGCGCCCGTCGAGGCCGCCGGCCTTGTTGAAGCGGTAGATCCCGGCCTCGAACCCCTGGGTCACACCGGCCGAGATCGAGAGGTCGCCGTCACCGCCGACAATGATCGGCGTGGTGTCCTTGGCGGCCGCCCCCGCGGGTGCGTTGGTGATTGCCGCGGCTCCGACGGTGGTCGTGACGACCATGATCGATAATGCGGCGAAGCAAGCTTTGAATCGGCGCAACTGAATCCTCCCCATGTTGAGCCCCTGGCCGCGGTTTCCCGGGTCTTGCCCAGGAACCCCCCCAAGAGGCTTTTGCCAGTGCTTCTGTCACGGCGTATCACTGCCGCTGCGGAACAATACAAGTATTACCGTTCCATGACAACCTCAATGGGGGGGGAAATCACATATTTCATATTCTTCGGTTTCTTGGGTGCTGCTTCGGGGATGTCCAGGCGGGAGACGGGAACTCGTCGTCGTGTGCTTGACGTGCTCCTCTGCCCACGCGAGGGTGACCGGAGGTGAGCTGCGGTGCCGTGGGCCCGCCTCGGTGAACCCGGAGGTGTAATCGGATGGATCTTGACCTGCTCGATCTCGACATGTTCCAGCGTGGCGAGCAAGACGAGGTCTTCGCGCGCCTGCGGCGCGAGGCTCCCGTCTCCTGGCAGGACCACCCGCACGGGCGCGGCTTCTGGAGCGTTGTGCAACACGGCGACATGGTGACGGTGAACCGCGACGCCACGCTGTTCTCGTCGGAGGTGGGCAGCATCAGCCTGCTCGACCCGGACGAGCGCGCCAACGGCGTGGGCGCCGACACCCGCGGCGCCATGATGATCGCCTCGGACCCGCCCCGGCACACCCGTTACCGTCGCCTCGTCAACAGCGGCTTCACGCCACGGACGATGAAGGCCATAGAGCACTCTCTCGCCGCGCGGGCGACGAAGATCATCGACCTGGTCATCGAGAAGGGGAGCTGCGATTTCGTGACGGAGGTGGCCGCCGAGCTGCCCCTCCAGGCCATCGCCGACATCATGGGAGTACCCCAGCAGGACCGGGGCCGATTGTTCGACTGGTCGAACCGCATGGTGGGGCTCGACGACCCCGAATATGCGACCACCGACGGTACGGTGGCCTCGGCCGAGATGTACGCCTACGTGAACGACCTGGCCCGCCAGCGGCGCGCCGATCCCAGGGACGACATCGTGACGTTGTTGGTCAACGCCAAGATCGATGGCGACTCGCTCTCCGAAGTCGAGTTCGACATGTTCATGCTGTTGCTCACGCTGGCGGGAAACGAGACGACGCGCAACTCCACGTCGTGGGGCATGCGGGCCCTGATCGAGAACCCCGAGCAGTACGCCCGTCTCCGGGACCAACCCGG
Organism: Acidimicrobiales bacterium; assembly: GCA_049513455.1. GTDB lineage: Bacteria > Actinomycetota > Acidimicrobiia > Acidimicrobiales > RAAP-2 > Bog-473. The sequence continues at coordinate 17,860 of JBEKWB010000030.1, forward strand.
ACTCATCGACTCGGCCGTCGAGGAGATTCTCCGCTGGGCCTCGCCGGTGTTGCACTTTCGCCGCACGGCCACGGCCGACACCGAACTGCACGGGCAGCGGATCGCCAAAGGCGACAAGGTCGTCATGTGGCATATTTCGGCCAACCGCGACGAGCAGGTGTTCACCGAGCCGTTCCGGTTCGACATCACCCGCTCCCCGAACAACCACGTGGCCTTCGGCGGTGGCGGCCCCCACCACTGCCTGGGCGCGTACCTGGCTCGCATGCAGCTGCGCCTGATGATCGGGGAGATCGTGGCGCGCATCCCCGACATGAAGCTGGCGGGGAAGCCCGAGCTTCTCCGATCGAACGTTCTTCGTGGCGTGAAACACATGCCGGTGGTGTTCACACCGGGCGCCCGCGCGAGTGCCGTGTGACATCGCCCGACACGCTCGCCGACGCCGAGCACCGAGGCCCGGGGTTCGTCGCCTCCCTGACCGACGTGCTCGGGGCGGACGCGGTGTTCACCGGCGCGTCCATCTCCGCCGACTACGGGACGGACGAGTCCCTGCACGCCGCCGCGCAGCTTCCCGAGGCGGTCGTCTTTCCGTCCGATACGGCGCAGGTGGCCGCGATCGTGCGCGCGGCGGCCGAGTGGCGCGTGCCGATCACGGCCCGCGGCGCGGGCACCGGCCTCTCCGGTGGCTGCATCCCCGTGGCGGGCGGGCTGGTGGTGTCCTTCGCGCGCATGGCACGCCTGCTCGAGATCGACACCGCCAACCACGTGGCGATCGTCCAGCCCGGGTTGACCCTGGCCGAGCTCGACAAGGCGACGGCGGTGCACGGACTGGTCTTCCCCGTCTTTCCCGGCACCAACGCCGCGAGCCTCGGGGGCAACGTGGCCACCAACGCCGGGGGGATGCGGGCCGTCAAATACGGCGTGACGAGGAACCAGGTGCTGGGAATCGAAGCGGTGACGGGCACGGGCGAAGTAATCCGCAGCGGGGGCCGCTACGTCAAGGCCACCACGGGCTACGACCTCACCCAGTTGGTCGTGGGCTCGGAGGGCACCCTGGCCCTGGTCACCGAGGCCACGCTGCGGCTCCACCCGCGCCTTTCCGACACCGCATCGCTGCTCGCGCCATTTTCGTCCATCGCCGACGTGGCCGCGGTGGTGCCCCGCATTGTCGCCTCGGGGGTCCAGCCCCTCATCCTCGAATACATCGATCGTTGGACCATGAAGGGCCTGCTGCGCATGAACGATCTCACCCTCGGGATACCCGACGGGGTGGCCGACCTCACCGAGGCGTACCTGATCGTGGTGCTCGAAGGGCGCGACGACCAGAGGTTGCAGGTCGACGTGGCCGACGTGGCCGAGCAGCTCGCCACGGCCCACGCGCACGACGTCTACGTGTTGCCCGCCGGCCAGGGCGCCGAGCTGCTGGCCGCCCGCGAGCGCGCCTTCTGGCTCGTCAAGGCGGCGGGCGCCGACGACCTGATCGACATGGTGGTTCCCCGGGACAAGATCCCCGACTACCTGGCGCAGGTCCAACAGATCGCCGACCGGCACGAGGCACGGGTCTTCGGGTGCGGCCATGCCGGGGACGGGAACATCCACTTCTCGGTGTACCAACCCGACGTCGTCCGCCGTCGCGCCTTGCTGCGCGCCATCTTCGAGGTGGGGTTGGGCCTGGGCGGCGCCATCTCGGGAGAGCACGGCATCGGGCGCGCCAAGGTGGCGTACTACCAGGCCCTGGAGGATCCGGCGAAGCTGGCCCTGCAGCGCCGGATCAAAGAGGCCTTCGACCCGCTGGGCATTCTCAACCCGGGCTGCATCTTCGACTCCCTCTGATCCTCAGGCCGGGCGGATCTCCGCACCGGTGACGGAGAAGGCGACCGAGCAGCGGAACCCGCCCACCACGTCGACCGGGCGCAGGGCGGCCAGCTCCTCGAACTCCGACTCGAACAGCTCGAGGGCGGCGTCTCCCGTCCACACGTTGGCCACGGCGAAGTCGCTCACGACGTTGCGGGACAGGTCCAAGACGAGGGGCTCACCGCCGGCGAGGTCGGGCATCAGGCGGGTGTGCCAGACCGGGAGCCGCAGGGCCTTGGGGACGAAACCGGGCTCGGCGGGGGCGTCCAGCGTCACGCTCCCGCGCGCCAGGCGGGCCCCGAGACTGGCCACGTGGCCGGCGAAGGTGGCACCCCTTTCGAGTCTGGGCCCGCCCCGCCCGACCTCGACCGCCCTGGTGATGGAGATCACCCCGAACTTCTTGGGGAAGCCCTGAATGTGGCCGCGGGCGAAGGAGAGATCGTTGTCCACCCAGATGTACGGGACCCGGGCCACCGTCTTGGCGTCGAGCCGGGCGTGGACGGCCACATAGGCCTCCTTGTACTGACCCCGGGCCGGGTCCGCCATGAGCCGCGGGTCCTCATCGGCCGCAGACGACCAGTCGCAGAAGACGAACGAGGCCGAACCGTCGCCGGCCGGCTCGAGATGCTCGGGCAGGACCGCCGCCGCGGCGGCCGGGTCGCAGTGGAAGTCGATGCCGAGGGCCTCGCCGGAGAAGTGCCAGGGCGGCGGGGGTACGAGGGCGGCGGTCCCGCCGGGGGAGAGCGGCAGGCTCCAGCCTTTGATTGTCATGGCACCGGTCCTCTAATCGTGATGGCGGTAATCGTGATGGCGGCTAATTGTCATGGCGTCGAGTTGCGGCTCATATCCGGGTGTCCGCCCGGACCACGCGGGTGCCGGGCCCGGCGTAGGACTTCCCGTACCCCGGCAGCTCGGCGTAGCCCAGGTCGGGTGGGTCGGAGATCGCGGCGCGCCACCACGCCGCGAGGCGGTCCTCGGCGGCGTAGTCGAAGGGGTCCTGGAGCGCGGTCTCCTCGTAGCCACCGGGCTCGGGCGGGTTGGCCACCAGCCAGTTGGCGGCGCGCCGGACGGCCTGGCGCGCCGGCACGACGTCGCGGTAGCCGAGGCGGTCCCGCAGTTTCGTGGTGTCGATGTAGCGGTGGGTGGTGCGGTAGTTCTGCATCAACGGGCGGGCCGGGGTGGCGAGGTCGCCCGGCAACGAGAGGAGCTCCCAGTCGTGCCCGAGCTCGTCGGTGATGATCTCGACCACCTGGCGGATGGTGAGCTTCTCGTCGTCGCCGCAGTTGAAGATCTCACCCATCGACGCCTCGGGGTGATCCACGGCCAGGAGCAGGGCGTGGGCCAGGTTCTCCGTGTAGCCGTAGGGGATGATGCTGAGCCCGTCGTCGGGCAGAATGAAAAAGGGCCGGTCGTCGAGGATCCGCTTCACCACGCACCACTCGCGCGGGGCGAGTTGACGCGGGCCGTAGACGTAGGGGTAACGGAAGTGCGTCGCGCTCGGGTGCGACGCGAAGAGCAGCTGCTCGGTGCGCCCGATGCGGTAGCTCTTCCCGTCGTCGGACTCCGTCGCCAACGCCGCGTCCTCGCGGGTGGGGATGGGCAGGCCCGGGGGGTGGTGGATCGCCGGGTCGAAGAAGCCCCGGTACACGGGGGCGCCCCCGATGGAGATGAGGCGCCCGACCCTCCCCACCAGCACCTCGGCGATGCTCCGCAGGCGGCCGTAGCTGGCGATGGCCACGTCGAAGGTCTCTGACGAAAGGGCGGCGCGCAGACCCTCCCCGCCGAACACGTCGCCGTGGAGGTGGCGCAGATGCGCCACCTCGGGGATTTCGTGGTTCCCCGAGTGCAGGATCGTCACCTCGTAGCCGCGTGCGGCCAGTCCGAGGGCGATGGGCGGCCCGGTGGGTCCCGTACCCCCGATGAGGAGCGCCGACTGGGTCATCACCGGCGATGGTAAACAATTCCTTGGAGGCCCGTGCCACCTTGGCCCCAGCCGGTTTGACGTCTGCATCCGGCTCCTGCAGGCTGGCGTGGACCCGGAACACGACGAGCGCTCGCACAGTGCGCCGCGGATCAGGGTGCAGCGGGAGGGGATGGGCAGCGCTTGTTCATCGCCGACAAGATCGAAGGGAAGGTGCCCCGATGGGCCGAGTTGAGGGAAAAGTAGCGTTCGTCACCGGTGCCGCACGCGGTCAGGGACGGACCCACGCCGTCCGGCTGGCCCAGGAGGGCGCCAACATCATCGCCATCGACCGGTGTGAGGATCTGGACACCGTCCCCTACCCACTGGCCACCGTGGAGGACCTGGTCGAGACGGTGAGGCTCGTGGAGGAGACCGGCGCGTCCATTCTGGCCACCAAGCTCGACGTGCGGGACCTCGACGGCCTGTCCAAGGTGGTGACCGACGGCGTGGCGCAGTTCGGGCACCTCGACGTGGTGGTCGCCAACGCCGGGATCTGCACCCTGCAGACCTGGGACGACGTGACGCCGGCCGTATGGAACGAAGTGATCGGGATCAACCTGACGGGGGTGTGGAACACGTGCGCAGCCTCGGTTCCGCACCTGGTCAACGCCGGGGGAGGGTCCCTCATCCTCACCAGCTCGGTGGCCGGACTGAAGGGTCAGCCGTTCCTTCTCCCGTACGCGGCGGCCAAGCACGGCGTGGTGGGGATCATGCACGTTCTCACCAACGAGCTGGCGCCCCATCACATCCGGGTCAACTCGATCCACCCGACCGGGGTCAACACGACGATGGGCTCCCAGTCCGGGGGGGCCTTGGCCGAGCGCATCGCGAACGACTTCACCGTCGGATCGATCTACATGAACTCGCTGCCCGTCGAACTGGTCGAACCCGAGGACATCAGCAATGCCGTCCTCTTCCTGGCCTCCGACGAGGCTCGCTACATCACCGGACTGACCATGACGGTGGACGCGGGGGCGACCGCCCGCTGACCGCTACGGTTCGGTGGCCACGCCGTCCCGGATCAACTCGTCAATGACGGGAGTGTCATACCCGAGCGACGTCAGTATCTCCCGGGTGTGGCTCCCCACGACGAGCGGGGGCAGCCGGTCGACGGTGCCGCAGTCGGAGAACTTGATGAGATCGCCCGGGGCTTCGAACCTGCCCACGAGCGCCTGGTCGACGGTGCTGATCCACCCCCGGGCCGCCAGTTCGGCATCGTCGAAGAGCTCGAGGCTGAACGTCTCCGATGAGACCTCGGCGGGGACGCCCGCTCCGGTCAGTATCTCGTCCCACTCCGCCGCGGCGCGGGTGGCGAACAGCGGTTCGAGAAGCGCCACCAGCTCCGCATCCTGTGCGCTGCGTTCGCCGGCGGTGGCGAAGCGGGGATCGGAGATCAGGTCCCGGCGACCCAACGCCCCGGCCAACTCCGGCCAATGCCCGCCGGCGGCAATGCAGATCCACCCTTCGGCGCAGAGGTAGAGCCTCTCCAGCGCCGAGACGCCGAGGGCGAGCGCGTCCAGGTGCGGCTGTCCGGGTCCCGACCGCCCCTCCGCGTCCACCCAACGAGTGGAATTGTTGAGAAGGTGGGCATAGACGATGGACGTCGTCACGAACTGCCCCTCTCCGGTGCGGTCCCGGTGGAAGAGGGCGTGCAGCACCGCGGTGGCCGAGAGCATGCCGTTACCCAGGTCGCCGAGCGAGATGTTCGGCCAGATCGGTTTGCCGCCCGCCCCCACTCCGCCTTCCTCCCACGCCACGCCGGTAAGCGCGCTGGCGGACTGGTCGTGACCGGGGAGAAGCATGCGGGGACCGTTCTCGAAGCCCCGCGTGTGACAGTAGATGAGGCGGGGATTGATCCGGCGCAGCGACTCGTAGTCCACTCCGAGATGCTCCGCCGCGTCGTAGCGCATGTTGGTGTGGACGACATCGGCCCCGGCCACGAGGGCGCGGAAGGCCTCCATGCCGCGATCGGTCTTGAGGTTGAGGGAGACGCTGCGCTTGCCGCGGTTGCAGCTCATCCCCATGTAGGTGTTCATCCACGTCTGATCCGACGGCTGGTTCACCTTGATCACGTCGGCCCCGAAGTCGGCCAGCATCTGGGTGCCGAACGGCCCCGCCACCGCCAGCCCGAGGTCGAGGACCGTGATGCCGTCAAGCGGCAGCGCGTGCGGACCTTGCGCACCCGCAATTTCTGCATCGATCTCCGGCGCGACGGGCGGCAGGTCCGCCAGGACACGGTCGGTGTCCTCGCCGACCCGGGGAGCCGGCCCACGCACGCATCCCGGTGTCGCCGCCATGTTGATCGTCAGTCCCACGTGCCGGATGAGCCCGGCATCGGGATCCTTGACCTCGGCCACGCAGCCGTCCTCGAGGAAGAGGGGATCGGCGAAGGCCTCCTCCGTCGAGCGGATCGGTTGCACCGACACCCCGGCCGCCGCGGCAGCCGCCACCCACTCGTCCGAGGAGAATTGGCCGAAGGCGTCCTGCATGGCGGGAGCGAGCTCGCGCAGCACCAACAGCTCCGAGGGGTCCATCCCCACCCGGGAGCCGTCGAATTTGAGGGATCGACCGCTGACGTTGGGCTCCAGCCTTCCCTCATGGATCGCATTCAGCACGAAGCCCGGTTGGGGCGTCCAGTGGTGGATCCACCTGCCTTCACTGGTGCGGAAGAACCCGTGCGGTACCCGTGGGTCGGTGACCCACATCCGGTAGCCCGGTCGCTCCGGGTGCGCGACCCGTTGCCAGGTGAAGGTGCCGTTCACCAGGGCGCCCTGCAACAGTGAGGTGGTGACGCAGCACCCCTGACCCGTTCGCTCCCTGGCGTGGAGCGCTGCACCGATCCCCATGCTGGCCAGGTGGAATGCGCCGACACTGGGCCACGGCACCGACGAGTAGAGCGGTCCCGGGCGCGGCGGGCCCTCCATCTCGTCGGGTGCCACCGGGAAGTCGGGGAGGAACGGCACCACTCCGTTCACCCGCTCGATCGACCCTCCGGGCCACCCCCGCTTCTCCCACTGCAGTCCGGTCCGCGCCGCCACCAGGGAGTCCTGCGGCGGCCGTCCGGCGTGGCGCGAGAGACCCCCGTAGGCGGTGATGGTGCAGTAGACGAGGCGGGGATTGCGCCGGCGCGCCCGGGCGTAGGTGAGACCGGGGTGGTCGGGTGCCCCGGGCTCCGCGCTCTCGATCAGCACGTCGGCTTCTTGCACCAGCCGCCAGAGCCGCTCCATGTCCGCGCTGCCCTCGCCGGCGCGCAGGTCGAGCACGATGCTCTCCTTCCCCCGGTGCCACACCCGCGAGCCCGACAGGGCACGGGTGGGGTCGCCCCCGGGGGGTTCGATCTTCACCACGCGCGCCCCCTGGTCGGCGAGGAGCATGCCGGTCATCGGTCCGGCGATGCCCTGGGACAGATCGAGGACGGTCAGATCACGCAATACCGGGGACATGTGTTCCCCCCTTACCTTGCTCAGTTGGCGGCAACGGCGCGTTCGATGTGTTCGGACAGCGCGTCGATGAGGCGACTCTGGTTGGCCCGCACCACCTGGTCCGAGAGCCGGGAGACGACCCGCTCCGGGCCCTCCCGGGCGATGGCGTCGCCCAGGGCATGTCCCCGCAAGGTCTCGAAGATGAAGACATCGAGTCCCTGTCGGCCCAGCTCCGGTCCGAACCCCCGTTCGATCAGGGCGCGCCAGCCGCTGATGATGCCGTCGGTCAGGTGGAGCATGGCATCTTCGGTGGCCTGTGCCCGCTTCGGGTCGCGACTCAGGTTGAGATGGATCTGCATGACGGCCACGTACTCGGGTCTGCCGTAGTGGGCCCAGATCACCCGGGCCAACGCGGCCAGCCGGTCCCGGACGGTCACCCCCGTCAGCTCCGTGGCGGCGAGTGACAACACGAAACGGTCGAAGCTCCGCTCCAAGACGGCCAGCAGGAGCTCCTCCCGGGTTCCAAAGTGGTACTGGATCGCGCCCCAGGTCACGTCGGCACGTCGGGCGATCTCATTGGAGCTCGCCCGGTAGAAGCCCCTTTCCAGAATGGAGGCGATGGCGGCATCGAGGAGTGCGTGCCGTATCTGCTCGTCACCGGCGACGGTGCGAGCGGGCGCGGACGCCGGCTCGTCGCGACCGACCGCTTCCGCCGCTCGCGCCATTTCTCCGCTACTGGTCAGTGACCGGAAGGCGGGGAGCCCTCGCCCTCGCGCGGATCGTGCAGCCTGATTTCGGTGATGTCGGGGTCTGCTTCCGCCAGTCTGGTGGTCAACATGTCGACCAACAGCTGCGCCGGCAGCACGCACTCCGGGCACTCGGAATTGGACAGATCGAGTGAGAGCTCAATCAGGGAGCCGCCCGATGCGACGACGTGGAACTCGGCGCCGTCGAGCCGCACAATGTCATTCAGCTCGTCGAGGACCGACTGGGCCGGTGGGCTGATCATGGCGCGGATGCCTCAGATAGCGGGAGCGGGGACCGGACGCGCTCGTGGGTCGGGACGGCCAGGTGGGGCACGAGGAGCCACGATTGGGCGATGCCGGGGCCGCCGGCGGCGACGATCATGATGTTGGTCGGGTCGGCCAGGTGCACCTTGTTGTCGTACTTCCCGCCGGTGTCCGCGGTCATCCTCGGCCAGAGGTATTTCTGCATCCGCTCTTTCGTCCACCCCTGGTCGACCAGGCGGAGCTGGTGCTCGGTGCCGATCACCACGACCACGCTGCGACCGTCGCCGGCCCACTCGTCGCGCTGCAGGCCGGCGTGCCGCGCATGTTCCCAGATCGCGTCGAGGATCTTCTCCGGCGCGGGATCGAATTCGGTGACTTGAAGGAATCGCATCACCGACTGGATGGTGACCACGCTCTCGTCGGGCTTGTAGCCGAGCTGCACGTGGAGCGGAGTCCATTCGGTCGCCTCCTCGTCCTCGCCGAAGCAGAACGAGTAGCGCAGCGGCCAGCTGAAGCTGGCCCGGTCGAGCTCGCCGGGAATGGCCCGGCAGACGTTCCGGATGACCAGCCGGAGGGCGCGGCCGATGGTGGCATTGGCCCGGAAGCCCGGACCGAAACACGCCTGACCGCTGTGGATCCCGATCTCGTGGCGCACCGGACCGTTGACGATGACCGCGTGCGCCGCGCCCGCGAGGGTCGCGGTCGTCGAGTGCGAGTTGGCCTTGGTCTGCAGATGGGCGCGGACGGCCGCCACCACCACCGGGAAGTACTCGGGGCGACACCCTGCCATCACGGCATTGATGGCCGCCTTCTCGGCGGTCACCGTGACATTGCGGGTGGGTACGGTTCCGAGCACTTCTTCGGGGTCCAGCCCTCCTGCGGCCAGCATGGCCGAGACTGCTTCGGCGGTGGCGGGGACCACGGGTAGGCCGTCGGTCCATCCGAGCTCGAAACAGGCCTCGAGCGCCTCGTCGGCCGTGTCGAAGGTGCGGGCGGGGGCGCCGAGGGTCACGAGGGCTGCGTCAGCCGCGCCCGGACGGCCGGGGCGATCTCGGTGGCGAGGGCCAGCGCCTCCTCCTTCGTCCATACCCCCGTCGGGTTGTGGGGGTAGTCGATCGTGACGATGGGGTAGTCGGGACATCCCACGAGCCTGGCCATGGCGCGTACCGCCGGGACCAATGCGGTGTGGACGATGCACACGGCGGGGATGCCGGCGGCCTCGAGGTCCAGGGCATCGCGCATGGAGCGGGTGCTACAGCTGCCACAGCCTCCCAGCCCGGTCACGGCCACGGTGGCCGAGGCGATGAACCGATCCCACTCCTCGGGGTAGGGGGGGACCGCCACGCTGGCCTTGACCACCTTGACGACGTCGGACACCCCGTCGGCTTCCGCCAACCTGGCGTACAGCGCATCGAACATGATCTCGGAGTCACCGAGGCCGTTGGCCATGATGCCCAAGGTCTGCCCGTCGAGATCGACCGGCCGCGGTGCGGTCACGAACCCGCTGGCCGCGTCGATCGATCCATTCGTTGGGTCCAATATGGCGAGTGCCATGCGGTCCACCCCCTTCATCACTCGGATGTGCGAACTGCCCGAGCCACCGGCGCGCGCCGGCTTGCCCACATAGTACGTGCAATGTTAGCCTCTGACAAGTACGGACCGCCGCATGAGACGGCGTGGAAGACTGAGTCGAACCGTAGATCCGCCAGGGCCGCCACGGCCACCGACGTAGCAGCAAGAAGGGGGAGCCCCATGCGCGCAGACGACATGATCCTGATCAGTGTCGATGACCACATTGCCGAGCCGGCCGATATGTTCGAGGGGCACGTCCCGGCCAAGTACCGGGACCTGACCCCCCGGATCGAGACCGACGCCCAGGGCTTTCAGCAGTGGTGGTACGGGGAGAAGAAGGGGCGCAACCTCGGCCTCAACGCCGTGGCGGGCAAGCCCCGCGAGATGTTCAACGTGAACCCTTCCAAGTACACGGAAATGCGCCCGGGTTGTTTCGACGTCCACGAGCGGGTGCGTGACATGTCCGCCGGTGGCACGCTCGCCGGCCTCAACTTCCCCAACTGGACCGGCTTCTCGGGCCAAGTGCTTAACGAGGGGCCCGACCGGACGGTCAACGAGATCATGATCAAGGCGTACAACGACTGGCACATCGACGAGTGGTGCGCCGCCTACCCCGACCGGTTCATCCCCTGCGGGATCCTCCCCCTCTTCGACGTGGACAAGGCGGCGCAGGAGGTGCGGCGCCTGGCCGACAAGGGGTGCCACGCCGTGACCTTCTCGGAGAACCCGACCGCCCTGCAGATGCCCTCCATCCACTCGGGCCACTGGGATCCGCTCTTCGCCGCCTGTTCGGATGTCAGCACGGTGCTCTGCTGCCATGTGGGCTCCTCGTCGAAGGCCGCCTCCACCTCGCCCGACGCCCCGGTCTCGGTGGCCATGGGAATCTCGTCCGCCGCGTCCATCTACTCCCTCGGCGACCTCATGTGGGCGGACTTCTGGTGGCGGTTCCCCGAGCTCAAGTTCTCACTGACCGAAGGGGACATCGGGTGGATCCCGTACTTCCTCCAGCGGGCCGAGCACATTCAGGATCGCCACTCGGGCTGGACCCAGCACCAATTCCCCGACGACATGGGACCGGCGGACGTGTTCCGTGAGCGGATCCTCTGCTGCTTCATCAACGACCCGGTCGGCGTGAGCCTCATCGACCACTTCAACATCGACAACGTGTGCTGGGAGTCGGACTTCCCCCACTCGGACAGCTCATGGCCCAACGGTCCCGAGGTCAACGAGAAGCAGTTCGCCGCCCTCTCCGACACGCAGATCAACAAGATCACCCACGAGAACGCCATCCGCCACTACTCGTTCGACCCGTTCGCCACCCGGCCCAAGGAGCGCTGCACGGCCAAGGCTCTGCGGGCGGAGGCCACCGACGTCGACACGGTCACCCGTGTCGGCCGGGCTCCCGATCAGAGCGACCGCGACTACTTCAAGAGCCTGGGGCCGAAGGAGCCGGCGGCCGCACGCTGACGGAACGGAGCGAGCGGGGGGGATGACATGAGGTTCTGGCAGTCGTTGTCGTTCACGGGAGCCGAGGACCTCGTGACCCTCGGGACCAGGGCCGAGGAGGTCGGCTTCACCGGCGTCGCGTTTGCCGATCACCTCGTCACCCCGGAGCGGATCGACTCCCCGTATCCGTACACCGAGGACGGGAAGATCTGGTGGGACCCCAAGACGCACTGGCCCGACCCGTGGATCGTCGCCGCGGTGGTGGCGTCCCACACCACCTCCCTCGAGTTCATCACGTCGATCTACGTGCTTCCCATGCACGAACTGTTCGGCGTGGCCAAGTCGGTGTCGACGGCGGCCTTCCTCTCCGACAACCGCGTGACCCTGGGAATCGGCGTGGGGTGGATGAAGGAGGAGTTCGTCCTGACCGGCCAGGACTTCCATACGCGGGGCCGCCGGGCCGACGAGATGCTCGAGGTCATCGCCGCCCTGTGCGCCGGAGGTCCCGTCTCCCATTCTGGGGAGTTCTACTCGTTCGACACCCTGACGATGGAGCCCGCGCCGTCCGCCCGCGTCCCGGTGTTCGTGGGCGGCGAGAGCGACGCCGCCCTGGCGCGGGCCGCCCGGCACGACGGATGGTTCGGTGGGGGCCCCTACCTGCCCGACCAGGTGCCTCCGCTCCTGCGCCGGTTGGAGAAGCACCGCGCCGATGCCGATCGCTCCGCCGACCCGTACCGGGTCATGGTCGGCCTGGCCACGCCGCCCGATGCCGATACCTTCAAACGGCTGGCCGACGAAGGAGTGACCGACTTCATCGCCCTGCCCTGGTACTACAGCATCGGCCCGGACGTCAGCCTGCAGACCAAGCTGGACACCATGGCCCGTTTTTCCGAAGAGTTCATAGGACCGCTGCAGTGAAGGGCATGCAAGGAGCGTCGGCGCGGCGCATCCGACCGGAAAGGGAGTGACGTTGATGGCAGAGGACGAGCACGCGGCATTTGCCCGCGGCGAGGTCGAGGAGGCGTTCGCCCACTGGTGGAAGGTGGGCTGCGTCGACGAGGACTGGGCGGCATGGGTCAATCTCTTCGTGCCCGATGTGCTGTACCACGACCACTTCTGGGGCCCGCTCCACGGACGGGACGAAGTCGCACTGTGGATCGCCGCAGTGATGAAGGGCGTGCCGGAGATCTACACGGTCCTCGACTGGTACACCATTGACGGCGACACGGTCGTGTTCCACTGTGAGAATCGCCGGGACAACCCGCACGAGGAAGGGCCCGACTACTGGGACTTCGCCGGGCTTTCGATGATCCGCTACGCCGGAAACGGGCTGTGGGCCTCAGAAGAGGACTTCTGGGATCTCCCGGGGGCGAGGAGGACCAGCGTCGCCTATGCGGAGGCCTGCCGGCGCGCCCACGCGGACACACCCGAGCAACGGATGACCCGGCGCTTCTGGCCGGAGGGACCGGCCTGGGCGCGGAAGGACTCCCCGCCGAGCCCGTCGTGGGTGGGCTTTCCCGACGTTCCGGGCATCACCAAGCCGCGGGAGCTGGCCGAGCTGCTGGGCCGCGACCTCATCTGAGGTCGGGACGGCGGGCCGGCGCCGGTCGACGTCGACCACGGCAACAGAGATCGGGCGTTATAGCGGTCAGGCGTTGTAATTGAGCCGGAGTCCCGGGCAGTGCCATTCGGTGCGGTAGAGCCGACCCAGCCCCGATGAAGTGATGAAGGCGGTCCGCATGTCGGCGCCACCGAAGCAGATATTGGTGACGAACGGGTCATGGTCGGGAACGGCCACCTTCCCGACCACATGCCCCTCGGGGGAGATGATGGTGACCCCCGACTCCTGCAGGTCGGCCGCGCACACGTTGCCTTCGCTGTCGATCGCCAGGCCGTCCCAGTCGTGGCGTCCTCCGGCCGAGTAGAGCTCGACAAAGGAGTCCGACAGGGTGCCGAACCCGGTCACGTCCCAAAAGACGATGCGACCGGTGTAGGTCTCCGACGCGTAGAGGCGAGCCTGGTCGGGTGAGAGCCCGAGACCGTTGGGGATCTCCACCCCGGTCGCGGCCACGTGGATCGACGAGCCGTCAGGCTGCCCGTAGTACACGATCCCGGCCACGGTGTCGTTGAAGTAGAAGCCACCGTCGGTGTCGAAGACGATGTCATTGCCCGAGAGGATGGGCGTGTCGCCGCAGTGCGTGTACACCGTCGCCACGGCGCCGGTCGTCAGGTCCACGCGTTGGATGGACCCGCCCTTGTTGTCGGCGGCCAGTTCGAAGGGCTGGCGGATGCCGTCGATGGAGGTGAAACCCAGGCCTCCGTCGTTGCACACGTAGGCGTGCCCATCGGGGCCGATGGCGGCACCGTTGGGACCACCGCCACATTGTCCGACCACCGTGCGCGTGCCGTCCGGCGACACCCGGGTCAGGTTGCCCCCTTCGATCTCGACGACCAGTACGGATCCGTCACCCATCGCGATGGGCCCTTCGGGGAACTGCAGCCCGCGCGTGATTTCGTCGATGGTTCCGCCCTCCCTTTGAATTCCGGTGCTGACGGTAGTCGCTCGCCACGCGCTGGTAGTCGCTGCGGCGCATCGAGTCGCGACGCGGGCGCGCCGCGATGGCGGTTCGCGAGTGGTGCAGCGTAGGCTGCCCACTGCCCCCACGGACGTACCGACCGGTGGCTGGGCACATCGCGTGATCGCCGAATCGGGGGTGCAGTGGAGCAGGTTTTGAGTGGGCAACGAGCCATCGTGATCGGTGGTGGCAGTGGTATCGGCCTCGGATCAGCCCGGCTCCTGGCCCGAGACGGGGCGGAGGTCACCCTGGCCGGACGTACCGAGCAGAAACTCCGTGACGCCGCGGCCGCTCTGGCGGACGAGGGGCTCACCGTGTCCTGGGTGGCGTGCGACGCCCTCGTGCCCGATCAGGTCCGGGCCGCGGTGGACGCCGCATCCGACGCGGATGGCCGCCTGCATATCGCCGTGGTCGTGCCCGGCGGCGGCTCCCTGGTCCCCGTCCTCCTGTATGGCGACGATCAGTTCAGCCAGGAGGTCGACCAGAACGTGCGTCCCGTCTACCTGCTGCTGAAATACGCCGGTCAGGCCATGATCCGGGCCGGCGGTGGCTCGTTCGTGGCCGTTTCGTCCACGGCGGCCGACTTCTCGTGCCGGTATCTGGCGTCGTACAGCGCCGGCAAGGCCGCGGTGGACCAGCTCGTGAAGGTGGCGGCCAACGAGCTCGGCCAATACGGTGTCCGGGTCAACTCGGTCCGCCCCGGGTTCACCGAGACCCCGACGACGGCGCGCTCGCTGCAGAACAAGCCCATGATGGCCGAGTTCCTGGCCGGCCAGGCCATCGCGCGGCACGGGCAGGTGCCCGACATCGCCCAGGCGATCAGGTACATGGCCGGGCCGGAGTCGTCGTGGACGACCGGCCAGTTGCTGACCGTGGACGGTGGGCACACGCTGCGGGCCTTCCCGGACTACCTCGAATTCCTCGACCTGCCCGACCAGGGTGCGGCGGCGCGGGAACACCGGATCTCCTGATCGCGCGTGAGAATCGAGCAGTGAGAATCGAGCAGTGAGAATCGAAAGGACGTGAACATGGCGCACCGCCTGGTCGTACGAGGGGGACGGGTCGTCGATGGGACCGGCATGGCCGGGTACACCGTCGACGTCGAGGTGACGGACGGACGGATCACCGCCATCGGCCGGGTCTCGACCGAGGGAGCGGAGGTCATCGACGCCGCGGGCCTGGTCGTGGCGCCGGGCTTCATCGACTTGCACACCCATTTCGACGCCCAGCTGCACTTCGAACCCACGGCGTCACCGGCCAGCTGGCACGGGGTCACCACCGTCGTCATTGGGAACTGCGGGTTCTCGGTCGCCCCGGCCTCGGCCGACGACGTGGGCTGGCTGTGCAAAATGTTGTCCCGGGTCGAAGGGATGTCCGAAGAGGCCCTGGCGGCCGGCGTCACCTTCGCCGGCGGCTCAATGGGTGACTTCCTGGCCGGGTTCGACGGGAAGATCGGGGTCAACGCAGCCGCCTACGTGGGCCACGCCGCCGTGCGGCGCGGCGTCATGGGCGAGGCGGCGTCCGAACGGGCCGCCACCCCGGCCGAGGTGGAGGCCATGGCCGACGTGGTGCGGCAGTCGATGGTGCAGGGGGCGATCGGGTTCTCCTCGTCCCAACTCGACCTCCACCGCGACCACCTCGGTCGTCCCGTGCCCACCAACCTGGCCGCACCCGAGGAGATCGAAGCGCTGTCGGGTGTCCTGGCCGAGTTCCCGTGGGGATGTATCTCGTTCTTCCCGCGGACCTTCGGCCATCTCGACGGCTTCGACGACAAGGACAAGGAGCTGCTACGCCGGATGGCCGAGGTATCGGGCAAGCCGATCCACGGCAACGTCCTCGGATACTTCTCGTCCTCCCCTGAGGGCTGGAAGAACAACCTCGCGTTCGCCGAGGACCTCAACCGGCGGGGCTATCGCTTCCATCCCATGCTGGTGGTGAACCCCAAGGGCGTCTTCTTCTCCTTCGACAACACGTTTCTCTTCGACGAGTACGACCGGTGGCGGGAGGTGCTCGTCCTCCCTCAGGAGGAGCGGACGCGCCAGCTGGCCGACCCGGCTGTGCGCGCCGCGCTGGGGGCCAACCTGGCCGACCCCACCGCCGGCTCCCTCGCCTTCGCCTGGGACGAGGTGCGGGTGGCGACCCCTCGCGACGCATCCAATGCCGCCCTGGCGGACCGCACCATTGAGGACATTGCGGCCGAACGGGGTGCGGACCCCCTCGACACCATGCTCGACCTGGCCATCTCCGAGGACCTCGAGACTCTTTTCACCATCCGGCGCAAGACCGGGGCGCAGGAACAGGCCGTGATTGAGGAGCTGATCGACCACCCGATGATCATGATCGGCAGTAGCGACGGGGGGGCGCACCTCCTGACGTTCTGCGGCTCCGACTACACGACCCGGTTACTGACCAACTTCGTGCCCGGGAGCCTCACCCTCGAGAGGGCCGTGGCCAAGCTCACCTCGGTCCCCGCGGCGGCACTGGGTCTATGGGATCGCGGTCTGATCCGTCCCGGGTTCGCCGGGGACCTGGTTTTGTTCGATCCGGCCCGGTTGGCGGTCTCCCCGGTGCAGTTGGTGCACGATTTCCCGGCCGGCACGTCGCGGTTGGTGTTCCCTGCGGAGGGGTACCACGCCACCATCGTCAATGGCCGCGTCGTGGTCGAAGACGGGAAGGCAACCGGCGAGCGCCCGGGCCAGGTGCTGCGGGGCGGTCAGCTCTCGGGCGCCACCCGCTGACGTCGGGCGCCGCTCACCAGGGCCCACCTTCGCCGTCCCCGACCGTCTCCGCGGGAGGCTCGGCGTCGCCGACGCCCGCCTCTGCCGCCAACTTCTGGACCTCGCGCCGCACGAGCAAGAGGAACGACGTGGCCACCGGCCATCCCGCGTAGAAGGCCAGTTGGACGCAGAGCTCCTCGAGCTGGGCGGAGTCGAGATCGCCGGACTCGAGGGCGGCCCGCACGTGGAAGGGGGTGATGTCGTCGCGGCCGAGGATGGCCAGGAGCGTGAGGTTGATCAGCCGGCGGTCCCGGACGCTCAGCCCGGGCCGGGACCAGAGCCCCCCGAACACCAGCTTGAGGGCCAGATCGTCGAGCGAACCGACCGGCGCCGTCGGGGCGGGGAGCGAGCCCATCACCTCGGCCCACATTTCGTTGCCCTTGTCGAGCAGGTGGCCGAACGGGTCGTCGGTCATGGCCATCGCACCGTTCGGCTTCGCAAGGTCGGCATGGAGCGACAGTACAGCGACGAATGGCGGCGGGCACGGGTGCCTCCGCGCGCCGCCATTCCCACCTTGTAGCGTGGTGCGCGCCCGGCCCCGGGACGGCAGCGTTGCCGTCGTCGGCCGTGCCGAAAGATCGGGGGGTTCGACATGGACAAAGAACTACAGGAGCTGGTGGACCGGCGGGCGATCGACGACCTGCTCCTCCGGTACACGACGGCGCTCGATACGCGGCAGTGGGATCTCCTCGACCAGGTCTTCACGACCGACGCGCAGATCGACTACGCCACCTCGGGGGGCATCAAGGGCAACCTCGAGGACCTCAAACGTTGGTTCCGCGAAGAGGCGTTCACCCCCTTTTTGTCGTGGCAGCATCACCTGACCAACATGGCGGTCGAATTGGACGGCGACGTCGCGACCGGGAGGACCAGCGTCTACAACCCGTTGGCGTTCATCGGCGAGGACGGTGCCAGTGCCGTGCTGCATGTGGGCGCGTGGTACGACGACCGCTTCGCCCGCACTCCCGACGGGTGGAGGATCACCGAGCGATCGCTCGGCATGGCGTGGACCGACGGCCCGTTTCCCGCCACGGTCTCGGCCCTTCCCGACACCCCTTGACGCACCCGCCAGGTCGGCGTCATGACCGGGGCCATGGCGCTCCGGTTCGGTCGGCGGTACCGCCCGGTCTGGCGTGGGGGAGCGGTGGCCCAGACGGGGGCGCCCACGGATTCGGATACTGTATGCAGATCCGGTTCGACATTCAGGAGGGAGAGTCGTGAGCACAGCCTCAGGTATCCGGCCCGACGTGAGCGACGAGGTGGTCGCCCGCATCCCGCCCATCGTCGACCTCGACGCCCACCTGGTCGAGCCCGAAGACGTCTGGACGGCCCGCCTGCCCGCCAAGTACCGCGAGATCGGCCCCCACGTGGAATACCTCCCGGGGGGCCACGCCATCTTGGACGGGGGCGGCTACATCGAAGAGCCGGGCACCGAAGGGCCCCTGGCGGCCTGGTGGTTCTACGAGGACCACCAGTACTCGGTCAAGCGCCTCATCGCCGCGGCGGGCTATCCGGCCGATGAGATCACCACGGCGGGCATCACCTTCGACGAGATGCGCCCGGGCTGCTGGCAGCCCAAGGAGCGCATGATCGACAACGAGACCAACGGCATCGGGGCCCAGATGTGCTTCCCCAACTACCCCCGCTTTTGCGGCCAGATCTTCCTGCGGGCCAAGGACAAGGAACTCGCCCTGCTCTGCGTCAAGGCCTACAACGACTGGATGGTGGACGAATGGGCCGGCCCCAGCGAGGGCCGCCTCATCCCGTTGTGCCTGATCCCGCTGTGGGACCCCCAGCTGGCGGCTGAAGAGGTGCGGCGCAACGCGGCCCGCGGGGTCAAGGCGGTGTGCTTCAGCGAGCTGCCCCCCTTCTTGGGGCTGCCCAGCATCTACTCGGGTCACTGGGACCCCTTCTTCGCCGCCTGTAACGAGACCGGCACCGTCATCGCCTGTCACATCGGCTCGGGCACCAAGACCCCCCAGACCAGCCCCGACGCCCCCGACGCCGTGGCCGGGACCATCATCTTCGGCAACTCCGTCTCGTCGATGACCGACTTTCTGTACTCGGGCGTCTTCTTGCGCTACCCGAACCTCAAGGTCCTCTACGCCGAAGCGCAGGTGGGGTGGATCCCCTACCTCTTGGAGCGCATCGACGACGTGTGGGAGACCCATCGGGGCTGGAGCCACAGCCACGAGTACACCAACGAGAAGCCCTCGGCCATGTACCACGACCACGTCTACTCCACCTTCTTCAAGGACCCCGTCGGCATCCGCCTGCTCGACCAGATAGGCGAGGACAACGTGATCTTCGAGAGCGACTACCCCCACCAAGACGGCACCTGGCCCTACACCCGCGAGCAGGCCGCCCTGCAGTTCGGCCACCTCGACCAGGCCGTCATCGACAAGATCGCCCGGGGGAACGCCCTGCGCCTGCTCGGCCTGGCGGGCTGAGGCCTCTGTTGGGGCACCATGATGCGGGCCACGCTGCCGGATCTCGTTGCCGTCGCGGGCTCGGCCGGTTTCGATGCCGTCTCGATCACCCCGGCCATGTATGCCGACGCCCTGGCGTCGGGGATGTCCGTGGGCGACATCCGCCGGCGCTGTTCCGATGCCGGCGTGGAGGTGTCGTTGATCGATCCCCTGATGTCCGCGCTGCCCGGATCCCCCGACCCCGATCACGCCGGGGGGAGGTTCGGCGCGCTCTTCCGCTACGGCGAGGACGACTGCTACCGCATCGCTGAGGCGCTCGACGTTGGAACGGTCAATGTGGCCCACTACATGGGGGCAGAAGTCCCGGTGGCCGCGCTGATCGACGCCCTCGGCACCCTGTGCGGGCGGGCCGCGTCACACGGGCTCCGGGTGCTGCTGGAGTTCATGCCCGAAGGATCCGTTCCCGACCTGGCCACGGCGCTGGCGATCGTGCGGGCGACGGGCGCGGCGAACCTCGCCGTGATGCTCGACACCTGGCACTTCTTCCGGACCGGCGGGACGCTCAATGATCTGGAGGGCCTGGCCCCCGGCGAGGTGGGCGGGCTGCAGGCCAGCGATGCCCCGGCTGCGCAACAGGGGATGATCGAGGCGCGCGTGAACACCCGCCTCCTTCCGGGCGAGGGGGCGATCCCCGTCGCAGCGGTGATCGACCGGGTGTTGACCGGCGATCCGGACGCGTTCATCGGGGTTGAGGTCTTCAGTGACGATCTCAACCACCTCACGCTGGCCGAGGCTGCGGCCCGGGCCCGGGCCTCCATGCGCGAGGTGATGGCCTAGTGCCCGGGCGTCTCGTGGGGAAGGTGGCGCTCATCACCGGGGCGGCCCGGGGGCAGGGCGCCGCGGAGGCCCGCCTGTTCGCAGAGCACGGTGCCCGAGTGGCCGTGACCGACGTCGCCGACACCGACGAGGTGGCGGCCGAGCTCGGCGACCACGCCCTGGCCCTGTCCCTCGACGTGGCCGAGGAGGCCCAGTGGGCCGGTGCCGTGGGGGCCACGGTCGAGAAGTTCGGCCGCCTGGACATCCTCGTCAACAACGCGGGGATCGGATTCCCTCCCCGCCCCCTGGGCGACGAGGAGATGGAGCACCATCACAAGGTGTGGGCGGTCAACGCCGACGGCGTCTATCTCGGGATCCGCGCCGTCGCGCCGGTCATGTCGGCCCAGGGCGCCGGGTCCATCGTGAACATCTCGTCTATCGACGGCCTGGCCGGCGTGGCCGGCATGATGAGTTATACGGCCTCGAAGTTCGCCGTGACCGGCATGACCAGGACCGCGGCCCTCGAGTTGGGCAGGCACGGTATCCGGGTCAACTCCATCCATCCCGGGGTGATTGCGACACCCATGCTCGACGCCGCCCCTCCCGAAACGCTCGAGCGGCTCCAGCGCGTGCTCGACCGCCAACCCATTCCCCGGATGGGGACGGCGGAGGAGGTGGCCTACCTTGCCCTCTATTTGGCGTCGGACGAGAGCAGCTACTGCACCGGGGCGCAGTTCGTGATCGACGGAGGTCACCTCGCGGGGCCGTACCGCGAAGGGTACGGCCCCGATGGTGACGCGGGCGCCTGAAAGAGCGACGAACCGCTACTGGGTTCTGATCGTCGCCCTCAGGACTTGGCCGCCGCCGCCTGCCGGTAGCGGGTCGTGCTGTGCAGCGGCTCGGTGTCGATTTTCGGGATGACGTACTCCCCGAGCAGCGCGATGGTCTCCTTGGCGGCTTCGAGGTCCTCCCCTGACACCCCGAAGGCGATTTGGTCGCAGCCGGCGGCCTCCCACCGGCGGCACTGCGCGAGCGCCTGGTCCGGGTCACCCACGATCGCCGCACCCACCTCGGCCATGCCTTGGACCGCCGCGAGGTCGAGGTCGGGGATGAGCTCGGGCCAGTACGGGACGCCTTCGGGGTGAGGGAAGGTGTCGTGATAGCGGAACACGTTGCTCTGGAGGTAGTTGAGCTTGGCGTCGAGGCACTTCTGGTAGCCGGCCTGGCTGTCCTCGGACACGAAGGCCGCCGTGCACACCATCACGTTGTCGTTCACGAAGGCACCGATCGGCTCCGCGTTGGCCACGGCCTTCTTGTATTTGTCCAGGATCGCCTCGAGATCGGCGATGGAGCCGATGGAGAAGCCCAGCACCCCGAGCCCCTTGCGGGCGGCCATCTCGTAGCTCGACAGGTTGCCGGCGGCGTACCACATGGCCGGGTGGCCGGGTCCCCATGGCTTGGGGAGCACCTTGCGGGGTGGGAGTGACCAGAATTTGCCCTCGTAGCCCTCGTACTCGTCCTGCAGCCACATTTTGGGGAACTCGGCGATGACGTCCTCCCAGATCTCCTTGGTACCGCTGAGGTCCTCCATGCCGGGGAGGAAGCCGAGGATCTCGTGGCTCCCGGCACCCCGCCCGGTGCCGAACTCGAACCGGTTGCCCGACAGGTGGTCGAGCATGGCCACCCGTTCGGCCACCTTGGCCGGGTGGTTGACCTGGGGCAGCGGGTTGAAGATGCCCGAGCCGAGGTGGGCCCGCTCGGTGGCGTGGGCCAGGTAGCCCAAGAAGACGTCGTTGGCCGACAGGTGGGAGTACTCGTAGAGAAAGTGGTGCTCACTGGCCCAGATGTACTTGAAGCCGGCCTTGTCGGCCGCAATTGCCAGCTCCAGGTCCTCCATCAGGGCGGTGTGCTCGGCGTCGGGATCTGCGGCCGACCTCCACTTCGGGATGTACCCCTGGACGAAAATTCCGAACTCCATTGGCATGGCTCATGTCTCCTGGTTCTGCGGCATGGTCGCCGCCGGTAAATAGGCATCGGAAGTGCTGTGCAACTGGAGCTGTGGATGGCGCGCCCCCGTAGCCCTCAGATTAGAACGTGTTC
The DNA here is from genome assembly GCA_049513455.1 of Acidimicrobiales bacterium. Lineage (GTDB taxonomy): Bacteria > Actinomycetota > Acidimicrobiia > Acidimicrobiales > RAAP-2 > Bog-473. The sequence goes on from JBEKWB010000030.1 coordinate 39,822, forward strand.
CACTCGTCGTGTGACCAAACCCGCTCAACCCCCTCTGCGTTGATTGCATTGCCCACGGACGGCACGCAACCGACCCGACCTCGTCGAGCCGGTGGCCCTTCGCTGAGTGGTGCCCGACAACCGTGGTCGGAAGTCTGTCTGGGCCATGGCTCGGCTGTCAAAATCAACTATTCGAAATGGCGAGCCCGCGCGCCGGCCCTCGTTGCAGGCCGTGGCGCGTGGGCATAGACATGCGTCGGACGCGGTGGAGGAGAGGGGACCGATGGGGAGGCTGGAGGGCAAGGTCGCGATCATCAGCGGGGCGGCTCGGGGGATCGGCGGTGCCGCGGCCAGGTTGTTCGTCGGGGAAGGTGCGCAGGTCGTGCTGGGTGACATTTTGCAGGAGGAAGGGTCGGCGCTGGCCGAGGAGTTGGGCGAGTCCGCCCGTTTCCAGCTGCTCGACGTGACCGACCCCGGGTCGTGGGAGGCCGCCGTGACGGTGGCGCAGACCGCCTTCGGGCCGCTGACGACCCTGGTCAACAACGCGGGCGTGGTCGCCCTCCATTCGGTGGCCGATGTCCTTATCCCGGAGTACGAACGGGTCATCGCGGTCAACCAGACCGGGGTGTTGCTCGGGATGCAGGCTGCATACCGAGCCATGTCGCCGCAGGGGAGCGGCTCCATCATGAACGTCTCGTCCACCGCGGCCATGTCGGCCTACCCCGGCATCATCTCCTACGTGGCATCGAAGTGGGCGGTGAGGGGGATGACCAAGGCCGCCGCACTGGAAATGGCGTCGAGCGGCATCCGGGTCAATTCGATTCACCCGGGGCAGATCCAGACGGCGTTGAACACCGGGTCGGCCACGGCGGGGATCCCGCTCGGCTGGCGTGGCGTCCCCGACAACATCGCATGGCTGATGGTGTATCTGGCGTCGGACGAATCTGCCTTCACCACGGGGACCGAGCACGTGGTCGACGGAGGCGAGACGGTCATTCTGGGCACGACGGCGGTGCAGGTGCGCCCCTCGCCATGACGTGTCGCGCCCGCAGGGCGCACTCGACGTCGGAGGCCGCCGTCTATCCTCTGCGCCGTGAGCCGGACCTCCAGCCAGACCCACGTCATCGACGAGCTCGGGTTCGAGCACTGGTTTGCCGACGGCCTGAGTTGTGGACGAGCGCGGGTCGTCCCGGGCATGTGCGTCCCGGGCACGCCGTTTGTCCGTATCGGTGTGCTGGCCATTCTGGCCGACCTCGTTTCCGGGCAGCCCGAATCGGGACCGGTCACACCGACGACCGACCTCAGTGTGCATCTGGTCCGCGTGCGGCCCATGGAGTGGGTCAACCTGGCGGCGACGGTGCTCAAGGCCGGCGCCTCGCTGCTGTTCGTCGAGACGATGCTCACCGCGGACGACGAGCGTGAGCCGTTCGCCACCTCGCTCGCCACCTTCATGAGCCGGCCCGTCGAGCGGCTGGACCACCCGGACCCCGTCGACGTCCGGCTCGACCAGCCCTTCGCAGCGCGGATCGGTGCCGAGGTCCTTCGGCCCGGTGTGGTCGAGATGGCACCGCGCGCCGACATCCTCAATGCCTTTCACGGCACGGTGCAGGGCGGGATCCTGGCGACGCTCGGGGAGCTCGCCGCCGAGTCGCTGTGGGGCGACGACGAGGCGCACCTGGTGACCGACCTCGACATCCGCTTCCTGAACCGGGTGAAGGTGGGGCCGGTCCGGGCCACCGCCCGTCGGGTGGTCGCCGGCCGGTGCGGCGAGGTGGTCGACGTCACGCTGCAGGACGCCGGGGACGCCATGCGTCCCGTGGCTCACGTGTCGACCACGTGCGTCCCGGTCGCAGGTGCACAACAGTGACGGCGACATCGCCACCCTTGGCCAACTGCATGGCCAGTCAGAACGTCGTGTCATAGCAGGGCGTCACTGAACCATCTTCGGCACAATGCGCTGCGTCACTCGTCCTTTCCGCGCGAAACTTTGGAAGGGTGAGGCCCTGACTCGTGGTGACGCTCCCAGTGGTTGATAGCCGAGAGGGCCGCCCCGGCCAACGCGGCGCAGAAGATGAAGGTCACGATGACTGCCAAGACATTGTCCACGATCCGCGTCGACTCTCGATCTCACCGATTCAACCAGAGTTCGGCTCTGAGTACTGAAACCAATCGGGTGTTATCGGCTTCACGAAGTTCATTAAATAGGTGACGGCCCTCCAGGGACAGTCGATTTACAACTTATTAACGATGGCATCGATATTATTGAGATTTTGTTAGAGCGCGAAGGACCGTACGTCGCTGCTCCCTGCCTGGCGCCGTCGTCGACCGGCGCAACAATCAACGAGTGAGGTGAACACACGTGGTAGCGCGGCCTTCCGTCCCCGTTCGTGCGGTGCTTCGCCGACCCTCCCTGAGCCCGGCGGACCTGTTCGTCGGGTCACTCCTGCTGGCGCTTCTCTACGTCGCGGTCCGCCTCGGCCGCGCCATGACCGTGAACTTCACTCCGGGTCATTCGACCGAGCAGATCTCCACGAACCTGAGCAACCTGCCGTACTACGCCGCTCGGTCCCTTACCCGGTTGTTCATCGCCCTCGGCCTCTCGACCGTCTTCACCTTCGTCTACGGGACGGCAGCGGCGAGACTCCCTCGGGCGCAGAAGATCATGGTGCCGATCCTCGACATCCTCCAATCGATTCCGATCCTGGTCTTTCTCCCGTTCGCCCTGGCTATCTTCATCAACCTGTTCTCAGGCAGCCTGCTCGGGGTCGAAGCAGCGTCGATCTTCGTCATCTTCACCTCGCAGGCGTGGAACATGACGTTCAGCTTCTACCACTCCCTGATCACCCAGCCCCTCGAGCTCGACGAAGCGGCCCGGATGTACCGCCTTACGAAGTGGCACCGCTTCTGGAAGCTCGACGTGCCGTCGTCGATGATCGGGCTCGTGTGGAACATGATGATGTCAATGGGTGGCGGTTGGTTCTTCCTGACGGCTTCTGAAGCCGTCACCGTCTTCATTCATGGCAAGAGCACGCCCATTGAGCTACCCGGGATCGGGAGCTTCATGGGGGCGGCGGTTGAGGAGGGCTCCATTCCCAAAGTGATCATCGCCATTGTCGCCATGGTGATCATCGTGGTCGGGACGAACTTCTTGGTCTTCCGCCCCCTCGTCGCCTGGGCAGAGAAGTTCCGGATCGAGACGTCCACGTCCTCGGACATACCACGGAGCATCGTGCTCAACGTTTTGCGTCGCTCCTCGATCCCAAGGTTGTTGGGACGCGTCTCCCGCCCCATCGGTCGAATACTTGACCGGGCGACGCGCCCATTCGGACTCGCCGAGTACCCCCTCGCCATCGACGAACGGCGCAAGCGAACCGGTGACGTCCTCTTCTGGGTGGTGATCGGCGGTTTGTCGGTGTTTGGTGCCTTCGCTGGTGTGTCCTACCTGTCGAGCCACGTCGGATTTTCCCACTTCCCCTATCTCTTCGGACTTGGCCTGGCCACCTTCGCCCGGGTCGTCATCCTCCTCGTTGCGTCGACCCTGATCTGGGTCCCCGTCGGCGTCAAAATCGGCATGGACCCGAAGTTGTCCCGCTACGCGCAGCCCGTGGTGCAGGTTCTGGCCAGCTTCCCCGCAATCTTGCTGTTCCCGCTCATCACGCTGGTCTTCATCGACCTGCACATCTCGCTCAGCATCGGTGCCATCTTCTTGATGATGCTGGGGGCACAGTGGTACATCCTCTTCAATGTCATCGCCGGGGCCAGTTCCATCCCCAACGATCTCCGCGAGATGGGCTCGAACATGCAGTTGACCCGGCGCCTTCGCTGGCGGCGCATCATCTTGCCCGCCATCTTTCCCTACTACGTGACCGGCGGAATAACCGCCGCCGGCGGCGCCTGGAACGCCTCCATCGTGGCCGAGTTCGTCACCTGGCATCACACGACCTTGCATGCGTTCGGGTTGGGGAATTACATCGCGGTCCAGTCCATCGAGGGTAAGTTCGCCTTCCTCCTCGGGGCCGGTCTGGTCATGAGCATCTTCGTCGTCGTGGTCAACCGGGTCTTCTGGCGTCGGCTATACCGTCTGGCTGAAAGCAGGTACTCGCTATGACTTCAATCGCACCGTCGCTTCCAGGACCGCCGGCGAGCCCTACCACCCCATCGATCATTGAGGTGTCCCACGTGAACAAGACGTTCACCTCACCCGATGGCAGTCCGCTGACCGTTCTCGATGACATCTCCCTGTCCCTTCACGAGGGTGAGATCGTGGCCCTTCTCGGACGCTCGGGTTCGGGCAAGAGCACGCTGCTGCGCTGCATCGCCGGGCTCATTGCCCCCACCTCGGGGGTGGTGTCCTACCGGGGCATGCCACTCAACGGAGCGAATCCAGGGGTGTCCATGGTCTTTCAGAGCTTCGCCCTGCTCCCCTGGCTGACGGTGGCCCAGAACGTCGAGCTCGGGTTGGAGGCCCAAGGTGTCGGCGCCGCTGAGCGTAAACAACGAGCCGAAGCCGCCATCGACCGTATCGGACTCGATGGCTTCGAGTCCGCCTTCCCCAAGGAGCTCTCGGGGGGTATGCGTCAACGGGTGGGATTCGCCCGTGCGTTGGTGGTCGAGCCCGATGCACTCTTGATGGACGAGCCCTTCTCCGCCCTTGACGTGCTCACCGCCCAGAACCTTCGGGCCGAGCTCTTGCGACTCTGGGCCGAGCATGACTTTCCGACCAAGGCGATGCTCATCGTCACGCACAACATCGAGGAGGCGGTCATTCTGGCCGACCGCATCCTCGTTCTCACATCGAATCCGGGCCGCCTCCGATCAGAGATCGCCTGTCCCTTCGTCCAACCGAGAAACCGGCACGACGAGGCCTTCGGCGCCCTGGTTGACGAGATCTACGGCATCATGACCGGCAGCTCGAGCGAAGTGGCGAAGCAGGTGTGGACGGCGGTGTCACACGGCGAGGGCACCCCGACCGAGGTGCCTCTGCCCGAGGCGACGGTCGGCGGCATGTCCGGGCTCTTGGAGATCCTGGACGCCCGCGGTGGTCGCGAGGATCTGCCTCGACTGGCCCACGATCTCACCTTCGAAGTGGACGACCTCCTACCCCTGGTGGATGCGGCCCAGCTGCTTGGATTGGCCGAAGTAGCGGACGCAGACATCCAGATCACCGAGGAGGGACGCGAATTCGTCACCGCCGACATCTTGCGTTCCAAGGAGATCTTTGCTCGCCAGGCCGAGGCGCGAGCGCCGTTGGTGCGGGCCATCTGCCGAAGCTTGCGCTCGACCAAGGATGGCACCCTGGGGGAGGGCTTCTTTCTCGATCTATTGCGGCGTGGCTTCTCCGAGGAAGAGGTCCGACGCCAGCTCGACACTGCCATCCAATGGGGTCGCTACGGCGAGCTCTTCGATTTCGATGCCCAGACGGGACAGCTGACGCTCGAACCCCCCTCGATCGCAACGAAGCCTGAGAGGGTTCGCAGTTAGTTCACGGCCCGCGACCCCATTCGTCCCGGATTGTGAAAGCCGTTGGTAAGCGGTGTCGGCGCAGCTATCACCGGTAGTGGCGACAGCCGGAGAATGCGATCTCTCACTCCATGGCCCGATAGTCGACTGATCCCGCGAAGACGACGGGTCCCCACCACAATCGCGTCGCACACCCAATAGAGAGACTCTTCTACGATGCAACGAGCGACCTGGTCCTCTGGCAATGAGCAGGCACGACCTTCTGCGCCGACGCCGGCCAGACGCAACGCAAAAACTGCTTGGTCTACGAGTGAGTTAGCTTCGTCGGGAGTTTCCAATGGGGGAACCCGCGCCAACCCCGACAGTTCGCGCACGTGAATCACCCTTACGTCGGTACCGGTCGCACCGGCCAAACCTGCGGTGAACTCCAAAGCGGTCTGACCCGATTCGTATTGGTCCATTGCGAACAACAGGCGATCCCACATCACCACCACACCTCCAACACTGTCCATTGTTATCGATGGGGGCGTTAACAGGCTGTAAACAGCCTTCTCCTTCCCCATCAAAAGAAAGTGAACACGCTCCAGGGAGCTCGCAGGATGCCGCTCAGCGCCAACCGTTGGGCGAGTCGCCGGTCTCCTCGGTACCTCGCGCCACGAAGACCATGCGGCGATAACGGGTACGGATCTCCTCCAGGTCGTGCGGTTCTGACACTGACCTCTCGGCGCTACGGAGAATCATCTCCGCCTGACGGAGAAGGACGTCTCGCTGTTCGGGGGTTACGGTGCTGAAGGCGACTGCACTGAGGGAATCCAGCATGCGAATGATGACTGCGGGCATCCCGGCGGAGGATTGACGAATTTTGTCGAACGCCCGGTTGACCATCCGGGCATAGGAGGGATCGGTCTCTATGAGCCGCACCCTCCCGAATCGGTCACGGTAGACGCCTTCGGCCAGTGGTCGGCCCGAAACCTGGCTGAGCCCGGCCGACAGCCAGTCGATGCAAGTGAGGGCCGTAAACGTATCGTTCACGGCAGGAGAAAGGGCACGGATGGCAATCTCGACGAGCTGATCGATGGCGAACACAGGATCTTGCATGAGGGTCCGATGGGGACCGCTCACGTGCGCTTCGGAGAGTGCCAGTGCCACCTGCCCACCGGCACCCCCGGGCCAAACCGTGGCCAGTGGCTGTCCTGTCGCGATGAAATGGCCTGGGCGATGAACGAGTCGGATCACCGAATCTGTTCGAACGGCGATGTCGACCAGCTGGGCGTATCCGACGAACTGCAAGTAACCGCTGGCACTCGAGGGAACGACCACCCCTCGCTCGTCGAGAAGTTGCGACAGTTCGGCGACCGACCGACCGACACCCTTCTCGCTAGTGCTTTCCCGGTCGGGTTCGGGCTGGGGAAATTCGGCATCGATGGCCCGCGTGAGATCTTGAGCGATCCCTGCGATCACCTCGGGTAACTGAATCGACTTGGCGATGTGGTGAATGAAGTAGATGAGGACGCCCAGATCGACCAGCAGCAAGGCTTCGGCAACCGTGATCGACAGGTGCGGGACGAACTTCCCGGTGATCGACCCGAGAGCGAGGACGGAGTAGACAAAGGTGCCCACGAAGATCCCCAGCGTCAGCTGGTTTCCCCAGTCCCGGACGAAGTTCCGCATCATCCGCGGCCCGAACTGTTGCGATGCGAGGGTGAGCGCCAGAATGGTGATGGAGAACACCACTCCGATGACGGTGATCACCGCGGCCGCTATCGCGATGAGGACCTGGCGACCAGCATCGGGGCTTCCGGTGCGGATCCAAAAGGGAAGAGTGAGTTGGCGATGGTAGGCCGCCAGGTCGATGCGAAAGGTCACCCAGAAGAGAAGAGCGGCAACCACGACCAGAATGGTTGGTACCAGCCAAAAGGTGGTACGGAGCGCTTCCCGGCGCCAGCTGGGGAGTTTGGTTCGCTCGTCGCGAACGGGACGGTCCGTCATCTGCGAGGGGTAGGTTTCGCTCATGGACGGTTCTCAACCAGGTGAGGCCCTTCCCGTGCCGATCCGTGGTCGTCCACGCGTAGCCGCATCAACTTGAACTGTACTAGTCGGTGGGCGGCTCAGCCTTCTTCCCCTGAAGCCTGACGCTGCTCGTTATGGCGAGAATCCGAAAGGCTAGGTCGAAAAGGTGGAGTTCACATCACGCAAGCGTCCGATCATCATTCTTCTTGTGTTGTCGTCAGCACTCATAACATGCTGCGCCGTCGCTCCTCTCGGCACGACGGCATGGGCTGGTGTGGTGACACCGGGCTCAGTGATAAGGACCGCCGAGTTGGCCATCGCCAAGCAAGCGAGCGTGCCGACGTGGGGCGGGCCAGCGGCACTGAGACCGCCACGGAAGGCAAGGCGGCCCTGGTCGTCAAGCTGTCGCCCACCCACGCATACGTCAGCGGCAATTCCTCCGGGCTCACCACAATCTTTGGCATGAGCTCTGCGGATGCGAAGAAGGTCGGGAAGGACTGGGAGTCCTGGAAGGCCGGCACGAGCCAGTATGCGAACCTCAAGTCGGATCTCACGATGTCGTCCGTGAGCGCACTGCTCCCGAAGGCCAAGGGAACAAGGCTGACCACGGTGGTCTCCAAGGGCAGCACATTCTACGTACTGAAGTGGACGATCGCGGCCACGAGTTCGACACCCGCATTGACGAACACACTCACGGTCTCGAGTGGTGCGATGACTCTGCCGGTCAAGGAGGTCGCCCTTGTCTCGAACGGAGCGAACGCGACGACGACGCTTTCAGGGTGGGGTGAGCGGCTTGTCGTCGGCATACCGCCGATTGCCGCCACGATTCCCTCCTCCAAACTCACTGGCTGAACAG
>JBEKWB010000031.1:0-36487 GCA_049513455.1 Acidimicrobiales bacterium
CGTAGCCTGCGCTCGACTCAGACCATCGGCGACGAGTCGTTTCCGTTCCCCCACCGCCCAGCGCACGGAAGTCGCACAGATCTGTGGACGCAATCTGCGCGCCAGGTAGTTGTTCCACCGAAGACCGTCGCCCGTTGCACTCATCAGCAGCGGCGCATCGGCCGGCGGCATGCCCATGCGCATCAGATGTTCGCGTAACAACTGGGCAAGCTGAGGACCTACCACCACAGCCCGGCTCCGGCCACCTTTCGGAGTCAGATTGCGAACGAGGCGGCCTTCCACCTCGACCACGGGTTGTCGGACCCACACCCGCTTGGCCGAGAAGTCGACATCCCCGACCATCATTCCCGCCACCTCGGAACGGCGTCCCCCTGTCCCCAACAACAACTCGAAGATCAAGCGGTCCTGCCCTACGCCGAGGCTGTCCGACAACATGTCGATGAACCGGAAGTCAGGCACGACAATCTCGCGCACTCGGTCGAGTACGGCGTCGGCTGACACAGAGGCCCTGGCGATGGGACTGACCGTTAGTACGTCTTCTTCGACCAGCCACCCGAAAAACGCCTTGATGACCGACCAATGCGTCTTGATGGTCAGGGGAGCGCGCCCCGCCTGCTCCATTGCATCAATTACCGCGGTGATGTCGCGTTGGGTGACCATATGCGGCAACATCAAGCCGAGCGACGGCGCCCACCACTTCGACCAATAGGCCCGGTCGCGCGCCGCAGTCGATTCCGCTCCCCCGCGCTTGTTGTTGACCCGCACGCGCGAACGCCGAGCCTTCTTGGCTTCCTGCCAACGAACAAACCATTCGTCGCAACGAACGCCCCCCACCGCCACACTGACCGGCAGTTCGACGGCCTGCTCGGGGTCGTCTGCCGCCAAAAGATGGGTCAGGCGCCAGCGAGCCTGTGCGTCAGCGGCTAAATCCTCGGTGATATAGGTCCCGTAGGTGGCCTGGCGGCCCTCGATGGACACCCGCAGGCGCCACCGGCCGCTCGGGAGTTGGGTGATCGTTCCGGCCCCCTGAATACCCCGGCTCCGTCGCCTTTTCGCCATCATGACCACCGTCCACCCGAGGACCACAATCGGCCATAAAGACACGTAAAGACACGCCGGCCCTTTTTCGGGGGTCGTACCTTTACGGGGATTCCACCGTCAGCCCGGTGACCTGGACTTTCTTTGGTGGAGGTGATGGGATTCGAACCCACGGCCTCTACATTGCGAACGTAGCGCTCTGCCAGCTGAGCTACACCCCCGACGAGCGAACAGGTTACCCAATCGTGCCGGGGTTCAGGAAACGCGGCGCGATTGCGGGTCGATACGGCGGATCAGCCCCCGGTGGCCGTTCGACGCTGCGGAAGGGACTCGGAGCCCAGGGTGCCCACGAACTCGTCCTCGTCCCACGCCCCGGGAAAGCCCGATTGGGCGGCACGGCCCTCCATGTCAGGCCGGTCGTCCTCGACGGCCATCGCCGTGTGCTCCCCTACTCGTGACCGGTACTGCTGCCGTTGTCCTTCGATCTCGCGCGCATAGGCGATGAGGCCGGCGAGGGCTAGGGCGGCAATCCCCGTGAGCCCGGTGAAGATCCAGGCCAGCCGGAGCGCGGGTAACACGCCGAGGATGCCGGTCGTGACAGCTGCTGCCGCCAGCAGACGGAGTACGAGGGAGCATCGCCGGCGCGCCTGTTGGCGACGGTACCCCGCTAACTCGGCGCGCGTCTGTGCCGGACTCACCGGCGGTTCGGGCGGCTCGATCACCCCGACTCGCGCGTAGTGCGCACCGTCGACATCGTCGATGTCGGCCGCTTGCCCATCATGCACGGCCCGCAAGAGAACCAGCTTCGGCCGCGACGACACGGCCGCAGGGGAGTCCGCATCCGATCGCCCCGAGCGGAGCCGGTACGCTGGAGCCACCAATTTGGGTCCCGCGTGTTCCAAAAGCTCGAGTTGGTGGTGAAAATGATCGACGGAACCAACTCCCCCGCGCTCTCTAATCCGTCGCAAGGCGGTGGGAGCGAGGACCACAACCCACAGTACGGCTACCAAAACCAGCAGGATCACTATCGACGCTCCCCGACACCTAGCTTTGCTCCGCCGCTCAACACTACTGAGCGCCTTGGCGCAGAAGGTGGATGGTCGGAACAACGAGTCAGTAATGGCAGCGTACGCGCACATCTTCACGCGCCGTGCGCGCGCGACGCGCGCCGGCGTTGCGCGCGCTTATTCGGCGCGACTCCACCATCGGCCGTCGCGCTGACCAACCGAGACGGCGACGTCGAAACAGCTCGAGACGAGTGACGAGGTGACGACATCCACCAACGGTCCAGCGGCCACAAGCCTTCCCTGGCGTATCAGCCCGGCATGCGTGAAACCGCGCGGTATCTCCTCGCAATGGTGGGTGACCAGCACCATGGTGGGACTACTCGGGTCGGCTGCCAACACGCCGAGCCGGGACACCAGGCGCTCGCGAGCGCCGAGGTCGAGACCGGCTGCCGGCTCGTCGAGCAGTAGCAGTTCCGGGCGGCTCATGAGCGCGCGGGCCAGGAGCACGTGCTGACGTTCGCCCTCGGAGATGACCCCGAACGGGCGCGTCGCGATCGCGGCGAATCCAGTCTCGTCGAGCAAGCGATCGGCTTCCGTCCAGTCCTCGTCCGAGTAGGTGTGCCACCACGTTTCGAGCGCACCGTGACGACCGCTGACCACGACGTCGCGTGCCGGGAGGTCCGCCCGGAGCTGACGGGTGACCGATCCGCTCACCAATGCGATGCGCGGGCGCAACGTCCGGACGTCGACCCGGCCGAGGCGCGAGCCGAGAATCTCCACGCTTCCCGACGAAGGCCACAGCCGGGCACCGGCCAATGTCAACAGCGTCGTCTTCCCGGATCCGTTGGGGCCGAGGATCACCCACCTCTCTCCCCGTCCGACGGACCAGTCGATCTCGTCGAGAACGACCGTCCCGTCGCGGCATACGCCGACCGCGTGGAGGTCGATCACCGCGCCGCGATCGCCGGCCGGCATCAATCGACCGGATCGATGACCTGTGCCGTGCGCCGGCTCACCCGGCCGACGAGGCCCGAGCAGCATTGGGTCCACATCCGTTCGCCGGCCAGCCAGAGCCAGATCTCACGGCGATACCCGATCACGACATCCTCGAACTCGGCGCGCGTCAGGCCGACCTTGCTCAAGGTGCTCCAGCGGGACCACAGCCACGGGACCAACCCTTCGTCGCTGCGCAGCACATCGGTCAGGTCATCGCCGTCGAGGATGGCAGCCAACCAGGCCGCGGCACGAGCGGTGGGCTCGTCGGGCACGTGCAGAGTGGGGAGCGAGGTCACCGTCAATGGCGGATGAACACGGGCTGGCGGTCCGATCCCGTGTAGGAGCGCACGTGCTCTTCGAAATCGATGAAGAGGGGTGCGTCGGGGTCGAGCTTGCGCTGCAGGGAGCGGTCGGCGATCTTCTTGTCCAGCGCGTCCAGGCGCAGGAGCGCCGCGGGGTCGTCGAGACCACGGACATCGAGTTTGGACCGGGCGGCCTGAAAGGCGAGCCGGCCACGCTCGGTGCGGATGAGCACGCTCGTCCATCCGTCCATGGAACCCACGCTGCCCACCGCGATGTCGGCCGAGCGACCCAGAAAGTCGGCACACTCGTCGCATCCCTTCAACGCCGCGCCGTGAAAGTCCTTGACCGGTTCGTCCACGGCCAATTCCCCGTCGCGGTATTCGACGATCATGCGGCCCCGTATGACGTCCATTTTCGAAACCCGGTCCAAGTCCACTCCCCGCTTGTCGCGCAATTCCCGCAGGGTCAGAGCCTCGTAGTCGAAGTTCTTGGTGCACATCAACGCGATGCTCAGCACCACTGCGTCAACGCGATGGGCGCCAGTCGGCCAGCGACGCGCCTGCATGGCGCGGAGTCCCTGGACCTCGCAGGGCGTCCCGACAATGGCGATACGGGGTTTGGCCGGGAGCTTGTAGCGGGAGAGATCGAGCTCGGCCAGCGCCATGGTCTGGTTGTAGAAGCTGCCGGATGCGGCGAGGATCTCGCCGGCCGTCGTGGCGATGGTGGCAACGCCCTTCCACTGCTCGTCGGGATCGCCGCTCGGCTTGGATACCAGTGCGCCGTCGATCTCACCCGCGGCGAGCAGTCCGATCAGGAGCGCGCTCACCGCGCCGCCGTCCTGGACGTCCTCCAACCTCGAGGACGCACGCACGGCGAAGCTGTCCACCACCGCGCCGAGGCCGTCTGCCGGTGGCCCCCCGGTGATCTTCCAGTAGGTGTCGGACGAGTCCGCCCGGACCTGGGCGGGGAGCACCGCGGCATCCTCGCCCGACGACGTGGTCGAAGGGGGCCACAGGGCCTCATAGCGGAGACCGCCGCGCGGGCAGAAGTCCCAGCACAAGGAGCAGCCCGTGCACATCTTGACCAGCTCGGGCAGGTTGGTGTCCTCGTCGATCCCGATGGAGTTCGAAGGGCACACGGCGATGCACGTGCCGCACTCGATACAGCGATCGGCATGGATCACGCCGGCCTCGAGCTCCCAGAACCAGACCTTGCCCGGAGGCTCGGGGATGCCGTTCATCTCCTCGCGGATGCGGTAACGCTTCATGAACCGACCGCCGCGGGGGATCCGGCGATGGTCGCCTCCAGCTCCTCTCGGGGGGTACGGCGGGCCCAGAGGTGGAACGGCTCCCCGGTACGCCGCTCGGCCTGGTAGCGGCCGACGATGCGCAGGAGGGCGTCGGGGACCCTGTCCACCGGCATGGCGCCGGTGACCCAGTCGATGAAGGCGGCGTCGGGGCCGAGGGATCCGCCGAGCCCGATGTCGACGGCCTCTTCGATGTGCTGGTCCACGTGGGCGATGTCCCCCCGGAACCCGATGTCGGCGATCTGCGGCTGGGCGCAGGAGGCCGAGCAGCCGGAGAAGTGCATGCGGATGACGCCGGCGTCGCCACCATGGCCGCCGTCGGAGTCGTTCGCGTTCAGTTGCGCGTCGAGCGTGCGCGCCCACTTGACCGCACGCTCCTTGGTCTCCACGACGGCGAAGCGGCAGAACTCCGAGCCCGTGCAGGCCACGACACCGCGCTCGAACGGACCCGGGAACGGCGAGTACTTCGCCATCAGCGGCTCGGCCAACAGGTCGTCGAGGCGCTCTTGCGGAATACCGGAGAGGATGAAGTTCTGGTCGAGGCCGATCCGCACCCCGCCGTCACCGTAGGTCTCGGCCAGGCGGGCCGTCTCGATCAGATCGATCCCGTGCATGCGGCCGACCGGGACCGAGCACCCGACGTACACGAGTCCCGGCTGCTTTTGGGGATGCACGCCCACATGGTCGCCCCGGAAGCGGTCGGTGAGCTCGCGGCCCGCCGGGTCCAAGGTGAACCTGGTCCGCTCGTCCAGGGCGGTCCGGAATCCCTCGGGGCCCAGCTCTTGCGCCAGATAGCGCATACGGGACAAGCCGCGGTTCTCGCGGTTGCCGAGTTCCCCGAAGAGCTGGGCCACCCCGCGGCAGAGCTCGACCGCCTGGTCCGGACGTATGAAGACGTCTATGTCCGACGCCATCCGCTCCCCGTCGGAGAGTCCGCCGCCGATGAGCACGTTGAAGCCGATCGACCCGTCGCTCTGCTCGGCCGGCCAGAGGCCGATGTCGTTGATCTCCACGCGGGCGCAGTCCTCGAGACATCCGGTCACCGAGATCTTGAACTTGCGGGGAAGGTTGGCGTACTCCCGGTTGCCGGTGAAATACGCGGAGATCGCCTGGGCCACCGGAAGGGCCTGCACGACCTCCTTGGCGTCGATGCCCGAGACCGGGCAGGAGCAGACGTTGCGCGCCGAGTCGCCACAGGCCTGCACGGTGGTCAGCCCGACGTCCCAGAAGCGCTGCCAGATTCTCGGCACGTCGGCGATGCGGATCCAGTGGAGCTGGATGTCCTGTCGTGTCGTGAGGTCGGCATAGCGGTTGCCGAAGACCGGGCTGTCATCGGGACCCTCGGCATAGGCATCGGCGGCCACGCCCACCTCGCGCACCTGCGCCGCCGTCATGACGCCCCCGGGGACCTTGATCCGCATCATGAAGGCATCACCGCCCTGGCGCTGGGGGTACATGCCCACCCACTTGAGGCGCTCCTGCTCGCCGGGCACGGCGTTGATGGCCTCCGGGCCCTGTTTCGAGTAGGTGTCGATGACCGCTTGCGCCACCTCGAAGGGATGGCGGGACAGCTTGAGCTGCTCGACCGGGTTCAGCTCACCGATGTTCCGGTACGGGCGGACGAAGCGGAGTGCCCGTTCTCGACCGCGGAACGTCATCCCGTAGGGATTGTCCAGGTCGCGCGGCATCAGTGCGCCACGTGCAACCCGCACTCGGACTTGTCCAGGCCGGCCCAACGGCCGGCGCGGGGGTCCTCCCCCTCCGCCACCGGGCGCGTCGTGGGAGCGCAGCCAATCGACCGGTAACCCCGGTGCGTCAAAGGGTGCACCGGGAGTCCGTGATCGGCGAGATACGACGCCACGTCCTCATCCGTCCAGGTGGCGAGCGGATTGACCTTGACCAGTCCGAATGCGTCGTCCCAGCTGACAATCGGCGCCGCGGCGCGGGTCGGGGCGTCGACCCTTTTCAGGGAGGTCAGCCAGGCCCGGCTTCCCTGCACCGCCTGGCGTAGAGGGGCGACCTTGCGGAACTGGCAGCACTGCTCGCTCCCGCAGGGATGAGCGGCCGCCTCCGGCCCGGGCTTGGTCACGGTGAGGTTCAGGTTGTAGTGGGCGCGGATCTCCTCGACGAACTCCAGGGTCTCGGGGAAGTGCGCTTCGGTGTCGAGAAAGATCACCTCTATGCCCGGTGCCACCTTGGTGACCAGGTCGATGAGGACCACGTCCTCGAACGACGCGGCCAGGACCAGGGCGTCACCGAACGTGTCCACGGCCCACTCGACGACCTTGCCGGCCGGTGCCGTCTCGAACTCCCTCGTGACGGCGTCCAATTCGTCGGCACTCGGCCTCTGGTCGGTCACAATCGAATCGGTCACGGAACACTTCCTTCTTCCCTAGGCTGGAAACGGGTCGCACTCAGGGGACCCCGAGCGATGGTTTCTCGGGTGGTGTGCTCGCCTTGACGCCCGGCTGAAACCAGACCAGAGTATACATGACTAAATTAGTCAACATTCGAAGAGGTCACATGGATCGTACTGCCACCCTCGGGTCGACAGATTCTCACACGGTGAGCAGTCCCGCCCCTCGGCGATCGGGACAGGCGGACGCGTCCGTGACGGCCCTGGTCCGGCCTTTCGGCCACCCTCTGGGCCATCTCGACCTGCTGGAGTCACTGGCCATCTTCATCATCCGCGAGGTGGCGGCGGAGTCAGAACGCCCCGTGCTCCTCTTCAGCGGCGGCAAGGACTCGGCGGTCCTGTTGCACCTGGCGGCCAAGGCGTTCAAGCCCGGGAAGATCCCCTTCCCGGTTCTCCACGTCGACACGGGCCACAACTTCCCCGAAGTGCTCGCCTACCGCGACGCCCAGGTGGAGGCGGAAGGCGCCCGTCTCATTGTGGCCAAGGTGCAGGACTCGATCGACCGGGGCCGCGTGGCCGACCCCGGTCCGGCGGCGTCGCGCAACCGCCTGCAGACCACCACCCTGCTGGATGCCATAAGGGAACACCGCTTCGACGCCGCCTTCGGCGGGGCGCGCCGCGACGAGGACAAGGCGAGAGCCAAAGAGCGGGTCCTGTCGTTCCGCGACTCGTTCGGGCAATGGGACCCCAAGCGGCAACGCCCCGAACTGTGGCAGCTCTATCAGGGCAGTGTGCGGCCCGGCGAGCACCTGCGCGCCTTCCCGCTCTCTGACTTCACCGAGCTCGACATATGGCAGTACATCCGCCGGGAGCGCATCGCGCTCCCCTCGATCTACTACGCCCACTCGCGTCCCGTGGTCGAGCGCGACGGCATGCTGCTGGCCGTGAGCGAATGGGTCTCCCCGGAGGGGTCAGAGGTCGCGGAGGATGCCACCGTGCGCTATCGCACCGTTGGCGACGCCACGCTGACCGGCGCCGTGCGCTCGGAGGCGACCACCGTCGAGGACATCATCCGCGAGGTCTCGGTCTCCCGCATTTCCGAGCGGGGCGCCACCCGGGGCGACGACAGGTTCTCCGAGACCTCGATGGAGGACCGCAAGCGCGAGGGGTACTTCTAAGACCATGACCAAGTTGCCCAGCTCACCGCCGGAAAGCGGGCAGGAGCTCGGCGCCGACACCATGGACCTGTTGCGCTTCGCCACAATCGGGTCGGTCGACGACGGGAAGAGCACCCTGATCGGCCGCCTCCTCTTCGACACGTTGCAACTCTTCGACGACCAGGTCGATGCCATCTCCACGGCGTCGGAACGACGGGGCCTGGGCGAGGTCGACCTGTCCTTTGTCACCGACGGCCTGCGGGCCGAGCGAGAGCAGGGCATCACCATCGATGTGGCGTACCGCTACGCCGCCACGCCGCACCGCAAGTTCGTCATCGCCGACTGCCCGGGCCACCTCCAGTACACCCGCAACATGGCGACCGGCGCTTCCACCGCCGATCTGGCCCTCGTCCTGGTCGACGCCACCGCGGGCTTGCGGGAGCAGACCCGGCGGCACATCTGCATTGCCGCCCTCCTCGGGGTGGACCAACTGGTGGTCTGTGCCAACAAGATGGATCTGATGGACTGGGACAAGTCGGCCTACCAGGGCATCGTCGACGAGATGGGATCGCTGGCCCACACGCTCGGCGTCTCGTCGTGCACGGTCATCCCCATCTCCGCGCTCAACGGTGACAACGTGGTCGAGCGCTCCGAGGCCGCACCCTGGTACGACGGACCGACGGTGCTGGACGCTCTGGAGTCGGCCCAAGCCGGGGGGTGGGCCTCCCAGCACGGCCTGCGGCAGGGCAACGGCGGCCGACTCCCGGTGCAGTGGGTGCTGCGACAGCCCGGCGGTGGACGGAGTTACGCCGGCATGGTCAACGGCGGCCCGTTCCGCACCGGCGACCCCGTCATTGTGCTCCCCCAGGGCCAGTACACCACGGTGCGGGCCATCGAGACGGCCGATGGCCCGCTTCCCCGGGCCGAGGTCGGTCTCTCCATCTCCATGAAGTTGACCGACGAGATCGACATCTCGCGCGGCGATCTGATCTCGTCCCTGGAGGAGCCACCCACGGTGACCGACAACTTCGAGGCGACGGTGTGCTGGTTCGGTGAACGGCCCCTGATGGCCGGCGACCGCATGAAGCTCAAGCACACGACACGGGTCACCCCGGTGGTGGTCGAGAGCGTCGAGGGCACGTTCGATGTCAACGAGCTCACGATGCAGGCGGCGTCCGAACTGAAGGAGAACGACATCGGCGTCGTCCGGCTGCGCACCGCAGTGCCGCTGGCGCTCGATTCGTACCAGACGGACCGGATCACCGGGAGCTTCGTGCTCATCGACGAGCTCACTATCGCCACGGTCGCTGCCGGTATGGCCGGCCGTCCCACGCTCCATCATTGAGGGGATCGAGCCGCTGACCGCCTACTACCCCGTCTCGCTCGACGTGGGCGGGCGGCCCTGCCTGGTGGTGGGGGGAGGCCCCGTGGCCGCCCGCAAAGCGAACGGCCTGCTGCGCTGCGGCGCCCTGGTGACGGTGATCGCCCCCGCCGTCTGTGCCGCCATGACAGAGCTCGCCCCACTGGCCATCGCGCGTCGCGACTATGCCCCGGGTGACGCGGCCGGCTACCGCCTGGTGGTCACCGCCACCGGAATCCCGGCCGTCGACGGCGCGGTCTACGCCGATGCCGAGGCGGCCGGGGTGTGGGTGAACAGCGCCGACGACGTGGCGCACTGCACGTTCATCCTGCCGTCGGTGCACCGCGACGGTCCGGTGTCGGTCGCCGTCTCCACGGGTGGGACCAGCCCCGCGCTCGCACGGTGGCTGCGCTCCCGGCTGGCCGAGAGCGGCGGGCCCGGATTGGGCGAGCTGGCCGACCTGCTGGGCCTGGCCCGCCAGCGGCTCCACGACGCCGGGCGAAGCACCGAGAGGGTGGACTGGGGCGCTCTGCTCGACGGCCCCCTTCCCGCGCTGGTCCGGGCGGGCGAAAGTGAAGCGGCCCGCACCCTCGTGGAAGAGGCCACGGGGGTGAGCCTCACCCCGTAGCCCGGGGTCACGGCTGCACCACCATGAGCGCGGAGCCGGCCACGAGGAGGGCAACGGTCACGGTGGCCGCCACCATCATCGCCCTGGCGTCGCGATGCAGCGACTCCTCCGCCGGCGCGCCGCCCGGCGCGGCGGCCAACGAGACCTGGAGCCTGCGCTCCGCCGGCCACAGAACGCCCTCGGCGATCAGGACCACCCCGACAAAGATGGTGAGCCCGCCCAGGACCCACCCGTCGCGGAGCCCATAGGCCCCGTGGCTGAGGGCGAGGAGTCCGAACCCGAAGATGGGGATGCCATAGACGGTGCGGCCGGCCCAGTTCACCCCCGGACGGAAGTACCGCCGGAGCACATCGGGGAGCGGCGTTGCGGTCCTGAGCAGCGTGCGGAGGCGCGCCGTGTTGACCGCGCCCGCCACCGTGGTGGTCAGCCCGACCACCACGCAACCGACGTGGAGGATCAGGACGACGTCGAAGGCCGGGCCGTCCGGCTGGTGGTGCACGCCGACATCTTCACCCATGGCCGGGGGGCAAAGGTGTCCGCCAGGCGATGATGCAGCCGCTACGGGCACCTGAGCCTGTACCGTAGTGACCGACGGTAGACGAACGAAGAGGCGATCGCCGATGAGTGAGGAATGGGCACTGCGAGAGCACGGAGACCGATGAACCAGCTTCGTCTCGATCCCCTGTCGGGTCGCTGGGTCGTCGTCAGTCCCGGACGCTCCGAGCGGCCCTACTCCTTCGTCAGCCGGACCCCGTGGGTGCAGGAGGACTCGGCGCGCCCGTGCCCCTTCTGCGCCGGCAATGAGGAGACCACCCCGCCGGCCCTCGAGACCTACGGACCGTCGGGGCACTGGCTGGTGCGGGTGGTCCCCAACCTGTACCCGGCCTTCGAGGGCGACGAGCCCTTCGTGGTGGCCAACCGTGGTCCCGTGTTCACCCAGGCCACCGCCGGCGGGATCCATGAGATCCTCATCTTCTCCCCCGAGCACGACGCCACCTGGGGGATGCTGAGCGAGGAGCAGACGAGCCTGGTGATGGCGGCGCTGCGCGACCGCCTCGAGGAGCACTCCCAGCGACCCAACCTCCGGTACACCCAGGCCATCGTGAACTCGGGACGCGAGGCCGGCGCCTCCCTCGAACACCCGCACGGCCAGTTGCTCGGCATGTCGTTCATCCCGCGTGAGCTGGCCGAGGAGCAGGCCCGCTTCGCCCGCTTCGTCGGGTCATGCCTGTTGTGCACCACCATCGAGGCGGAGGAGGACTCGGGGCAACGGGTGATCTACGCCGACGACCGCGTGGTGGTGATCTGCCCCTTCTGGAGCGCCGTGCCCTACGAAATGCTCGTCATACCCCGCGAGCACTTCCCCCACCTCCACAAGAGCCCGACCCCGGACCTGCTCGCCGTCGGGGAGGCCATCCGCCGCTGCCTGGCCCGGCTGGCCGATGCGGTCGGGGACGTGGCGTACAACATCGTGTTCCACTCGGCCCCGTACCGGGCCGGCGAGCCCTACCACTGGCATGCCCACATCTGGCCCAAGGCCACGACGACGGCGGGGTTCGAGCTCGGGACCGGTGTGGCCATCAACGTCGTCTCCCCCGAGGTCGCAGCGGACACACTCAAGGTCTCCGCACTGGCCCACTGACGGCTTTAGCCCGTCCGCAGCGACCGGGCGAGCTCGAAAATCGCCACGAGATTGCGGACGACGTCACGGTCGGGACCGGTCAGACCGGTGATTCCCGGCGTGTTCAGGTACCCGTTCAGCACGGCCCGGCGGTTGCGCGTCTCCCAAGCCTGCCCGAGCGGGGCCAGGTCGAGTCGCCCCGTGGGATCCCGCTCGAGGGCGGCCTCCAGGCTGGCCTGGTGCAGCGACCACAAAAGGTCGGCCACGTCGGCCAGGGGGGACCGCCCGATTGGCCCCGTCCCGCCGGGGAGGACGCCGCCGGGGAAGCAGTCGCTGACCACCCACCCCTGATCGGTGCGGGACGTGCGACCCAGATGGAAGTCGCCGTGGGTGCGGATGACGGGCAGCCGGGCGTCCGCGGCCCGCAGCGCCTTGGTCAGATCGGCCATCCCCGGGGCTTCGAGCAACGCGGGGTCTGCCGCCGCGATCGCCGCCTCGGCGGCATCGACCCAGGCGGACACCGGCTCGGGATGGCGATCGAACGCGCGGTCCAGGGCCAGGTGCATCCGTGCCGTCATGGTGCCCAGGGCGTGGGCCTCGGGACCGAAGTCGCCGCCCGCCGCTTCGGGGCGACCCCCGAGGGCATAGAGGTCGCGCAGCGAGGTCATGGCGAGGGCCCACCCTCCGGAGCGGTCGGCCAGCGGCTCCTGGACGAACCCGAGATCTTTGCCGTCCCACGTCCATCTCGAGAGCGGTGCGGCGACATGGTTGAACCCGGCGCCGTCGAGGGCCTCGAGGAAGTCGACGGCGGGGTGAGGACCGTGGCGCAGCCACGGGAAGACCCACAGGTCACCGCGGTACCCGCAGTCGAGCATGGTGGCCTCCTCGTCGTCCTGCCCCAGGGCCACCGGCCCCGGGAGCGGATCGACCCCGCGGATGGTGGCGAGCGTCAAGGGCGCCAACTGCGCGTCGCGCAGGGCGTCGGTGCCCACCGCGAGTCCCTCCTCGTCCTCGAGAAGCCCGAGCACGACCTCGTCGCCCGCGCGCAGGAAGTGGGGCTCGTCATCGGATTTCCGGAGTCCGACGACGATGTGGGCCAACCGGCCGTTCACCTCGGCCACCAGGTCGAGCAGTCCGGGCCGGCCGGGCCGGAGCACCTCGACCCGCCGCAGGGCAATTTCGGTGGGGGCCTCCCGGTGCCACTCGCTCACCGGGCGATGCGAGAGCCACGCCTCAACCAGTGTGCGTAGGGCCTGCTCCCGCTCAGGGTTCATTCCATCGACCGCCGATCATCGTCCACCAGATCGAACCACAGAAAACCGTAAGGGGGAAGCGTGATCGTGTACGGCTCCTCGGTCACGTTGGGGAACGGAACGCGCCCGAGCACCTCGTGCGGGGTGGTCCCGGCCCACTTCGCCAGGGAGAGCTCGGCCGGCTGGGCGAACCGGCTGAGGTTGTGGACACAGAGCACGGCCTGGAAGCGGCGCACCACCTCGTCCCCGGGTGCCTCGTTCCCCGCCGGGACCGTACGGGCCATGACGGTGGCGCGCTCCCAGTCCCGCCCTTCGATCTCGGTGGCGATCGACGACGGGGAGCTGCCATGCGGGCTGGGCGCGGAGGAAATGATGTCGGCCACCTCACCCGATCGCATATAGGCCAACACCGAGGGGTTGGCACAGGGGAGGACCTCCATCTCCCCCACACCCATCACCGGCAGGGACCGGCGCTCGACCAGCATGCGCCGGAGCCAGTGCAGGAACGACCCCTGGTTGCGCAGTTGCGCCTCCACGTTCACCGCGCTGAACCCGTAGACGGGGTCCATCAGCGGCGGCAGGTAGAGCTGGGCGAAGTCGGCCTTCGAGAATCCCCCGTTGCGGTCGGGCGACCACTGCATGGGCGTGCGCACCGAGTCGCGGTCGCCCAGGTAGATGTTGTCGCCCATCATGAGCTCGTCCCCGTAGTAGATGACGGGGCTTCCCGGGAGGGAGAGGAGGAGGGCGTAGAGGAGCTCCGTCATGTTGCGGTCGTTTTCGAGGAGCGGGGCCAGCCGCCGCCCGATCCCCATGTGCCGCTTCATGCGGGGATCCTTGGCGTACTCGGCGATCAGGTAGTCCCTGTCCTCGTCGGTGACCATCTCGAGGGTCAGCTCGTCGTGATTGCGGAGAAAGATCGCCCACTGGCACGAGTCGTTGATGACGGGCGTCTGGGCCAGGATCTCGGTGATCGGGTAGCGCTGCTCCCTCCGCACGGCCATGAAGAGGCGGGGCATCAGCGGGAAGTGGAAGCACAGGTGGCACTCGTCCCCATCACCGAAGTAGTCCGCCACGTCGCTCGGCCAGCCGTTGGCCTCGGCCAGGAGGATGCGGCCGGGGTAGTCCGACTCCAGCTGCTTGCGTATGCGCTTGATGAAGGCGTGGGTCTCGGGCAGATGCTCACCGGCCGTCCCGTCCCGCTGGTACAGGTACGGCACGGCATCGAGGCGGAAGCCGTCGAAGCCGAGGTCCAACCAGAAGCGCACCAGATCGATCATGGTGTCCGCCACTTCGGGGTTCTCGTAGTTGAGGTCGGGCTGGTGGTGGAAGAAACGGTGCCAGTAGTACTGCTGGCGCGTGTCGTCCCAGGTCCAGTTGGACCGCTCCACATCGGTGAAGACCACGCGGGCGTCGGGCCAACGCTGGTCGTCGTCGTTCCAGACGTACCAGTCCGCCTTGGCATTGTCCCGGCTCGAACGCGACTCTATGAACCACGGGTGCTGATCGCTGGTGTGGTTCATCACCAGATCGGCAATGACCCGGATGCCCCGGCTGTGTGCATCCTCTAACAAGGCGACGAGGTCGCCGATGCTCCCGTAGTCGGGGTGCACATTGAAGAAGTCACTGATGTCGTAGCCGCTGTCCCGGAACGGCGACGGGTAGAACGGCAGCATCCAGATGCAGTCGATACCCAACCACTCGATGTAGTCCAGCTTCTCGCGCAGCCCCTTGAGGTCACCGGTGCCGTCGTTGTTCGAGTCGTAGAAGCCCCGGATCAGGACCTCATAGAAGACGGCGTGCTGGAACCATCGCACGGACGGGTCGAACGGGCCCTCTCCGGAGCTCAGCGGGATGGGGGGCACGCTCACCGTCCGACGAACGTCGCCTGGCCGGGACCGTGTTCGGCGAAGGAGGCGATGCCGCGCGCGGCGTCCTCGGTGCGGGCCGCCGCGGAGAATGCCTCCTGCTCTGCGGCCAACCCGTCGGCCAGCGTGCCTTCGAGACCGCCGTCGATCACTCCCTTGGCCAGACCGTGCGCCACCAGGGGGCCGCGGGCCAACGCGGCGGCCCACTCCAGTGCCACGTCGAGCACCTCGTCCGGCGCCGCCACCCGGTTCACCAGCCCGAGGGCCAATGCCTCGTCTGCCGGGACCTGGCGCCCCGTCATGATGAGCTCCTTGGCGCGGGAGGACCCGATCAGGCGCGGCAGGCGCTGCGTCCCGCCCCCGCCGGGTATGAGCCCGAGGAGCACCTCGGGGAGCCCGAGTTTGGAGTCCTCCGCGCAGACCCGGAAGTCGCAGGCCAGAGCCAGCTCCAATCCGCCCCCCAGCGCGTACCCGTTGATGGCGGCGATTGTGGCGCGGGGCAGGCTGGCCAGGGACGCCAGGGCACGGTTGAAACCCGCACCCACGGTGTCCGCGCCGGTGCCTTCGAGCTCGGAGATCTCTGCCCCGGCCGCGAAGATCCGGCGGCCGCCCCACAGGACGACCGCCCCGGGGGGATCGTCATGGAGCGCGGCGGCGACGGAGAAGATCTGCCCGAGCACATCGACCGAGAGCGCGTTCGCCTTCGGGCGGTCCAGCCGGACCAGGGCGACGCCGTCGGGACGGCGCTCGACCGCGACGTTGGGTTCAGCCATTGGTAGTCAGGGTAGTTGAATCGGGTTGTGGCCCTTCATCGTTCCAAGAGGCGATCGGCGGCCTGGTAGGGGTCGAGCTCTCCCGCCGCAAGGGCCTTGACCGCGCCGGCGAACTCCTCTCCGGTGGTCAGCTCATCGATCTTCGCCGCGCTGCGGGCCATGAGGACCCGCCGCAGCTCATGGCCCAGGCGCTCGGCGCGGCGCTGCTCCAATTTCCCCGACTCGCGCAGGTGGGCACGGTGGCGTGCGATCTCGTCCCAGAGTGCCGCCAATCCCTCACCCGAAGAGGCAACCGTGTCGACGATGGGGGGACGCCACGCGCCGAGCGACGACAGATCCAGCATCTGCTCGAGGTCCCGCCGCGCTTCGCGGGCTCCGGGGCGGTCCGCCTTGTTGATGACGAAGATGTCGGCGATCTCCAACAGGCCGGCCTTGTTTGCCTGCATGGAGTCCCCCCAGCCCGGCGTCACCACCACCATGGTCGTGTCGGCGGCGGATGCCACCTCGATCTCCATCTGCCCTACCCCGACGGTCTCGACGATCACCACCGGCAATCCCACCGCGCCGAGCACGCGCACGGCGTCGGGCACAGCCAGCGCCAGGCCCCCCAGATGCCCCCGGGTAGCCATGGACCGGATGAACACGGTCGGGTCGAGCGCGTGCTGCTGCATGCGGACGCGATCGCCCAGAATCGCCCCGCCGCTGAACGGAGACGTCGGATCGACGGCCAGCACGCCGACCTGACCGATGGGCTCGGGTGCCGGGTCCGGCCAGCCCGAACGGACGAGGGTGATGAGCCGATCGGTGAGGGTCGACTTTCCCGCCCCCGGAGCGCCCGTCAACCCGATCGTATAGGGCACCGGCGCCCGGTAGGCCAGACGGGCGACGGCCAGGCCGGGCGCACCTCCGCGCTCGACCAGGGAGACCAGGCGGGCCAGCGCCACGCGGTCGTCGTCCCGGGCCAGCGCGAGGAGCGCGGCGGGATCGGAGGGCATCCGCCGGTTCACTGGCTGGTCACCGTGGCACCCAGGTGGCGCAGGTCGCCCACCAGGTCCTGGTAGCCGCGACTGATGTGGTGCGCGCCGGTGACGGTGGTCTCCCCTTCCGCCACGAGTCCGGCCAGCACCAGGGCGACACCGGCCCGGATGTCCGGCGCCCGCACCCGGGCGCCCGACAGGCGGGTGACCCCGCGGACGACGGCATGATGCCCCTCGGTCTTGATGTCGGCGCCCATGCGGCGCAGCTCCTCGACGTAGCGGAACCGGCCCGAGAAGAGGTTCTCGGTGAGGATCCCCACCCCCTCGGCGCTGCTGAGCATGGCCACCAGCAACGGACTGAAATCGGTCGCCACGCCCGGGTAGGGCAGGGTGGCGACGTCCGCCGCCACGAGGCGCCGGCTCGCCGTCACCCGGAGCCCCTCCGGCCCCATGGTGGTCACGACGCCCATCTGGTTGACCTTGCGCAGCAGCATCTCCATATGGTCGGGACGGGCATCGGCGATCGTCACATCGCCCCCCGTCATGCCGGCCCCGGCCAGGAATGTCGCGGCGACGACCCGGTCCGCCACGACAACGTGCCGGGCTGGATGCAACTCGTCGATCCCCTCGACCTCGATCCGCGAGGTCCCGGCGCCGCGGACGATCGCGCCCATGGAGCAGAGCATGGCGGCCAGGTCGATGACCTCGGGCTCTTTGGCCGCGTTCTCAATGACCGTGGTGCCCTTGGCGAGGACGGCAGCCATGAGCAGGTTGTCGGTCGCCGTGTGGCTGGGGTACTCCAGCACGACCTTGGTGCCGACGAGCCGCCCGCCGTCGACGTGGCCCCGCACCTCGCCGTGGGAGATCTCGAAGCGGGCCCCCATGGCCGTCAGGCCGTTGACATGGAAGTCGATCGGACGCTCCCCGAAGTCGTCGCCCCCGGGGAGCGGCATGTGCACCTCGCCGCAGCGGGCCAGGAGGAGGCCGAGAACGACCACCGAGGCCCGCATGCGCTCCACGAGGTCATAGGGGGCGACGGGATGCAGGTCCTCCGGCGCGGGGGTGGTGACGGCCAGATCGCCGTTGCCCAACCGCTCCACCTGTGCCCCCACGGCCCCGAGCACCTTGGCCATGGACGCCACGTCGTCAATGAAGGGCACGTTGGACAGCACGGTGCGCCCCTCGGTCAGCAGAGCGGCCACCATGAGCTTGAGAGCCGAGTTCTTGGCCCCGCCCGCCCGCACCGTCCCGTGCAGAGGGCCGTTCGGCCGCACCACTATCTGCTCCACTGTCTGCTCCACAATCTCAAGTATCCCTCCTGGGCCGCTCGCCGAGCGGCCCATTCGGGACGGGTGACCAAGTAGGGTCGGGGACCGTGGCGACAACCCCTCAGGCCCCGGACCGCAACCTGGCTCTGGAATTGGTCCGCACCACGGAGGCCGCCGCCATGGCGGCCAGCCGCTGGATGGGTCGGGGCGACAAAATCGGCGCCGATGGCGCCGCGGTCGAGGCCATGCGGGTCGTGCTGGCAACCGTGCAGATGGACGGGATCGTGGTCATCGGCGAGGGCGAGAAGGACAACGCCCCCATGCTCTTCAACGGGGAGCGCATCGGCGACGGGTCGCCGCCGCTGACCGACATCGCGGTCGACCCGATCGACGGGACGACCCCGACGGCACTGGGGCGCGGTGGGGCGCTCGCCGTCATCGCGGTGTCCGAGCGGGGAACGATGTTCGACCCCGGGCCCTGTGTCTACATGGAGAAGTTGGCCGTCGGGCCACGGGCGAAGGGCGCCTGCGACATCCGTCGATCCCCCACGGAGAACCTGCACGCCCTGTCCGAGGCCCTGGGGCGGCCGGTGCGCGACCTGACCGCGGTCATCCTCGATCGGCCCCGGCACGAGGCCCTCATCTCCGAGGTGCGGACCGCGGGGGCACGGATCCGCCTGATCACGGACGGGGACGTGGCCGGGGCAATCGCCACCGGGTGGCCGGGCGCCGGCACCGACATCCTCTTCGGCATCGGTGGGACGCCCGAAGGTGTGCTGGCAGCGGCCGCGCTCAAGTG
This sequence comes from Acidimicrobiales bacterium, assembly GCA_049513455.1. Taxonomy (GTDB): domain Bacteria; phylum Actinomycetota; class Acidimicrobiia; order Acidimicrobiales; family RAAP-2; genus Bog-473. Next base: position 18,708 of record JBEKWB010000031.1, read on the forward strand.
CATGGGCGGTGAGATTCAAGGGAGGCTCTTCGCCCGGGACGAGAGCGAGCGCGCCGCGGCCGTCGCGGCGGGGTACGACCTCGACAACGTGCTCTCGACCGAGGACCTGGTCCAGGGCGACAACTGCTTCTTCGCCGCCACCGGCATCACCGACGGCGAGCTCCTCCAAGGAGTGCGGTTTCACGAGTTCGGGGCCACCACCCAATCGCTGGTCATGCGCTCGAAGTCAGGGACCCTGCGCACCATCTACGCCAACCACGCCTTGGCCAAGCTGTCGGAGTTCAGCTCGGTTTCATTCGTGTGACCCGGCGGCGACGCTCAGCCTGAGCTCCGCCCGGCCCAGCGCCTCTTCGGCCTCGCGCAACGCCACTTCGAGGGCGTCGGCGACCGCAGCCTGGTCGGATACCCCGCCCCGTCCGGCCGACAGCTCGGCCACCCGCTGCGCCGCGGCCTCCTTGGCCCGTTCGGCCCGGGGTACGTCGATGTCGGGTGCCAGCTCGGCGATACCGGCCAGCACCGTGACCTTGGTCGAGAGGCCGGGAAGGGGGCCGTCGCCCTCGGCGAACCCCTCGGCCGCGCCGGGGCTGGTGTCGACTTCGAGGAAGCCGCCGTGCACCGCCAACCGCAAGGCGGTGCCGTCGGGCTGCTCCACCTTGACCTCGCACGGTGCCACGTCGCCGACCAGCGCCATGTGGCCGTCGAGCACGGTGAGATCACCGTCCGAGGTCGCCAGGACCACCGACGTGGCACCACCGGCAACCAGGGACTGCTCGGGCGTGACGACCTCCACGCCGAAGACGCCGTCGGCCACTAACCGGCCTCGTCCTGCAAGGTCTTGGCCTTGGCCAGCACGGACTCCACCCCACCGACGTTCAGGAACGCCTGCTCGGGAATGTTGTCGAGATCGCCGTTGACCAGGGCCTCGAACGACTCCACCGTCTCGTCGATTGGCACGAAGATCCCGGGAACACCGGTGAAGACCTCGGCCACGAAGAAGGGCTGGGAGAGGAAACGCTGGATCTTGCGGGCCCGGGTCACGGTCACCCGGTCCTCCTCGGACAGCTCGTCCATGCCGAGAATAGCGATGATGTCCTGCAGCTCCTTGTAGCGCTGCAGGACTTCCTGCACCCGGCGGGCCACGGCGTAGTGGCGGTCGCCCACGATCTCCGGCGCCAAGATGTTCGACGTCGAGGCCAAGGGGTCCACCGCCGGGTAGATGCCGAGTGCGGCGATCTGGCGGGAGAGCTCGGTCGTGGCATCGAGGTGGGTGAACGTGGTGAACGGGGCCGGGTCCGTGTAGTCGTCGGCCGGGACGTACACCGCCTGCAGGGAGGTGATCGACTTCCCCTTGGTGGAGGTGATCCGCTCCTGCAGCTCCCCCATCTCGTCGGCCAGCGTCGGCTGGTAGCCCACGGCCGACGGCATGCGGCCGAGCAGGGTGGAGACCTCGGAGCCGGCCTGCACGAAGCGGAAGATGTTGTCGACGAAGAGCAGCACGTCCTGGTTCTGCACGTCGCGGAAGTACTCGGCCATGGTCAGCGCAGCCAGGGCGACCCGCAGGCGCACCCCGGGAGGCTCGTCCATCTGGCCGTAGACCAGGGCGGCCTTGTCGATGACGCCCGATTCCTGCATTTCCAGCCACATATCGGTGCCCTCACGGGTCCGCTCCCCCACGCCGGCGAAGACGGACACGCCGCCATGCTGCTGGGCCACCCGGTGGATCATCTCCTGGATGATGACCGTCTTGCCCACCCCCGCCCCGCCGAAGAGACCGATCTTCCCACCCTGCACATAGGGCTCGAGCAGGTCGACGACCTTGATCCCGGTCTCGAACATCAGGGCCCTCGGCTCCAGCTGGTCGAACGCCGGCGCGCTGCGGTGGATCTCCCAGTAGTCGTCGACGCCCTCGACCTTGTCGGTGTCGAGCGGCTGTCCGAGCACGTTGAACACGTGGCCGAGCACGGCGTTGCCGACGGGAACGGTGATGCCCCGGCCCAGGTTGCGCACCGGGGTCCCCCGCACGAGGCCGTCGGTCTGCTGCATGCAGATGCAGCGCACCCGGCCGTCGCCGATCTGCTGGGCCACCTCGGCCGTGACCTGCGAGGAGATGCCCTCCAGCACGATCGTGAACTCCACGGCGTGGTTGATCTCGGGCAGCGCGTGCGGCGGGAACTCCACGTCGATGACGGGGCCGGCGATGGACACGACACGCCCGCTCTCGAGCGAGCCCGCCGGTACGGTGTCCTGGCTTGCAGTAGTGGTCATTGCGGTCAAGCTCCCTTCGATTGGCGGAGCGCCTCGGCGCCGCCAACGATTTCCATGATCTCGGTAGTGATGGCGTCCTGACGGGCGCGGTTCATGACGCGGGTCAGGGTACGGACGAGCTCATCGGCGTTCTCGGTCGCCGCCGCCATGGCTCGCTGCTGGGCGGTGAAGAATGCGGCAGAGCCCTCCAGGAGGGCGGCGAAGATCTCCGCCTCGGTGGCACGGGGGGCCAACTTGGCCAGCAGAGTGTCCACGTCCGGCTCGAACTCGGTGTACCCCGTCGCGCCCCTTTCGGCCCGGGGCTCCTCCCCCGCTTCGGGCTCGGGAATTGGGAGCGGGAGGAGCTGCTGGGTCTCGACGCGCTGGGTGCCGGCCGAGATGAACCGGGTCGAGACCATCTGCACGACCTGGATCTCCTCGGCGACGAACGGGGCGGACACGATTGCCGCCACTTCACGCGCGTCGGCGAACTCGGGTCGGTCGGCCATGCCGGAGAACGCGTGCGTCACCTCTATCCCGCGGTAGCGAAAGTACCCTGGCGCCTTCTTGCCCACGGTCCACAGCGTCACGTCGGCGCCGTTGCGGACATGCTCGGCGATCAGCCGTTCCGTCGCCCGCTCCACCCCCGAGTTGTAGGAGCCGGCCAGGCCCCGGTCGCCCACTATGGCGAGGACGCCGACCCGTTCGGGAGACTCGGGCGTCCCCAGCAGCTTCAACGCGGCAGTGGGGTCCTCGCTGACGACTTGACGCAGCACCTTCTCCATGCCCACCCGATAGGGCCGGTTGGCGACGATGCGCGCCTGGGCGCGCACGATGCGCGAGGCGGCGATCAGCTCCATGGCCTTGGTGATCTTCCTGGTGGACTGCACGCTGCGGATACGCCTCCGCAGGACGCGCTCTTGGCCTCCGGCCATGGATCAGTCGACCTTCCCGGTGTCGAAGCCCTCGAGGAACGAGGTCAGCCCCCGGTCCAGCTCGTCACCGTCCGGGAGTGCACCCTTGTTCCGGATGTCGTCGAGGACGGTGGCATGGTTTCCCTTGAAGTACTCGATCAGCTCGGCGGCGAAGCGCTGCACTTCGGACACCGGCACGGAGTCGGTCCAGCCCTTCGTCCCGGCGTAGATCACGAGGACCTGCTCCTCCACCGGCACGGGCGCGTTCTGCGGCTGCTTGAGCAACTCGGTCAGGCGGTAGCCCCGGTCGAGCTGGGCCTGCGACACCCTGTCGAGCTCGGAGCCGAACGTGGCGAACGCCTCCAGCTCACGGAACTGGGCCAGGTCGAGCTTGAGCGTTCCCGACACCTGCTTCATCGCCTTCACCTGGGCCGCGCTCCCCACCCGGCTCACCGAGTTGCCGACGTTGATGGCGGGACGGATACCCGAGTTGAACAGGTCGGTCTCCAAGAAGACCTGCCCGTCGGTGATGGAGATCACGTTGGTCGGGATGTAGGCCGAAATGTCGCCCGCCTTGGTCTCGATCACCGGGAGCGCGGTCAGCGATCCGCCACCCAGCGCGTCCGAGAGCTTGGCCGCGCGCTCGAGCAGGCGGGAGTGGAGGTAGAAGACGTCGCCGGGGTAGGCCTCGCGCCCCGGGGGGCGGCGCAGGAGGAGGGAGACGGACCGGTAGGCCTCGGCCTGCTTGGACAGGTCATCGTAAATGATGAGGGCGTGCTCGCCGTTCTCCATCCAATGCTGGCCCATGGCACACCCGGCATAGGGGGCCAGGTACTTGAACGGGGCCGGGTCCCCGGCCGAGGCGACCACCACGACCGTGTACGCCAGCGCCTGGTGTGCCTCGAGGGTGGCCACCGTCTGGGCCACCGAGGAGTTCTTCTGCCCGATGGCCACGTAAATGCACTTCACGCCCTGCCCGGCCTGGTTGATGATGGTGTCGACCGCCACGGTGGTCTTGCCGGTCTTGCGGTCACCGATGATGAGCTCGCGCTGGCCTCGGCCGATGGGAGTCATGGCGTCGATGGCCTTGATGCCCGTCTGCAACGGCTCGGTCACCGGTTGGCGGCCCACGATGCCGGGCGCCTGGACCTCCATCCGGCGGAACTCGGTGCTGTTGACGGGACCTTTGCCGTCGATCGGCTCGCCCAGTGCGTTCACCACCCGGCCCAGGAGGGCGTCGCCCACCGGAACGGTCTGGATCCGGCCGGTGGCCTTGACCGTCTGCTCTTCTTCCAGGTTGTCCACATCCCCGAGAACGACCGCACCGATGGTGTCCTCGTCGAGGTTGAGCGCCAACCCGAGCGTGCCGTCCTCGAACTCGAGGAGCTCGTTGACCGCCGCGCCCGGTAGGCCCGAGACGCGGGCGATGCCGTCCCCGACCTCGACGATCCGCCCGATCTGCTCGGTCCCGACCACCGGGGTGTACTCGGCCACGTTGCGCTGCAGTGCCGCTGTGATCTCACTGGCGTCGATCGTCAGTTCTGCCATCAACCTGCTCCCTCCGTCTGTGTCATCGTTCCCCCGGGCCGCACCGTGCCGGTGCGGAAACCTCCGTCGTCCCAACCGCCCGGCATGAGGTGCTCACGCAAGGCGTCAATTCTTCCCCGGGCGGTCGCATCCACCTGGAGGTCACCGATCTGGATGACCACACCGCTGAGCAACGCCTCGTCGACGATGATCTGCAGCTCGACCGGGGCACCGGCCAGGACGGCCAGTGAGTCGGAGAGCGTGGTCTGCTGCTGGTCCTCAATGGGCGCCGCCGCGTGCACCCGGGCGATGCGCCAGCCCCGGGCCCTGGCGGTCTGCTCGACCAGCCAGTTGAGCGTCCCCACGATGTCGCGGGCCCGGCCGCCTGCCACGACGTAGCGGACCAGCGCGACAGTGCTCGGCTGCACCTTACCCTCCAGCAGCTGGCTGGCCAACCCCTGGCGTGCCTCTACCGCCAGGTCGCGGTCGACCAGGGCGGCACGCAGGGCAGGGGTGGCGGCCACAATGCGGGCGAAACGGAAGAGGTCGTCCTCCAACGACTCCAACTCGGCGTGCGAGAGATCCTCGTCCACCGCGGTGGCGAATCCCCCGACGCGCTCGCGTGACTGGGTCAGGCTCAACGGTGTCTCGTCGTAGTGCTGCCCCTCGGCTTCGTGGCGGGCCCGGATCGCCACCCAGTCCACCGCAGCCGGCACATGCGGCGCGCCAACGGCGGAGACGGCGAACGCCGCCAGGCGGCGCGCCGGATCGGACACCCTGCCGGCGAGAAGGTCCAGCATGAGCGCACGGCGGGCAGGCCCGCGTACGGTGGTGTCGGTCAGGGCGGAGCGCAGGGTGGTGTTCGATTTCACCAGGCGGTCGATGGCGTCAAGGTCGGAAGCCAGCCCAGCAAGCGCGCCCGGACCAGCGGCCTCGAGCACGGCAGCGGTGTAGCCTTGAAGCGTCGGGTTCACTGACGCGCCCCGGAGCTGGCGGCAGCGCCGCCGGTGGCATCGGCCCTGAGAGCAAGGACCGCTTCGTCGATCAGGTCGCGGTGAGCCGCAGAGTCCACCTCACGCCCGATGACACGCTCGACCACATCCATCACGAGCTCACCCAGACGGTTGGCTGCCTCGTCCACGGCGCGCTGGCGAGCCAGCTTCACCTCGGCCTCGGCGTTGCCCACAATGCGTTCGTAGTCGCTCTGCGCGTTGCTCTGGGCGTCGGCCCGCACCTGCTCAGCCGTGCGGTTGGCCTGGGCCACGATCTCCCGCGCCTGCGTGCGCGCTTCTTCGAGCGCGGCCCGGCGCTGCGCGTCGGCCGCGTTGGCATCCGCCTTGGCCTCGTCCGCCGCTGCGAGCTGGCTGCCGATGAGCGCGGCCCGCTCGTCAAGCGCCTTCTTCAGGTAGGGAAGGACGTACCTCCCGATGAAGGCGAGGACGACAAGGAAGGCCACCAGCTCGACAATCAGCGTCGCATTGGGGATGAGGAAGTTGCTGGTTGCGATGAACATAGTTATCTCTGTCTTTGCCTTTGGGCGATGGACCCACCCGGATCACGGTTGGGATGTACCACTCGGTAGGAGACCACTCGGTACGAGACGGCTCGACTACTTCTTGTACAGCGAGAAGATGAAGAGTGCCGTGAACGCCAGATTGATGAAGTACATCGCCTCCACCAGGCCGACGGTCAGGAACATGATGGTGAAGAGCCGCCCCTGCGCCTCGGGTTGACGCGCCACACCGGCGATCGTCGCGCTCCCGGCCAGTCCGTCACCTACCGCCGCGCCGATGGCGCCCCCACCCAGGGCCAGGCCGCCTCCGACCATCGCTCCGGCCAGCTGGATGGCCTGCTGCGTTGTATCTGCCATTTTTGATTGCTCTCCTTTTTGAATTGACTAGTGATCTTGTGTGGCGAGTGCAGGTTCTAGGTCCGCAGTCGGGCGGACCAGGTCGAGCTCACCCTTCTCGGCATGCCCGTCATGCTCGGTGCTCATCGCGACATCGAAGTACAAGATGGTGAGCAGGGCGAAGATGAAGGCCTGGATGCCGCCGATGGCGAGGTCGAACAGCTTCCAGATCACGCTGACGAAGAAGACCAGCACGTTGCCGATGGGGATCGACGAGATCTTCCACACGCCGAGGTAGGCGATCAGCGACAGCATCAGCGTCCCCGACAGGAGGTTGCCGAACAGTCGGAGGGCCAGGGTGATCGGCTTGGCGATCTCCTCCACCATGTTGATGAAGAGGTTGAAGGGCATCAAGAAGAGTGGGAAGGGCTGGGTGAGGTAGTGCTTGACGTAGCCCACCGGTCCCCGGGCCCGGATGGAGGAGATGTGCACCAGCACGATGACGAACAGGGCCATGGCCAGCGGGAGGTTGATGTCCGCGTTGGGCGCCGCCAGCCAGTCGAACTTGGCGCCCAGTCCGAGGACCGTGAACGTGTTGCAGACGAAGATGAACACGAACAGCGCTGCCGCCAGCGGGATCACGGCGGCACCCCTGGGTCCGATGGAGCCCTCCACCTGCTTGGTCAGCGCCCCGACGCCCATCTCCCAGGCGGCCTGCAGCCGCCCGGGCACGCCGCTGGTTATCTGGCGGCGCAGGGCGATGCCGAGCAGGACGACCACGACCAGGGCGGCCCCGGTAGCCCACACCGTGTCCAGGTCGAGGGTGAGCCCGAAGATCTTCTTCGTGACGTGCTCGCCGACCGAGATGCTCGTCGCCGGGTTCACGAACTGCAACAGGCCTCCGCCGATATTCATGAGGGGATCACCTCGGAATCGTCATCGGAAAAGCCGCCGTGGCCCATTTTGAACATGGAGCGTGCCACGTTGAGCAGGAGCAGGAACTGGAAGGCGGCCAACCCGACCATCACACCCAGACCCAGTTCGAACGAGAGGAACAGGAGCCCGAGGGCCAGCGCCGAGATGACCGCCAACCGCGCCACCGTGTTGGCGGCCAGGGGGCGCTTGTGGTTCTCGTCCTCCCGCGCCCCCACCTTGATGACGGAGCGCTGGATCAGCCGGAAGTTGAGCAGCCCGAGACCGAGGCCGATACAGAGGCCCAGGCCGGTCAGCGGTGCCCCGAGCGCGAGGCAGGCAATCAGACCGATCACGCCGAACACGAGCCCACCCAACACGGTGCGTCGGGAGACCCGGGCGAGGTCGGGGAGCGCGAAATTGGCGAACATCAGCTTTTCAGCCTTCCATCGCTAAGGGCGCACAGAACCCAGTGTAGCCGGTCAGGTGAATTTGCGGAGCTGCGCCACGCAGAGCAGCACCGCGGAGACGATGCCGAAGGCCAGGCCGACGAAGCTGAGCCACGGCGTGGTGTGCAGCCAGGCGTCGAGGCCGTAGCCCACCGCCCCCGCCCCCACCACACTCACGGCGCAGCCGGTGCCTACCCAGAAGAAGTCGCCCAGCGTGGGGATCCGCTGGGTGCCGGACCCCGGATTCGGTTCGGACGAGTCCCCCTGATCCCCGCCGGGAGGGTCCATGGGGGGCGCCGGCTCCGTCACTGATCCGGGCGCGCACGACTGAGGCCACTTGACCACACATGAGAAATCCGCTCCCTTACGCGGTGCGTGGCGCGCCGGAGTCCGTCGGCCGACTGCCCGGGAGGGCGGCGTCGTACGAGGCGAGGTGGACAGGAAACATTCCCGACATCATCGCACCCCGGCCCTGATGACGTCCAAACCGTCCAGGGCGCACGCTCAAGGAAATTGGAGGACGTCGGCGGGCATGCCGGCCTCGACCGGCTCGGATACGGGCTCGTGCCCGTTCTCACCCTCGCCCCCGCCGCCGTTCGCCTTGCGCAACCCCGGGTGGAACAGGGTGTACAGCCCGACGCCGAGCGCGGCCGCCCCCGGCGGGATGAAGGCGTTCGCCTGGTGCATGAACAGGGGAAACAGAAGAAACCCGGACAGGATGGCGGTCCATGCCCACAGGATGATGACGCTCCGGCGGGGGCCGTGACCCAGCTGCAGCAACCGGTGGTGGATGTGCTTCTTGTCCGGCGTGTGGAAGCTGGTCCCGTGGGCGGTCCGCCGGATGAAGGCGAAGGTCATGTCGACGATGGGCACCCCGAGGATGAAGAACGGGATGAACAGCGGGGCGAAGAAGAAGTAGGTGACCCCGCTGGTCGGAGGGGTCCGGCCGCCGATCACCATGGTCGAGGCGGCCATGAGCACGCCGAGGAGCAGCGCTCCCGCATCGCCCATGAAGAGCCGGGCCGGGTTGAAGTTGAACGGGAGGAATCCGAGGCAGATGCCGCAGGCGACGACCGCCACCAGGGGGCCCACGTTGTCCAGCGGCAGGATGCCCAACCCCATGAGCCGGAGCCCGTAGATGGCCAGCGCGCCAGAGCCGATGGCGACGATGCCGGCCGCCAGGCCGTCGAGCCCGTCGATCAAGTTGATGGCATTGGCCAGGGCGATCACCCACAGCGCGGTGATGAGCGGGATGACCCCCGGCGTCAGAACGATGAAGCCGGCCAGCGGCACCTTGAACTGGTACATGGTGACGCCGAGGAAGTACAAGATGCTGGCCGCGAGGACCTGGCCGGCCATCTTCGCCGGCGCCGACATCTCCCGCACGTCGTCGATGAGGCCGACGGCGAAGATGGCCCCGGCGGCCAGCACGACACCCAGCAGCTCGGGCGAGTCCGAGAAGATCGGGCGGAGGGCCGGCACGGCCGCCGCGACCAGGACCGCCACCAAGAAGCCGAGGAACATGGCGGCACCACCGCCGTAGGGGATGGGCTGCGTGTGCATGGTCCGCTCGTTGGGCAGGGCCACGTAACCCGTCTTCAACGAGAGCCGGCGACACGGAACGGTGAGGGCCGCGGTCGCCCCCGCCGCGACCAGCAGCACCGCGATGTACCAGCCGAGATCCGGCACCCTTACTCCAAGAGATCGGGGTAGGGCCGGAAGGCGGCGCACAGTGCGGCCACCTCGGACCGCACCGCCGCGACCTCGGCCTCGTCCGACCGGGCCCGCAGTGTGCGCCCGATGAGGCCGGCGATGGTCTGCATTTCGCCGGGACCCATGCCCGCGGTGGTCTCCGCCGCCGATCCCAGACGGAGCCCCGATGTGACAAAGGCCGAGCGGGGGTCGTCGGGGATGGTGTTGCGATTGAGGGTGATGCCGGCCCGATCGAGCACCTCCTGGGCCTCCTTGCCGGTCAGCTCGCCATCGAAGGCGCGCAGATCGACGAGGACCATGTGGTTGTCCGTCCCGCCGGCGACCAGCCGGAATCCCTCGGCCGCCAGCGCCGCGCCGAGGGCGGCCGCATTGGCCACCACCGCGGCGGCATACGCGCGGAATTCCGGACGGGAAGCCTCGGCGAAGGCCACCGCCTTGGCGGCGATGATGTGCTCGAGCGGCCCGCCCTGGAGACCGGGGAAGACGGCGCTGTCGATCTTCTTGGCCAGCTCGGACCCGCACAGGATCGCGCCGCCCCGGGGGCCGCGCAGCGTCTTGTGCGTGGTGAGGGTCACGACGTCGGCCACCCCGACCGGGCTGGGGTGGACACCACCGGCGATGAGGCCGGCCGGGTGCGCCGCGTCGAACATGAAGAGGGCGCCCACGGAGTCGGCGATCTCCCGGAACGGCACCGGATCGATCGTGCGGGCGTAGGCGGTAGAGCCGGCCACAATCAGCGCGGGCTGCTCGCGCTTGGCCAGGTCGGCCACCTGGTCGAAATCGATGACCTCACCCGGGTCGCCGGGATCGTCACGGGCCGGGGTCACGCCGTAGGAGACGAAGCGCCACACCTTGGAGGTGATGGAGGCGGGCGAGCCGTGGGTCAGGTGCCCCCCGTGGTCGAGCCGCATGGCCAAAACGGTGGCGCCAGGCTCCACAAGGGCCTGGTAGACGGCCAGATTGGCGTTGGCACCGGCGTGCGGCTGCACGTTGGCGTGCTCGGCGCCGAACAGTGCGGTGGCCCGGTCACGGGCCAGGTTCTCGACCTCGTCGATGACTTGGTTGCCCCCGTAGTACCGCTTTCCGGGATATCCCTCGGAGTACTTGTTGGTGAGCACCGACCCCGACGCGGCCAGCACGGCCGGTGAGGTGAAATTCTCCGACGCGATCAGCTGCAGGGTGGTCTGCTGGCGCGCGAGCTCTTGATGGATCAGCCGGCCCACCTCGGGATCTGTGGCCAGTGCGGAGTCGTAGCTGCTCATGGAGTTCCTTCGTTGTCGTGGACGAGTTCGCGGTCCAGACGGGCCAGTTGGGCGATCCGGTCACGGTGGCGTCCTCCCTCCTCGGCGGCCGAGAGGAAGGCGATCAGGGCGTCGACGGCCACGCTCGCACCCACCACGCGGCCGCCCATGCACACGACGTTGGCGTGGTTGTGCCGTCGGGCCAGGCTGGCGGTGGTCACGTCGTGCACGACCGCGGCCCGGACACCGGGGACCTTGTTGGCGGCCATGGCGATCCCGTTTCCCGAGCCGCAGATGCAGACGCCCAGGTCCACGTCACCCCCAGCCACGGCACGACCCACCGCGGCGCCGAAGTGGGGGTAGTCCACGGAGATCTCGGCGCCCGACGTCCCGACGTCGAAGACGTCATGGCCCCGCCCGACGAGCTCGGCCTTGAGGGTCTCCTTGAGAGAGAACCCGGCATGGTCCGAGCCGAAGGCGACGCGCATGGAGGCCGAGTCTACCGAGCGGGCCGGGGGAACCTGGGGCGTCAGCCGGTACGATCCCCGGCGCATGGCGCTGCATCCCCACACACCGGTCGTCGTCGGGGTCGGTCAGGTCACCAACCACCCCGATCCCCGCACCGACCCGGCCGAGCGGCCCGAGCCCCTCGAATTGATGGTACGCGCGTTGCGGGCCGCCGCCGAGGACGCCACAGGCGCCGCACCGGGAGGGCCGGCCGCGGCCGGGCATGCCCTGATCCGGCGGGCCGACAGCATCCGGGTCGTGGTGCCGCTGGGATGGCGGTCGGTCAACCCCGCCCTCCTGGTGGCCGCCAAACTCGGCTTCGACGCCGACTCCATGCCCCCCGAGCTCGTGCTGACCGCCGTCGGCGGCAATGCACCACAGGCGTTGCTGCACGACGCGTGCCGTGCCATCTCCCGTGGCGACCTCGGGGTCGTCCTGGTGACGGGGGCCGAGGCGATGTACACCCGTGCCGCCGGCAGGCGCGATCCGTCGAAACCGGTCGTGAACTGGTCCAGCCAACCTGCCGAGAGGACACCCCACCCCACCCTGTTCGGGACGGAGCGGCCCGGGGCGACCGACTTGGAAATCTCCCGCGGGGTCATCCTGCCGATCCAGGCCTACCCGCTCTTCGAGAACGCGCTGCGCGCCGCCAACGGGTGGACCCTGGCCGAACACCGGGCGCGCATCGGCTCGCTGTGGTCCCGTTTCAGCCAGGTTGCCGCATCCAACCCCTACGCCTGGATCCGTCGCGCCTTCCGCCCGGAGGAGATCACGGAACCCTCGCCGGACAACCGCATGATCTCCTTCCCCTACCCCAAGCTCTGCACGGCCAACATGCAGGTCGACCAGGGCGCGGCGTACATAGTCTGCTCGGTGGAGGCGGCGCGGGCCGCCGGGGTGCCCGAGGAGAGATGGGTGTTCCCGCTGGCGGGGGCCGATGCGCACGACCACTGGTTCATTTCGCACCGCCCCGAGCTTCATCGCTCGCCGGCGATGCGGCTGGCCGCCGGGGCCGCCTTCGAACTCGCCGGGGTGGGCCCCGACGACCTCGGGCCGATCGATCTCTACTCGTGCTTCCCCGTTGTGGTGCAGATGGCCGCTCGGGAAATGCGCCTCCCCCTCGACGACCCTGACCGTCCGTTGACGTTGACCGGCGGCCTCACCTTCGGCGGCGGGCCCGGTAACAACTACACCTCGCACGGCATCGCCCAGCTTGTCGGCGCCTTGCGCGCCGAGCCCGGGTCGGTGGGCCTGGCCACCGGGCTCGGGTGGTACGCCACCAAACACTCCGTCGGCGTGTACGGGAGCCGGCCCCCCGCCGACGAGGGGCGCGATGGATTCGCCTGGCGCGACGTGCAGCCCGAAGTGGACGTGCTCCCGCAGTGCACGGTGGACTCGGCGGCCACCGGTCCGGTGCGGGTCGAGACCTATACGGTTACGTTCGACCGCGAGGGCAGCCCCGAGCGCGGCATTCTGGCCTGCCGCACCGCCGGCGACTGCAGGGCGTGGGGCAACATCGTCGACCCCGACACGCTGGCCCTGCTCTGCACCGAGGAAGGCATCGGCCGCACGGGCACGTTGGCGGCCGATGGCGCACTGGCCCTGGACTGACTGGCCCTGGACTGACTGGCCCTGGCGCGTTCAGCCTGGATCCGACCTCCGCCCGAACCACTTGCGACGTCGACTGCCCATCATCAGCGCCGCATCGACGTAGTGCTCGGGGAGCGCACCGACATGGCGCACGGCCGGCGGTGAGGCCGTGCAGTCAACGACGGTCGGGCCAGGGCCGCGGCAGATGCCCCCATCGACGATCAGCGCAAGATCCGAGGAGGTGAAGCGGGTCCCGACCTCCGCCGGATCGACGATCGGAGCTCCACCGGGCCGTCGCAGCGCGCACACCAATAGCGGCTCGCCGTCGCGACACAGCGCGCGCAGTGCGCGCGCCGCCGGCATGGTGATGCGCAGGACGCAATCGCCGTCCCCCGCACCGGGTCGGGCCGGCACCATGACCGTGAGGGGCCCGGGCCACATCCGGTCGGTCAGGATCCCCGTCTCCCTGGTCCACGCCGACGCCAACGCAATCGCCTGGTCCCGCCGGCCGACGACCGTGTCGAAGGGGCCGGAATCTGTGGGATTCGGCCCGAGCGCGCGCAGCAGGGCGGCCGAGCCGTCGTGACCGTGGCGTGCCGCCAGGAGGTACCCGCCGTCGCCCGCGACGGCGATCACCTGACCGTCGGCGAGCGCGGCCAGGGCTTCGTCCGGCCGGCGAGGACCGACCAGCCGGGGACCGGTCACCGGGTGCGACCGACCAGTGCCCGGGGACGCCGGGCCAGGTCCTTCTCTACCCGGACGTCGACGTACCCCATGCCCCGGGCCATGAGGGCTGCCGCGTCTGCCTGGTGCGGCGCCAGTTCGATCACGACCGCACCGGGGCGCGCCAGCCAGACCCAGGCCTGGGACAGCAGGGCCTCCACATCGCCGAGACCGGGCGTGCCGTCGGTCCCATCACCCGCGACCAGCGCAGCGACAGGCTCGCGCCGCACCTCGCCGGAGAGGTCCGGCCACTCCGCGCCGGCGACATAGGGAGGGTTGGACACGATCACATCGACCGCGCCCCGCAACCGGGAGGGAAGAGGATCCAGCCAGTTCCCCTGCACGAAGTGCACGGGCAGGACAGGGCCATCACGCTGCCGGCGCACCCGGTCCAGGTTGGCGCGCGCCACGGCCAGCGCCTCGGGGCTGGCATCGGTGCCCCAAAGGCGCGCGTCGGGATGGCGGGGGGCCAACTCGGTGGCCAGGGAGAGGGCGATCGCGCCCGATCCCGTCCCGGCGTCGACCACGGTGGGAGGAGCGGCGCCGGGAGGTCCTATTTCGCCCAGGGCGACCTCGACGACCTGCTCGGTCTCCGGCCGGGGGATCAGGACACGCCGGTCCACCAGCAGGTCGAGCGAGCGAAAGGCCCAGTGCCCCAGGACGTACTGCAGCGGCTCGCCGGCGCGCCGGCGCGCCGCCAGCGCGCGGGCGGTCTCGACCTCGGCCGGCCCGGCCACCCGGTCGCCACCGGGAGGAGGCGGGCCGAGCACGTCCTCGACGATGAAGCGCGCTTCATGTCGGGCGCCCAATGAGGCGGCGAGCTCAGAGATCAGCTCGCCCCGGGTCACGGGGCGACGTCCTCCTCGCCGGCCAGTTGGCGCGCCCGCTTGTCCGCCATGAGGGCATCCGTGAGTTCGGTCAGGTCGCCCGCCAGAACCTGGTCCAGCTTGTAAAGGGTCAGGTTGATCCGGTGATCGGTGACCCGGTTCTCCTTGTAGTTGTACGTGCGGATCTTGTCGGTGCGGCCCCCGGCGCCGACCTGCCCCCGCCGCTGCAGCGACATGGCGGCCGCTTGGCGGTCCTGCTCCGCCTTGAGCAGTCGGGCCCGCAGGACGACCATGGCTTTGGCCCGGTTCTGGATCTGGCTCTTCTCGTCCTGCATCGCCACCACTGTCCCCGTGGGGAGGTGGGTGATGCGCACGGCCGAATCCGTGGTGTTCACCGACTGCCCACCCGGACCGGTGGAACGGTAGACGTCCACCTTGAGATCGTTGGGGTCGATGGCAATCTCCACTTCCTTGGCCTCGGGCAGCACGGTCACGGTCGCCGTGGAGGTGTGGATCCGCCCCTTGGCCTCCGTCACCGGCACGCGCTGCACGCGATGGGTGCCGCCCTCGTGCTCCAGGCGAAGGTAGGCATCGGGACCCTTTATCAGAAAGACCGCTTCATTCAGCCCGTCCCGATCCGACGCATCCTCGGAGAGGATCTCGATCTTCCACTTCTCCAATGCGGCGAAGCGCTGGTACATGTCGAAGAGAACGCGCGCGAAGAGGTTGGCCTCGTCCCCGCCCACGGCACCGCGGATCTCCATGATCACATTGCGACCGATGTTGGGGTCCTTGGGCAGCAGGAGAGATTGGATCTCCTCCTCCCGCGCCGCCACCGATGCCTCGGCCTCCTCGACTTCTTGGCGTATCAGCTCGCGCTCTTCGCCCGAGGCCTCGGTGAGCATTTCGCGCGCCGTGGTCACGTCGGCGCGCGAGGCGTTGAGCTCGTGCCAGACACGGACGATCTCACCCAACTCCTTGTGACGTCGGGACAGATCGCGGACCCGATCGGCGTCCGCCAGGACGGACGGGTCCGCCAGATCCGCTTCGACAGCGTTGAACTCCGACTCGAGTGCGGCTATCCGGTCGTCGAACATGGATGTGGGCCAGAGACAATCGGGATGGTCGGGCGGGCACCCGACCGGTCGAGACCGGTCTTAGTCTCGCGCCGCCGCGGCCGGCGCAGCCTTGGCCTTGCCCTTGCGGGCACCATAGCGACGCTGGAAGCGCTCCACCCGGCCACCGGAGTCGACGAGCTTCTGCTTGCCCGTGAAGAACGGGTGGCATTCGTTGCAAAGCTCGACGTGGAGATCGGCCTTCGTGGAGTGGGTCACGTACGTGTTGCCGCACGAGCACTTCACGGTGGCTTCGATGTAGTCGGGGTGGATGTCGGGCTTCATGATGTCTCCTGCGTCGATTCGGTCGGGTCAGTGTAGGGGTTCGCCGGCCACTTGCGGCCGACGGCTGTCCTAGTTGGCAGGCCCCTTGGCAATTTCGGCCAGAAATTCGTCGTTGCTCCGGGTCGTGCGGATCTTGTCCATGAGCAGTTCGAGCCCGGCCGCCTCCTTGCCGTCGTTGGCCAGGGCATTGAGCACCCGCCGCAGCTTCCAGACCTGCTGAAGCTGACCCCGCTCGAAGAGCAGCTCCTCGTGACGGGTGGAGCTCGCGTTGACGTCGATGGCCGGGTAGAGGCGGCGCTCGGACAGGCGGCGGTCGAGCCGGAGCTCCATGTTGCCGGTGCCCTTGAACTCCTCGAAAATGACTTCGTCCATTTTCGAACCGGTCTCCACCAGCGCAGAGGCGAGAATGGTGAGCGAGCCACCCTCCTCAATGTTGCGGGCGGCCCCGAAGAACTTCTTGGGCGGGTACAGGGCGCCCGAGTCCACGCCGCCGGACATGATCCGTCCGGTGGCCGGAGCGGCCAGGTTGTAGGCGCGGGCGAGCCGGGTGATGCCGTCGAGGATGATGACGACGTCACGCCCGACCTCGACCAACCGCTTCGCCCGCTCAATGGTCAGCTCGGCAACCTGGGTGTGCTCATCGGCCGGACGGTCGAACGTCGACGCGATGACTTCGCCGCGCACGGACCTCCGCATGTCGGTGACCTCTTCGGGCCGCTCGTCGACGAGGAGCACCATGAGGTGGACGTCGGGGTTGTTGGCCTCAATGGAGTGGGCGATCTGCTTCATCACCGTCGTCTTGCCGGCCTTGGGTGGCGACACGATCAGCCCGCGCTGCCCCTTGCCGATGGGCGAGAGGAGGTCGACGATCCGGGCGGTCAGGTTGTCCTTGTCGCCGGCTTCGTCCATCTCGAGGTGCAGCCGGGAGTCCGGGAACAGCGGGGTCAGATCCTCGAAGCGGGGGCGGTTGCGCGCCTCTTCGGGGTCCAGCCCGGACACCGTGTCGATACGGAGCAGAGCCGGGTACTTCTCGTTGTTCGAGGCAGGGCGACAAGCCCCCTCCACGTAGTCGCCCTTGCGCAAGGCGAACCGGCGGGCCTGGCTGATGGAGATGTAGACATCCTTGGGGGACGGCAGGTAGCCGCCACAGCGGAGGAAGCCGTAGCCCTCGTCGCGCAGGTCGAGCATCCCCTTGACGTCGACCATCTCGCCCGAATAAGGCTGTTCCTGCCCCCCACCGCCCTGCAGCTCGCCTCCGGTGCCACGCTCGCGACCACGGCGGCGGCGGCCGCGGCGGTTGCCGAGATCTCCCCCGTCGCCCTGGCTGTTGTTGTTCTGGTTGTTGTTCTGGTTGTTGTTCTGGCTGTTGCGGTTGTTCTGGTTCTGCCCCTGATTGGGGCGGCTCCGGTTCGCCTGCTGGTGGGCGGAGGCCCCCTGGCCGTTCTGCTGCGCGGTGCTCGGCTCGGTCCCGTCGGAGAGCTCGGGTGGTTCGACGAAGACCGCCGGTCCCGGATCTCTCGGCGCACTGGCGGCCGGAGTCTGTGCCGGCTCGGTCTCGGAGGCCGTCGATCCTTCCGCTTCGCTCACGGCGGGAACAGCCGCTCGGGGCCGCCGCGCTGCCTTCGTGCCATTGCCGTCGCCGTGGGCGCTGTCCCCGTTGGCCGACTCGCCGTTAGTAGCGACGCCGTTGCTGGTCACGCCGGTGGCGTCGAGGATCCGGTCGATGATATCGGCCTTCTTCGTCCTGGTCGTCGTCTTGAGCGACATGGCCTGGGCGATGGCGCTGAGCTCATCGCGTTCCTTGCCTTCAAGTACCGATCTTTCGAGCTGCTGTTCCGCAGTCATCGGGCTCCTCTTCCATAGAGGGTTGTCACCGCCTCGGAA
>JBEKWB010000032.1:0-37706 GCA_049513455.1 Acidimicrobiales bacterium
CCTAGTGCTGCAACCGTGAACCTTTGCCCCTTTTAGGACGCAGGTTGGCGGTTCCTCGTTCAGGCCGCCGGAGCGACCCGACCGAGCGACTCCCCGATTGTCTCGGGGCGGGCCACAGCCGGCCAAAGATCCACTCCTTCTCGACGGTGCTTGTCCATCGAGACGCGTCGTGGATCACGCCGGGTCCGGCCGGGCAGATGCCGACCAGCTCGACGGTGCATGATCTCCAACCCGCTGAGGTCAAAGGTGTCCCCGCCCCGAGAGCCTCTCGGGGCGATGTTGGCGGCGCCCACCAGGTCTCGGTGCGCTACCAGGTCACACGTTCCACAGTGAAACCTCCGGCCCTTGGGCTTGGCCACCTTGGCCCCGCACCTCGGGCAGGTCGAACTGGTCCCGCGTTCGTCGACCAGTTCGACGACGATGCCGGCCAGGGCGGCCTTGTCGGCCAAAGCAGCGATCATCTGCCCTGGCCGCCAGTTGTTCACGGCCAGGTTCTGCCGCTTGCCCGCGTCCTTGGCCAAAAGACCCCTCGGGTCGCCCACCACCAGAGTCCCGATGTGCTCTTTCACGGCGAAGTCGACCGCGGCCCGGGCCGCTTCGTGGGTGGCCTGGGCCACCCGGCGCCGGTGGCGCCCCTCGAGCCGCCTGGTCCTGGCCCGGTACTGGCGCCAGCGCCGCGAGCCCGCCTGCCCTCGTTTTGGGGCGCGGCTTGCCAGCGCCCTCCCCCGGGCCTTCTTTTCGGCCAGATGGAGCCGGTGCTCGGCCCGGATGGCCCGGCCCGAGACCAACAAGGCCGTCCGTTCGGCCGCCAAAGCGTAGGGATGGATGATCCCGAGGTCGACCCCGGCCACCCGGTCCGGATCGGGTCCCAGTCCCTCTTCATAGGTGGCAACGGGCACTTCGGCGGTCACGTCGACGAACAGCGTGGGGCCGACGTTGAGGAGGGTGACCGAGCGCACCGTGCCGGGCGCCTAGGGAACTGGCCTCGAAAGGCGCAGCGCCAAGGGCGGACATCCGCGCGCCGTCGGGAGAGTGAGCTGGCGATCGACCAGGGCGAAGGTGCCGGCGTAGTAGCGCGACGACATCAGAGACCTCCGGCGTCTCGGGTAACGGACCGACGCATCTCCGCCCCGTCGAGCGGCATTGGCGCTGAACCACGCGTCGGAGTAGCGGCGCAGGATCGAGCGCGCCCCGGTCACGGAGAGCTCGCCAGCGCATCCCGGTCCTGCCTTCGTGAGTTCTCGGCACAATGCCTGGTAGCCCACCACCGGGGCATCGCCGCGTCGCTGCCGAAGGGCGTTCAACTCGAGGACCGCGGCCCACAGGTCGCCCCCCGAGCGCAGCACTTCGAAGCAGCGCTCCCGTTGCGCCGGCGTTACGCGCAGTTCTATGCCGGCACTCTCCAATGGTGGTCCGAGGCTGTGACAGCGCAGACGGTGCCCGCTTGATGCGGCACTAGCGTGGGCAGCGTGGGTACCCTGATCTCGGATGCTTCGGCGCCCGTCGCGGGTGGGTGGGCGAGGGGGCGGTGAAGCTCGGCCTTGGGCTGGCCGTGGCGTTGGTGGCCGCCCTCGTTCTCAATATCGGCTTCTTCGTGCAGCACGGCGCGACCAACACGATGCGCTTGCTCTCGCTCCGGCACCCCTTCCACTCGGTCCGGCTTCTGGTGACCAGCCGGCAGTGGATGCTCGGCTATGCCACGGGATGGGTCGGGTGGGGCATCTACATCGCGGCGCTCAGCCTGGCGCCCCTGTCCCTGGTGCAGGCTGTCGCCGCCGGCGGCGTGGGAGTCCTGGCCTTTTTGGCCCACCGCCTGGGGACACCGCTCGGGGGGCGCGAGCGCGTCGGAGCCTGGATCGCCGTCGCCGGCCTCGTGCTCCTGGGGGTGTCGTTGACGGCCCATGTGCACAGAGCCCCGCCGGCGCACACCGCGACCCTGCTCATCGTCATTGGCGCCGGCACCGGCGCAGCGGGGCTGCTTGCCGGCCTCATGGCCCGGACCACACGCGCCGCCGTGGCGCTGGGGTGCGCGGCAGGTCTCTTCTTCGGAGTCGGGGACCTGGCCACCAAAGGCGCTGTCAGCGGAAACGGTCTGCTCTTCGCCCCCCTCCTCGCCGCCTGCACGGCGCTCGGGTTCGTCACCCTTCAGCTGGCGTTCCAACGGGGCCGGGTGCTCGAGACGGCGGGGCTCTCCGTTCTGGTGAACAACATGATCCCGATAGGGGGCGGACTGCTCCTGTTCCATGAAGCGCTGCCTGGCGGCGCCGCCGGCGTGGCACGGGTGGCGAGCTTCGCCGCAGTGATCGTCGGTGCCGTCCTCCTGGCCCGGGCACCGGAGGCTCCCGTCGAGGAACACGGGGATCCCCAGCCCCGCACGCTCGACGGGTCGCACGCGCCCTAAGTGTCCTCGGCACGCGATGACGGGTGGCGCGACCGTTCTTCGGCATGCCCGTCGCGGAACCGGCCCGGTCCGGAGATCCGGTGGCGCCGGAGCCGCCACCGGAGATCGACGTCGCAGTGTTGGGCCCGGTCGAGATCCGGGGCGCCGCGCAACCCTTCCACCGTGCGGCGGCCCGGGAGCTCGTCGTCTACCTGGCCTTCCATCGGCAGGGTGCCCCGACCGATGTCTGGGCGGCCGCCCTCTGGACCGACCGGCACATTGCGCAGTCCACCCTCCACTCGACGTCCTCGGTGGCCCGGCGATCGTTGGGCCGGTCGGAGAGCGGCGTGGACCATCTGCCCCGCCGAGGGCGCCTTCTCCGCCTGGAGAACACCGTCGGGACCGATGTCGAGAGATTCGTCCGGGCCGCCGCAACCCCCGATCCGGAACGGTGGATGGCCGCCCTCCGCCTGGTGCGAGGTCGGGTCTTCGACGGTCTCGCACTGTGCGATTGGGCGGTTCTGGACGGGACACAGGCACAGGTGGAGTCAATGGTGGTCGACACCGCGCTGAGAGCCGCGGCGCACTACCTGCGGCGCGGCCAGGGTGAGGAGGCGGAGTGGGTCGTCCGTCGGGGCCTCCGGGTCAGCCCCTATGACGAACGGCTCTATCGGGCCCTGCTCCGGGCAACGGAGGTCATGGGAAACAGGGTCGGATTGCGCTCGGCCATGGAGGAGCTCCTCCGGGTGGCCGCCGACGGTGACCCCCTGTGTCGGAGAGCTGGATCGGGCGCACTCGGCGAGTCCGGGCACTCCTTCGTCCATCCCCAGACCATGTCGCTCTTCCGAGAACTGGCACGTGGGGGGATAGCCGCAGCCGGAGGGGACCCGTCCAGGCTGTAGGGTTTCGTCCCGCCATGGCCAGAAGCTCAACGGGAAAGTCGGTTGCACGCGCCGCCGCGACAGGAGGAGGTGCCTCATATCGCGGACAAATGCCGGTGAACTGGTATGCGGCCCTCGTGCTGATCGTGCTTCTCGGCATCGGATCGGTCGCCCTCGCCCGGCACGATTACACCAAGAGGGCGGTCGCGGTCGCGCCGATAGTGGGACAGACCTGGCACGCGGGCCTGGCCATCGACATCTGCGGCACCACCGAGCCCGCCCTTCCTGCTACGGCCTCCGGCTCGGCGAACGGCCTGACCACCACGGGAAGCGGCGTCCTGCTCATCGCGCCCAAGTCGAGCTCGGAAGCCGGGAACAATGCCACGCTCGGCAAGTTCGCCTCGGAGTACTCGAGCATGAAGCTGACCAACACCAGCGTGATGTATCCCGGTGGGACCGCGTACAAGAACGGCCAGAAGTGTGCCAAGGGCACTCCCGACGCCGGTCAGGTGGGAGTGGTCCGCGCCCGATCCTGGACCTTGTCGACCGCCAGCAAGAAGAGTGGCAGCGAGGTCAAGCTGCTCGGCGGCAAGTACACCACGAAGGCGGCCGACCTCAAGCTTTTGAACACGCAGTTGATCACGGTCGGATTCGGGCCGTCCAGCAAGACCCTGCCCAAAGTTCCCTCGGCGACCGAAGTGGCTCTCCTCCAGGCCATTGAGGGGACATCGGCACCGGTGACGACAACGACCACTGCTCCCACGTCTTCGACCACCACGTCGTCGTCCATCGCGACCACCACTACCAAACCGTCCAGCTAATGAAGGCAGTTGTCCTCGTGGGCGGCGAGGGGACCAGGCTCCGCCCTCTCACCCTGACGACGCCCAAGCAGATGCTCCCGATCGTCGGGGTGCCGATGCTCGAGAGGGTGTTGGCTCACCTGCGGTCGCACGGAGTCGACGAGGCGATTTTGTCGCTGGGCTACCTGCCCGACGCGTTCAAAGAGGCGTATCCCGACGGCCATGCCGCCGGGGTCAGCCTGACCTACGCGGTGGAGGCCGAACCGCTCGACACGGCCGGCGCACTGCGCTTCGCCGCTACATACGGAGGAGTTGACGACACGTTTGTCGTCGTCAACGGCGACATCCTCACCGACCTCGACCTCGGCTCTCTCATCGCCTTCCACCGGCAGAGCGGGGCGGAGGGCACCATCGCGCTCCATCCGGTACCCGACCCGTCGGCCTTCGGCGTGGTCCCGACCGACGACGACGGGCGGGTGACCGCGTTCGTCGAGAAGCCACCTCGTGACGAGGCGCCGACGAATGAGATCAACGCGGGCACCTACGTCCTCGAGGCTTCGGTGCTCGACCGCATCCCTCCGAGCGGACGTGTCTCCATCGAACGCGAGACGTTTCCGGCCATGGTACGCAGCGGGGTGCTCTTCGCCCGGGCGGACGACGGCTACTGGCTCGACACCGGGACACCGGCGGCCTACCTGCAGGCCAACCGTGATCTGGTCTCCGGCGTCCGGAAGGGGCCGCTCGCCCCGGGCCTGAGGGACCGGGGCGAGCGGGTGTTCCTCGGCGGCTCGAGCGTGATTGTGGGGGAGGTCGTCGGGCCGTCGGTTATCTTCGGCGACTGTGAGATCGCCGAAGGCGCCCGCGTGGTGCGCAGCGTGCTCGGTGCCGGGTCGGTGATAGAGGCCGGAGCCACGGTGGTCGACTCGGTCCTGATGGAAGGATGCCACGTGGCCGCCAACGCGAAGGTTGCGGGTTCTGTGATGGGGCCGCACGCCACCGTGGGGCAGCGCGGCGACGTCCGCCCTGTGTCGGTACTGGGCGCCCGCTCGGTGGTCGCCTCGGGAACTGTGGTCGACGGCGAACGAATAGCGGGCTAGGGAGATCCTCAAATGCGAACAATGGTGACGGGCGGGGCCGGGTTCATCGGTTCCACATTGGTGGACCGACTGCTGGTGGAGGGTCACGAGGTCGACGTGATCGACGATTTTTCGACGGGGTCGCTGGCCAATCTGGCCGATGCCCGGGGGAGCGCCGGTCGGTCGCTCACGATCCACCATCTCGACATCACCGCCCCCGCGGTCATCGACCTCATGGTCCGCCGCCGCCCCGAGCTCGTCTTCCATCTGGCTGCACAGGCGGACGTGCGGGTGTCCGTCGCCCGGCCGGCGTTCGACGCCGAGGTGAACATCGTGGGCTCGTTGCATGTTCTCGAGGGAGCCCGCCAGGCGGAGACCGAACGGGTGATCTTCGCGGCCAGTGGGGGGACCTTGTACGGGGAGCCCGGACCCGAGGATCTTCCCGTGCGCGAGGCGCATCCCCATCAGCCGCTCTCCCCGTACGGAGTGGCGAAGAAAGCGGTGCTCGACTACCTGGTGGCGTACCGTGAGCTCCACGCGTTGGAGTTCTCGGCCCTCGCCCTGGCCAATGTCTACGGGCCCCGGCAGAATCCGCACGGTGAGGCCGGTGTGGTGTCGATCTTCGCGGATCGACTCCTGCGCGGAGAGCCGGTCACCATCTTCGGGGATGGCGAGCAGACGCGGGACTTCGTCTACGTGGACGATGTCGTCGATGCCTTCGTGCGGGCCGCGTCACGTGGGGGTGGGCTGATCTGCAACATCGGGACCGGCAAGGAGACGTCGGTGAACGATCTCTACGCCACCATGGCGGCGCAGGCCGGCGTGGAGCCGCAGACGGTGATGGCACCGCTGCGACCCGGTGAGCTCCTGCGGTCCAGCCTCGACATCGAGCGCGCGGCCATCCAGCTCGGATGGCGACCGTGGACGCAACTGGCCGACGGCACTCGCGCGGTCATCGACTTCGTGCGCCAGCAGTCGGCCTGAGGCCGGTTTCAGCGAAAGAGGTCCTCGTCCGGCGGCCGGACGATCTCCGCTTGGACGGAGGCACGGCGTAGCCAGTCCGTCGGGACGCCCCGGACGATGGCCGCCGGGATCCCGCGGTCCTTTCCCATCACGAGCTCGGCGGCCGCTGCCAGTTCGTCGGCCACACACACCTCGGTGGCGACGAGGTCCCGGCCGTACGCGTCCGGCGTACCCCTCAGGTCGACCACCGCGGCCACGCCGGCGCAGCCGATCGCCACGTCGGTCACGCCGCGGCGCCATGTCCGGCCGAAAGTGTCGGAGATGATCACGCCGACGTCGACGGCGAGGAGGGTGCGCAGGCCGGCCCGAATCCGCCGGGCGGATCGGTCGGAATCCTCCGGAAGCAGCGCGGCCGTGCCGAGGGCGACATTGGAGAGGTCGATGCCCGCGTTGGCACAGATGAACCCGTGCTTCGTCTCGCTGATGATGAGGTCGCCGCGGCGGCGCAGGATGCGGATCGACTCCTGCTCGACCAGGGCAACCTTGGCCGCCGGGTCGTCGGGGTCGATGGGCACGAGCCGCCCTTCGGCCTTCGACACGATCTTCTGGGTGATCACGACCACGTCACCCTGACGCAGTTCGGGACCGTCGTCCGACGCCGGGGCCAGGGCGGCGGTCACGGTGCGGGCCAGATCGGCCCCGGGCTCGACTTCGCCGATGCCGGTGAGCGGAATGAGCGTGATGCCCTCAGTCACCGGTGTCGATCACAACCCGGGCCAACGCCGCTGCCCTGTCGGGGGAGTCCATGACGGTGGGGGCGACCACGCAGCGCACACCCTCTGCCTCAACCTCTGGGGCGAGGTCCCGATCGGCTTCATCGATCACGAGGGTGCTGACCCAGGGCGCGTAGAGCCGCGCCACGCCGACGACCGAAGGATCCGAGCCCAGCTCGGCCATCAAATGGTCCGCCGGTCCCTTGAGCGCCGACCCGGCGACGATGGGGGAGACCGCGACGCTGTCGTCCCGGCGGGCCACCAGGGCGGCGCGGACGCCGGGAACGGCGAGGAGCGGACCGATCGAGACGATCGGGTTCGACGGGCACACCACAATGCGCTCGGCCGATGCGAGCGCGTCCATCACGGCCGGGGTCGGCCGCGCCCTATCGGCGCCGGCGAACCGGACGGCGCTCACGGGGACGTCGTGGTGCAGGCGGACGAAGTAGTCCTGGAACGAAACCTCGGTGCCGGGATCCCCGAGCTCGGTCTTCTCGGCCAGGGTCAGCATGGTGCGTACGGAGTCGTCCGTGACCGGGAGGAGGCGGACGTCGATCTGGCGACGGGCCGCGATGGTGGCGGTGACCTCGGAGAGTGAATCGCCGGCCTGCAGGCGCTCGGTGCGGAACAGGTGGGTGGCCAGGTCACGATCGCCGAGCCGGAACCAGCTCTCGCCCCCGAGGCGGGCCAGTTCCTCCATGACCGTCCAGCTCTCTCCCACGACGCCCCAGCCGGTCTCTCGATTGTCCATGCCGGCCAGCGTGTAGGTGATCGTGTCCAGGTCGGGACTGATGTGGAGACCGTGGAGAACCGTGTCGTCACCCACGTTGACGATCGCCGTGAGGGAGGTCGGGGGGACGACGCGGACGAAGCCGGAAAGCATGCGGGCGGCTCCAACGCCGCCACAGAGGGTGACGAGCACGGCGCGAGCATAGAAGGCGCCACGCGCAGGGCCGGTCGTCGGGCCGCGTTCCCACGCCCCTTTGCTACGCTCCGCCCCCGGTCACCGAGGCATGTGATCGGGCAGCTCAGCCAGGAGAAGGAGCACCCATGAGCCCCACCACTAGAGTCCGACAGGCCGATCCCGATCGGGGCACCGCGGTGGAGACCCTGATGCCGGGCCGTTACGACGGGCGGGTAGCCGTGGTCACCGGGGCCGCGTCGGGTATCGGACGTGCCACGGCCCGCCGCCTGGCGGCCGAGGGCGCGGCCGTCGCCTGCCTGGACATCGACGAGGCCGTCGCCACCGTGGCCGAGAAGATAAACGAGGAAGCCGCCGACAGGGGGGGAAGGGCTCTGGCCCTGCAGTGCGACGTCACCGACGAGCAGGCGGTGGCCGCGTCGGTGGCGCGCAGCACCGACGAGCTGGGCACCATCACCAACCTTTGCAACATCGCCGGGATCGGTTCCTTCTCCCACACGACGGAAGAGTCGCTCAGCAGGTGGGAAGAGATCCTGGCGGTGAACCTTACCGGCACCTTCCTCATGTGCCGGGCCGTCCTCCCCGCCATGCTCGAGCACGGGGGCGCGATCGTCAACACCGTCTCGTCGGCCGGTATCAAGGGGCAGCCGTACTCGGCGGCGTACTGCGCGTCCAAAGGTGGCGTGCTGATGCTGACCAAGGCGCTGGCGGTGGAGTACATGGGCCGGGGTGTCCGGGTCAACGGGGTGGCGCCGGGCGGGGTGGACACCCCGATCGTCCACGATTTCGTGCTCCCCGAGAATGCCGACTTCACCCTGATCCAGCGTGCCATGGCACCCCTCGGGTACGCCCATCCGCATGAGATCGCCGGCGCCTTTGCCTACCTGGGCTCGGACGAGGCGGCCTATGCGACCGGGTCGATCCTCTCGGTTGACGGAGCGATCACGGCCTGAGCCATGTGCAAGGCTCCAGCGGTGCCGAGCGCGTCGTCGAGGTGAATGGTGGCGCGGGCGTGCCGCCACGCCTCCGGGTGGCGCTCGACGCCACGCCCCTGCTCGGCACCCCGACGGGCGTCGGGGTCTTCTGCCTCGGAGCACTCCGCGCCTTGGGGGCGCGCACCGACCTCGACGTGCGCGCCTTCGCCGTCAGCTGGCGCCGGCGGGCGGGGATCGGCCCCCAGCTACCGGCCGCGGTCGCGGCGGTCCAGCGCCCGATGCCCGCCCGCCCGCTCCATGCCCTGTGGGGGCGCGCTGCGTGGCCACCCGTCGAATGGTTCATCGGCCCGATCGACGTGGTGCACGGGACGAATTTCGTGGTACCCCCGACCCGGCGGGCCGCCCAGGTCGTCTCCGTGCACGACCTCACCCCGCTCCACCATCCCGAGCTCTGCAACCCCGCGACGCTGGCCTACCCCGGGCTCATCCGCCGCGCGCTGCGGCGCGGCGCCTGGGTCCACACGGACTCGGCTTTCGTGGCCGCCGAGGTGGTCGAGGCGTTCGGGGCCGACCCCGCCCGGGTGCGGGTGGTGGCGCCCGGGGTGCCGCCCCTGCCCGCTATCGCACCGCCGGCGGCGAGGGCGCTCGTCGAGCCCTTCCTCCCTCCCGGCGTGGCACGGTACGTCCTGTCCATCGGCACTGCAGAGCCACGGAAGGATCTCCCCGGCCTGGTCCGCGCCTTTGACCGCCTGGCCGATCGCCATGCCGACCTGGCTCTGGTGCTGGCCGGTCCGCCGGGGTGGGGGGAGGCGGCTCTGACGTCGGCCGTCGACGCCGCGCGGGCCGGGGCACGGGTGGTGCGCACGGGCTGGCTGGAGCCCTCGACGCTTGCGGCGCTGCTGCAGGAGGCGTCTGTTCTGGCGTTCCCCTCGCTCTACGAGGGATTCGGCTTTCCACCGCTGGAGGCGATGGCTGCCGGTGTCCCCGTTGTCGCCACCCGGGCCGGTTCGCTCCCCGAAGTGCTGGGCGACGGCGCAGTCCTGGTCGACGTGGGAGACGACCGCGGCTTGGTGGAGGCGTTGGACCGGGTCCTGGACGATCCGGGGCTGCGTGAACGGCTGGTGGCCTCCGGGGCGGCGCGCGCGGCGTCGTTCAGCTGGGAGCGCTGCGGAGAAGGGCTCTCCCGGCTCTACCGCGACGCGGCGGGCGGTCCGGGTGGCTGACACGCCCCGGGTGCTGATGGCCGTGGAACAGCTCCGCCGGGCCGTTCCAGGCGGGATCGGCGCGTACGCCCGAGGACTGCTGGCCGGATTGGCCCAATGTGCCGAGGATGGCGACGAGGTGGATATCACCCTCCTGGCGAGCCGGTACCCTGGCCGCCTCGTGGGGGGATCCGGCCGTCCCGCCGACCCGGTGGCGCAATTCGGTCGGCCACTCCGGCTCTCGGTCCTTCCGGGACCCCTCATGACCCGGGCCTGGGATCATGGGTTGGTCCGCGCTCCAGCCGGTTTCGACGTGGTGCACTCCATCTCGTCGGCCTTCCCGCTGCCTGCCCGGGGTGGGCGGGAGCGGTCCGTGGTCACGGTGCACGACCTGGCGTGGCGCCGGCACCCCGCGGCGGCCACGGACCGGGGGGCGAGGTGGCATGAGGCCGCCCTGCGCCGGGCCTGCGACTCGGGTGCCGCCCTGATCGTGACGTCGAAGCTCGTCGCGGCTGATCTCGTCAGTGACGGCGTGGAGGCCGACCGCCTCATCATCGTGCACGGCGGGAGCGACCACCTCGTGGAGGAGGACCCGGTTCGGTGCGATGCCCTCCTGCGGCAACTCGGCGTGCCGGGGGAGTTCCTGCTCACGGTGAGCACACTCGAGCCCCGCAAGAACGTCGACCGTCTGCTGCAGGCGTACGCCCGGGCGCGGCCCACCCTGCCGGAACCGTGGCCGCTGGTGATCGTGGGCCCGACCGGGTGGGGACCGGTCCTCACGAGTCCGAGGGGACAGGAGGGTGTGGTCTTCGCGGGAGCGGTGACCGACGCCGTGCTCAGTGGCCTCTACCGGCGCGCCCGGGCCTTCGCCTACGTCCCCCTGACCGAGGGCTATGGATTACCGCCGCTCGAGGCCATGCGGATGGGCACGCCGGCGGTGATCGCCCATGAAGTGCCCAGCGTGGTCGATCTCGACGAACCGGGTCCGTCGCCCGCGCTGATCGTCGACCCCCTCGACGTGGAGGGCATCGCCGCCGCGCTCACCACGGTGTTGACCGATGATGCGGTGCGGGCCGACCTGGCGGCGAGGGGTGAGGCGCACGCGCGCTCGCGGACCTGGCGCACCGCGGCCCATCAGCACATCGGGCTGTGGAGGTCGCTTCGATGAGCAGCGGGCCGCTGGCGCTGTCGCTCGATGTCTCGGCCGTACCCGCACGTCCTGCGGGAGCGGGCTACTACATCATGGAGTTAGCGCGCGGGCTGCGCGCCCGGGCCGACATCGCCCTGACCATGGTGTCGCGCCGGGGGGACGAGGAACGCTGGGTGGGGTTGGCGGCCGGCGCTGCGCGCGTGGTGGGGGCGGTCCCCGGTTCGCGGCCGGGCCGGCTGCTCTTCGAGCAGACCGGGTTCCCCCGCCTCCTCGGCTCGATCGGGGTCCGGGTCCATCACGCGCCCCACTACACGATGCCCGAACGTGCGCCCGTGCCCTGTGTCGTGACGATCCACGACTGCACCTTCTTCGACCACCCCGAATGGCACGAACGATCCAAGGCGCTGCTCTTTCGAAGGGCAATCCGCCGCGCGTCCCTGCACGCGGGTGCCCTTGTCTGTGTGAGCGAGGTCACCGCGGCGCGGCTGCGGGCCAGTTGCGAGGTCCGGGCGCCGATTGTCGTGGCTCCCCACGGGGTGGACCACGAGCGTTTCACGCCGGTCGAACCGGCTCCGGGGGCCGATGCGGCCATCCTCACCGCGAGCGGGGTGCCCCACGACCGTCCGCTCGTCGCCTTCGTGGGAACCCTCGAGCCCCGCAAGGGCGTGGCCTCTCTCGTCGCGGCGTTCGACCGTGTGGCTGAAACGAACCGTGATGCGGTCCTGGTGCTGGGCGGGCAGGTCGGCTGGGGCCTCACCGGGATTGAGCGGGCACTGGCCGCGGCTCGTCATGGCGACCGGATCATCCGCACCGGTTACCTGCCCGACGCGGCGGTCCCCGCCCTGCTCCGTCAGAGCGCCGTGGTCGCGTATCCCGCCGTCGAAGAGGGGTTCGGCCTGCCCGCCCTCGAGGCGCTGGCGTGCGGGGCGCCGTTGATCACGACCGAGGGGACGGCGATGGCCGAAATGGCGCAGGGGGCGGCCTGCCTGGTCCGGCCCGGTGATGATGGCGCCCTCACCGAGGCGCTCGCGTCGGCCCTCGAACAAGGCAGGGAGGCGTCCGAGGTCGTGCGACGGCACGACCTCGGCCTTTCGGTGGCGGCCCGGTACACCTGGGCCGCCAGCGTGGCGAAGCATGTCGAGGCCTATGAGGTGGCCTTCCGTGCCCCGCAGTAGGGTTCCCCCAATGCGGGCGCTGATCACCGGTGGGAAAGGGTTCGTCGGTCAGTGGCTCGCCGCGCATCTCAAGGACTCCGGGGACGACGTTGTCGCGATCGACATCGAGACCGACATCTCGAACGGGCCCGCGTTGCGCAAGGTGGTGGCCGAGGCCTCTCCCGGGGCGATTTATCACCTGGCGGCGATGACCCACGTCGGGGAGAGTTGGGAGAACCCCAGCGAGGTGCTCCGGGTCAACGTGCTCGGCACCGCGGAGATCCTGGCCGCGGCGCGGACCCTGGCCACTCCGCCCACGGTCTTGGTGGTGAGCTCGGCCGAGGTCTACGGAACCGTCACCCCGGCACAGCTCCCCCTACGCGAGGACGCGCCCACTGCGCCGGCGACTCCCTACGCGGCGAGCAAGTTGGCTGCGGAAGCGGTGGCGCTGCAGGCGTGGCGGGGCTATGGCCAACCGGTGATCGTGGTGCGGCCGTTCAATCACATCGGGCCGGGGCAGTCACCCAACTTCGCCGTGCCGGCGCTGGCCAAGCGCATCGTCGAGGCGCGCCGGGCCGGAGCCGGCACCCTGCGGGTCGGGACGCTCACCACCCGCCGCGATTTCACCGACGTGCGCGATGTCGTCGTGGCGTACCGGTTGTTGTTGCTCCACGGCAGGGCGGGCACCATCTACAACGTCTGTTCGGGCCGCGATGTGGCGATATCCGAGGTGGCTGACGAGTTGCTGGCGTTGGCACGGGCAGAGCTCGAGCTGGTGACCGATCCGGATCTGGTTCGCCCCGTTGACGTGCCGGTGCTGCGTGGTGACGCCGGTCTCCTGCACGCCACGACGGGCTGGTCGCCCACCATCCCTCTCGCGACGACGCTCGCCGACGTGCTCACCTCCTGGGAGGCGGACTGAGGGCGAGCGTCGTCTGTGGGCGCGATGGTGGCTCAGGAAGCGGTCACCTTCTGGCGGATCTGGCTCCGCACTTCACGGGCTTGCCCGAACGCCTTCGTGGTGAACTGCGTGATGGTCGGGGGGAGCTGCTGCTCCAGCGGTTGGAGGCTGGTCTCGATGAACTGCGTGGCGGTCTCCAAAAGGTCGTCGAGTTGCGTGACGCCCTTGGTCAGTTCGGTGCGCACGCCGCTTAAGTGCTGGTCCAGGGAGAAGTCCCGCGAGAGCAAGTTCTTCAGCTCGTTCCGCTGTACCTGGGCTCGCTGGTAGCCCAGCACGCCAAGGCCGACGGCGACGTAGGCCGCATCGCGGGCCAGATCGGTGACACCCTTTGCAACGGTGCCCATGGTGGTGGCGTCGGACATTTTCTTTCCTCCTGTTTCCTCGGTAGTTCGCGGCCAGCGCACGCGGGTGGACGCCTCTCGGAATGGCTGTTTCTCTCCGAGGCGCCCTGTGCGTTCGAGTGCAACAGTATCACATCTGTTAAACAGTTGCAAGCGTTTGGCACCCCCGCCAGTGCCCGATCGCGGGACGGGGAACGGTTAGCCTCAAGCACCTAATGGACGCCCAGGTGCCGGCAGTTGTGGCCGTCGTTGTGACCACAGGGCGGGGTCCGTGGCTGGAGGAGACCCTGGCGTCGCTCGCGGCGCAGAGCTACGGAGAGCTCTCTGTCCTGGTCCTGGTCACCGACGACGGATTCGATCCGTCGGTGCGGGTGGGCCGGATCCTTCCCGAGGCGTTCGTGCGCGTGCTCCCGGGGAGGCCGGGGTACGCGGCCGCCAGCAACGAGGCGCTGGGGATGGTCGAAGGCGCCGCCTTCTTCCTTCTGTGCCATGACGACATCGCGCTCGATCCGGACGTGGTCCACAACATGGTGGAGGAGTCCTTCCGCTCGAACGCCGGCGTGGTGTCGCCCAAATTCGTCAACTGGGACGACCCCTCGATCCTGCTCCACGTCGGCATGCACTGTGACAAGACCGGGGCGGTGGTCGATCGGATTCAGGACGGGGAGGTGGATCACGGCCAGCATGACGCCGTGCGCGACGTCTTCGTCGCGCCCGGCGGCTGCATCCTGATCCGGGCCGACCTGTGGCGGGAGCTGGAGGGGTTCGATGCCGGCATCGTCGCCATGGGCGAGGACCTCGATCTTTCCTGGCGCAGCCAGGTGGCGGGGTCACGTGTGGTGGTGGCCCCCGACGCGCGGGTCCGCCACCGGGAGGCGGTGGCCAGTGGCTTGATGCCGCTCGAGGTAGCCGGGGTCGCCGAATCCGGCCACCCGGTCACGCTCCAGGCGCTGGAACGGCGCCACGAGTTGCGCACGGTCCTGAAGTGCTACACGCTGTTTCACCTGATCCGGGTCCTTCCGCAGGCCGCGCTCTTGGCCTTCGGAGAAGTCGTCGTGGCGCTGTGTGCGCGCGACCGTCAGAGGGCCCGCGCCGTGGCGGGCGCCTGGGTGTGGAACGCCCGCCGCCTGGGTCAGCTTCGTGGACCGCGCCGCCAGCTCGCCGCCCACCGGCTGTTCCCCGACGCCGAGGTACGGCGTCTGCAACTGCGGGGGAGCGCGCGGCTCAGCCGCTATCTCGCCCGCCTGTCGCATCAGGGATTCGAAGCCGCCAACGCTGTGGTGTCCCACGGCGCACCGGCCAAGCAGCAGCATGGCGCGGAGCGGCCGCTCCTGACGGGGAGCGTCGGCCTTTCCTTCAGTGAGGACGCCGACTTCGACGAGTTGGACGATCTCGGTCACCGTTCGGGTCGGGACCGGTTCGGGCGGCAGGTGCGCACGTCGTTCCTCAGTACCGGGCGCCAACGGGCGCTGGCCGGGGTGGTGGCCGCTGTCGTGGTCGCCTTCGGCACCCGGGAGCTCCTCTTCGGATCCCTCCCGATAGTGGGACAACTCGCGCCCCTCCTCGGATGGTCGGCCAGTTGGCACCACTTCTTCTCGGGGTGGCAGGCGGCCGGAGTGGGGACCACCGCACCGGCCACACCCGCGTTCGGGATCGTCGGGATCGCCGGGACGGTCCTCCTGGGTTCGATGGGTCTGGTGCAAAAGGTCCTCCTCTTGGGCTGTCTGCCGGTCGGGGCCTGGGGACTCTCGCGCTTCATGCGCCCGCTCGTGTCTCCCCGGGCGCGGGTGGTGGGCGCCATCTGCTACCTCGGCTTGCCGCTGCCGTACGGTGCCCTTGGATCGGGGCGCTGGGACGGCTTGGTGGCCTACGCCGCACTCCCGTTCATCGTGGCCCGCCTCGCCCGCGCGGCCGCCATCCCGCCGTTCGATCAGGTGACGGGCCACGGCTGGCGGGCCGGACGGTTCGGCCAGGCCGCCGCGCTCGGCGCCATCATCGCCGCCGCCGGCTCGTTCGCCCCTGCGGTGTTCCCCATGACGCTCGTCTGCGCCGTCGCGCTGGCCCTCGGTTCGCTGATGACGGGTCAACGCGTGCACGCGGGGCGCCTGGCCGGCGAGACCGCCAAGGCCGTCGGCCTGGCCGTTCTGCTCTGCGCACCCTGGGCGGTGGGGGTGGTACTGGCCGGTGGGCATTCGGTGGCCATCTTCGGACTTCCGATCTCGGCGGCCGCGGCGCCGGGTTGGGGGGAGGTGACCCGCTTCGCCATCGGCCCGACGGTCCGCTCTCCGATCGCCTGGGCGCTGGTGGCCGGCTCGGCACTCCCACTGCTGCTCGGCAAGGGGATCCGCCTGGTATGGGCCGCCCGCTTGTGGACGATGGCGTGCGCGTCGTGGGTCCTTGCGTTCGCCGCCACCCACGGGTGGACCGGCAGTTTCACGCCGTCGGAGACGGTCGTCCTGGTCCCGGCGGCCATCGCGGTTGCCGCCGGTGTGGCGCTGGGGGTCTCCACGTTCGAGAGCGACCTGGCCGGCTTGGCGTTCGGCTGGCGCCAGATCGTCGGTGGTTTCGCGCTGGCTGCTGTCGTAGTGGGTCTCCTACCCGCCGTCGCGGGGGCCGTCGGCGGCCGGTGGGGGCTCGCGGCGAACGGGGTCGAGCAGCCGCTGTCCTTTCTCGACCGGCCTGGGCCGACCGGCGCCTACCGCACGCTCTGGTTGGGCGACCCCCGCGCCCTGCCGGCCGGCGGCTGGTCGGTGCAGCCCGGGCTCGCGTTCGCGCTCACGGCGCAGGAGCTCCCCGACTCTGCCGACGTGTGGACGCCGGCAGGTCCCGGTCCGGCGCAGCTCGTGTCGCAGGCCCTCCGGTTGGCCATGGACGGGGGGACCATCCACCTGGGGCAACTCCTGGCGGCCCAAGGTGTGCAGTATGTCGTGGTCGTCGACGGCATCGCGCCCTTCGAGACCGGACTGGCCCCGTCGGTTACGGCCCCGCCGCCGGCCGGAATCCAGCAGGCCCTGCTGAATCAGGACGACCTGCAGATCGTCCCCGGGAACTTCGGCGTCCAGGTCTTCAGGAACGCCCAGGCGATCCCGCTCACGGCCCAACGCGATCGACCCTTGACGGCCACCGCGACGACGTCCTGGCCCGGCCCGCAGGACATTGTCGGATGGCACCCGGTACTGAGCGTGGTGGCCGACCACCCCGGGGCGACCGGGGTGGTCGGATCGGGCACCGTCTATTCCGGCTACGCACCCGCCGGAGCCTTCTCGTTGACCCAGGACCGCCGCCCCGTCACGCGCCGGCCCGCCTACGGGTGGGCCGGACAGTACCCCGGGGCATCCGCCGGCGTGGCGACCTTCTCCCTGATGCGATTCCCCTACATCCCCCTGGCCGTCCTCGCCGAAGTGCTGGGCTGGGTCGTCCTGGCCGCGGCGTTGTTGGGGTGGTCGCTCCCACGCCGCCGGGCACGGCCGGAGGAAGAGTCGTGAGACCGGCCCACGGCGGCCAACGCAGGTGGGTGGTCCTCGTCGTGGTCGTGGGAGTGCTCGCCGGTCTGGCCATCGCGGCGCGCTCGCCCGGGAAGAGCGCGCTGGGCGGCCCGCCGCCGGCCCCGGGCTCCCTGGTCAGCGCCCCTGACGCCGAGTCGTCCGCCTGGTACTGCACCGGGCAGTCGACCGCGGCCGGGCAGTTGGCCCCGGGCTCGATCGTCCTCACCAACACCGGCGCGCGCACGGTCAAGGGCACGATCGACGCGGTGACCGATACGGGTGCCACGGTGGCGACGCCGGTCGCGGTACCGGCGCGGCGTCAGCTCGTGCCCGACATCCCCACGCCCAAATCGGGGACCTGGATCTCCGAGGCGGTCACGTTGTCGGGCGGCGGTGTGGCCGTGTCGCAGACCCTCCAGGGCTCGTCGGGGTGGGCCGAGGCGCCGTGCCAGAGCGCCACGTCGCAACAGTGGTACTTCCCAAGTGGCGTGACGACGGGTTCGAACGCGCTGTTCGTCTCGCTCTTCAATCCGACCTCGACGCCCGACGTGGTCGATCTGAGCTTCACCACCTCCAAGGGCGTCGTCCACCCCATCAACTTCCAGGGCATCGTCCTCCAATCCGGCCAAACCCAGGTGGAGAGCATCGGCCCGTTCGTGCAGGACCAGGCGAGCATCGCCACCACCGTCTCGACGCGCACGGGACGACTGGTGGCCAGCGAGCTGCAGCTGCTGACGGGCAACGGATCGGGGCTGGCCATCGTGCCGGGCTCACCCCGGGTCGAACGGGAGTGGGTGATCCCCCGGGCGGCGGAGGTCAGCGGGGGATCCTCCTCGATCGACGTCTTCAACCCCGGACCGACCGTAGAAGAGGTGACCATCCGCGCGGCGTTGGGCTCCGGCCCGCTGTCCCCCTTCCGGGCCCGGGTGCCCGGCGACTCGACCTGGGTGCTGTCGACGAGCGCCGAGACGCGCATACCCATCGGGGATCCGTACTCAGCCGTCGTCGAGGCCACGGGTGGGCCGGGAGTCGTGGTCGGCCGGGTCGTCGCCGCGCCGAGTTCGGCGCCCGCACCCCAAGAAGGCCTGGCCAACGCGGTGGATGTCCTGAGCGCGGCCACCCCCACCCATACCTGGGTCGTGCCCTCCCCGGGCCTGGCGGCGGTGCCGGTGGTCCCGGGAGCGCTGCCGGCCCACCTGGCGCTGACCAACCTCACCGACCACCCGGAGACGTACGCCATCGACGTGGTGGAGGCCTCAGGGTTGAAGTCCATTGCCACGGGACACCTTGCACCGACGGCGTCCTTCTCCTTTGATCCGCCCGCCCTCGGCGGTGCCGGGCTGGATCCGGTGCTCGTCGAGACGAACGGTTCGACGGCGGTCAGCGAGGACGTCGGCCCGACGGGCGGCGACGGCGTGGTGACGATGCCGGGGGTGGCGCTCTCCGGAGCGACCGGGAGATGACCGTCAAAGGTGGCGTCGCTGCAGGCGCCGCCAGAAGAGCTGGCCTCCGAGGAGGGCGGCACCGAGGCAGAGGAGCGCGAACAGGGCCGGGCCGGCGATGCGAATGAGTCCCTCGGCTCCCGCAACGAAGCCGTGGACGCTGTCGTGCCAGGCCTTGGCCAGGCCCGAAGGGGCGGCGGCCGCTGCCCGGTGGTGGGGCGGCGCAGCCGTTTCGCTCACCCCGATGGTCAGCTTCGAGTAGTCGGTCTCGCTCCCCAGGACCGCGAGCTGGCCCTGAAGTTGCTGTATCTGTGACTGCAGGCTGTCCAGTTGCGCCTGCACGGCCAGGACGTCGCCAATGGAGCTCGCCCTGGTCATGATGGTCAGGTACTGCTGACGACTGGCCTCGAGCGCAGTGATCTGAGACTGGAGGTCGGCGTACTGGGCGGTGACGTCGGTTGCGTTGGTGGTGAGCTGGGACACCTTGCCGAGCGACTCCGCCCCCTCGAGCACGGCCGAGAAGCTGGCCACCGGGACCTCCAGGGTCACCGTGCCGTTCGGCGCCCCGCCGCTCGTGCCGGAGTGGGTCTGGGAGGTGGCCACGAAGCCGTTATTGGCGCCGGCCAGCGCGTCCAGCCGGTCGACCGTGGCCGACACGGCGCCCCGGGCCACGCGGAGATCGAGCGAGCCGGTCTGCTCGATCCGCGCCGGCTGCCCGATCGAGTCGGCGCCGGGCACCGCCGCGCTCTGCGAGAGCGCGCCGTTGGAGGTGGTGCCGTAGGTCGCGGTGCCCTTGGAGGTGGTGCCGGCTGACGAGGTGGTGGGCGCCGCCAGCGAGGGCGCCGACACGGCCGCCCCCGATCCCGCCGACGTTGACCCGGTCGACGTTGACCCGGTCGACGTTGACCCGGCTGCTTTGGTGCCGGCGGGCGTGTGTGCGACCCCAAACCCCGAGCGCGGCGAGGCAGTGGCCGGCGCGGCGTTCCCGAACCTGTTCGCCTTGGGGGCGCCGCTCCCCAGCACAACGGCGCCACCCGCCGCCACGAGGAGGACCAGCACGGCGGCCGCAACGGCGAGGACCCTGTGGGAGCGGACCGTGGAGCGGACTGTGCGGCGGGCGGTCCGTGCCGGCGGCGGGGCCGGCTCGCCGGGGTCGGCGCCTTCCACGGCCTCGCCAACGCGGCCGACTCCGCCCGCGCCCCGCCGGCGCCCGGCCCTCTCGTCGTCGTCACGATGGACGCGCCCGAGGATGGCAGGCGGGCCTGCAGGCGGGATGGTGAAGGAGTCGCCCACTTCGTGCAGCAGTGTGACGAGGAACTCGTCGTCGAGCGTCGGCACGTCAGGCCTCCACCGGGTCATCGAGGGCCCCGTTGGCCCCCAGCAGCAGGATGCCGGGGTCATCGGCCAGCCGACGGCGGGCCTCGTGCAGGCGGGACTTGACGGTTCCCGGCCGGCGCCCGATGGCCAGGGCGATGTCGCGCTCGCTCAGGTCGGCGTAGTAGCGCAGCACGACCGGCACCCGCAGGGACACGGGGAGCCGTTGCAGCGCGGCCAGCACCACCCCGGCCACCTCGGACCGTTCGGCGGAGGAGGCGGGGTCGCTGGCGCTCGCCATGCGTTCGGCCAGTTCGCCGTCTCCCGCCCGACGGTCGCGGTGAGGGATCTCCTGGCGCAATTTCGAGTAACAGGAGTTGACGACGACGCGGTAGAGCCAGGGCTTGATGCTCGGAACCGACGTCAGCGCGTCACGGAAGCGCCAGGCGCGCAGGAATGCGTCCTGGACCGCTTCTTCCGCGTCAGCCCGATTGCCCAGAATCAGGCAAGCGGTGCGGAAGGAGCCCGCGTACCCCTCCTCGAGCCAGTCTTCGAGCCGGTGTTCCACCATCCCCCTCTATGACGCAGCCCGGGGCGATTCGGTTCGCCTGGAGGAGCGCCCCCTATGGCGTGGGGGCGGCCGGGTCTTCCGGGGGCGTCGTCGCCGGGGGGTTCTCGGGGAGCGGCCACTGCGGCGGGGGCCAGGGTGCCGATATCGGTTCCGGCCGGGAGCCCGGGGTGACGGCCACACCGGCTCGCTGCGTGACCGGGAAGGGGTGCTCGTTGCCGTCGCCGTTGGACAGCGAACCGTTGACGAACTGCGGGACGGCCTTGGCGCCCTCGGTGTGCACCGGTTCGCCGTAGGCCTCGTCGACCAGCCGGTTGACCTCTCGCCCATCGATGATCTCGTTATCCAGGAGTGCCCGGGCGATGGCGTTGAGGCCGCCGCGGTGCTTGCTGAGCACCTCCATGGCCCGCTCCTCCTCTGCCCTGAGGATGCGCTCCACCTCGTCGTCGATGATCTTCGACGTGTCCTCGGAATAGTCGCGGGTGTGCATCAGGTCCTCGCCCAGGAAGACCTGGCCGGCCGAACCCCAGGCCATCGGCCCGATGGCCTCGCTCATGCCCCACTCGCGGACCATTTTGCGGGCCAGCTCCGTGTTTCCGACGAGGTCGTTCGCCGCCCCGGTCGACAGATCGCCGTACACCAGGAGCTCAGCCACCCGCCCCCCCATGCGCACGCACAGGGCGTCCTCTATGTACTGGCGGGGGTGGATGTGGCGCTCCTCCATCGGGAGCTGGTGGGTCACGCCGAGCGCCATGCCCGTGGGCAGGATCGTCACCTTGTGGACGGGATCCGCGTGCTCGAGCACGTAGGCGAGCACGGCGTGTCCACCTTCGTGGTACGCGATCCGTTCCTTTTCGGCGTCGGAGAGCACCATGCTCTCCCGCCGCTGTCCGAGGAGGACGCGGTCGCGGGCCGACTCGAAGTCCTCCATGGCGATGTCGAGGCTGTCGCGGCGGACGGCGTGCAGGGCGGCCTCGTTGACCAGGTTGGCCAGATCGGCACCGCTCATGCCCGGTGTACCACGGGCCACGACGCTGAGATCGACGTCGTTCGACATGCGCTTCCCCTTGCAGTGGACCTGCAGGATGGGAAGCCGCTCTTCGAGGTCGGGCAGCGGCACCACAATCTGGCGGTCGAACCGTCCGGGGCGCAGCAACGCGGGGTCGAGGATGTCGGGCCGGTTGGTGGCCGCGATCATGACGACACCCTCCGAGGTGTCGAAGCCGTCCATTTCCGAGAGCATCTGGTTGAGGGTCTGCTCGCGCTCGTCGTGCCCACCCCCGAGCCCGGCGCCGCGCTTGCGACCGATGGAGTCGATCTCGTCGACGAACACGATGGCCGGTGCTTGCTTGCGGGCCGTTTGGAAGAGGTCGCGCACACGGCTGGCGCCCACACCGACGAACATCTCCATGAAGTCCGATCCGCTGACCGACATGAAGGGTACGCCGGCCTCCCCGGCCACCGCTCGGGCCAGCAGCGTCTTGCCGGTCCCCGGCGGGCCGACCAGGAGGACGCCCTTGGGGATCTTCGCCCCGATCTCCTTGAAGCGGGCGGGCGTCTTCAGGAAATCGACGACCTCGCTGATCTCCTGCTTGACGCCCGCATAGCCGGCGACGTCATCGAATGTCGTCGAAGGTCGGTCGCTGCTGAAGGTCTTGGCCTTCGACCGTCCGATCGACATGATGCCTGACATCTGCCCCTTGGTCTGGCGGCCGATGAAGTAGATGAAGGCGGCGCCGATGGCGATGATGAAGATGTAGGGGAGGAGGTCGCTCAACAGGTTGCTGGACGCCGTCGGGAAGCTGACCGACACACCGTCGTTGCGCATTTCGGTCACGTCATTGGGCAGGGAGGGGCTCGGCCCCTGGACCTGGTAGGAAACCCCGTCCTTCAATTTCCCGTCGATGACCCCCGTCTGGTTGCTGATCTGGGCCGTGCTGACCTGCCCCGCTTTGACGTTCTGGAGGAAGGTCGTGTAGCTGAGCGACTTGGCGGTGGAGGACTTGAGCGAGCCGACGGCCAGCAGGATGGCGATCACCCCGATGACGGCGACCAGCCACAGCCAGCGCCAGTTCTGGCCCTGCGGCGGGCCCCCCGATGGCGAATTCCCATCACCCGACGGCGCGTTTGGTTGAGTGGGGGGTCGGTCGAGACGTTGCGGACTCACTTGACCAGCCTATTCGGCGCTTCCGCGGAGCGGTGACCGCCCCCTACCCGCAGGTCACCGGCGCCGGGAGGGCCAGTAACGTCTTGGCGATGACCGAAATGGACCCCGAAGGGGTGGGAAACCGGG
This sequence comes from Acidimicrobiales bacterium, assembly GCA_049513455.1. Classification (GTDB taxonomy): domain Bacteria; phylum Actinomycetota; class Acidimicrobiia; order Acidimicrobiales; family RAAP-2; genus Bog-473. The sequence goes on from JBEKWB010000032.1 coordinate 22,641, forward strand.
CAGGCGGCGCCCCGCCCCGGCCCCCCGGGCCCGTTCCCGAGGGATTCATCCCCGCGGACCAGGTCAGAGCCGTGCCCATGGCACCGCCCGTCCGGTGGTCCCCGTCGACCCCGCCGGGGTTCGACGGGGGGGACATGCCGTTTCTCGACCGGCCGGGGGCTCCCCCCGCGGACAAGCCGGCGGCCGGGCGCTGGCTCCTCTACGCCCTCATCGGCTTCCTGGTGGGCCAGCTCGCCGGGGGCGTCTTCGGCGCGGTGGCCGGCGACGTGGCCGGCAAGAACGCGACCCAGATGGCGGCGATCACCTCGGCCAGCGTGCCGCCGGAATGGTATGTCGTCTCGACCCTGGCCGGACTGTGGATCGGCTTCTTCGGGGCGCCGTGGCTGGCCAGTCGCACCAGGGGAACCCGGCATCTGTGGGCGGACCTGGGCGTGCGATTCCGATGGATCGACCTGTGGGGGATCGCCATCGGGATCGGGGCGCAGATCGTCATCGCACTGCTCTACTCACCCTTTCAGCACGACATCCGCGACTTCAACGGGCCGTCCCAGAAGTTGACCGGCGGGGCACACGGGGCAGGGTTCCTGGTGGTCGCACTGGCGACCGTGTTGCTGGCCCCCTTCATGGAGGAGCTGTTCTTCCGCGGGTTGCTCTTCAAATCTCTGGCTCGCCTCTTCACCCCGAGTGGCGCCGGACCCACCCGGGCCCGGGGTGCGGGCATCGTTCTGGCCGTCATCGTCGACGGGTTGCTGTTCGGCCTGGCCCATGGCGAGTGGGTACAGCTGGCGGGGCTGGCGTTGTTCGGGGTCGCCCTTGCCGCGATCTCCTACCGGACCGGGCGCCTGGGCATGAACATGGTGTCGCACGCCTCCTTCAACCTCGTCGCCATTCTGGCGATTCTGGGCCAGCGGGGCGGTGTCCACTGACCAGCACGATCGGGAGAGCGGGTACCGAAGAGGTGAGCCCGGCTCCACCCGCCAACCGCCCAACGAGCCACCGACGGTCGCAGCCGCTCCCCGCCTCGCGGTGGGTCCCCGCGGTGGCCACCTTGGTGTGCGTCGTCTCGGTGATCGCGGTCGTGCTCTGGCAGCTCCACCCGAGCCTGCTCCTCTCCACCTCGACGCCCACCGGAGGTGACAACGGGGGCCACTACGCCATGCCGGCCTTCTTGCGCTCCGGCCTCCTGTCCCACGGCCAGCTGACCGGTTGGGACCCGGGGTGGTACGACGGCTTCCCCCTCTACACCTACTACTTCGTCCTGCCTGACCTGCTGGCCGCCCTGGCCAGCTACGCCGTCCCCTACGCCCTGGCGTTCAAATGGGTCACCGTTCTCGGGTCCGTGCTGCTCCCGGTGGCCGCCTGGGCCATGGGGCGGCTCTTCGGCATGCGCCGGGCCTTCCCCGGAGCCGTGGCCGCCGTCACCCTGTGCTACCTCTTCGACTACACGTTCACCATCTACGGGGGGAACCTCTTCTCCACCTTGGCCGGTGAATACGCGTATTCGCTGAGCATCGCGCTGGCCCTGGTGTTCCTCGGTCTGATGGCCCGCGGGCTGCGCACGGGCAAGCACCGGGGCTGGGCCGCCGTCGTGCTCGCCGCCTGCATCCTGGCCCACATCGTTCCCTCCCTCTTCGCCCTGGTGGGTGCCGTGATCCTCGTGCTCATGGAGATGCTGCCCGCCCGGGTGCGGCCGAGGGATGCCTGGCATCTCCATCCCACGGACGAGGTCGTCCCGCAGGTGCTGACCCGGCCCCAGGCTCTGTGGTGGGGCGCCTCGACCATCGCGATCGGCGGGCTGCTGGTCGCGTTCTGGTGGGTGCCGTTCGGCACCGAGCAGGCCTACTCCACCTCCATGGGCTACGTGAACGTCCACACCTTCGTCGCCATCCTGCTGCCCCAGGCGGACTGGTGGGTCCTCATCCTCGGCGGGCTCAGCGCCATCGCCGCCTTCGCACTGCGGAGCCGTTTCGGCATCCTCATGGCGCTCCTCGCCGGGGTGTTCGCCTTCGCCGTGATCTTCGATCCCCAGGGCAGCCTCTACAACGTCCGGTTCCTCCCGCTGTGGTTCCTCCCCATGTACCTCTTGGCCGGGTGGGGCATTGCGACGGCGGTAACCGGCGCCGTCGACCTGTGGCCGTGGCTGGCGGTCGGCATCGTCCGGCTCGTCAACCTCCTCTTCAGGCTCGGCAACCGGTTCTTGCGGCGGCGTCGTCAGAGGGGGCGCGGCGAGGTCGCCGAGCCGGCCTCGCTCACCGGGGAGGAGGTCGCGCTCTACTCCGAACCGTCCGGTGTGCGCGGTGCCTGGCCGGTGGCGGCCGTGGCCGGTCCGCTCGTGGCCCTCATCGTGGCGCTCGGGGTGGTGGCGACCCCGTTCGTCCTGCCGGCTTCGGCGCTGAAGTCGATCGGGATCACCCCCGGGCCCAATCAGGTCACGAACTGGTCGTCGTTCAATTACAGCGGTTACCAGGCGCAGGCGGCGTACACCGAGTACCGGGCGCTGATCGAGACCATGGAACGGGTCGGCGCCGTCTATGGCTGCGGCCAGTCGATGTGGCAGTACGATCCCAGTCTCAACCGGTTCGGGACCACCCAGGCCCTCATGCTGCTGCCGTACTGGTCCGGAGGGTGCATCGGCTCGATGGAAGGGCTGCTCTTCGAGTCCTCCGCCACGACGCCGTACCACTTCCTCAATCAGGCCGAGCTCTCGGTCACCCCTTCCGAGGCGATGGTCGGTCTGGACTACACGGCGTTGAACGTGCCCGCAGGCATACAACACCTCCAACTGCTGGGCGTCCGCTACTTCATGGCGTCCAGCCCCCAGGTCGAGGCCGCAGCGTCCGCCGACCCCTCCCTCAGACTGGTGGCCGAGACCGGGCCCTGGACCTCGAGCCAGGCCGGGGTCTCGACGACGACGACGTGGAAGATCTACGAGGTCCTGGACTCGCCGCTGGTGACGGGGCTGGCCAACGAACCTGCGGTGGAGGTGGGCGTGGGGGCGTCACAGTCGTCGTGGCTGCCCCCTTCGGAAAGCTGGTACGACGATCCCTCCCGCTGGAACGTCTTCCTGGCCCAGAGCGGTCCCGCCTCGTGGCCCCGGGTGGCCATCGGTGATCCCTCGCCGCCCCAGCGTCACGTGGCCACGACGCACGTCACCGAGGTCCGCGAGACGGATAACACGGTGAGCTTCCACGTGTCGAAGACCGGGACGCCCGTCCTGGTCAAGGTGTCGTACTTTCCCAACTGGCAGGCCACCGGGGCCACCGGCCCCTACCGGGTGACGCCCAACCTCATGGTCGTGGTGCCGACCGCCCACAATGTGGTCCTGCACTACGGGGCCAGTCCGGCGGATCGGGTGGGTGAGGCCCTGAGCGTCGTCGGGCTGATCGGCCTCCTCCTCGTCCTGGCCGGGCCCCAGATTTTGAAATCGGGGCGGCACCGCAGGGCCTTCCGGAAAACCGGCGCGACGCCGACCCCGTAAGGTTGCAGTGTCATGACCCGAATGGACCAAGTCTTCAAGGCTTACGACGTGCGTGGCACGGTGCCCGACCAGCTGGACGCGACGATGTGCCGGGCCATCGGCCGGGCCATGGCCCGTTTCGCCGGGGCGCCCGAGATCGTGATGGCACGCGACATGCGCGAATCGGGCGTCGCGCTGTCGACGGCCTTCTCCGACGGCGTGCGCGCCGAAGGCGTCGCGGTCACGGACCTCGGGATGGCGTCCACCGACTTCCTCTACTTCGCCGCGGGCCGTCTGGATGCCCCCGGCGTCATGTTCACCGCCTCGCACAACCCGGCGCGGTACAACGGCATGAAGCTGTGCCTCTCGGGAGCTCGCCCCATAGGCCGCGACACCGGGCTGGCCGAGATACAGGCGATCGCCGAGACCCTGCTCGACGAGCCACCGGGCCCGGCCAAGGCCCCGCTGCGCGAGCTCAACCTGCTGGACGAATGGGCGGAGCACGTGATCTCCTTCGTCGACCGAGCCTCCCTGCGGCCGCTCAAGGTCGTCGCCGACACCGCCAACGGCATGGGGGGATTGGTGGTGCCCATCATCTTCTCCAGCCTCCCGTTCTCCGTGGAGATCCTCTTCCCCGAGCTCGACGGCAACTTTCCCAACCACCCCGCCGACCCGATACAGCCGGAGAACCTGAGAGACCTGAAGGCGGCGGTGCTGGCCGAGGCCGCCGACATCGGGTTGGCCTTCGACGGCGACGCCGACCGTGTCTTTTTGGTCGACGAGCGCGCCGAACCGGTTTCTGGCTCCCTCACCACCGCCCTGGTGGCGGCGTCCATGCTGAAGAAGTACCCAGGGGAGACGATCCTTTACAACCTGATCTGCTCGCACGTCGTGCCCGAGGTCGTCGCCGAGCTCGGCGGCAAGTCGATCCGCACCCAGGTCGGGCACTCCTTCATCAAGCAGGTGATGGCCGAGACCAATGCCGTCTTCGGGGGCGAGCACTCCGGCCACTACTACTACCGCGACAATTTCCGGGCCGACTCGGGCATCATCACCGCCTTGTTGGTCCTCGAGCTCCTCAGCCTGAGCGACCAGCCGCTCTCCGAGCTCCTGAAGCCCTTCCAGCGCTACAGCGACTCGGGCGAGATCAACACCGAGGTGACGAACCCCGCGGCTACCGTCGAGGCCATCGCGGCGCACGAGAGTGCGCAGAATGCGTCCATCGACCGGCTCGACGGCCTGACGGTCGACCACGGCGAGTGGTGGTACAACCTGCGACCCTCGAACACCGAGCCGCTCCTCCGTCTCAATGTCGAGGCGAGGACGCCCCCGCTGTGTGCGGCGCACGTGGCCGAGGTGCAGGAGCTCATCGCGACGTACGGCACCGCCGAGTAGAGAACCAGAGGTGAGGAACGACCATGACGCTTGATCCGCTACTGCTCGAGGTACTGGCCTGCCCGATCGACAAAGAGCCGTTGTTGTGGTTCGCCGACGAGGAGATCCTGTACAACCCGCGCCTGCACAAGAGCTACCAGGTGGTCGACGGTGTGCCTGTCCTTTTGGTCGAAGAAGGTGCGGACGTGAGTGACGCCGAGCACGCGCGTCTGAGCGCGAAGGCCGAGAAGGAGGGCGTGCGCGCCACCGGGCCCGCTCCGGGGTGACCCACCCGCAGTATCTCGACACGCTGGGCGTATGGGAGGCCACCGTGGGCCTGCCCGAGCAGTTGCGCGCCGCCGCCGCGACAGCCGAGGCCGTGCTGCAGGACACCGTGCTGCCGCGGCCCGGTGACATCCGATCCGTCGTGGTCTTCGGCATGGGTAACGGCGCCACCGCCGCCGAGGCGGTGGCGGCTTACGGGGCCGGCCGTTCCTCGGTGCCCATCTGCGTGGGCAACGGGTACGAGTCGCCGGCGTTCGTCGGACCGCACACGCTCGCGTTCGCCATCTCGGCGTCGGGCGGCACCGAGGAGACCATCGCCGCCGCCTCCGCCGCCCGGGCCCGGGGCGCCCACCTGGTCGTCGTATCCGGCGCCGGCGCGTTGGCGGAGATGGCGGCGGCGTCGGACCTCCCGCTCTTCGGGGTTCCCGCCGGCCCGGCGCCCCGGACGGCGCTCGGCGCCCTGACGGTGCCCGTGTTGTCGACCCTCTCCCGGGTGGGGATCCTGCCCGATGCCGCCGCCGAACTCGAGGGTGTGGGCACGTCCTTGAGCCGACGTCGGGATGCCCTGGTCGCGCCCGGCGGCCCGGCCGAGGAGGTGGCCCGCCTCATCGGCCGGACCATCCCCCTCGTCTACGGCTCGGAGGGGTTGACCGCGGTGGCCGCCCGTCGCTGGAAGACCCAGATCAACGAGAACGCCAAGACGCCGGCCTTCTTCGCCGTCCAGCCGGAGCTGTCGCACAACGAGGTCGCCGGCTGGGGCCAGCACGGGGACGTGACCCGTCAGGTGCTCTCCCTGGTCACGTTGCGCCATGCCGGCGAGCACCCCCAGGTGGCGCGTCGCTTCGCCCTCGTGGTCGACGCCACCGACGAGGTCATGGCGCAGGTGATCCCGGTCTGGGCCGAGGGTGCTGACGACCTCGGTCGCTTCTTCGACCTCGCGCTGTTCGGCGATCTCGTCTCATTGCACATGGCCGGGCGCGAAGGGACCGACCCGGGCCCGGTGCCCGCGCTCAGCAACGTGGAGTCCGCGCTTCGCCGGTGACGGCACCCGGGCCTTCGCCCCTTCCGCGCCTGCTGCGCGACAACCCGGACACCGTCACGCACCTCCTCGAGGAGCTCACGGGCGAGCCGCTGGTGGCCGACGTGGTCCGTCAGTATTCGATGCCGGCCGAAGCCCGCAACACGCTGCGTGTCGGGGCCGGCCAGACCGTGACGCACCGGATCGCGGTGCTCAAGGGCGGCGTGACCATGGTGCCGTACGTCTATGCCGAGTCGGCGTTCGTGCCGGCCCGGCTTCCCGAGGCGGCACGGCTCCAGCTCGAACAGACGAGCGACCCCATCGGCCGTGTCCTGGCCGCCCACGGGTTGACGCACGTGAGGGAGGACACCCCTGCGTCCGGATCCGGCACGCCGCGGGAACTGGACGGCACGGCGGCCGGGGCGTCCGCCATCGTGTGGTCCCGCGCCTACCGATTGACGATCGACGACCTCCCCGTGTTCGCCATCTGCGAATGGTTCTTCCGTTCCGTCGAACATGCAGTCGAGCGCTCGATGCCGGTTTGAGCCCCGGACACGGCGCGGCGGCGCATGGGGGCCGCTAACGTCGGCCGGACGCAGCGGAGGAGGAGAACATGGTCATTGTCGCAGGGTCATTCGAGATCAAGCCCGAAGACCGGGAGGAGTTCCTGGCGGGCCGCCTGGACTCCATGCGCGCCTCGAGGAGCGAACCGGGGAACCTCGAGTACACCATGAGTGCCGACCCGATCGATCCCGGCCGCGTCGTGCTGTTCGAACGGTGGGCCGACCAGGCGAGCCTCGACGCCCACCTGGCCGCCATGGGGAACCAGCCACCGCCCACTGGCCGGGCCGTGGCGCCCACGTCGGCCACCATCACCATCTACGACGTGGCCGGGGAGCGACCACTCGGGATCTGACCGCTCGGGATCTGACGCCCCGGTTCAGCTCAACTGAGCCGCTCGACGATCATCGCCATGCCCTGACCCCCACCCACGCACATCGACTCGAGCCCGAAGGTCTTCCCGGTGTCCTCGAGTGCGTTGAGCAGAGTGGTCATGATCCGGGCGCCCGTCTGGCCGAAGGGGTGCCCGAGGGCGATCGCACCGCCCTTGACGTTGAGCTTGTCCCAGCTGATGCCCAGGTGGGCGGCGGACGGGATCACCTGGGCGGCAAAGGCCTCGTTGATCTCTACCAGGTCGATGTCGTCAATGGTCATGTTGGCCCGCCCCAACGCCTGGCGGCAGGCTTCCACCGGGCCCAGTCCCATGATCTCGGGGTTCAGCCCGGTGACGCCGCTGGCCACAATCCGCGCCAGCGGGGTGATCCCCAACGCCTTGGCCTTGGTGTCGCTCATGACGATGACCGCGGCCGCACCGTCATTGAGCGGGCAGGCGTTTCCGGCCGTGACCGTGCCGCCCTCGCGGAAGACCGGCTTGAGGTTGGACAGCCCTTCGAGCGTGGTGCTGGGCCGGGGGCAGTCGTCCTTGCTGATGACGGTGCCGTCGGCCAACGTCACCGGGATGATCTCACGCTCGAAGAAGCCGTTCTCCTGCGACGCCGCTGCCCGAGTCTGCGACAGGAGGGCGAACTCGTCCATCTCTTCCCGGCTGACCTTCTCGTACTCCGCCACGTTCTCTGCCGTCTGCCCCATGGCGATGTAGATGTCGGGCAGGCTTCCCGTGAGCGGCGTCCAGGGCTCGGTGACGGCCGGGGCTCGCTCTTCGGTCCGGGCCTCGGACTCGGCGAAGAGTGGGTTGTGCGGGCCGGTGTCCGAGGCACCGTACGCGAAGCGGCTCACCGTCTCCACTCCGGCGGCGACGAAGACGTCCCCCTCGCCGGCCCGGATGGCGTGGGCGGCCATGCGGATGGTCTGCAGCGAGGACGAGCAGTAGCGGTTCACCGTGGCGCCGGGCACGTTCTCCAGCCCGGCCAGGATCGCCGCGACCCGGGCCATGTTGTAGCCGGCTTCGCCGGCCGGCTGCGCACAACCGAGGAGCACGTCCTCCACCTCGCCGGGATTCAGTTGGGGCACTTTCTCCAGTACGGTCCGGATGACCAGGGCGGCGAGGTCGTCGGGGCGACACTCGACCAGTGAGCCTTTGACGGCCCGGCCGATCGGGGTGCGTCCGGTGGCGACGATGACTGCTTCGGGCATGATGACGAGCTCCTCGGTTCGGTCCTCCCCGGGTCCGCCCGAGGCCGACAGCAGGTTACCGGCTGGTAGCGCTCAGGGGATCGGCCAAACCCATTGGCCGTTCCGGGACCCGGACTGTAACGTGTTCTACCGAGCATCTGTAGGGTCATGGGGCAGAGGTCCCCGAGCGTGCAGCGTGCGGAGCCGAAGTGGGGTGACGTCACGAGGCGGCCCCGGGAGGGACACCATGGAGATCGGCTACACCGAGGAGCAGCAGGCGCTGAAGAGTGAGCTGCGGGCCTATTACGAGAACCTCCTCACCCCTGAGGTCGAGGCTGAGCTGGTACACGCGGGCGGCATCGGCCCCGTGGTCCGCAAGGTGGTCAGGCAGATGGGGGCCGACGGCTGGCTCGGCATCGGCTGGCCCAAGGAGTGGGGAGGGCAGGGGCGCTCGGCCATCGAGCAGTTCATCTTCTTTGACGAGTCCATGCGCAGCGGGGCCCCGGTGCCCATGCTGACCATCAACACCGTCGGCCCGACCATCATGCAGTTCGGGACCCAGGAGCAAAAGGAGTTCTTCCTGCCGAAAATCCTGGCCGGGGAGATCCATTTCTGCATCGGCTACACGGAGCCCAACGCGGGAACCGATCTGGCTTCTTTGGTCACCCGGGCCGAACGCGACGGCGAGGAGTACGTGATCAACGGGTCCAAGGTGTTCACCAGCCTGGCCGGCGACGCCGACTACATCTGGTTGGCCACGCGCACGGATCCGAACGTCGCGAAGCACAAGGGCATCTCCATGTTCCTCGTCCCCATGGACACGCCCGGTATCCGCGTGGTGCCGATGAAGCTGCAGGGCGATCACAACATCAACTACACCTTCTTCGAGGACGTCCGGGTCCCGGCCACCAGCCTCGTCGGCGGCGAGAACGAGGGCTGGAAGATCATCACCAACCAGCTGAACCACGAGCGGGTGACGCTGTGCGCACCGGGGATGGTGGAGCGGTCGCTACAGGACGTCAGGGCCTGGGCCCAGGCGACCAAGCTGCCGGACGGTCGCCGCGTCATCGACCAGGAGTGGGTGCAGGAGCATCTGGCCCGGGTCTATGCCGAATTGGAGTTCCTGCGGCTCATCAACTGGAAGGTGGCGTGGCAGGCCACGCAGGGCCAGCTCGACGTGGCCGACGCGTCGTCGATCAAGGTATTCGGCACGGAGTTCAACCTGCGGGCCATCCGCGCCCTGATGGAGATTGTCGGCCAGGCCGGTTACCTCACGCGCGGCTCGCCCGCGGCGGTCATCGCCGGCCGGCTCGAGATGCAGGCCCGCTCCATCATCATTCTTACCTTCGGCGGGGGCACCAACGAGATCCAGCGCGACCTCATCGCGATATTCGGCCTGGGTATGCCCCGGTCCCGCTAAGCCCACAGAAAGAGCAAACGACAAATGGATTTCACCTACAGCGAAGAGCAGGAAGCCGTCCGCGAACTGGCCGGCCGGATCTTCACCGAGCGCGTCACCCATGAGCGCCTCAAGGAGATCGAGCAGGCGGCCGCGGCCGAAGGACCCATCGACCGCGCGCTCTGGCGCGAGCTGGCCGATGCCGGCCTTCTCGGTATCGCCCTCGACGAGGAGTACGGCGGCGCCGGTCTCGACTTCGTGGCCGCCTGCCTGGTCATCGAGGCCGCCGGTCGCACCGCGGCCTACGTCCCGCTGATCGAGACGACGGTGTACGGCGCCGCGCCCATAGCCCAGTTCGGCACGGCCGAACAGCGGCAGGCCTGGTTGCCCGGGGTGAGCAGCGGCGACACCATTCTCACCGCGGCGATGGCGGAGTTGGTGGGAGAGGTCATCCTCCCCGGAGGAACGAGCCCCACCACCACGGCGCACGCGCAGGCCGACGGCACGTGGGTGCTCGAGGGCACCAAGGCCTGCGTGCCCGCGGCGTTCGTGGCGGACGCCATCCTCGTTCCGGCCAGCCGTGTCGCGTCTGACGGATCGGCCGCCGGCAGCGGCGTGTTCATCGTCGACGCCGGTGCCGAGGGGCTCGAGTTGATCCGGCAGACGACCACCACCGGCCGTCCGGAGGCGATCCTCGAGCTGGCCGGGGTCAAGGTGGCGGCCGACCGCCAGCTGGGGGGCGACGGGGCCGATGGCGCGGCCATCATCACCGCCATCTCCGAGCTCGCCAGCGCCGCGTTGTGCGTGTTGGAGGCCGGCGCCTGCGCGACCGCCCTGGCGCTCACGGGCGAGTACACCAAGACGCGGGTGCAGTTCGACCGGCCCATTGCCACCTTCCAGGCGGTCGGGCAGCGGGCAGCTGATGCCTATGTCGACACCGAGGCCATCCGCCTCACGGCGTGGCAGGCGGCCTCACGGCTGTCGGCCGGGTTGCCCGCATCCTCGGAGGTGGCCGTGGCCAAGTTCTGGGCAGCCGAGGGGGGCCAACGCGTCGTGCACGCGGCGGCGCACCTGCACGGCGGGGTCGGTGTGGACCGCGATTACCCGCTCCACCGTTTCTTCCTCTTGACCCGGCAGATCGAGTTGACGCTCGGCGGGGCCAACGAGAGCCTGCGCCGCCTCGGGCGTGCGCTCGCCGACGAACCCGTCTGACCCTTACGCCTTCGGCTCCGCCAGGCCCAAGCCGTAGCCGGCCAGGAAGAGGCCGGCCTCGTGATGGCGGCGGTACCTGTCCGCCAGTTGGTGGAACGCGGGGGAGTGGTTCGGGTGGACCAGGTGTGCCAGCTCATGGACGAGCACGGCGTCGAGTACCCACTCGGGCACCGATCGCAGGCGGTGGGAGATCCGGATCTCCCCCGAGTGATAGGAGCACGAACCCCAGCGCGCCATCTGGTTGGTGACCCAGCGCACCGAGGTGGGGCGGGCACCGATCCGGTAACGGTCGCTCAGGGCTTCGGCCCGCGCCGTGAGATCACTGTCCCCGATGGCGGTCCGGAGCGGGTGCTTCGCCACCAGGCGGTCGACGAGCCAGGCAATCGTCTTCTCCCGGGCCTCGCCGGAGAGATGGGCGGGTAACGACACCACGATGCGACCACCCACCCAGCGGGCCTCTGACGTCTTGCGGCGACGGGCGCTGACCCGGATCTCCACCTCGGGCCAGCCGGCCGGAGTGGCCGGCGGGGTCGGGGCTCGCGTCAGTTCGGGTGGAGGGTCGTGGCGGTCCGGCGCCTCAGCAGGACCGGGGACGAGCGATGAAAGGGGGTCGTCGTTGTCGAAGAGCGTGGGTTCGAAGGCGTCGGAGGGGCTCACGGGGCCATTCTGGCGCAGGCCTGTGACAGGCCGGCGCATCCCGGACTGGCCGTCTGACGGAAAACGGGGCCTAACCTGCGGACATCTCCACGTGACGTCTGGCCCCTCGGCGGCGCCGCCACGTCCGCCCTCTCCGAAAGCAGATCTGTCATGGGCATGCAAGGCAAGGTCGTGGTCATCACCGGCAGCAACGACGGCATCGGGAAGGAGACGGCCGTGGGGGTGGCGGCAGAGGGGGCGACCACCGTGCTGGCCTGTCGCAATCAAAAGAAGGCGGACGCCGCGGCCCGAGAAGTCACCCGGCGGACGGGCAACGACGACGTGCATGTGGTGGCGCTCGATCTCGCCGACCTGGCATCGGTGCGCACGGCGGCCGCAGAGATACTGGCCCGATGGGACCGCCTCGACGTGCTGATCAACAACGCAGGCGGGATATGGACGGAACGCCAGGAGACCGCGCAGGGCTTCGAGCAGACGTTCGGGGTCAATCACCTCGGGCACTTCCTCTTGACCGGGCTGCTCCTTGCCCGCATCACCGAGAGTGCACCGTCGCGGATCATCAACCTCACCTCGGTCGGCCACCATGCAGCCTGGCGAGGCATGCGCTTCGACGATCTGCAGAGCGAGAAGCGCTACGCCACCATGGATGCCTACGGCCGTTCCAAGCTGGCCAACATCCTGTTCACGCGTGAGTTGGCCGCCCGTGTCGCCGGCACGGGCGTGACCGTCAACGCAGTCCATCCCGGCCCGGTGCGCAGCGGCTTCGGCATGGACGGTGACATGGGCGGACTGATGGGGCTCGGCAACAGGATCATCCGCCCCTTCGAGATAAGCCCGTCCGCCGGCGCCAGGACGTCGGTGTATCTCGCCACGTCCCCGGAGGTCGAGGGGGTGACAGGGCGCTACTGGGTGCGCCGCAAGCCGGGCCATATGAGCCGGCAGGCCCGGAGCAACGCGCAGGCGCAACGCCTGTGGAGTGAGAGCGAGCGCCTCTTGAGCTCGGCCGGATTCAAACTGGAACCCTGAGCTACGACAGTATGGACGGCATGCCAAGCGACACCGTCCTTCTCGCCCAGCGCCCCGTCCGTCACATGGGGTTCGGCGCCATGCAACTGCCCGGGCCCGGGGTCTTCGGCCCACCGAAGGACCGCGCGGTCGCCCTCGCCGTCGTCCGCCGAGCCGTGGAGGCCGGCGTCAATCACATCGACACCGCGCAGTTCTACGGGCCCGACGTGGCCAACGAGCTCCTGCACGAGGCGCTCCATCCCTACCCCGATGACCTCGTGCTGGTCTCCAAGGTCGGCGCGGCCCGCAACGACAAGGGTGAATGGATCGGTGCGCAACGCCCCGAGGACCTGCGCGCCGGCGTCCGAGCCAACTTGAGGTCCCTCGAACTGGACCAGATCCCGGTGGTCAACCTACGCCGCCATCCCGAATCCGATGTGCCCTTCGCCGACCAGCTCGAGGAGATGATCGCGCTGCGCGACGAGGGTCTCATCGCCGGCATCGGGCTCAGCAACGCCAGCCTCGAGCAGTACAACGAGGCGCGGGCGCGGACGGAGGTGGCCTGCGTCCAGAACGCCTACAACCTGGCCGACCGCTCCGACCAGGCCGTGTTCGACGCCTGCCAGGCCGACGGGGTTCCGTACGTGCCGTTCTTCCCGTTGGGATCCGCGTTCCACCCGGAGAACCCGGTCCTCGGCGCGCCGGCGGTCAAAGAGACGGCCGCCCGTCTCGCGGCGACTCCGGCCCAGGTGGCGTTGGCCTGGTTGCTGCATCTGGCGCCCAACGTCCTTTTGATCCCGGGGACGTCCTCACTGGAGCACTTGGACGAGAACCTGGCCGCCGGCGAGCTCGTCCTCGACCAGGCGGCCCTCGACGCACTGCCCATCTGACGCGCGGAGAAAAGCACAGCCCAGCTGACAACGCGGAAAGATCAGCCGCAACCTGATTGCACCCTGAATACGAGAGTCGATTGGTAGGTTGCCGGCGCACCGGGTGCCATGACCTGCGTCCCGACAGGGAGCGGAAACCGCAACCCGCGTGCTTTTTGGCGATCCGTGGTCCCGCCTCCTGGCGGCTGCGGCTGAGGGGACAGGGGCAGCAGTGCAGAAATTCCTTCGTGGCCTCGTGCTGGGCGCCGTTCTGGTCTTCGGCGTCGGGTGCCTCGGCTCGGCTTCGGTGGCCGCGGCGAGCCCACCGGCACCGACGGCTGCCGCGGGCGCCCCGACCGGTTCGGGCACCACCTCGACCGGTCTCCTCTCGACCAGCTTCTGGCTGGCCAGTGCGCAGGGCGACGTGTGGAACTTCGGCCAGGCCGGTGCGTACGGATCTGCCGGGGGACTGCCCCTCGCCCATCCCATCGTCGCCATCACGCCGACGAACGACGGCCAGGGCTACTGGCTGGTGGCCAGCGACGGCGGTGTGTTCACCTTCGGCGATGCCGCCTTCTACGGCTCGACCGGCGCGCTGGCCTTGAACAAACCCATCGTCGCCATGGCCCCTACCCCCGACGGCCGCGGCTACTGGCTCGTCGCCTCCGACGGCGGCATCTTCAGCTTCGGCGACGCCGGTTTCTACGGATCGACGGGCGCGCTGGCCTTGAACAAACCCATCGTCGCCATGGCCCCTACCCCCGACGGCCGCGGCTACTGGTTGGTGGCCAGCGACGGCGGCATCTTCAGCTTCGGCGACGCCGCCTTCTACGGTTCGACCGGCGGTCTCGTCCTCAACGAGCCCATTGCGGCCATGGCGCCCACGCCCGACGGCCGCGGTTACTGGCTGATGGCCAGCGACGGCGGCATCTTCACCTTCGGCGACGCCGCCTTCTACGGCTCGACGGCCGCCGACGCCCCCACCGACCCGGCGGAGAAGATCGTGCCCACGGCGTCGGGCCAGGGCTACTGGATCGAGGACCAGAACGGCACGATGTATCCCTTCGGAAGCGCCCAGGGCGCGCCGCCGTCAGCCGGCCTGATGTTCCGGCCCGTGACCCCTGGCGACCGGGCTGTGCTGTTCGCGTTCTCACAGTTGGGAAAGCCCTACATCTGGGGCGGGAACGGGCCGGTGGGCTACGACTGCTCGGGGCTGGCCCTGGCCTCGTGGCGACAGGGCGCGGGGGTGACGTTCGCCCGGGTGGCCGACGACCAGTACCACACCGCGGGCGAGGCGGTCACTCCGGCCCAACTCTCCGCCGGGGATCTCGTCTTCTGGGGCGCCAGTCCGACCGACTGGACGACCGTGTACCACACCGCCCTTTATGTGGGCGGGGACCAGATCGTCGAGTCGACCGGCGGCGGCGTCCAGCTGAACTCTTTGGGCCAATGGGGACAGGGCGACATCATGCCGGCGGGTCGTCGCCCCTGATCATGGGGAGTGCACCCATCGGCGTCCGCGGCCAACCTCGGTCCTAGGGTGGCGTCAATGTCGAATGCCGACGGAGGGGATTCGGCGCCACCGGATTGGCGACCCTCTTCGGAGTGGCGACCCCCTCCGGAGTGGGCACCGCCGGTCCCTTCTCCTGCCCCTGCG
>JBEKWB010000033.1:0-42846 GCA_049513455.1 Acidimicrobiales bacterium
CGTGCTGCTCGCTCCCGTGCCCAGGTGGTCGAGGGCGAGCACGACACAACCGGCATCGGCGAGGTGCGCGGCCATGCTGTACGAGGTGTCGTCCCCGTCGACGTGGAGATCGAAGTAGTCGCCGGTGCAATTCCCCCCGGGCAGGCAGCACCACACGAGGGGCTGGGACCCCGCTGGGCTGGGATCGGAGGGAGCCAGGACCACGCCCCGCACGACGTGGTGGCCCGGCATGGGCACCACGTCGGACACGTCGACCTCGACGGGGGATCTCAGTCGACCCATCGGTCCTCGAAGACCGGTTCGCATGCCGCAGAGGTCTGTTGCACCCGACACATAGTAGTTGCTAGGTCACGTCGTCCCGGACTCGAAGATCGAGGACACCGGGGGTCATCGCTCAGGGACGACGGCGGCCTCGGGGCCGGGGCCGTCCATCGGGACGGCGTGCTCGGCCGCGGACCGAGCGGCCAGGAAGTGCTCCACGGCGCCGGTCTCCAGCGGCCGTCCGAAGAGGTAGCCCTGGCCGCTGTCGCAGTGTTCGCGCGCCAGCTGGGCGTACTGCCCGGTCGCTTCGATCCCCTCGGCCAGGGTTTCGAGACCGAGGGTCTTGCCCAGTTGCACCAGGCTGCGGATCAGCACCCCGGCCTCGGGTGAGTCGGCCATGGACGAAATGAAGGAGCGGTCGATCTTGATGGAGTCGACGGGGAACTGCTGGAGGTAGGCCAGCGAGGAGTAGCCCGTGCCGAAGTCGTCGATGGCCACCCGGACCCCCATCGCCTTCAGCGCCAGCAGTCGCCGCACCACGTCGGGCGTGTTCCGCATGATGGCCGTCTCGGTGAGCTCGACGATCAGCGAGCGGGGGTCGAGTCCTGAGACCCTGAGCGCGCTCGTGACGTCACGGATCAAGTCGTCGTTCTCGAGTTGTCGGGCCGAGATGTTCACGGAGATGTCGAGCTGGTACCCGAGCCCGTGCCAGCGTGCCCCCTGCCGGCAGGCCTCGGCGAGCACCCATCGCCCGACAGCGGCGATCAGGCCGGAAAGTTCGAGAATCGGGATGAAGTCGTCGGGCTGGACGACGCCCTTGGTGGGATGACGCCAGCGCAGCAGGGCCTCGACTCCGGTCGGCGCCCCGCTGGCCAGATTGAAGATCGGCTGGTACACCAAGAAGTACTGCTGGGCCGCCAGGGCTTCGCGCAGGTCCATTTCCAGGAGGAGGCGATCCTGCACCACCGTGTGCATCTCCGGCCGGAACATCACGAAGCAGTCCTTGCCGGCGGCCTTGGCCCCGTAGAGCGCGATATCGGCATCGCGGAGCAGCTCGGTGGCCGACGATCGCGCCCCGGCTGCGATCCCGATGCTGGCCGTCAAGCTGAGTGGGCCACAAGGGGTGTCCTCCAACTCGAACGGCTGGCGCAGGACCGACAACACGCGCTCAGCCACCAATTCGGGACCCGCGTCCATGGTCGAGCCGTCGACCAGGACGACGAATTCGTCACCCCCGAGGCGCCCCACGCTGTCGCTCTCGCGCATGATGCCGGCCAACCGGGCGGCTACCGCCTGAAGGAGTCGATCGCCGATCGCGTGGCCGAGCGTGTCGTTGACCTCCTTGAAGCCGTCGAGGTCGATGAACAGCGCAGCGACCGGGATATAGCTGCGCCGGGCCCGGGCGAGCATCTGTTCGGTGCGGTCGAGGATCAGGGCCCGGTTGGGCAGGCCGGTCAGCGTGTCGTGCACGGCCTGGAAGCGGATCTGCTCCACCAGGCGAGCGTTCGTGATCGCTATGGAGGCTTGGGCGGCCAGGCCCTTGAGGCGATCGGCGATCCGCGGCGTGATGGCCAGCCGATCGGGATCGGCCGTCACGCCGGCCATGACCGCACCGATGATCTTGCCGGACACGAATATCGGGGCCGAGATGGTCCGCACGACGCCGGTGGCGGGCCACGACGAACGGGTGAGACCCATTTCCTGCACCTGGTCGGTCGGCACCCCGTGGTAGGGCTGCGCGCTGATCTCCGCGGTCATCTCGTCGGAGAAGCCGTGGCACGCCGCCAGGCGGAATCTGATGTCGCCGGTCGCCTGCCAGTCCCCGTCGTCGAGGAAGACGGCGGCGCAGTCGCATTCGATCACGACGTGCACGGCGCGAGCCACCTTGGCGGCCATCTCGGAGGGGCTGACGAGCTCGGACAACGACGTGGACAGTTCGAGAAGCGTCTGCGCCGTCTTGGCCTGGTGTCGCGCCTGGTCCATCGCATCCGCGGCATCGAGGGTGGCGGCCGCCAACCGGCCGTACGTCATGAGGGCGTTCTGTGACTGCGAGTTGAACAGGCCCCCCTGTTCGCCGATGGCGAGGACCCCGTAACGGCGACGGGCCGAGACGACCTCGACGGCGGTCGCCTTCCCGGGAACCGAACCGGCCAGGAGGTCGGCGGCCATGACCTCGGCCTCGGCTTCAGTCAGCCCCTCGGAATAGATCTTTCGGGGGCTCCCCTCCCGTGGCTCGAGCGCGAGGAGCGCGCCGGTGGCGCCGACGGACCGCATGGAGGACGCGACGATCCCCTGGAGGACATCCTCGTAACGCTCGTTGGAGGCGAGGTCGGTGACCATGCCCTGCAACTGCTCGAGCCGGGCCTCGAGAACCTGGGTGCGCATCTCGAGGTACTCGACCCTCGATTGGGCGGGATCGACCTCGTCCCAGCGGATCCGGAACAAGCAGGTGTCGTCCCCCCTGCACTGGCATGCCTCTTCGATGACATCGGCCTGCGGGAGGCCGAAGAACAGGGGGAGCAATGCGTACTGGCCGGCTGAGAACTCGCAGTACTCCGGATAGGGGGCGAATCCGTCGACGAAGTGCTCGCGAACGGTCCATTCATTCGGCGCCACCTCGGTGGTCTCGTACCGCCGGATCGGCACCATGGCGTTGGTTCCCGTCCTGGTGGCCAGGACTTTTCCGGGGGACCCGAGGGCCTGGATCGTCCCGCTGATCTCGGTGTGCACGACGACGGTGACGATCTCGACCAGGTTCGCCCGTTTGCCGAACTGGTGGCCCAGCTCGATCTTCGCCTCCTGGAGCAGGCGCCTGAACTGGGCGTAGGAGTTCCATGTGGAGGACTGGCTGAGGTCGGCGATACTGCGCCGCTCACCCGCTCTGGCCAGGATGTTGGCGACGTCATCGGCGGAGAGCCGTCCCAACAGTGACTCCATGAGCATCGTCGTGTAGAGACCTGAAATGTGGTGCTCCACCACAGGGTCCACGTCGGCACACATCGTCACCAGCTTCACCAGCGACCCACTCCGGACGGCCAACCCCTCCCCAAGTTCGCCCCAATTCGCCTGATGTCCCAGGTCGGCCCGTGTGGCACCTCCCCGGGGCCTACCGTGCGGGGATCGGTTGCAGCGGGTTGTGCCTGGCCATGGCCGATCCAGCGGGACCGAGAAGGGCCCGTTGTCGCTCGAGACGCCGGTGGAACAGACGGATCAGGGTGGCATCGGGCCGGGAATCGGCCCCGATCACGAAGCGCTCCAGCTCGCGTTCGGACTCGGCCCAGCTGGGCGGGCGATGCCCGATGACCGCGGCCACGTCGTCGAGGTCACGTTCTGCGAGGGCGGCACCGATCTCGTCGACGCGCTGAAGGTGCCGGGCCAGCCGGAAAGCGGTGCGCAGCTGATAGGCGCTGCGTTCGTCGCTCGCTTCCATGGCGCGGAGGCTGTCCACCAGATGCCGGTGCGCCACGGCGGCGGGTGACGGTGAGGGGTCGGGGAGGTCGACCGTCTCGAGCTCGATCCCCACGAAATCCGCCAGGGCTTCGACCGCGTAGAGATTGGACTCGCTGCACCATTGCATGTAGGTCATCAGGTCGCTGTCCGGCGTCGGTTCGACCAGGCCGCGGTGGTAGGCGAGCTGCGTGGTGATGGTGAACGCGAAGTGCTGGTACGCGATGGCCGCCAGGTCGACTTCGTCACCGGTGAGGTCCTCGTAGCGACGGTAGAGGTCGTCGAGAGGCCCGTAGTCGATCACCGTGCCCCGCATCCGTAGCCCCGCCAGGTCCATCATCGGATCGCCGACGTGCGCGAGCTCGAGATCGAGAAGGGCGGAGATCCGTCCCGCGCGATGATGGAACTGGCCGGAATCCCACACGACGACAGAGGGCCTGACCCGATGACGCGGAGGATTGCGTGCCAGCCAGCCCAGGCAGAACTCCATGAACGGGTCGGGCCGCACCTTCTGCACCCGGTAGGCGCGCTCGTAGGCCCGGATGCCCGTGCGCGCGGCGTCGGACGGTCGGGCGGGGAGCTCGGCGCCCGCGTCGACGAACGGGCCGACGTCGAGATGGTGCATCCGGGCCAGGATCCCGACGTAGTCCTCCATCACCGATCGGCGCTCGTCCTCACTCGAGCCGCTGAATTCGGTACTCCCCGGAACCCGGTCCATGACGATGGCGGGCGGGTCGCGGAGGTACCCGTGTACCTGCGGCACGGGGATCCCCATCGAACCAAGAAGCTCCTGCATGCGGCGTTCGTGCTCAAGGGGGAAGATCGGGCGCATGTCGGTCCGGGCGCCGCGGACGTAGAGCTCGTGGAGCTGACCGTCCCGACGCAGGTCGACGTACCACGCCGGGCGCCAACGGGCCTGGCGTCGAATCGCCACCACCTCACCACCGAGGTCCGCCCGCAGCTGGTCGATCACTTTTCGCGTCGCACGCTCCCCGTCGGCGGCGGCGAGGTCCGTCACGGTAGCGAGACCGCGGGAGCCTTCCCCGGGTCGAAGGCCGGCATGACTTCCCGGGCGAACAGTGCCATGCGCCGCTTGATTTCAGGAACGGGGGCGGGAGCGGCGTCGAGGCCGAAGATGACGCAGAGGTTCGCGTAGCCCATTCGCTCGAGGGCGCGGATGCCGCTCACCACCCGCTCGACGTCTCCTGCGATCCACCGGTCGTCCCAGTCGGCATCCGCGGCGTAGTGGTCAACCGTCCGCCCGTGCCAACCGCGCTCCCAGTACTCGTAACCCTCGGCAATCGACCCGTCCACCTGGCGCGGCGTCAGACTGGGATCGACGGAAAGCGAGGTGACGGGGGGTGCGTTGTCGACGTACGTCCGGGCCTGCGCATCGGTCGGTGCCAACCAGACATAGCGACAGGCCACGAGATCGCCATCGGGGGCGTGCCCGCGTTCTTTGGCGGCCTCACGCCAGGCTTGCGCCAACTGGGCGATGGATCCGGTGGTACCGGTCGGATCCACAATGAAGGGGATGCCCATCCTCGCGTAGTGGACGATGCTCGCCGGGCTGATCGACGCGTAGTGAATCGGCGGGTGCGGTCGCTGGAGCGGTTTGGGCTGTAGCTGTACTCCGCGGAATTGGAAGAAGCGGCCCTCGAAGTCGATCGGGCCTTCTGCCGTCCACAGCCGCTTCATGATCTCGATGGATTCGTCGGTGCGCGCCCTCGCCTCGCTCAGGGGTATTCCAAATGCGTTGAACTCGATCGACTGGTAACCCCGGCCCACGCCGAGCTCGAGCCGACCTCCGGAGAGGACGTCGATGAGGGCGGTGTCCTCAGCCGCCCGGATCGGATGGTGCAGCGGGAGCGTGACCACTGCGGTGCCGAGTCGAATTCTCTCGGTACGGGCCGCGGCGTGTGCCAGCAGGGACATGGTGTTGGGGAGAAAGCCGTATTGGGTGAAGTGGTGTTCACGCACCCAACACGTGCCATACCCCAACTCGTCGGCGTATTCGATCAGCTCGAGCTCGTCCTGAATCGCCTTGGCCGGGCTCGTATTGAAGCCCGGCCCTTCGGTTACGGCTCCCCCGACCTTCGCGTCGGCCAGCATGAACGCGTGAAATGTCGAGAACTTCATGGTGTGCCCCGGCGACGCACTTCAAGAGACCCTTCCGACGGGGCTCTCGTCGTAGCAGATGAATTCCACAAGGTTCTCGTCGGGATCACGCAGGTAGACGCTGACGCCGGCGGCGGTCCCCTCGTGGCGGCCTCCGATGCGATCGACCGGACCGTGAATCGGCGTCACCCCGGCCGCAGCGAGCAACTCGTGCAGCGCGGCCAGCCCGCCCTCCCACACGAGGCACACGTCACCACAGCCGGGGACGGCGCGGGGTCCTCGCAGATCGGCGATGAAGCCCTGCGGGTGGACATTGATCTTGTTGTTCCCGCAGGCGATGGAGAAGATCGGATACCGGCCGGCCCGCCATTCCGCTTCGTCCGTACTGGCGAACCCCAGGCGTTTGTAGAAATCCAAGAATCGCTCTCCGTCCGCGGTGGGAAGGGCGATGTGGTCGATTCCGGCTATGGGCATGGCGCACCTCGGCGGGGTAGGGAACGTGTTGTCACCGAAGCTCGGACACGTACATATCCGTTCCGGGCACGGTAGGGATGAAGCCGGCGGAAAGGCGTAACTCGCCCGATCCGCTGGCGGCCAACCGATCGTGCAGCGCCTCGAGGTTTTCGGCGAAGCCCTCGCGAGGATCACGATCCAGAAACCACAAGAGGCACACCCGGCGCCCGATCTCCTGGGGATCGGCGACGGCCGAGGCCGCGCCACCCTGAATGAGGCCCTGGCTGAAGGGGACCGGGACGAAGGCCAGGCACGCCGCGGCGTCACTGCCGGCGAGCGTCTCGGCCACCGCGCCCTCGTTGAGCCAACGGGTCAGCTCTGCGAACTCTGCCACGGAGTCGGCGTCGATGACCTCGGTGTAGAGCCCCGCGAACGGGTGGGCGAGGCAGGTTTCGGCGCGCAGAGGGCCTTGGTCCCTGAGGAACGCTCCAAAGAAGCGGTGAAACGCCGTGTACGTGTGTGTGCGCTCGACGAATCCCCGGCCCCTGGGGGCCAACGAGTCCGCCATGGCGTGGAATCCCCAGCGCTCGGCTGCTTCCTCCTGCCCCTTGGTGATCCAGTAGAGCGAGATGTAACAGCCCGAGTCGGGCGGATCGGCAAGGGGCGAGGCGAGCGAGGGCCGTTGCGACCGCAGGTCGCGTGTGGCCACGAACCGGCGGCCTGAGAAGATCCAAGGGCCAGCCATGGCGCCGGAATAGAAATGGTCGTCTTCGTACCACCGGTTGTAGGCCGACTCGAAACCCGCGTGCGGCTCCACGAGCGTGATGAGAGCGCCGCCGACGCGCACCTCGTTGGGTAGGTGGTGTGCGATCTCCACATAGGGATCCGTCATTATCCGTTCCTTCCGTGTGCATTCACTGGTGGTCGAGGCGCGCCGCCGGCGTCCGACCACCACCCTCCCGTCGTGCGGCCCGGCCCAGGCTGCTCGGAGCGCGTCAGTCTGTCAATTGGAGAGGTCGGTGGGGAGGTCCGTCACCTCAACGCTCCCGGGACAGGCGACTATCGTGGACTGTGCCGGGGACCCTGCCGGTAGCACGTGAGGATGGCGGAGGAGTTCCTTGAAGGCCGAGACCACAGAGTTTTCCGTCGGCTTCGTCTGCCAGCCCGAGCGCTCCCTCGTCCAGACCTTCGAGGCCCTTCCCGTGGATTCCCTGTGGGTCGGCGGCCACGTGGCGTCCACCAATCCCAGCCCCGAGGCCATGGTCCAACTGGCGCGACTGGCTGCGCTGACGTCCCGCGTCCGGGTCGGGACGTCCATACTCCTCCTCCCGCTCTACCCGCCCGCCATCGTGGCCAAGCAGGTTGCCGACCTCGACCGGGCGACGGGTGGCCGGGTGACGCTCGGAGTGGGGGTGGGAGGCGAGTATCCGCAGGAGTTCCGGGCGTGTCAGATACCTCTCTCAGAGCGCGGAGCCCGCACCGATGAGGCAATCCCGCTTCTGCGGCGGCTATGGAGTGGTGAGGAGCAGTCCCATACGGGCCGGTACTACTCCATGGAGGAGGTCCGCATCCATCCGGCGCCGGTGCAGCCCAATGGCCCACCGATCGTCGTGGCGGGGCGCAAGGAACGGGCCATGCAGCGGGCGGTCGCGCTGGGCGACGGGTGGATGCCGTATCTCTACTCGGCCCGCCGGTACGCGGATTCCGTTGAGACCATTCGGCGTCTGGCGGACGAGGCCGGTCGGGATCTTTTGGACTTTGAATGGTTTGCCTTCGTCTTCGTCAACGTGCATGACGACGCGGAGTTGGCGAAAGAAGAGGCGGCCGAGTTCCTGGGTGGGAACTACCGCCAGGATTTCCACAGCATGCTGGCCCGTATCGCGGTCGCCGGGTCCCCCGACGATGTCGTCTCCGGACTGGCCGAGTTCGTACGGGCCGGTGCCACCCACCTGGTCTTCACACCGGCAACCCGCTCCCGGTCCCAAGCCGTGGCACTCCGGATCGTGAACGAGATCGTCCCTCGGGTCCGGGCCGCCCTGCGGTGAGGTGCGCAGGATCGGACGGGAGTGCGGGCGCGGGCGTGCATGACTGAGGTCGAGACCGGGTCGATGCCGCGACGCCCCCCGCCGGTGCCCCGACGTCTCTGGCTTGTCTTCACCGTGTTGACCCTGGGGCAGTTCATGGCCCTGCTCGACACCACTGCGGTGAACGTGAGCCTGCCGTCGATCCAGCGCGAGCTCCACATGTCCCAGGTCTCTCTGAGCTGGGTATCCAACGCCTATCTGGTCACGCTGGGCGCGTGTCTCCTGGTGGCCGGGCGGTTGGGGGACCTGCTCGGGCGCAAGCAGGTGTTCATCGCCGGGCTGGGAGTGTTCACCCTCGCCTCGCTCCTCTGTGGCTTGTCGCGCTCGGACGTCGGGTTGGTGTCGTTCCGCTTCCTGCAAGGCGTCGGGGCCGCACTCGAGTCCGCCATGATTTTGGGCATCATCGTCAACATCTTTCACGAACCGGTCCAGCGGAAGCGGGCCATCAGCGTGTACGCGTTCATGTCCGCTGCGGGCGGTTCGATCGGACTGCTGATCGGCGGCATCATCACTGCGACCTTCGGGTGGCACTGGATCTTCTTCATCAATCTCCCGATCGGTGCGGCGACGGTAACGGTGGGTCTCTTCGTCATCGAACGCTATGAAGGGATCGGTATTCGACAGGGCGTCGACATCCCCGGGGCGGTCATGGTGACCGCCGCCGGACTACTCGCCGTCGTCGGATTCGTCGAGGCGGGCTACGAAGGCTGGGTATCCCCACTGACACTGGGATCCCTGATCGGGGCCGTCGTGCTCGGGGCCGGATTCGTGGTCCTGGAATCCCGCCTGTCGAACCCGCTGGTCCCGGTCCGCGTGCTGCGGTCGAGGAACCTCCTCTGTGCCGCGATCTCACGCACCATGTTCTGTTTTGGTTCCTACGGCTCTTTTTTCCTGCTCGTTCTCTACCTGCAAGAAGTGCTCGGCTTCGACTCACTCGGAAACGGCTTGGCGTTTCTCCCGAACACGATCTTCCTGAGCCTTCTCACCCTCACCCTGTCCCCGCATCTCATGGCCCGTATCGGCAGCAAGAAGACCCATGTCATAGGGCTCAGCGGTTTCGCCTGCGGCCTTCTCATCCTCGTGTTCCTGCCGGTTCATGGCAGCTTCTGGGTCAATCTCTTCCCTGCCATGGCTGTGCTCGGGATTTCCGGAGGAACGTTCACGGTGCCCAACACCACGATCGCCATGGCCGTGTCGAACTCGGGCGACTCGGGCCTGGTCTCGGGTGTCATCAATGTGGCGCAGCAGATGGGGGCGGCGCTGGGCATCGCCGTGCTGGCCAGCGTCTCGAGCATTCGCACCGGTGCGCTGACCGCGGCAGGCGACACCCATCGTGCCGCGTTGGTGGGTGGTTTCCATCTGGGGTTCCTGGTGGCGGTCGGCGCGCTCGTGGTGGGGGTCACCGCGGGCCTCCTGGTCCGGCCCGACGCCGAAGGTGTGCCCGACGACCCCGTCACGTCCGCCGCCCTGAAGCTCACGGAAATCGAGTTGCTGTAGCACCCGGCCGTCGGGTGGGAGCGACCTACTCGGGTTGGTCGCGCGCCCACAACCGCAGGACCAGTTGTGCGTAGCCGCGGTGGGCCAGCCCCTCCTCCCGGACCGGTGCCGCCGCCACCTCGATCCGGTCGTAGCGGTCGAGGATGGCGTGCAGGGTGATGGCGGCTTCCTGTCGGGCGAGCGCCGCCCCGGCACAGAAATGGATGCCGTACCCGAACGCCAGATGGGGCGGTCGCTCACCCGGACGGAGGCAGTCGGGGTCGGGGGAGTAGACCACGTCGTGGTTCGCCGAGCCGAGGCCCACCATCACGAAGTGCCCCGCCGGGATGGTCGTTCCGGAGAGCTCGACGTCCCGGGTGGTGATGCGGGCAGGGAACTGGACCGGGCTTTCGAGACGCAGCACTTCCTCGACGACCGGTGCGATCAGTGCCCGGTCGCCGCGCAGTCGATGCAGCAGGTCGGGCGAGGAGGCGAGAAGGTGGAACAGGTTGCCCAGCAGTCGCGTGGTCGTGACGTTCCCGGCCGAGAGCAGAACCCCACCGAGGGCGGCGATCTCCTCGTCGGCCAGCGTGGCCCCGTCCACCTCGGCCGCCGTCAGCGCCGAAAGGAGATCCTCTTCGGGCCGGGCGCGGCGCTCGGCCACGAGATCGAGGAGGTACGCCGTGAACTCGGCGCATCCGCGCTCGGCCGCTTCGAGCGCGGTGCTCCGGCGGGCGTCCCGGTCCCCGTGGTAGGCCACAAAGGTTCTGTCCAGGGACCACTGCTTGAGGAGACCATGGGCCGCTGATGGCACACCGAGCAAACGGGCGATGGCGCGGGTGGGAAACGGGCCGCAATACTCGGCGATCACGTCGACCGGGCCCGACTCCATGGCGTCGAACAAGCGGGCGGCCATGGTGGACAGCCACGGGCTGACGAGCGCCACCTGGCGGGCCGTGAACGCCTGCCCCACCAGCCTGCGGATCCGGGTGTGCTGGGGCGGGTCGTCGAAAATGAGCGGCGAGCTGGCGAACACCGGGTTGTCCCGCGACCGCAGGTCTGATGAGAAGGCGAGCGGGTCGGCCAGGGCCGCCCGCACATCCGCGTGGTCGAGCAGGGCCCACCTGGTCGGACCCACCCGAACCGGTCCGTTCCCGCGTAGGGCGGCATAGACCGGGAACTGGTCCCGCCGGGCGGCCGGGCCGAACAGTTCATGGGGGGTCACGCCTATCGATTACCACATCGGCGAGACGCCCGGGGAGGTTCCGTTCGCCCGACGGCCGCTACGGTAATGCGCGTGCTCGTCGCCGTCCCACGCCGGTTCGCCTCCGGACTCGCTCGGGTGGCCGTTTCGATCGGCGCTGAGCGGTGAGCGTGCGGCTGACGGACGGCGAGGCGTGGGATGTCCTCGCGTCCTCCCACACGGGGATCTTGACGAGCCTGCGCCGCGACGGAGTGCCGGTCAGCCTCCCCGTTTGGTTCGTGGTCGACGAGCGCTCCGTCCAGGTGGCGGGCCCGGCGGCCTCGCACAAGTTCGCCCGCATCCGCCGGGATGGGCGCATTGCCTTTCTCGTCGAGTCGGGCGAGGCATGGAAGGATCTCCGAGCCGTACACCTCATCGGGCGGGGCGACGTCGTCGAGCAGCCTGACTGGGAGTCGGTTGACGCGCTGTTCGAGGCGAAGTACGCCGGCTTCAGGACGCCGCGGGAGAAGATGCCCGCGTCGGCGCGGGCCCGTTACGACGGCGCCCGATCGTTGGTGCGGCTCACCCCGACCGAACGGCTTCTCACGTGGGACAACCAGCGACTGGACCGACGCTGACGGTGGTTGCCGGCCTGAGGGAGATCCATGCCGAGGGTGTCCTGACCGTGGTGTTCGACCGTCCCGCGGCTCGCAACGCGTTGACGGTGGCCATGCGGCAACGTCTCGAGGAGTTGTGCGCCGAGGTCGACGGAGACGACGACATCGATGTCGTCGTCCTCACCGGGACCGATCCGGCGTTCTGTGCCGGAGCGGACATGAAGGAGATCGCCGCCCTGGGCCGCACCCTGCCGCCGACCGACCCGGGGCGGGCGATCAGGGGCGTGCGCAAACCGGTCATCGGGGCTGTCAACGGGCCCTGTGTCACGGGTGGTCTGGAGATCGCGCTCAGCTGCGACTTCCTCGTCGCCTCGGAGTTGGCCCGCTTCGCCGACACACACGCCCACCTCGGCGTGCTGCCCCGCTGGGGCATGTCGGCGCTCCTGCCCCGGGCCGTGGGCGTCAGGTGGGCCAAGGAGCTCTCGGCGACCCGCGCCGTCATCGATCCCGCCGAGGCGCTGCGCATCGGGCTGGTGAACCACGTGGTGGCCCACGACCAGCTGGCGGCGCGCGTCCGCCAGATCACCGACGCCATCCGGCGCGCACCTGCCCCCGCCGTGGCGGCCACGTTCGAGCTCTACGACGACGGACAGAGCTGCTCGCAGGCTGAAGCCCTGGCGCTCGAGGCGGAGCGGGGAGCGGCCTGGGTGGTTGACCTCGCCCATTGGTCATCCCCCCCGACGGAGTAGTCGGCCCCGACCACGCGTGCGCGACCTCAACCGGCGCTGGTGGCCACCTTCTTGTTCGGGTAGCAGGTGAACTTCTGGAAGAGCTTGTAGGTCGCGCCAGCCCCCTCTACCGTGGAGGTGCACGGCTGGGGCTGGTCGGAGAGGGTGGGCCAGCTCAAGGGCCCGTTGCCTCCCGCCAGAGTCGGCTTGATCGTGATGCCCTTCGCCACCGTCGTCGCCACGTTGGACGGGGTCAGGGCCGCCCCGCGCTCCTTGGTGGCCTGGAGCAGCTGGATGAAGAGCTGGGCGCTCCAGTAGCCGATGTCGGTGCCGATCTCGATGTCAGCGGGGGCGCCGATCGACTTCAGATCTTTCAGCTCCTGCTTGACGGCCGGAGTGCCGTCGTATTCGGTCGGCAGCAGGTTGGTGGTGTAGACGCCCTTAAGCGCTGCCGCCACCGACGGCTGCGTGGCCACCGCCGAGGGCTCGTAGGTCGCTCCGTTGTAGATGATCCCCGTGTAGCCGGCGGCGTGAAGGGCGGCGGCCAGGGCAATCCCGGCGGCTGATCCCGTGACCTCGAAGACGATGTTGGGACTGGTGGCCAGGATGGCCTGGACGAACGGTGCCTGGCTCGGCGCGCTGGTGAGCGGGATGTTGTTCTGGTTGAGCACGACCTTGGCTCCCAGGCTGCTCCAGACCTCGCCGAGCGTCTGGCTGACCGTGACCGCCGGTGCGCTGTTGTAACCCTCCATCGCCACCTTGAGCTGCGACCCCGGCTTCTTCGAGGCCTGAATGATCTGCCTGATGGACGACGTCGTCTCCCAGCCCTGGAACGACTGCTGGCAACCGACGATGCTGATGGCCCACTTGTTCTCGCAGAAGGCCTGCTCCACCCCGTAGCCGATCACCGGGGTCGTGTTCTGACCGAGGAAGGTGGTCAACTGGGTGGAGGCGACGTCGTCGGCGAAGGGGGTCACCGCGAACACGTGGTCGCTCTCGACGAGCTGCTGGACGTCCGTCGTCTCGGAGGCCGGAGAGTCCTGGTCGTCCTGGACGCCGAGGAACTTTATCTTGCGCCCGTCGATCCCGCCCGCCTTATTGAAGCGGTAGATGCCGGCCTGGAAGCCGGTGGCCGTGCCGGGGAAGTTGAACCCGGCATCGACGCCGCCGACCACGATCGGTCCGCTCGCGGAGGATGCGTCCGTGGCTGCCGCCGCGGTGCCTGAGAGCGCCGCCGTACCGACGCCGACCACCGTGGCAGCCAACGACATCGCCATCGCGGCCGACGCGATGCCGCGCTTTCCCTTACGGAACGAGTGCACGAATTGCATTGCCCCCCCTTGTTCGTGAATCTGGATAAGAACCTCGGCTATTTTCTATACGAGTTACGCGGCGGAGAGCAAGTGGCATGGCGGTGCCTTCATCATTTTCCCAGTTCAGCTCGGCCCATTGCCGCCGTATTGCGCCCGGCCTAATTCAGGCGCCTAGTTGTACGACGACCGCGCTTGGTGGACGAGGCGGCCGGGACCGGAGGTCACCCCGGCCAGCGGTTCCAGCCGACCCGTCCGGGTGAACGCGAGCGGTCAGCAGGGTGGAACGTCGTCCCCAAGGTGTAGGCCACCGGGAACAGCCCGACCTGAGTGTGCTCGCCGTACGGGATGCCCAGGGCGAGTGCGGCCTCCTCCTCGCGGTAGAGGTGCAACGTGGTCCAGGCGCTGCCCAGGCCCCGGCTCCGGAGGGCCAGATGGAGGCTCCACACGGCGGGCAGGATCGAGCCCCAGCGACTGGCCTGCGCGAACGTGCTGGTGGCACCGTAGCGGCGGGCCACCGTGGGCACGACGAGGACGGGGACGCGCTCCATGTTGTCGGCCAGATACTGAACCGAGGCCGACATCCGCTCGTCGGGGGACGTGGTGTCGGGCGTCTCGCCGGTCCGGTCGCGCGCGATGTGGTCTGCCATGCCCTTGCGGTAGAGGTCGGCCAGCGTGGCGCGCAGAGGAGCGTCGTCCACCAGCACCCAGCCCCAGCTCTGATCGTTGGCGCCGTTCGGCGCCTGGAAGGCGAGGTGGAGGCATTCCTCGACCACCGTGCGCTCCACCGGTCGCTCGAGGTCGAGGCGGCGGCGTACGGCCCTCGTGGTCGTGAGCACCTCATCGAACGACAGGGCGGTCGGAGTGTCGGGCATGTGACCGCGAGTGTAATGGGGCCCCGGCGCGGCACCCCTGGGTCAACGGGCCATGACCAGGCCCGGCCTGTGGCCAGCCGCTATGTTGCCCGGTGAACCGCGCTGGACTGCGCGGCGAGCGAGGAGAATCCAAATGGCAAAGGTCCTGTGCGTGCTCTATGACGATCCCGTCGACGGCTACCCCGACTCCTATGCCCGCGACGCCATCCCCGTCATCTCCTCGTATCCGGGTGGACAGACGACGCCGTCCCCCCACGCAATCGATTTCACTCCGGGACAGCTTCTCGGCAGCGTGTCGGGAGAGCTCGGGCTCCGCAGATTCCTCGAGGACGCCGGCCATACGTTGATCGTCACGACGGACAAGGACGGGCCCGAGTCGGTTTTCGAACGGGAGCTGGCCGATGCGGACATCGTCATTTCGCAGCCGTTCTGGCCGGCGTACTTGACGGCAGAGAGGATCGCCAAGGCGCCGAACCTCAAGCTGGCCATCACCGCCGGTATCGGCTCGGACCACGTCGACCTGCAAGCGGCCTCGGCGCAGGGGATGACGGTGGCCGAGGTGACCTATTCGAACAGCATCAGCGTGGCGGAGCACGTGGTGATGATGATCCTGGCGCTCGTGCGCAATTACATCCCGTCCTATGGGTGGGTCATCCGGGGTGGATGGAACATTGCCGACTGCGTGGAGCGGTCGTACGACCTCGAGGGGATGTCCGTCGGATCGGTCGCCGCCGGTCGCATCGGCACGGGCGTGCTGCGGCGCCTCAAGGGATTTGACGTCGACCTCCACTACACCGATCGCCACCGGCTTCCGGCCGACGTGGAAAGCGAGCTGGGCCTGACCTTTCACGAGAGCACGGCCGACATGGTGCCGCACTGCGACGTCGTCACGATCAACGCGCCGCTGTACCCCGGGACCGAGGGGCTTTTCAATGACGACCTGCTCTCCACAATGAAGCGGGGTTCGTACCTCGTGAATACGGCCCGGGGGAAGATCTGCGACCGCGACGCCGTGGTGCGCGCGCTGGAGAGCGGCCGGCTCGCGGGGTACGCCGGCGATGTCTGGTTCCCCCAGCCGCCGCCCAACGACCACCCCTGGCGGTCGATGCCGCATCACGGGATGACGCCGCACATTTCGGGCACGTCGCTGTCGGCGCAGGCTCGCTACGCGGCCGGAGTGCGGGAGATCCTCGAGTGCTTCTTCGACGGCCGCCCGATTCGCGACGAGTACCTCATCGTGTCAGGTGGTGGTCTCGCCGGCACCGGGGCGCACTCCTACGGCGAGGGGAACGCGACCGGCGGCTCCGAGGACGCGGTCCGCTACACGCGCTAGTCGCGCGCCGGCTCTCCCGCCCGGGCCTCGGCCTCTCGGCGAGCCGCCCGGGCCTCGACGAACCCGGGTACCAGGTCGAAGACGCTGTGCTCGGCCATGGTCACGCGCCGCATGGTGCGCGGCACGTCGGGCGGAGGTGCCGGGCGCCCGTGC
Organism: Acidimicrobiales bacterium; assembly: GCA_049513455.1. Classification (GTDB taxonomy): domain Bacteria; phylum Actinomycetota; class Acidimicrobiia; order Acidimicrobiales; family RAAP-2; genus Bog-473. Next base: position 16,039 of record JBEKWB010000033.1, read on the forward strand.
TGCACGGCGATGTTGTCCCAGAGTACGAGGTCGCCGACCCGCCAATGATGCGAGTAGGTGTTCTCCGGCGCGTAGAGCAGCGCCCAGAGGGCTTCGAGGGTCTCCTCGCTCTCCTTCGCGTCCAGGCCGATGATGCGGTCGGTCTGCATCTGGTTCACCGAGAGCAACTCCTGCCCGCTGGTGGGGTGACGCATCAGGACCGGATGGGCGTAGCGGGGCGAGAGTGGCGTCTCCGGTCCGAGAGCCGCCTCCCGGAAGCGCGCGTCACCTCGTTGATCGGAGAGGTCGAAGACATTGAGCGCCTGGTGCCCCTGGACGCGGGCCCGGAGCTCGGGCGGGAGACGACCGGCCGCCCCGACCGCATCGGCGAAGTTGGTCGGGCTGCCTCCGGGTGGAACCTCCGTGGCATAGAGGCAGAGGCCCAGGCTCGGTTCTGCCGTGAAGATGAAGTCGGAATGGAAGAGGAGGGCGCCCTCGGGGACGAGCCCGCCCTCCCGGACATTCGAGACCCACTCGGGGCCGCCGGCGAGGACGGGGCCGAGGTATCCGACGACCCGCACCTGGTCCTCGAACGAGATGTCCTGCTCGGAGAAGAGCAGCAGGTGACGTGCGGCGAACACTTCTTGGAGCTCCCGCTGCTGCGCCGGGTCGAGGGGGTCGCGGAGATCAAGCTCGAGGACGGCGCCGAACGACGTGGTCAAGTCTCGCACCTTCACCGTGACCCTCCGATGGTCTGCACTGTCGTGGTAAGCAATGTTCTAGACGAATCTGTCGTTGCAGGAGAAGTCACAAGAAAAACTCAGGAGAAGTCACAACAAAGACAGAAGGGGGGTGGCCCGTCGCCATGGCTGAGAATCGGCCGCTGGACGGTCGCATCGCCATCGTCACCGGCGCCAGCCGGGGCATCGGCCGGGCGATCGCGCAGAGGTTCGCCGCCGAGGGGGCGCGGGTCGTCGTGACCGCCCGCACGTTGCAGGCGGGGAGTGGGCCCTACGCCGGGTCCCTCGCCGAGACCGTCGATCTCATTGAGAAGGAGGGCGGCCACGCCATTGCGGTGCCGATCGACCTGGCGGATGGAGGAGTCGACCGCGCCGAAGTTCTCCGCTCCGCCGAAGTGGCATTCGACGGCGCGGTCGACATTGTGGTGAACAATGCGGCGTCGGCTCGTAGATTCGACCTCCGGTTCTTGTCCATGACGGCCGACGTTTTTCGAGAGTCGCTGGAGGTCAACGTCTGGGCCGGGTGGGATCTGGCGCGGCTCGCGATCCCCGGCATGGTTGACAAGGGGGCCGGATGGATCCTGAACATCAGCTCTCGAGGCGCCGCGCCCAAGGGCGGCCCGCCGTACTCGATGCACCCGATGGTCGCCGGCCAGTGTCTTTACGGGGGGACCAAGGCCATGCTGGACCGGGTGACCACCGGTGCGGCGATGGAACTGTACGACAGCAACATCGCCGTCAATGCGCTGGCGCCAGAAGGCGCAGTGGCGACGGAGAATGCCCGCACGACGGCCGGAGTCGATCCGGCAACGTCCGAGCCCGTCGAGACGATGGCGGAGGCCGCTCTCGCCCTGTGCTCGGGTGATCCGCTCCGCCTGACGGGACAGGTGTGCTACAGCCTGTCCCTCCTGGTCGAGTCGTCCCGGCCCGTGTGGAACCTGGACGGCCGGACGCTCATGGAGGGGTGGCAGCCGTCTGACATCGACCCGGCCAGACTGTTCGCCGGCTACCTACGGTGAGCTGCCGGCACCGACGTCCCGACTGTCACCGGGCCAGTGAGTCGCCGAGCCATTCCGCCAACTCGTCGTCGGTACCGAACTGCGTCGCCAGCACCCGGGCCCGCTTGAAGGCCAGGTGTGCCGGCACCTCCCAGGTGAACCCCATGCCGCCGTGGACCTGGATGCACGACTTTCCGTTCGCCAGGGCGGCCTCGTCGGCCAGCAGCTTGGCCCCGAGCGAGGCGACCTGAGGGTCGCCGACGTCCCCTTGGGCGATCGTGACCGCCGCGGCCTGGACGGCGACCCGTGCCACCTCCGCCCGGACCACCATGTCGGCGCAGATGTGCTTGACCGCTTGGAACCCGCCGATGACACGCCCGAACTGTTTGCGCGCTTTGGCGTACGCAGTGGCCAGATCGGTGGACCACCCCGCCAAGCCGACCTGGAGCGCGGCGGTCAGCACGGCGCCGTCGCGACGCCACCGCGCCGAGAGGTCGTTCCCTCCGAGCTCGGTGCCGTCCGGGAGCGCGGAGACGATCCACAACGGGGTGAGGGGGTCCATAGGGCGGTGCACCGCCGTGGCATCGAGCGTCGAGGGGTCCACGGTCGCAACCCCCTGGTCGGACAGCACGAGCAGGGTGTCGAGATCGGACAGATGCTCGACGACGAGTGGGATCGTCGCGCCCGGCGCGGGTCGCTCCACCAGGCCGACGACGGCCGAGCCGTCAGCCGCGCCGTCGATCAGCCCGGCGGCCAAATGGCTGGCCACCAACGGGCCCGGCACCAATGCCCGCCCGAGTTCCTCGAAGACGAGGACGGCTTCGGGCAGACCGAGACCGACCCCGCCGGCCGACTCGGCCAGACACAGGTTGAACACCCCGGCGTCGCCGAGTTCGCGCCAACCTTTCTTGTCGACGACCTGCTCGGAGCCCTCGGCGGTCCGTAGGGTCTCGAGCGGGAACCGTCCTTCGCAGAGCCGGCGCACGCCCTCGGCGAGGTCGGTCTGGAATTCGGTCAGTTCAAAATCCATGGTGCGACCTCTCCTACGGCGCGACGCGGGCGTCGTCGCTGGTGGCTTTGGCGGGCACGGGCGGTGACGGCTCCTTCGGGAGGCCGAGGATCCGTTCGCCGACGATGTTGCGCTGAATCTGCGAGGTTCCGGCGGCGATGGTGAGCGAAATCCCGCGCAGCCAGTCGTCGACCATCATCTCCGCCGGCAGGTCCCCGAGGCCGTCCAGCCCTTCCACGTTCTGGGCCGCCAGGCCGGCCCGCCCGAGGAGTGTCAGCGAGAACTCGCCGAGCCGTTGCCGCGCCTCGGTGTAGGCTAGTTTGAACACCGTGCCGCCGATGCCGGGCGCGCCGGTGCGCGCCGCCTGCGAGACGTTCCGTTTCGTCAGCGCCCACAGGGCATCCAGTTCGGCCCGGAGATGCCCGGCCTGCCGCCGCACCCCGGGGTCCGCCCACGCGCCGGTGCGCCGAGCCGTCTCCACTGTGGCGGTGAGGAGCTCGAATGCCTCGAGCAGATCGCTGACGAAGGCGGTGCCCCGCTCGAAGCTGAGGGTCACCATGGTGACCCTCCACCCGTCGTTCTCCTCGCCGATGCGGTTGGCGACGGGGATCCGCACCTCGTTGAGGAAGAGCTCGGCAAAGTCGGTGTGGTCGGCGATGGTCCGGAGAGGCCGGATCTCCACACCGGGGGTGTCCATTGGGAGGATGAGCCACGTGATGCCCCGGTGGCGGCTGTCCTCACTACCGGTGCGGACCAGGAGCTCGCACTGGTCGGCCACCTCGGCGTGGGACGTCCAGATCTTCGATCCCGTGACCACGTACTCGTCGCCGTCCCTGACGGCCCTGGTGCGGAGCGAGGCCAGGTCGCTCCCGGCGTCAGGCTCACTGAAGCCCTGGCACCAGACCTCCTCACCCTTGAGGATGCGCGGGAGGTAGCGCTGGCGCTGCTGCGAGGTGCCCTCGGCGATGATCGTCTGCCCCGCATGGAGGAGCCCGACGAAATTGACGCCGACGTAGGGGGCATGGGCCCGTGCCAGCTCCTCGTGGAAGATGAGCTGCTCCACGGGCGAGGCACCGCGGCCGCCGCCCTCGACCGGCCAGTCCACCCCGGCATAGCCGGCGTCGAACAAGAGCCGCTGCCAGTGGGTGTCGTAGGCGCGCCGCCCGGGCCAGTCGGTGTGGGCGGGTTTGGGACCGAGATCGGGCACGGTCTTGGCGAGCCACGCCCGGAGGTCCGCCCGGAATGCCTCTTCGGGCTCGGAATAACGCAGATCCATGATCCCTTTCGTATCGCAAACCGGTGCCGGTCGGCGAGACGGGCGTGGGACCGGCACGGAAAACATTTCCGGTGCCATAATCGATCTGCGTGGTACCGACGTGCTTTGCCCCTGATCTTTTGGACGGACAGGTCGCGCTGGTGACCGGCGGGGCCACCGGTATCGGTAAGGAGATCTGTCGGGTTCTGGGTGCGCACGGGGCCAAGGTGGCCATGGCGAGCCGCAAACGCGAGAACCTCGAGGCCGCGGTGGAGGAGCTGGCCGCGGAAGGTATCGACGCGGAGTTCGCGGTCTGTGACGTACGGGATGCCCAGGCCGTGCGCGCCGCGGTCGATCAGACCCTCGACAGCCGTCACCGGCTTGACATCGTGGTGAACAACGCCGCCGGCAACTTTCCCGCGCCGATGTCGAAGATCTCCCCGAACGGTTTCAAGGCGGTGGTCGACATCGACCTGCTCGGGACGTACAACGTCACCCGGGCCGCATTCGACGCCTGGTTGGCGGACCACGGAGGGTCCATCGTCAACATCAGCGCGCCCTTTGGGCAGATGGGCGTCGTCTACCAGTCGCACGTTGCGGCGGCCAAGGCGGGGGTCGATTCGCTCACCCGAACGTGTGCCGTCGAGTGGGGGCCGTACGGCATTCGGGTCAATGCCATCGCCCCGGGATCGATCGGTGGCACTGAAGGGCTCCAGCGCTTCTCCGACGTGGTGCGCGGTGGTGACGACGCCCCGACCAACCCGCTCGGCCTCTTGGGGCACGGCTCGGACATTGCGTACCTTGCACTCTTCTTGTGCAGCCCCGCGGCCCGCTTCATTTCCGGGCAGGTGATCGCGGTGGACGGCGCGGGTACGACGGACCTCCTGCGGATGCGGGCGGGGAGGATCTGAGCGCGCGCCCCTACGAGGAGGAGGGGCTACCCGCTGCCCCAGGCGTTGAGCAGGTCGTCGGTCATGGTCAGGGTCGAGATCATGGGAAACGTGTTGGCCAACAGGGCATTGGCGTAGTCGGCCGGGACGCCGACGACGGTGTCTTTGGGCACCACGACCCGGTAGCCGAAGTTGACCGCCTCGATCGCCAGACCGAGCACGCCCAAATTGAGCGAGACCCCGGTGGCTACCACGGTGCGGATGCCCAGACTGCGCAGCCAGGGATCGAGGGACGTCCCGATGAAGGGGGAGACGCCGTGGAGGCGCGTCGAGATCAGGTCCCCGGGCTCAGGGCCGAGCTCGGGGACCAGTTCGGCTGACGGGCTACCCGTGAGCATGTGCTCGGGGTTACGGACCACGGACCCGATCAGCGCGCAGTTGACGATGGTGCCGGCCCGGTCGGCCCGGAACTCGGCGAGGCAGTGGATCACGGGCACCTGAAGGGCGCGGGCGGCCCCGAGTACCCGGGCGATATTGGGGACGATGCCGGCGTCGGCGGCTGCATCCGCCAGCTCCGGGATGGTGCTGAGGTCGCCGATGACGGCCCGCTGCACCTCCATGGTCAGGACCGCGGTATGGCTCGGCGAGACCAGCTCGCTCAGGACGACGCTCATCCTCTCGGTTTAGCCGACCGGCGGACCGGAGTGCGATCCGGGGACATTGCCCGGAGTACGTGCGCACTGGTACCGTCCGGAGACAGTCCATTTTCGGGGGAGAAGCGACCATGCCTGCAGTTGAAGAACGTCTCCGCGGTTCAGGGGTACTGGTGACCGGCGGCGGGACGGGCATCGGCAAGGCCTGCGCGACGCGTCTCGCCGCGGAGGGTGCGGTCGTCATGATCTGCGGGAGAACCGAATCCCGCCTCGAGGCCGTGGTGGCGGACCTGGCCCACGCCGGGCTCACGGCCAACTACACGGTGGCCGACGTGACCCAGGAACCGGACGTCGCCCGCGCCATCGAGCGAACCGTGCAGGCGGCGGGGAACCTCAGGGGTGTGGTCGCCAACGCGGGTGGCGGAGGCCAACTCCTCCCGTACCACCTGCAGGACGCCGAAGAGTTCATGCGCGTGCTCACCCTCAACGTCTTGGGCACGATGTTGTGCGTGAAGCACGCGGTGCCCCACCTGGTCGCGGCCGGAGGAGGATCGTTCGTCGGCATGTCCTCTTTGGCGGGGGCCGTCACGCACCGGGCCTTCGGCGCCTACCCCGTCGCCAAGGCGGGAATCGACCACATGATGCGCAACGCGGCTGACGAGTACGGCCCGGCCGGCGTTCGTTTCAACTCGGTCCAACCCGGTTTCGTCACGACCGAGATCATGGAGGGCATTCCGCGGGACAGCACGGTTTTCGAGAGCTATATCGTCAATACCCCGCTCGGGGGCACCTCGACCCCTGAAGAGGTGGCCAGCGTGGTCAGCTTCTTGATCGGGCCGGATTCGGCGCGGGTCACCGGTCAGGTCATTGCCATCGACGGTGGGCAGCACCTCCGGGCCGGTCCCGATTTCCTGCCGTTCACCGGGCTCAGCCCCGATCAGCTCCTGGCGCGGGAGGACGGGCCGGCCTGAGCGCGCGCGGACGAGCCGGAACCGGGGCGCCCTGATCAGGGCTCGGTGCGGTAGCCGTCGAACACACCGTGCAAGCCCGTGGGTGTGTGGTCCCCGAAGGCAATCTGCTCGAGGACGCCGATGCCTTCCTCGCCGTCCATGGTGGCCCGGCACAGCGTTTGGATGTGCATGGCGGTGGGGTCCTGGGGGTCGAAATCGTCCAACCTGATCGACTCGCCGCCGACGGCCAGTGGGCCGTGCACTGACCCGTGGCCCCAAACCGGATGGCCGTAGCCGATGCCTCGCATGCGGAAGGTGTAGAGCGGCTCCAGCTCGATCTTGCTGTCGCCGTTCACCGCGGACCGCATCGTCAGGGCGGCACGGCGGGCAATCCGCGTGCCCGGCTTCCAGTCCAGCTCGTAGTCGACGCCCTGCAGATGCTCGTACGCGAGATCCTCACCCCAGGTCGGGGTTCCCGGCTCTATGACCGGGAGAATGAGGGCCTGCTCCAGCCACCGCTCGCCGTCGGCGCGCTCGAACAGCGCCAGGTGCGTGCAGAACTGGTCGAAATGAAGGGGAGCCCACAGCCAGAACACCTGGGGCGCCGCCTGGGGGAAATTGGTCGGCGCCTGCACGCCCACGCCTCTCTGCCCCCACGAGCGATCCCTGACCCCCCGGGCGCCGACGCCGAGGGGCAGGTCCTGCCCGGACAGGGTGATGGTCCCTTCCCAAGAACCCCACTGGGTGAGCCTGGTGACGTCCATGACCCGGTGGGATCCCGAGATCAATGTGTTCCGCGGCTCTTCGATGGCAACGGTGCGGGCGTCAAAGACGACGTCCGCCTCGAGGCCCTGGTCGTTCGGGGCGACCGAGAGCCGGATCCGGCGTAGGGGGTCGAGCACCTCGACACGGATGGGACCGATCTCGGTGGACCGATCCAAGGGCATGGATCCCGAGGCGAAGACCGAGTGCTCGACGCCGCCGATCACCACGCTGAAGGCGGCGTCGATGATGCCACGGTTCGGGTAGTGCGCCATCGCTCCCGCGAAGAAGAGCTCGCCGTTGCCCGAGAACCCGTTGAAGAAGTAGCGGTCGTAGTGGTTGGGGTCGGCGCTGGACGGATGGGCGACCGGGTCGGCGGTCTGGTGGATCGGGTAGTCGTCATAAGGAGTCAGCACGACGTAGAACTGAACCAGACTTGGGTGCCGAAGTCCACTGGGCCGTTCTCCGGGACGAGGAGGGCCACCCGTACCCATGGTGGTCCGCGGTTGTGACATCCTAAAAAGGGCCAAGGCTCATGGCGGGGTACTAGTCTCCCCGCCCGGATGGTGCGTCGCGAACGGGAGCCGAGAGCGCCCGGTTTTTAGGAGGGGATGGCATGACGGCGACTGACGCTCGACCGATCGATCTGTTGGACCCCTATCTGTACTCCGGGGACCCATGGCCGGTGTACCGCTGGCTGCGCAATGAGGCTCCGGCGTACCGCGACGTCAATGGGATCGTCGGCGTGTCCCGCCATGCCGACGTGAGCGAGGTCGAAAGGAACACCGAGTTGTACAGCTCGGCGTCCGGGTCGCGTCCGTTCATCCAGATGAGCGAGTCGATGATCAACAAGGACGATCCGTTCCACGCCCAGCAGCGCAAGCTCGTCTCGTCGCGTTTCCGGTTGGCCGCGTTGGCCCGCCACGAGGATCACGTCCGGCGCGTGGTGACGGAGCTCATTGACGCCGTGGCGCCCACCGGTCGCGCCGAGGTGGTCGCCGACCTGGCCGCGCCGCTCCCGGCCATCATGATCACCGATCTCATGGGCTATGACCGTACGGTGTGGCCGCAGGTCAAGTGGTGGTCCGAGGCGACGATGGCGCAAGCCGGGTACCTGGACGGTGACGAGCGCCGACCGCGGGGTTCCGAGGAGGCGTCGGCGGACTTCGCCGCCGAAACCATGAAGTTGATGGAGGCCCGTCGCGCCGAGCCTCGCGACGACTTGATGTCGGTGTGGGTCCAGGCCAGCCTCGACGGGGTCCCCCTGCCGATCGAGGAGATCTTCAACGAGGCGCTCCTGCTCATCGATGGCGGTGCCGAGACGACCCGGTCGACTATCGGTCAGACGGTGGTGGCGCTTTCGGAGCATCCGGAGCAACGGGAGCGGATCATCAGGGATCCCAGCGTGCTGCGGACGACCGCCGTCGACGAGTTCGTCCGGTGGTCCAGTCCAATACTCAACATGCGCCGCACGGTGACGGCGGAGCACGAGCTCCACGGCCAGCACCTGCGGGAAGGGGACGAGGTTCTCCTCATGTACGCGGCGGCCAACCGCGACGAGCGCGCCTTCGATCGCCCGGACGAGTTCGACGTGCTCCGGAATCACAACCATCACGTGGCGTTCGGCTTCGGGCCCCACCGCTGCCTGGGGGCCAACCTCGCCCTTCTCGAGCTCCGGGTGCTGTTCGAAGAGCTTCTTCGTCGCCTGCCGGACTTCCGGCTGGCCCCGGGACACCGGCTGGAGTTCGTCCCGGGCTTCTTCACCCGGACCTACCGGGAGGTCCATATCGATTTCACGCCTGAACCTTGAGACCCCCGGGAAACGGATGGTGACGAAGGGGCAGGCAACGGGGCCGATGGCGGGCGTCCGTGTGGTCGAGCTCGGCGTGTGGATCGCTGGCCCCGCCGCCGGTGGGATCCTGTCCGACTGGGGCGCGGACGTCGTCAAGATCGAGCCGCCCTCGGGGGACCCGGCGAGGTCGTTCCAGCGCATGCTCGGGGGAGACCTCCCGACCAACCCCGTGTTCGAGCTCGACAACCGGTCGAAGCGGAGCATCGTCGTCGACCTCGGTACCGACGAGGGCCGGGCCCTCGCACTCGAACTGGTGGACGCCGCGGACGTGTTCCTCACCAACATTCGGGTTTCCGCCCTCCGGCGGGCCGGCCTCGACCCCGAGACCCTGAGAGCGCGCAACCCCCGCCTGGTCTACGCCATCATCACCGGCTACGGGCTCGAGGGCGCCGAGGCCGACCGGCCCGCCTACGACATCGCGGCCTACTGGGCCCGCTCGGGCCTGGCGGCGTCGCTGACTCCACCGGGTGGTCAACTTCCCTTCCAACGCGGGGGGATGGGCGACCACACGGTCGGCATGACGGCGGCCGCCATGATCAGCGCGGCCCTCTTCGCCCGCGAACGGACCGGGGAGGGCGACCTCGTGTCCACCTCGCTGTTCAGGCAGGGTGCCTACACCATCGGTTTCGACGTGAACGTCGCCTTGATGTGGGGCCAGCAGATAAGGGTCGGGACGCGTACGGAAATGGGCAACGTCGCCATCAACAACTATTCGGCCGGCGACGGTCGCCGCTTCTGGATCGTGGGGCTCGAGGGCCACCGGCACTGGCCACCACTGGCACGCGCCGTCGGCCACCCCGAGTGGCTCGAGGACGAGCGGTTCGCCACACCGGCCGCCCGGTTCTCGAACGCGAGCGAACTCATCCGGCTTCTCGACGAGTCGTTCGCCACGAAGACCCTCGACGAGTGGGCCGCCGTCTTCGACGCGGACCCCGACTTCTTCTGGGCCCCGGTCCAATCGGTCGACGAGCTTCTGGGCGACCAGCAGTTCCACGCGGCGGGCGGGCTGGTCGATGTGCCCGCCGAGGACGGTTCCTGGACGATGCTGGCGACCCCGGCGGACTTCGACGTCCACCCCGGCGTGCCCCGGTTCCGTGCCCCGCACCTGGGGGAACATACGCACGAAGTTCTCGCCGAGCTCGGAAAATCCGAAGAGGAGATCAGTGCACTCGCCGCTTCCGGGGCCACGGCGGCCGGCGGAAACGGACCGGCATCATGACCTCGAGCCGGGTCCCCCGTGTTGACGCAACTAGATCCCCGTTCTAGTGTCGCGGTCAGGAGTGGGCATGGTCCAGGAGGTCCCAAATGACAGAGATTGACTTCGCCGCGTTCGATTCGGACAATCACTACTACGAGGCCCCGGACGCCTTCACCCGGCACCTGGAGCCGCAGTTCGCCAAGCGCGGCATGCAGTGGGCCCAGATCAACGGGAAGACGCGCCTGCTGGTCGGGGGCAGGATCAACCGGTTCATCCCCAACCCCACCTGGGATCCGGTGTCCAAGCCGGGCGCGCTCGACGAGTACTTCAGGGGTCGCAACCCCAAGGGGGCCGACACATCGGTCCTCTTCGGCGAGCTCGATCGTCTCGCCGACCATCCCGAGTACCAGAATCGTGACGCCCGCCTGCGTCTCATGGATTCCCAGAGGCTCGAGGGGGCGATCTTCCTCCCCACCCTCGGCGTCGGGATGGAACAGGCCCTCCTTGACGACACCCCCGCGCTCACCGCGGCCTTCCGGGCCTTCAACCGCTGGATCGAGGACGACTGGGGCTTTGCGTACAAGGAGCGGATCTTCGCGGCTCCGTACGTGACGCTGGTCGACCCGGTCAACGCCGTGTCCGAGCTGGCGTGGGCGCTCGAACACGACGCCCGTTTCCTTGTCATGGTCGGTGGCCCGGTCTTGGTCAACGGCAAGGGGACATCCCCGGCCGATCCCGTTTTCGATCCGTTCTGGTCTCTGGTGAACGAGTCGGGTGTCACCATCTGTTACCACGGCGGGAACAGTCACTACGCCACGTATCTCTCCGACTGGGGCGAGAACCCGGAGACCGAGGCTTTCCGCCAGAACCCCTTCCGGGCCTTGGCGTCGCCCAATCCGACGCAGGACACCTTTGCCAACCTTTTGGCCCACGGGCTGTTCGACCGGTTCCCAAACCTGCGTCTCGCCTGCATCGAAACCGGCGCCGAATGGGTGTTCCACCTGTTCGAGAAGTTGAAGAAGTCGTTCGGCCAGTCGCCGCACCTGTACCCCGAGGATCCCCGGGAGACGTTCAAGCGACACGTGTGGGTATCGCCCTACTACGAGGACGAACTGGGTGCGCTGCGGACCCTGCTGGGGGCGGACCACATCCTGATGGGCTCGGACTACCCACACGCCGAGGGCCTGGCCGATCCGGTCAGTTACATCAAGGATCTCAAGAACTTCGACTACCCCGACGCGGACTGTCGGCTCGTCATGCGGGACAACGGAATCGGCCTTTCGCAGCGCCGCCCGGCGTGACCGCGTCGCAACCGGCGAGAGGACTGAACTGATGGCCATGCCGGCAGGCATCGGAGCCATCGACACCATGATCGGCTTCGCCTCGGGGGACATGAAGGAGACCTATGCCTTCATCACCCGGCAGACCAAGGACCGGCAGTCGAAAGAGGAGTTCGCCTTCCCGGCGGAGTACATGTTCAAGCAGGTGCCCGAGAAGGACATCGAGACGGACGACCCGATTTCGTACACGCTCAACGAAATGGACCGTTGGGGCGTCGAACGCGGTCTGGTCGGCGTCGGGAGCGAGGATGGGCTCGGGGACCTGGCCGTCAAGCGCCACCCTGATCGGTTCATTCCCTCGGCGGGCTGCGACCCCAATGCCGGCATGGACGGCATCCGCAAGCTGACCGCGCTCTACGAGACCCACGGCATCCGGGCCGTGAGCGCCTTTCCCGCCGGCACCTTCCCGCAGGTGGCGATCAACGACAAGAAGATGTACCCCATTTACGCCAAGTGCGTGGAGCTGGGGATACCGATCTTCTGCACGGCCGGCGTGCCCGGGCCCCGATTGAAGTTCGCGGTCCAGCACGTCGAGCTGATCGACGAGGTCATGTACGACTTCCCCGAACTGGTCTTCGTCACCCGCCACGGCTGCGAGCCCTGGGCGGACCTGGCGGTCAAGCTGATGCTCAAGTGGCCGGGGTTGCACTTCTCGACCAGCGCGTTCGCCCCCCGGTACTACCCGAAGGCGGTCATCGATTTCGCCAACACGCGCGGCGCGGACAAGTTCATCTACGCCGGGTACTTCCCCATGGGGCTCTCGCTCGAGCGCATCATGACCGAAATGGTGGACCTTCCCCTGCGCGACGAGGTATGGCCCAAGTTCTTGAGGGGCAACGCTCTGCGGGTGCTGGGCTTGGACAAGTAGCAGGCATCATTTGATGGAGTGGAGCCACCGATGACGTTGGTCTGGCCCGACGCCGGCCTTCCTGAGGATGTCTGGCGTTCCCTCGTCGGTCCCGGGACCCCCTTCGAACTGGTCGAAGAGGAGGTGCTGGGCACCGTCATGGAGGTGTTCGCCAACCGCCCCCGGACCATCGTCGAGATCCTGCGCGGCGGGGTGGAGCGCTTCGGCGGGCGTCCCTACACGGTGTTCCCCGAGCGCGAGTTCAGCTTCGAGTCCATCATCGGCCCGGTGGCAGCGGTGGCCCGGGGCCTCAGGGACAAGTACGGCATCGAGAAAGGTGACCGGGTCGGCATCTGCGCCGCTAATTGCGTCGAATGGGTGCTGACGTTCTGGGCGGTCACCGCGCTCGGCGGCGTGACCGTCGCGCTCAACGGCTGGTGGACCGGTCCGGAGATTGCCTATGCGCTCGAGCTGACCGAGCCCAAGGTGCTTCTCGGGGACCGCCGGCGTATGAGCCGGCTCGAGGGGGTGGACGTGGGGACGCTTCCGTGCGTCGTCTTCGAGGAGGAGTTCGAGGGAATCGAATCTTCCGGCGCCGGAGCGGCGCTACCCGACGTCGACATCGATGAGGACGATCCGTTCCTCATCCTGTTCACCAGCGGGACGACCGGTCGGCCCAAGGGGGCGATGATCTCGCACCGGAGCAACATCCACTTCGGTATGGCCACCTACCTGCGCGCCGCCGAGTCCATGGCCAGGGCGGCGGCGGCGGCGGGAGAATCGGTTCCCGCGCCCGTTCCCCCGTGCTCCATTTCGGCCAGCCCGATGTTCCACGTGGCCGGGCTCAACTGCTCGCTGGTATTGGCGCCGATGAGCGGGCAGACCATCGTCTACCCGCCGGCGGGGAGATGGCAGGAGTCCGTCCAGCTCGAGCTCACCGAGAAGTACCGGGGCACGGTGTGGTCGCTCGTCCCGACGCAGCTGTGGCGCCTGCTCGAATGGCCCGGGTTGTTGGACTACGACCTGTCATCGCTCCGCAACGTCGGCGGCGGCAGTGCCGTATGGCCACCGGAGCTCCTGCGCAAGCTCGAGGAGACACTGCCCTGGGTCCGGCCGGGCCTCGGCCTCGGTTTCGGTATGACCGAGACCAACGGGTTGGGGACGTCGTTGAGCCGGGGGGACACCTACACCCGTCCCGACTCGATCGGGCAGCCGGCGCCGACGGTCCAGGTCGAGATACGCGATCCCGGGACCCACCAGGTGCTCCCGCACGGCGAAGTGGGGGAGATCGCCCTGCGCACCGCGGCCACGTTCCTCGGGTACTGGCGCAATCCCGAGGCGACGGCCCTGGCCCTCGACGCCGAGCGGTGGTACCACACCGGCGACTTCGGTCATGTCCGCGACGGCTTCGTCTACCTGGAAGGGCGCCGCCAGGACCTCATCATCCGGGGCGGCGAGAACATCTACCCGATCGAGATCGAGAACCGGCTCACTGAGCATCCCGGCCTCTTCGAGGTGGCGGTGGTGGGCGTCCCCCACCCCGCGCTCGGCCAGGAGGTCAAGGCGTACGTGGTCGAGAAGGTCCCCGGGTCGCTCACCGCAACCGACGTCGTGGAGTGGTGCGCCGTGACCCTGGCCCGGTTCAAAGTGCCGACGCACGTCGAGTTCGTGGCGGAGCTGCCTCACAACGCGACCGGCAAGGTCCTCAAGCACCTCCTCGGCTCCGCCCAGGCCCCGAGCGATTTCGTACAGGAGTGAACCAGCATGGACTTCGATGAGAGCGCGGAAGACGCGGCGTTCCGGGCCGAGGCCCACGCGTGGCTCAGCGCGCACGCCAAACTGAAGGACCCGGCCAAGAGCACTCCCATGTCGATGGGGGAGTCCGACCCGGAGGCCGAGCGCGAGCACGTCCGCCAGTCCAAGGCGTGGCAGCGCACCCTCTTCGACGGGGGCTGGGCCGGCATCACATGGCCCAAGGAGTACGGAGGGCGGGGTGGCACGCCCATAGAGGCGATCATCTTCGGTCAGGAGCAGGCCCGTTTCGACGTGCCGACCAGCGTCTTCGCGCAGGGGATCGGCATGGCGGGCCCGACCATCATGGCCCATGGGACCGACGCGCAGAAGGAGCGCTTTCTCGAGACGATGTTGCGGGGCGAGGAGGTCTGGTGCCAGCTCTTCAGCGAGCCCGGCGCCGGATCCGATCTGGCCTCGCTGGCCACCAGCGCCGTGCGCGACGGGGACGAGTTCGTCGTCAACGGGCAGAAGGTGTGGACCTCGTCCGCGCACTTCAGCGACTGGGGCATCCTCCTGGCCCGCACGGATGTCGACGCGCCGAAGCACCGGGGCATCACGTACTTCTTGTTGGACATGACCACGCCGGGCATCGATGTGCGGCCGTTGCGGCAGGCGACCGGCGCGGCCCATTTCAACGAGGTCTTCCTCACCGACGTGCGCATCCCGGTGGCCAACGTCGTGGGACCGGTCAACGGGGGATGGGGCGTCACCATGACGACCCTGACCAACGAACGAACCCTCATCGGCTCGGGGGTCGGGGTGGGGGATGTCTTCGGCGACGTCGTGCGCCTGGCGCGGGAGTACGGCCGCAGTGACGACCCCCTCGTCCGCCAGGATCTGGCGGCTCTCTACATCCGCCTGCAGCTGCTCAAGTACCTCGGATGGCGGATACAGACCGCCATCTCCCGCAACCAACAGCCGGGGCCCGAGAGCTCGGTGCTCAAGCTGGGGCTGTCCCGGCATCTCAGCCTGACAGGGGATCTCGTCATGTCGTTGCAGGGACCACGGGCCACCCTCTTGGACTATGCCGACGCCCGGAGCGGCCCTTGGGGCTTGCAGTTCCTGTCGCAGTGGGCGTCCAAGCTGGGTGGGGGAACAGAGCAGATCCAGCGCAACATCATCGCGGAGCGGGTGCTCGGAATGCCTCGTGACACTCCGGTGGACAAGGACATCCCCTTCCGTGAGTCCGCTTCGGTCCGCGTCAAGGGGTAGCTCGCTCCGAAGAGGTCTACCTAGATTGGAGGTCCGGTCTCATGCGGCACGCCACTGCACCACCGCCTTCCCCCGAGTCGCTGACGGCTTCCCAGTTCGCCCGCCGCGAGAGGATCGTCAAGGTTGCGCTGAACCTCCTGGTGAACGGGGACTACGAGAAGATCCAGATGAAGGACGTGGCTGAGGCCTCCGATGTCGCCCTGGGGACGGTCTACCGGTACTTCACCTCCAAGGAGCACCTGTTCGCCGCCGTGCAGCTCGAATGGGTGAAGAGCCTGCACCGTCAGATCCTGAGGCGGCCCCCGACGGGTCAGAGCAATCTGGAGCGACTCTCGCGGGTCCTTCACAAGTCCGTCCGCGCCTTCCAGCTCCAGCCTCAGTTCTACCGGGTCCTGCTCGTGCTCGAGGTGGCGAAGGATCCCTTCGCCAAGGAGCTCTTCGAGGTCATGTCCCGCGAGACCGAGGCCACCTATGGCGAGTCGCTTTCCGGCGTCGATCCGAAGACCGCCTCGGATCTGCTCCGGGTCGTCCTGGCGGTGCTGGGAGCGGAACTGAGATCGTGGGTGCTCGGGCGGCAGTCCATCGACGAGGTCAAGCAGAACCTCGATGCGACCCTTTCACTCCTGCTCACCTACCGTGACCCGACGAGTGTGGATGCCGCAGCGGCGGAGCGGTTCGCGACCTGACCCGGCGCGGCCGCAGGTCCGCTCAGACCGGGCGCGCCGCGAGCCCGAGGATCTCGGCCGCCTGATCCGGGGTGGCCACCGGTCGCCCGGCCTCTGCGCACAGGGCGACGGCCTCGGCGACGAGCTCGGGATTGGTGGGCGTCCGTGGGCCACCGAAGAACTCGAGCCCCAGGTGGAGGTGCCCCCCCGCGTCGAGGGCGGCACGGGCGACCTCGCTGGCGATGACGTCCCCGCCCACGACCGAGACCGCCCACGGCAGGTCGCTCCCGTCGAGTAGTTCGCGGTAGGCGGCGAGTGCGGTGACGGTCGGCGGGAGGCCGAACGGCGCGCCCATGAGGCCGCGTTCCGAGGAGAAATAGAGCTTGACCATGGTGCCCTGTGGCAGGCGCCCGGATCGCCACCAGGCGAGGGTCGTCTGCAGGAACCCCGGTTCATAAATGGCGAGGCTCGGGCCGAGCCCGTGGTTCCGGCAGATGTCGAAGGCATGCCCGATGACGTCGTACGAGTTGGCGTACACGAATCCGCCGGCCGGGACCCCGTCGGCGTCGACGCCGCCGAGGTTCACCGAGCCGGGGTCGACGATCCCGATACGCAGGAGCCCGCTCTCCGCCAGCCGGCCGAGGTGCTCGTAGCTGATGGAGGTGCCGTAGCGGACCGTGGGGTAGACCAGCGCGTCGGGGCGCGCCGCCAGAATCGGGCGCCACCCCTCCAGGTAGCGCGCCACGGTCTCGTCCTCGGAGGCGCCGACCAGGTCGATGTGGTTGTGGATGACCGCCGCGCCGGCCGCGAAGCACGCCAGGGCGTCGGCGGCTATCTCCTCGGGCTCTTTGGGCACGTGAGGATTGGTGTCCTTGGAGGTCTGGCCGTTGATGGCGGCTTCGATGATCACCGGGTCAGAGGCCATGTCGGGAAGATAGTCGATGCCGCCGGCCGCCGGCGGCTCGTCCCAGCTCCCTTCCATCAGGGAGTTCCCTGCTCCTTGGGGGTCGATTGCCGCCGCCGGTGCGCTGCGCCCGCGGGGTGCCGCCCCACCGGTTCCCGTCTCGACGTAGTGCGTCCCGCTCGCCTAGAATCTAGAATAAGGTTCTAGAGAAGTCTGTTCAGTTACCGTGAAATGAGGGCAGGAATGAAAACCGGCAACGCCACCATCGATCGGGCCAAGGGCCACTACACGATCGTCACCGCCGACAGCCACGCCGGGGGCAGCCATGCTGCCTACCGGGAGTATCTCGATCCCAAGTATCTCGAGGACTTCGACGCCTGGCGGGCCAAGTACAAGAATCCCTTCAAGGACCTCGGCGACACCCGGCGCTTTCGCAACTGGGACAACGAGATGCGCAACCGCCAGGAGGAAGAGGACGGCGTGGTCGGCGAGGTCATCTTCCCGAACACGGTGCCCCCGTTCTTCCCCGGGTTCGTGCTCTTCGCCCCACCTCCCAAGGCCGAGGACTACGAGCACCGGCTGGCCGGGATCCGGGCGCACAACCGCTGGCTGGTGGACTTCTGCAACGAGTTCCCCGAGCGCCGGGCCGGTATCGGTCAGATCTTCCTCAACGACATCGATGACGCCATTGAGGACGTCCGCTGGATCAAGGACCACGGCCTCCGCGGTGGCGTCCTCATCCCCAACGTGCCGCCCGACGTCAAATGGGTCAAGCCGCTCTACGACCCGGCGTACGACCGGCTGTGGCAGGTCATCTCGGATCTCGACATGCCCATCAACGTGCACGGGGGCACCGGGGCGCCCGACTACGGCAACTACCCGTTCTCCATGCTCTTCTACATCAACGAGGTGGGTTGGTACTCCCAGCGTCCGCTCGTCCATTTCATCTTGGGAGGCGTATTCGAGCGCTTTCCCGGCCTCAAGTTCGTCATGACCGAGACCGGTTGTTCGTGGGTCCCAGGGTTGCTGGCGCAACTCGACACCACGATCGACCAGATCAGGAAGACAGGTCAGACGGGCGAGATCCGCTACGGGGAAAGCGACAAGCTCAACCACCTGGCCAGCGAGTACTTCGCCCAGAACGTCTGGATGGGCGTGAGCATGCCGCGCCCCGCCGACGTGGCGGCGAGGGAGAAGATCGGTATCGACCGCTTCATGTGGGGGAGTGACTACCCGCACGACGAGGGGACGCACCCGTTCACCCGCGAGCATCTGCGGCAGGTCCTGCCGGGCATCGAACCCGGGGAAATGCAGAAGATCCTCGGCGAGAACTGCGCCAAGCTCTACGACTTCGACCTGCCCAAGCTGGCACCTCTGGCAGTCAAGTTCGGCCCGACCGTCGAGGAGTTGTCCGTCCCGCTGGACAAGCTCCCCGACCACCCGAACGAAGCGCTGCTGCGTTCCGCCGGAAAAGCGTTCTGAGGGAGAGGGCGGATGGCGATACCAGAGGGCCTGGGAGCGATCGACCTGATGATCAGCTTCCCGAGCGCCGACGCCCGTGGGCACTACGACAACCTGCGGGCGTTGGCCAAGGACGCCGAGAGCAAGGAGATGGAGTTTCCGGCCGAGTACATGTTCAAGCAGGTGCCCAACTACCTCCCCGAGGGCGCCGATCCGATTGAGATCACCCTGCAGGAGATGGACTTTTGCGGTGTGGCCGCCGGGCTCATCGGCAACCCGTACTTCGACGTCGGCCGGCGGGCGCTGAAGGAGCATCCGGACCGGTTCTTCGCCGGGATCGAGATCGATCCGAACGACATCACGGGCGCCGTCCGGAAGATCCGCAAGGCCAAGGACGACGCCGACATCAAGGCCGTGACGACGTTCCCCGCCGGTTGCACCCCTCAGGTGCCGGTGAGTGATCGGCGGTACTACCCGATCTACCAGACCTGCATCGACCTGGACATCCCGATCATCTCCAACGCCGGCATCCCCGGCCCACGCGTGCCGGCCGCCTGCCAGGACGTCATGCACTTCGACGAGGTCTGTTACGACTTCCCCGAACTTCGCATCATCATGCGCCACGGGGCCGAACCCTGGGAAGCACTGGCGGTGAAGCTCATGCTCAAGTGGCCGGGGCTGTACTACATGCCGAGCGCATTCGCGCCGAAGTACTACCCCAAGGCCATCATCGACTATGCCAACTCCAGAGGCAGCGACAAGGTCATGTACGCCGGGTACTACCCGATGGGGCTGAGCCTGCGGCGCATTTTCGAGGAGATGCCCGGGGTTCCCCTCAAGGACCAGGTGTGGCCGAAATTCCTCCGGAACAACGCCATCGAGGTCCTCAAGCTCGACCTGCCCAAGTTCACGGCCGCCGCCTGAGGGAACGGGCGCCATGCTGATCGACCTGAAGGACCGCACCGCCCTGGTCACCGGGGCCGGCCGCAGCGTGGGGCGCGGCATCGCCGAGGTGCTGGCGTCGGCCGGCGCGTTCGTCTACGTGAACGACCTGCATGCCGAGCGGGCGGACGAGGTCGTGGCGGCCATCGAGTCGAACGGGGGGTCGGCCAAAACCCTGGCCTTCGACGTGACCGACCTGGGCGCCGTGGCCCGTGGCTTCGCCGCGGTCGAGTCGGACGACAGCGCCATCGACATCCTGGTGAACAACGCGGGCATCGCCGAGGGTACGAGGCCGGTTCTCTTCAGCGAATCCGGACCGGAAGACTGGCAGCCCACGGTGGATCTGAACCTTTACGGGTCGATGAACCTGATCCGGAATTGCCTGCCGAGCATGATCGAGCGGCGGTTCGGCCGGATCATCCAGATCTCGTCTGGCGCCGGCACCACCGGCCTCTCCATCGGGGTCAGCGCCTATGGGGCGGCCAAGGCGGCCGCCGAATCGCTGATACGGCACGTGGCGGTGGAGAACGGCAAGCACGGGATCACCGCCAATGCGCTCGCCCTCGGCCTGATGGCGAACGTGGGGGGAACCGTGAACGAGGGTGTCCTGAGGCTGCTCAAAGGCGTCCCGGTGGGCCGCCTGGGCGAGCCGGAAGAGGTGGGGCTCGCCGCCGCCTGGCTGGCGTCCGACGGCGGGGGATTCGTCACCGGACAGGTCATCCATCTGAACGGCGGTTCGACCTTCGGGCGTTAGACGACGGACCGTTGCGGGCGACGTCCGACGGCGGGATCGTCAGCGTCGTGATCGACCACCCGCCCACCAACCTGTTGGACGGTGCTCTGCTCGAGGGTCTGCGCAGTCTGCTCGACCAGCTCGAACGGGAGCCCTCGGTGCGGGTCGTCATCTTCCGGAGCGCCGACCCGGACTTCTTCGTGATGCACGGGGACGTGGAGCTCCTGGTCGGCCTCCACCCGCCCGCGGCGCCGGTGGTGGAGGCCAACCCGGCCGCCGCCACGTTGCAGCGGATGGCCGTCGCGCCCTTCGTCAGCATCGGCCTGCTCGACGGGGCCGCCCGCGGGGGCGGATGCGAAATGCTGTGTGCCATGGATGTGCGGTTCGGCACCGAGCGGGCCGTCGTCGGGCAGCCCGAGGTGGCGATGGGCATCCTGCCCGGTGCGGGTGGCGCCGCACGCTGGCCCCGACTGGTCGGCCGTTCCCGGGCCCTCGACATCCTCCTCACGGGTCGCGACGTCGGGGCAGCCGAGCTCCTGGCGCTGGGTTGGCTGCACGCCGCGGGCCCGCCGGAGCGCACAGAGGAGGAGCTGGCGGCGTTCGCGGGGCGGATCGCCCGGATGCCCGCCGCATCGGTGGCCGCCGTTAAGCGCGTGCTCAACGCCTCCCTGGCCGGCATCGACGCCGCGTTGGTGGTCGAGAGTGACGAACTGGGCCGCCTTCTGGCGTCGGGCGGGCATCGCGCACCGATGCGCCGGTTCCTCGACGCGGGCGGCCAGACCCGTGAAGGCGAGACCACGGGGATGGCGGCCACGTTCGACGCCATGCTCGAGCTCCCCGAGGATGCATGAGGCTGACCTAGGATCTTGGACAGGGGGCCGAACGATGTTCGGATGGCGGCTCTCTCCCAACGCCGCGCCGAGGGATGCTCGCTCCCCGGTGTAGAACGGAGATAAGGAATGACGATGCCAGTACAACTGTCGACCGGCCTGCGGACGTTTGCCGCAGAGGATCCCGGAGACTGGTCGTCCCTGGTCGAGTTCGCCCGGGCCGCCGATGAAGCCGGCATCGATCGACTGGTGCTCTCGGACCACGTCGTGTTCGGGGAGAACCTCGACGCGTACGGCGACCCCGCCAACGGTGGCTCCCGGGGCGGGAAACAGCCGACCGGACCCGACGGGGCGTGGCTGGACCCGATCACCACCATCGCCCACCTGACCGCGGTGACCTCCCGGGTCCGCTTTGCCACCAACATCCTGATCGCCGCACTGCGGCGTCCGGTGGTCCTCGCCAAGGCGGCTGCAACCATCGACGTGCTGTCGAAGGGGCGCCTCGACATCGGCGTCGGCGTCGGGTGGCAACGCGAGGAGTACGAGGCGGCGGGCCTCTCGTTCGAGGGCCGGGGCCGCCTCCTCAACCACACCATCGAGGTCTGCCAGACCCTCTGGCGGAACGAGACGGCCAACTACGAGAGCGACGAGCTCTCGTTCTCCCACATCCATCAGATGCCCAAGCCGACCCAGCCGGGCGGGGTGCCGATCTGGGTCAGCGGCACGGTCAACGGGCGCTCCATGGACCGGTTGGCTCGGTACGGTTCCGGCTGGATCCCGTGGGGAGACGACGCGGTGGACGTCGCGGGAGGGATCGCCCGCATGCGGGCGGCCGTGGCGGATCGGGATCGGGACCCGGGCGACATCGGCGTGGTGGGGACGCTGGTGCCGGTCCGCGACGGCGACAAGAACGTCGACCTGGCCCAGACGATGGCGTCGGTTCCGGCGTTCCGCCAGGCGGGGGTCACCGACTTTCGCATCAACCTCGCGGCGCCGAGCGGTCAGAGCGCCCTGACGGACTACCTGGGAGAGGTCGTCGCCGCCTTCCGGTCCGCCAGCGCCTGAGACTCGAGGAGGGACCGCCGCCGTTTCCCGGGCCGGTGCCTAGGTAGATTGACCGCTGCACGCACGCGACGGAGGAGGAGCGATGGCAGTTATCGAATCGGCATGGGAGAGCCATCCCGGGTATCGCATCGATCTCGTGCCCTACCGTGGCGTTGCGCGCGCCTGGTACGGCGACCTGCTCCTGGCCGAGAGCACCGCCGCCCTCCGGGTGATCGAGACCGACCACGTCGAACGGCTGTACTTCCCCGAGAGCGATGTGCGGCTGGACCTGTTCACCGCGAACGACCATCACACGATCTGCCCGTTCAAGGGTGAGGCCGACTATTGGACCCTGACGGCGGTTGCCCCCGCGGTCGAGGACGTGTTCTGGACGTACCGCGACCTGTTCGACGAGGTGGCGGGACTGAAGGGCTATCTCGGGGTGTACCACGAGAAGGTCCGTGTCGAGCTCGAGACCCGCTGGCCGGACGACGCCCGCGCCGTGAGGACCAATCCGTTCCCCGTGTGGGGTGATCAGTCCGATCTGCTCCGGCTGATCGACGCCCAGGAGAGCGGGACGAACCGCTTTGTCGCCCCCGGCTATCACGAGCGCTCGCGCAATGTCGTCGAGGGCGGTCAGCTGCTGGCCCAGTCCATCGTGGCGGCATCGAAGGCTCTACCCGGCCAGCGGGTGACCTCGGCCTTCATCACCTTTCCGAAGGCGGCGTCGTTCGACGACCCCATCGAGCTGGTGGTGGAGCCGCTACGGCGGGGGCGCACGTTCTCGAGCGTTGCCGTCCGGGCCGAGCAGAACGGGACGCTGGTCAGCCCCAGCCTGATGTTGATGGACTCCGGCGCTCCCGACACGATCCGCGACGCCGCGCCCATGCCGGACGTGCCGGGTCCCTATGAGTCGGAGCCCTACGACATGTGGGTCACCGGCCGTGATCTGCGCATCGTCGACGGCGCCTACTCGCCCGACCCCGACCGGGTCGGCCCTCCGGTGATCTACGCCTGGATGCGGTTCCGGGACAACCCCGAGGAGCCGTACCTGCGCAGCGCGCTGATGGCCCAGGCCACGACGCACTGGACCATCGGGGCGGCCATGCGTCCGCACAAAGGCTTCGGGGAGGCGGATGCCCATGTCACCTTGTCGACGGGCATCATGTCGGTCAGCATCGCCTTTCACGACGACGCACCACTCGACCAGTGGTTCCTCTACGACAATCCGGCCATCTGGTCCGGGAGGGGATTGGCGCAGGGTGACGGCAGGATCTTCACCCAGAGTGGCACGCTCGTCGCCTCTTACTCGGTGCAGGCGATGATCCGCGACTTCGTCAAGCCGCCGGAAGCCATGGGGATGGACTCGACCAACGCAATGTGAGAGGGCGGGGGGGTCGGACGTGGATCGATTGGTGGGCAAGGTGGCTGTCGTCGCGGGTGGAGGGAACGGCATCGGGGCGGCGAGCTCCCGTCGCCTGGCCGCCGAGGGGGCGAGCGTCGTGGTGGCGGACATCGACGTCGCCGCGGCCGAACGAGTCGCTGAGTCGATACGTTCCGATGGGGGCTCCGCGCTCGCGATCGCCTGCGACATCTCCGACGAGGCTTCGGTCGGGGAGCTGTTCGAGGAGGTCTCCCGGGTCTCCGGGGGCGTGGATCTTCTCCACAACGTGGCGGCCGACCTGTCACCGGGGACGATCGGCCGCGACAACGACCTTCTCGAGATCGACCTCGCGGTGTGGGATCGCACCCTGCAGGTCGACCTGCGGGGGTACGTCCTCACCATGCGCGCCGCCATCCCCATCATGCTGGGGCGCGGCGGCGGGGCGATCGTCAACACCAGCTCGGCTGCGGCGTTCGTGGGCGAAGCGACCCGCCCGGCCTACGGGGCGGCGAAGGCCGGGGTCAACGCCGTCAGCCGCCACGTCGCCAATAGATGGGGGCGGCAGGGGATCCGGTGCAATGTGGTGGCGCCGGGCCTCGTCCTCACGCAAACGGCGACCGAGGCGGTGCGCGACGACGTGGCCAAGCGGATCCGGCGGAACCCGTCGGGGCTCCTCGGCACGCCCGATGACATTGCGGCCTCGGTGGCCTACCTGCTGTCGTCCGACGCCGCCTTCATCAACGGACAGGTGATCTCCGTCGACGGCGGCATCACCATGCGCTGAAGGCCGGGTTGGCTCAAGAATTCCCGAGGCGCGCCACAATGGAGTCGAGCGGCTCCTCGGAGTTCACCCAGGTGGTTTGCTCGTCACGATCCTCGATGCGCCACCCCTCGGCGGTCCGCACGAACTTGTCGACGTAGAAGCCCCCGACAAAAAGCATCGTGGCCGCCCCGGCCGCATCGGTCAGCGTGTTGGGGTTGAAGAAATAGGTCCGCCCGGTACCGTGATCGCCGTCGAGCTCAATCTGGCGGTTGCCGAGCAGGTGTTGCGACGCCGTGAAGGCGGTGAGGGCCTTCTCGAGCCAGACCCTGATCTCCGGGTACTTCCCCTTGATGCCCTGGCTGGAGGTGTAGTCGATGGTGGCGTCCGGCGTGAAGACCGTGGCCAGGAGGTCCCACTGGCGCGTGTCGAGCGCGATGGTGTAGCGCGTCAGGAGATCGTCGACCTCCAGCCGGTCGATGAGCAGCTGCACCTGCTCGCTCGTGTCTGCCATGGCTATGCCTCCTTGTGTGTGTGCGTTGTGCCGCTGCTGTTGGCTTCTGCCGCCCGGGTGGGCAGCCCGAAGATGAGCTCGGCGTCGGCCCGGGTCGGGGCCGCCACCGACAGGTCGACCTCCCTCGCCTCGGCCAGATCCTGGGCCGCCTCGAGATCCTTGTGGAGGATGCGCACGGCGGCGGTCATGCGCTGGAACGCCGCGTCGAAGTCGGGATCCGACGGGTCCATCGTGGCCACGGTCGACGCCACGGCACGGTCAAGCCTCCTGCACCCTGATAGCTGGTCTCGATCACGTCGGACAGCATGGCAAGGTCGACGCCGCTCCGCTCGGCCAGCAGTCCGGCCTCGTAGACGACATGCCAGGTGCAGTAGGTGATGACGTTGCGGGCGAGTTTGGCGGTCATGCCCGTCCCGAGCGGCCCCATGTGGAACACCCGCGACGAGAAATCGTCGAGAACCGGCCGGATACGCCGTACGGCGCCCTCATCCCCGCCGACCATGGAAACCACGCCCTTGGTGGCCGCAACCTCGCCACCGGTCACCCCGCAATCGAGCAGAGTGACACCCGAACGCCGGGTCCTCTCTGCGATGTCAAGGAGAGCCGGGATGCCGATGGTGCTCAGGACGACGACGGAGAGGCTTTCACGCGCCGACTCCATGAGGCCGCCGGGTCCCCAGAGCACATCGCGCACCTGGGTTTCGTCCACCACCACGACGAGTACGACGTCACACGCCGCTGCCACCTCGCGCGGCGTGGCGGCGACGATGGTGCCGGCCGGAAGGTCCTCGGCCGCCTCCGGCCGCACGTCGTAGACGGCGAGGGGGCGGCCGGCCCGGATCAGGCAGGTGGCGACGGCCCGTCCCATCGTCCCGAGGCCCACGACGCCGACCCTCGACGCGCCGTTCGCCTGCGACACCGGTGCTTCAGCCGTCCCACCGGAACTCATGACTTCACCCCCCATGCGTGTGCACACTCGCGTCAGCCGGCGCAACGTGCAGCGTACTCATTCCCTCCGGGCGATCGCCTCCTGAAGAGTCCAGCCACGCTCCTGGCGCCGCCGGTCAGGAACCGCCTCCCGCCTTTTCGCGAAAGCGGGTGGTCCGGTGGACCGGATCGGTGTCGACCTTGGGGATGACGTGCTCGCCGAGGAGGCGGATGGTCTCGAAAATCGTGTCGTCGGGTGCGCCCGGGTGCATGGCGAAGACGAGCTGGTCGGCACCGGCGCTCTCCCACATGCGAATCTGGCTCAACGCCTCATCCGGATCGCCACAGATGACCGAACCGACGCTCGACATGCTCTGCACGACCTCGGGGGAGAAGTCCGGAATCAGCTCGGGCCACGTGGGGACGCCCTCAGGGTGGGGGAATGTGTCGTGGTAACGGAACGACTGGCTCTGCACCTCGTTCATCTTTGCCGCGGCGGCTCCCGCGAAGGCCTGGGCCGAATCCTCGTGGATGAAGGCCTTGGTGGTCACCATCACGTTGTCGTTGACGAAGGCACCGATGGGCTCGGCGTTGACGATGGCCTTCTTGTAGTTGGCGAGCACCGGCTCGAGCTCGGGGACGGAGCCGACCGAGAACCCGAGCACCCCGAGGCCCTTGCGTGCGGCCATCTCATAGCTCGAGGTGTTGCCGGCGGCGTACCACATGGCCGGATGGCCGGCGCCCCAGGGCTTGGGGAGCACCTTCCGGGGTGGGAGCGACCATACTTGCCCTGGTACCCCTCGTACTCGTCCTGCAGCCACATTTTGGGGAACTCGGCGATGACGTCCTCCCAGATCTCCCTGGTGTGGCTGAGGTCGTTCATGCCCGGGAGGAAACCCAGGATCTCATGGCTGCCCGCGCCGCGGCCGGTCCCGAACTCGAAGCGGCCCCCCGAGAGATGGTCGAGCATGGCCACCCGCTCTGCCACCTTGGCCGGGTGGTTGACCTGGGGCAACGGGTTGAAGATGCCCGAGCCGATGTGGGCCCGCTCGGTGGCGTGGGCCAAATAGCCGAGGACCACGTCATTGGCCGAGAGGTGGGAGTACTCGTCGAGGAAGTGGTGCTCGCTGGCCCAGATGTACTTGATCCCGGCCCTGTCGGCGGC
>JBEKWB010000034.1:0-36716 GCA_049513455.1 Acidimicrobiales bacterium
CGGCTCTCAGGGTGCGCCACTCGCCGTGTCCGCGAATACCGACGACGCAACGCGCCTCGGGAAACATCCTGGTCAAAGTTCGAGAACTCCGAGCGCTCGCTGTCCTGAGCGTCCCACGACCCGTGAACACCCCGATCGGGTGAGTGGTGGCGATGGCTCGGACGGACAGAGGGGTTCGAAGACACCGAGATCACCTTCACGGTCCACCGGGCCCTCGCGCTGTGAAGTCCCGACTCCTGGGCGACACTTGCTCCGGTCAGAGGACGACAGCGGCGCCGGCCCGACATCCGCTGGGAGTCGAGCTTCGAGCGACCGCCCCGCTCGTGCCGCCCCGCTTGTTCCGGATCCGGTCTGTTTCTCTAGGGAGCACCACGGTGACCCTCAGTTTCTTCGCGCTTTTCGCGGTGCTGTTCTTCGTGAGCCTGTTCCTCCAGAACGTGCAAGGGCTAAGCGCAGTGGCGACCGGAACACGCACCCTTGCGCTCACGCTGGCGTTTGCGCTCACAAGCATCCGGGCCGCCCGGATCACCACTGGGCTCGGTCCCGGCCCCACCATTACCATTGGCCTGTTGCTAGTCGCCGGGGCGCTACTCGGGATGACCGTGCTCGAGCCAAACTCCGGCTACCCAGTCCTGTTCCCCTCGCTCGCCTGTCTCGGGGTCGGTCTCGGTCTTGTGGTCGTGGCTTCCGCCGAGGCCATTGTCGGCAGCGTGCCCGTCGACGACGCCGGGTTGGCGGGAGGGCTGCAGGCGACGGCGGCACAGCTGGGCGGGGTACTCGGGGCATCGGTGCTCGGCTCGGTGGTGGCGGCCCGGGCCACGAGCGTGCTACCGGCTCGCCTCGCATCGGCCGGGGTCGGCCCCGCCATGACGCACCACGCGCTGGCCAACGCCCCGCTTGTGGGTCAGGGTCTCTCTGTGAGCCCGGCGTCGGCGGTCACCCAGGCGAGTCACGCGGCTTTCATCTCGGGGTTTCACCTGGCACTCCTGATCGGCAGCGCAGTGGCTTTCCTCGGCGCGCTCGCCGGCCCGTTCATCCCGCGCAACGAGCAGACTGAGGTCGTCGCAGTCCACCTGTGATCGGCAGACTCGGTCATCCCGAGGACGGTCAGAGACGCCGACCTTTTGACCCTGCTGACTACACATTCGCAATGTAGAGGCCGGACACAGCGCCGCTCGGAAGTAATTGACAGAGTCTTACAACTATCTCTAGCCTGTAGGACATGCCCGTAGGCGAAGTGGACACGAAGGAAGACGAATTGGGACCGATCGAGCGCGCGCTGGAGCAGCTCTTCCGGCTCAACGCCAGTCGCAAGGTACTCAATCGCCGGGCCGCCGCCGCCGGGGTGGTCATCTCCCAGCCCGGATTCCAGCTGCTGCGCCGCATCCAGGAGGATGAGGGCGTGCAGATCGGCGAGCTGGCCCGGCTGACCGACATGGATCCGGCCGCCACGGGGCGGCAGGTGGCGCAGCTCGTGGAGGACGGTCTCGTCACCCGAGAGAAGGCGTCCGGCGACCGCCGCGCCGTCATCGTCCGGATCACCTCGCGCGGCGCTGAGGTCCGCCGGAGACTCGGCCTGGTGTCAGAGCGCCACATGTCCGACGTCCTCTCCGGATGGTCCGCCCACGACCGAAGGTGCCTAGCCCAGCTCCTGCCCCGACTGGTGGAGGGATTGCGCACCGTGGCCTACCGGCCTGACGTCCCGGCCGACACGGCGAGACAGGCCCGGTCGGCATGATGCCGTCCGACCCCGGGGTAGTCGACCTCATGTCGCTCCCTGGTTCCAGCCAGATGGTGTGAGCGACGTAGGCCGTGTCGTGAGGAGAGGCAAATGGAGGAGAATTCATGAATGATCCGGCACTTCATCAGATCACTGAAGCGGGTCCGGTCCATGACGAGCGCGAGATAGAGGCCGTTCTGGATGTCCTGCGCAATGGCTCCCTCGACCTAGGGCCGCGCGTCGCCGAATTCGAGCGCCGTGGTGCCGAAATGCTCGGGAAGGAGTATGGAGTGATGGTGAACTCCGGTACCTCGGCCCTTTGGCTCGCCGTCGATCTATTGGGCTGCGAACCCGGCGACGAAGTAATCACCTCACCGCTTACCTTCTCCAGCGATGTCGCGCCACTCGTTCGTTCCGGAATCGTCCCAGTGTTCGTTGACGTCGAGGCAGACACATATCAAATCGATGTAGAGAAGATCGAACCTATGATCGGCCCGCGCACCAAGGCCATCCTCGCCCCGAACCTGTGCGGAGGCTGCCCTGACTGGGATCGCATCCGAGCGATCGCCGACGCCCACGGGCTATTGGTGGTCGAAGACAGCTGCGACGTCGTGAACGCGCTGTTGCGCGGGACGAAGACAGGCTTGCGCTCGGACATTTCGGTCACCAGCTTCGCTCGCTCCCATTCGATGACCGCCGCCGGTAACGGCGGGATGATCGGAGTCGATGACGCGGACTGGTTCGACCAGACCCTGGTGCGGCGCCGGTGGGGGCGTCGGTCCGAGACGTATCTCTTTGGGAGTCGTCGCGGATCACCGGATCGCTTCGGAGTTCTCGCGGACGGAACCTCTTACGACCTTATATTCGTATTCGACGATATGGGTTATAACTTCGAGCCATCCGAGATAATGGCCGCATACGGGTTGGTTCAGATGGACAAGGTCGAAGAGTTCAACCGACGTAGGCAGCATGCCGCCGCGGTTTTGAACGAGGCAATGGTCAGGCATGAGGAGAAGGTGATCCGCCCGCGCTTTGTGGAGGGCGTCGAAGCTACCTGGATGCGTTACCCCTTCTTGCTTGC
This sequence comes from Acidimicrobiales bacterium, assembly GCA_049513455.1. GTDB lineage: Bacteria > Actinomycetota > Acidimicrobiia > Acidimicrobiales > RAAP-2 > Bog-473. Next base: position 2,802 of record JBEKWB010000034.1, read on the forward strand.
CGACGGCATCGATCGAGTAACCGCCCAGGAGTACTTCGCATCGAGGAACGTTCCGACCCGAATGATCTGGACAGGAAATATTCTTCGTCAACCAGGCTTTTCGAGCATTGAGCACCGTCAACCTGAAGATGGGCTGCCGGAGTGCGATCGAGTCATGAACCGCGCACTGAGCCTCCCAGCTCACCATGGCCTCACTAGTGACGATTTGGGTCACATAGTCCAGGCCATAGGCGATTGGAAGCCTTGATCAGGAGGCAGCCATGACCCAGTTCGACCGTACCCGCTTCGCCGGGCGTCGGGCCCTTGTCACCGGAGCCAGCCGGGGCATCGGTGCCGGCATCGCCGAGCGGCTGGCCGCCGAGGCCGCCGACGTGGCCCGCACCCTCGACCACCATCCTTGGCCGAGCTCGGTCGTTGATCACGTCGCTGTCTTCGAGAACTCGTCAGCCACCGGCCACGCTCGGTTCCTTACTCCGGCGTGCCTTTCTCGACCCAGCGTTCGAACAACGCGACCCGCTCCGGGGGCCACGCACCGTCGCACGGCATGGAGCCATCCTTCAAGCGCGCGGCAATGGCCGCAGCGTGGGTCTGGACATCGGCGTAGGACCACAGATCGAATGCGCGGCGCATCGAATCGCGATCCTTTTCCCGGAACAGAGGTTTGATGTCGGCGTCGAAGCTGATCTCCGGTGATGGCATGTTCACATCCTCTGATGGTGGTGCGATCGATGGACCTGTGGACTGAGACCTTATCGAGAGGGAAGGTGAGGCTTCATGAGGGAACCTGAGAGGATCGCGACGCATCTACCTGTGGCGTCATCTGAGGAGTCCTGGTCAGAAGGCTGAAACCCCTGCGTTCGCAATGTAAAGGCCGTGGGTTCTAATCCCATCACCTCCACCCCGTTGTCGAAAAGACAACGTTGGGGCTGTTCAAAGGCTATTTCAAGTGTCGGATCGCTTTGGAGGCATTGAAGTCTAAGGGCAGGTCGAAGCGCCATCCATTCGTCTTGAACCCGGCAAAAGACTTCTCGGCCAGGTCGGCCCAGCGACCCTCTCGGGCGCGACTTCGTAGGTTTGAAGCCATGCCACGCGGCGGGTTCAATCTGGCGAGCCCGCCGCCCGAGAATTTGGATATTGCCTTGGAGGTCCAGAAGTTTCTCGGAACCTTTTGATCAAATCGTCGGATAGCACTTTGGCGACCTAAGGCTGAGTAAAGTCCACCGGGGTGCACTAAGAAAGAGACTGATCATGGAAGACCGCATCACGCCCGTCCTCTACTTGGAGATGACCGATCGACCAGCTGCGCAGTACGCGGCAGCACGCGTGCCTGAGGTGATGGCCCTGCCCGGTGTCCAACGCGCTACCTGGTGGGCCAACTGTGTGCCGTTCCGGGAGGATCTTCCGAGAACGCTTCCCGAGTTCGCCGTCCTCGGCGTCTATGAGGCGGACCGGGATTTCGAGGCCCCAAAGGGAGCGGGATCGGTCCCCGATGACATAACCGGGTACTGCTTCGACCACTACGGGCGGCCCGGTCAGGGCACACTGTCGGACAAGCCAACGCTCGGGATTGAACTTGTGTTGATCAGCGCCCCGACGGCGGAGCAGAGCCAGACGCTGCGCGACTGGGGCGACTTCATCCACATCCGGGACATTGCTGCCGCGTCACCACCCCATTTCACTATGATCACTCCATACGAGAACCGGGCCGAGGGCTCGCCGCGCTACATGCACTTCTATGAGCTCGATACCAATGACCCCGAGCCCGCCTTCAGGGGAATGGCCCCAGCCACGGTCGCTCGTATTGGCGCCTATGGCACCCACTCCGTAGAGGAATGGAAAGTGCACCCGACTCTGGTCATCGATTACGTAAACACATTCCGACGGCTCGGGGTCCTCGACCGTCCCCTCTGATCGATCCCTTATCGAAACTTGGGGCGGCGTCTCATCCAGGGCCTGAACACTGGCTCCAACTCCGCTAAGCAGAGCCAGGCACGACAAGACTATAGAAGGGAGCGCTCGGTGAACTTTGCGCGGTCGCTCCTTGCGCCACGCACACATTGGCGGACGGGCACGTGATCAAGCCGATACTGAGGTAAGACTGCCCTTCATCGTTCGGGGCATCAGTCGGAACACCAAAGGTGACCTTCGACCAGGTTGACCCGCCATCGGTGGTGCCGAGCAAGACCGACGATCCCCCGTTATGGACGTTGCCGATCTGCTGGGGAACAGCGTCGGATCCGGCTGCCCAGCACTCATTGTCCGTTGGACATGACAGACCAAGGAGCTGCGGCTGCGGCACGTCGGCTGGTAAGGGGTCAGTCGACCCTTGACGAGATACTCCTCGGGGCCCCCGGTGGCAAACCCGGTCGACCCCACGACCGTCCCCACCAGTTCCGACGTCAACGGCCCAGCCATCAGCGCCCCGTCAGAGTCACTGGTCACCATCCTCGAGGGCACCGGCAACTTCGACCCAGCCGCTCAATGCGGCGAGACCAGCGTCCAGTCGGTTTCCCCGACCCCCGTCAGCGGCCCTGGCAACGGCCTGCCCGAGTTTCCCTGGTCCCCCGTTGTCCCGGTTGCCGTCGCCGGCACTGCCGGAATGCTCGCCCTGAACCGGCATTACAAGAAGCTGCGTCGGGTGGCCGAACCCGCGATCGAGGCTGTCGCTCCGGGCGAGACGCCGATTTAGGCAGGGGCGCGGCGCAGTCCAAGTGTCCGAGTCAACCTGCGCCGAGGGCGTCGTCGGCCAGTTCGGTGCGGAAGCGCTGGTCGTCTCGGCGGGTGAAGTGCGGGGCGACGTAGCGGGCGAACAGCTCGAGGGAGCGGTTCCACCGGTCGCTGGTGACCCACTCCCGGGAGTTGAAGAGGAGCGTCCCGAACCCGCCGAGATCGTCGTGCAAGTCATGGATCTGGGTTCTGCACTCCGCCGGTGAGCCGATGATCCAGGGAATGTTCTCGACCATCCACTCAAAGGTGACATCGGCGTCGGGCATGTCCGCGTCGCGCTTCATGAGGGGGGCAAGGCCGATTTTGAACAGGTAGTCGTAGGACTGGCGCAAGCTCTCCCTGATCTCGCTCATCGCCGCGTCCTTGGAGTCCGAGACGTAGACCTCGCGACAGATGCGCCAATCCCGGCGGGCCCGCTCCGGGTCTCGCCCCGATCGCTCTGCCGCCTCGGCCAGCGCCGCCCCCTGGCTGCGTAGGTCGGGCATGCCCGGGTTGGACTCGATCCTGACGGGCGTGAAATAGATGCTCAGCGCACCGTACCCGCGGCTGCCGCACAGGTCGAAGTTGTGCACTCCGGACATACCGGCGATGGCGAACTGCGGGAACTCCTGGTACGGGCGCACCTGGATGCGCTTGTGGTCGAGGTGCCAGAACTTGCCATCGAAGTTGATGTAGTCGGTGGACGCGTAGAGGGCCTCGATGATGTCCAGGGCTTCCCGGAGGCGGGGGGTTCCCTCGCTCGGGTCGAGTTGGAAGAACCGTTTGTCGCTGACCAGTCCACCACCGCCGAAACCGTAGATGAGCCGGCCGTGAGTCAAGTGGTCGAGGAAGGCCAGCCGCTCGGCGACCATGAAGGGGTCGTGATAGGGCAGGTTGATCGTCCCCGTACCGAGGCCGATCCGATGGGTCACCGCCGACGCCTTGGCGATGAAAATATCGGGGGCGGGGATGTTCTCGTAGGCGCCAGTGTGGTGTTCGCCCACCCAGACCTCGTCGTAGCCGAGTCGATCGGCCAGCGCCATCTCCTCGAGCTTCAGGTCGTATGACAGCGTCCAGTTGGACCACGGGAACGGTTCGGGCATCAAGAACAGACCAAATCGCACGACAACCCCCTCCTCAGGCAGGTGCCACGGCAACGGGTATCCCGTTGACCACGGCGTTGCCCGATATTTCGTCCACCAGGTGGCCCGGCGCCAGGAGGTTGTTGTTCACCCCTGGGTGGTCTCGGGCCACCGACATGCGGGTGTCGGGCTTGTCGTGACCCCACCCGTGCGGCAGGCAGACGACTCCGGGCATCATCTCGTCGCTCACCTCTACCGGGACCTCGATCGTGCCCGACTCGGACGTAACGAGTGCAGGCAGCCCATCGGCGACCCCGCAGGCAGAGGCATCCTCGGGATGGATGAGCAGTGTGCAGCGGTCCTTGCCTGTCACGAGGACGCTCACGTTGTGCATCCAGGAGTTCTTGGACCGGGGGTGACGCCGGCTCACCAGCACAAGGGGCTCACGTGGCCGACCGAGCCGCGTCCGGAGTCGTTCGAGGTCGGCCGTGATGTACGCCGGCGCCAGCTCGAGGCGACCCGAAGGGGTCCGGAGAATCTCGTCCAAACGGGGCACCATCGGGCCGAGGTCGAGCCCGTGGGCGTGCTCCTTGATCCGCTCGAGATTGAGCCCTTCGGGGTTCTCCCCGAACCGGTCGCCCCACGGCCCGGTGCGGATCATGAAGTCCGTCAAGCGCTCGGGGCCGCCATCGTCGTAGTGGGCGAGGATGGTGGCCGGGTCGAGGCCCGTCGTGGCGACGATGGCCGAGAAGAAGCCGTCGTCGATGGCCGCGACGTCGACCTCGTCCGCCTTGGTCCCCCCGCAGATGGCGGCGAGGCGGATCAGGATCTCCCACTCGGCGGGCCGCCCGGGCTCGGGCGGGAACACCGCGTCGTTCCACTTTGCCGCGCTCCTCACAGCCAGGGACCACAGCAGGTCGTCGTAGTGCGGCTGCTCGAGGGGGGACAGGCCGGGGAGGATGACATCGGCGTGACGCGTGGTCTCGTTGATCCAGTTGTCCACGCTGATCATGCACTTGAGCATCGGCAGGGCGGTGTCGAGGCGGCCGGCCTCGGGCGCGCTGATCACCGGGTTGCCAGCCACAGTGATCAAGCCCTTGAGCTGGCCCTCACCGGGGGTGTCGATCTCCTCGGCCAGGCAGGAGACAGGCACTTGCCCCATAACCTCGGGAGCCCCGCGTACCCGGCTGTGCCACCGGCCGGCTTCGAACCCGCCGACCTGGTCGGCCCGCGGCAGGCTCGACATGCTCCACGCCACCGGGTTGGGGAACATGAGCCCACCGGGCACGTCGAAGTGGCGAGTAAGGATGTTGACCACGTCGACGAGCCAGGACGCCACGGTGCCGAACTCCTGGTTGCACAGCCCGATCCGGCCGTAGAGCACGGCTCGCTCCGTATCGGCCAGCTCGTGAGCGAGGCGGCGAATGCGCTCGGCCGGCACCCCACACGTGTCCTGCACGGTCTCCGGCGTGAACGTTCGGCAGTACTCGGCCAGCTCCGACACGCCGTTGACCACATCGCCGAGACCACCGAGGTCGACCAGGCCCTCGGCGAAGAGAACTTGCACCACTGCCATCAACAACGCCGCGTCCGTGCCCGGCACAATGGGGATCCATTCGTCGGCTCGCTCGGCGGTGCCGGTGCGGCGGGGGTCGACCACAATGGTGCGTCCACCGGCCTCGCGGATGCGGTCGATCTGGCCCAGCAGGTCGGGGCAGGCCAGCAGTGATCCCTTGGATGCCTCCGGGTTCGCCCCCATGATCACCCACAGGTCGGTGCGGGGCACGTCAGGGACAGGGAAGGTCCACATGTTGCCGTACATCAGGAGACACGAGAGGTTCTTGGGCCATTGGTCCACCGTCCCCGATGAGTAGATCATCGGTATTCCTGACATGGCGATGAGGACGCCGACGTAGCGGCTGAGCGAGAAGTTGTGGGCTGTGGGGTTGCCCACATATGCGGTTACCGCGCCGATCCCGTACTCCTCAATGACCGGATGCAGTAGTCGCTCGCACGTCTCGAAGGCCTCGGACCAGGAGACCTCGCGCCAGCTCGTTCCGTCCCTTACCACTGGCTGGCGGAGACGGTCAGGGTCGTCGTGGAGACGGCCCAAGGTGGTGCCTTTGGGGCAGATATAGCCGTGGCTCCAGACATCCTCACGGTCAGGCCTTATGAGGGCCACCCGGTCGTCCTCCACGTGGATCTCGAGCCCACACATCGCCTCGCACAGCGTGCACGTGTGGAGCTTGGTCACTCGCTCGCCCATGGTCCTCCCCTGGTCCCCGCCCGGCATCCTACGATCTCTTGCCAAGCCTCGCCCGGTCTATCCGTCTGACACTGGCGGAAGTGTGAACCCGCCCGTAGACGTCGACGAGGGGCCCGGGGCCCGGCATGGTTGCCGACCGCCTCATAAAACCTCGGCCCTCTCGCCGCCCATGAACCTCTCGCCTCCTGCCGGCCCGAGCAGCTCGGCGTCCAGCAGCATGATCTCGACGGCTTCCCCGGCCTTCACGCCCTCGCCATCGGGAAGGACGGCCAGGGCGTTGGCATCAGCCATCGCTCGGAGCTGGTGGGATTCCTGGCTTCCGGCGGCGCCGACCTCGAGTCCGCCGTCGCCGCCCCGGGCCGCCAGCACCAGCACGAAGTGGACTTTGCCGTCGCGTCTCCTCGGTAGATCGGTGGTGGCGCGGGCCCTCAGCCGGGACCGTTCGAGCTGGCCGTGGCCGGCCATTCGGCGCAGCGCCGGACGGGCGAAGAGCTCGAAGCTGACCATGGCTGAGACCGGGTTTCCCGGCAGCCCGAACACGGGGGTGCCGGTAGCGGCCAGGTGTCCGAACGCCAGTGGCTTGGCCGGTTTGATCGCCACCTGCATCCATCGCATGGTGCCGCCGCTCAGGTCGTCCAGAACGAGCTTGACCACGTCGAGATCGCCGACACTGACCCCGCCGCTCGTGACGAGCGCGTCGCAACGAGCCGCCCCATCCCTCAACGCCGCGGCCACGGCCTCTTTGTCGTCGCCCACGATACCGAGGTCGATGGCAGGCCAGCCCGACTGGCGGATCAGGGCCAGGAGCGTGTGGCGGTTGGCGTCAGGGATCATCCCGGGGCGAAGTGGTGCGGCCCCGTCGACCAGCTCGTCCCCCGTCGACAGCACCCCCACTCGGGGGCGTGCATGGACGACCACGGTCTCGATTCCGAGACTCGCCAGCACACCGAGATGACCCGGGCCGAGGGTCGTGGCGGTGCCGATGACCTCGTCTCCCTGCTCAATGTCGCAGCCCGCGTGGCGGATATGTTTGTCGACGCTGAGGGATCCGTCGACCTCCACCGTCGCACCACCGTCGTGGACCACGCACCGTTCGATCACACAGATGGCGTCTGCACCAGATGGCACGGCGGCCCCGGTCATGATGCGCACCGCCTCGCCGGAGTCGACGGTGACCCGCGGTTCGTCCCCGGCCATGAGGGTGCCCACCACGCGCAGCAACACGGGTCCTCCAGCCGTGTCGGCGGATCGAAGGGCGTAGCCGTCCATGGCCGAGGTTGCGAAGGGGGGGACCGCCGAGCCGGCCACCACGGCGCTGGCGGTGACGTGGCCGAGGGCGTCATCGATGGGCACCTCGATGGGGCCGAGGGCGCGGCACCCTTGGAGTACGAACCGGCGAGCGTCGACGAGGGGGAGCAGGCCGGTCACTGGCCGTTGGCCGGGTGCTGACGGAGCGGACGGACTTCCCCCGTCGGCTCTCGCCGCCTGCTCAGGACCAAGCGTCATCGCTGGCCACGGTGATCCAGTCCGCCTCCCAGGTTCTGGTCAGCATTTGGTCACTCTATCCCCGCTCGCCTGCCGGCCCCCCCGGGCGCCAGGTCAGTCCCAGCCGCTCGAGGTCATCTGGCGTGTCGGCGTCGGCGAGCACCGAGGGGAGAGCCACCCCCGCCCAGTCGCGAGGGCCAACGGTCACCGGTGCCATCTCGTCGAGCAGCTCACGAAGCGATCGTGCTCCCTGGGCTGCTCGTTCAACGGACCGGCGTAGGTCAAGAGCTGACCATCGGGCACAGAGGGGCTGCAGACGTCCCTCCACCAGGGGCACGATCGAACGCCCGCCCGGGTACTGCGCCAACCAGCGGATGAAGGCGGAGGTGACGAGCGGCAGGTCACATGCCAGCACCACGACCGATCCTTCATGACCGGCACGGGACAGGGCCGACCAACCGGCCACTAGGGCGGACAGAGGTCCCTCGCCCGGTTGCTCCTCGGTGATCGCGGCCAACCCTGAGCATTGGGGTCCGACCTCGAGAGCGGGGTCCACTACCCCCGCCAGGAGAACGCCTAGGCGACGAGCGCTCGGCTCGCCGTTGATCACCAAGGTGGCCTTGTCGTGGCCCATCCGCCGGCTCGATCCACCGGTCAGCAGGAGGCCGGCGACATCGGCTACACGCGCATCGGTCCTCGTGCTCGGCTCCTTCTCGTCAGTCCCGATCTCCGGTCCTCTCGGCCAGTCGCGTCGCCACGGCCAGGGCCTCGGCCGCGGTGATGCCGGCCCGGGCGGCCAGCCAGCACGAGAGCGGAGCGGCGAGGCGTTCCGACGCGTGGGCGGAGGTGCTGGCCAAGGCGAGCAGATCGGTGGTCTCCTGCTCGGTGGGCACGGGAACGCCGAGCTCTGTGGCGAGAGCCCGCAACCACATTTCCCCGGTCATATCGGCCACAGGAACGAACGGTAGCGCGCCTCGGGTGGCTTGCCCACTCCCGCCGGAACAGGGCAACATTGGCTGCAGATCCCGTCGTAAGCAGGGTATGCGCCGTGGTCCTGAAGGGTCGTCCCCGAAGAAGTGATCCGAGGTTGTTTGCGTCCGTTGTGAGTACTGTCGTGCTGAGGAGGTTTTGGTCATGACGACTGCGGTCACCGGTACCGGAGGGGTCGGATCGGTCATCTCCCGCCATCTCGCCTCAGGCGGCGAGACCTTGCGGCTCTCGAGCGCCGACAGTAAGTCGGCTCGAATGCTCGCTGCAAAGATCGGGCCAACTGCGGTGGCGGCCGTCGACAACCGCGACGCGTTGCAGGGCGCCGATGCCGTCGTCCTCGCGCTGCGGTTCGGCGTGTTGAAGAGCGTCATAGACGAGATCGCCGACTCGCTCACGGACAGGCTCGTGGTCGTTCCGAGCAACCCGGTCAGCCTCGACGCGCAAGGTAACGTCGTGCGTATCCTGCCGAAAGGACAATCATCTGGCGAGGTTGTAGCCGGGTGGTTGCCGGCGGGGGCGCGCGTGGCCATGGCGTTTGGGTCCATGTCGGCCGCACTCTTCGAGTCCTCGAGCAACCGGTCACCGGATCTGGCGGTCCTCTTCTACGCGACCGACGACGACCGTGCCGGCGAGGAGGTCGAGCAGTTGATCCGAACGGCCGGTTTCGAGCCGGTGAAGGTCGGCGGGCTCGATCAGTCGGGTCGACTCGAGGTGGGGGGCGACCTTCACGATCGTGTCGTCGGAACCGCAGAGGCGCGGTCATTGATCGGCGGGGCCTGATCGCTTCGCCCGCTCGGCGGATGCCAGCGCCTCTTCAGTGGCCGGTGAGCCGCACGGGGAGGTCAACGGGACCATTCCCCCAGAACACCGGCGTCTTCCGCCAGGTCCACCCATCCTCCACCTCGAGGGTGTCCACCCGGTCGAGCATGGTCTCCAACACCACCTTGGCCTCGACACGGGCCAGTGCCGAGCCGGGGCACACGTGAGGGCCGCCGCCGAACGCAACATGCTCTCGCCAGTTCGGCCGGTCGAGCCGGAACTCGTCGGGGTCGGCGTGCACGGACTCGTCCCGGTTGGCCGAGGCCAGGCCGAACACGATCTTCTCTCCCTCGCACATCGCCGGGCCCAGCACGGTCGTGTCGGTGGCGACGTTACGCAGGAGCAGATGGATCGGGGGCTGGAGGCGCAACGACTCTTCGATGGTGCGCTCAATGAGGGTCCGGTCCGACTTGAGGGCGGCGAAGATGTCGGGCCGAGTCGCCAACGTGGCCAGCAGGTTGGCGATGAGGTGCCGAGTCGTCTCGTTGCCGGAGATGATCAGGAACACAAGCTGAGTCCGTATGGCAACGTCGGACAGGTGCCGGCCCTCCACCTCGGTTTTCAGCAGGCGGTTGAGAAAGTCGTCAGGAGGCGCAGGGTCCTCCCGGCGGGCGGCGATGAGGGCATCGACGTACGCGGTGAATTCGGGGTGGGCGCCGGCCAGCCCTTCACCCCGCTCGGTGCGGTAGAGGGTGGGATAGGTCCCCTCCACTACTTCATCGCTCCAGCGCCAAAACCGTTGCCAGTCCTCCCGGGGCACGCCGATCAGATGGGCGATGACGTTGACCGGGATGGACACCACGAAGTCGGCGACCAGGTCGCCGTAGCCACGGCCGATCAGCGGGTCCAGGTACTCATCGCACAGGTCGCGGATGAACGGTTCGAGGCGCATGGCCTTGTGATACGCGACGCTGGCATTGATGATCTTTCGCACCCGGCTGTGGCGGGGCTCGACGATCTCGTTGATGAACTGCTCCTCTTCGGGCACCACGACGCCGGGGGCGCGGAAACTGGCCACGAAGGTGTCCACCTGGCGAACTGCCTCGAGCACCTCGGCCTGTCTCGACAGGAACCATCCGACAGGGATGCGGGCCACGGGGCACTCCCGGCGCATCGTCTTGAGCTGCTCGTAAGGGACATGGTCTTCGGCCTGGAAGGGGTCGAGCTCAATGTCGACATGATCGTTCCCCGGCATCGCAACGCCCCCTTCGCCCACCTGCCCTATCGGTGGACAGGTTATGCAATTTCCACCGGTCCCGCGGCTGGCTGAAGCCCAGGCTCACCGCGGAGAAAGTGGTGCTACCACGTGGGCTGATTGCGGGCTAACCACCTTGGCAACTCCCATTGGCCACTCAAGACTGTAGGGACAGTGTTGGCGTGAGGAGGGTCCCTTGGGGGCGGTCAGGTTGGTGTTCCACGCTGAGTTGCGCCGACGGTGGCGATCGTGGCTGGCCATCGCCGTCCTGATCAGCGTCGTCGCCGGATTCGTGCTTGCCGCTACAGCCGGAGGGCGGCGTACTGCATCGGCATTCCCACGATTTGTGGCCGCCCACGGATTCGACGCTGTCGTGTACGCGACCCGACCCGTGCCCAAGCTCGCCAAACTTCCCGGAGTCAGCTCAGTGACAGAGGTCGTCATCCCCGATACCGGGGATCCGATGTGTGACTGCTCACATTCGATCAGCCAGGCGAACTTGAGCGTGGAGGTTGTAGCCCCGAAGGCCAGATCGCCATTCACTTTGGTCTCGGGTCGAATGCCCGACCCGTCCGTCCCTGACGAGGCGCTGGCATCGTTCACGTTGCAACAAGACTACGGAGTGCAGATCGGGACAGTGATCCATGTTCCGTTCGAAGCTCCTTCGCAGGGCGCGGCATACAACAATCCCAACGTTGGTCTACCGAATCCCAAGGGTCCGACGGTCGCGTTCCACGTTGTCGGCATTGAAGCTACGGAATATGAGTTCCCTTCCGGGACCACTCCCGTCTATATCCTCTACGCCAACCGAGCGTTCACTGACGCGGTGCTTCCGAGGACGGCGGTCGACTACCAGTACTACGTCCGACTCCGTGATGGGGCGGCTGGCCTTCCGCGGTTCGCCGATGAAGCGAAGACCCTGAATCTCGGTACCGGCACGGTGGGCTATTTGAGCGAAGACGGGCAAGCGGCCACAGTCGAGGCATCGATTCATCCTCAGGCCATTGGATGGTGGGTACTCGCGGCGCTTGCTGCTCTGGTCGGATTGGCCGTTATAGGACAGGCGCTGGCCCGCCAGAGCATTGTCGAGAGCGAGGAATACCCGACGATGGCGGCCGTCGGCGTGAATCGGCGCCAGTTGGTCGCGCTCGCCATGCTGCGCAATCTGGTCGTGGGATTCGCAGGTGCTGTGGGCGCGGTCACGGTTGCCACCGCGTTATCTCCAATCGCGCCGCTCGGTGAGGCGCGTTTGGCTGAGAGTTCGACGGGCGTTACATTCGACTCGCTCGTCCTCCCACTCGGGGCACTCGCTACGGTGGCGGCCGTCCTGGCGCTTGGCATTTGGCCGGCGGTGCGGGCAGCGCACACCTTACGGTCCAATGACCGCACTGCGGCGTCCCGCCCTTCGGCGGTAGTAACGCATTTGGCGGCGACGGGGGCACCGCCAAGCACAGTGATCGGTGTCCGAAATGCCCTGGAGCGACGGTCCGGTGGGGCCACGATTCCGCTGGGCTCCGCCATTCTCGCCATGGTACTGGCGGTGATCGCTCTGTGCGGGACCGGGGTTTTCGGCGCGAGCCTGTCACACCTCACGACCACGCCCAGGCTGTACGGCGATCCGGAGCAACTCAGCTTCAGTCCCCCGAATCCTGCGCTTCTCAAGAGCCTCGAAGACAACAAGGCCGTCACCGCGATAACCGGAGGCGTCGGCGCAGGAGACTTCTCCATCAACCACGTAATCGTAGGGGCCATCTCGGGAACCGCCATCCGCGGTCGACTCCTCTTCTCGACGGTCAGCGGTCATCTTCCGAACGGCGACGACCAGATCGGTCTCGGTGTCACGACGATGCGCCAGGTTCGAGCCCATGTGGGCTCGGACGTCCGGGTCACGGCAACCACTCATTCAGGTGAGAGGCGAACCGTTTCGTACCATGTGGTCTCGCAGGATTCGTTCCCCGAATACGGCGGATTCGTGAGCCTGGGCACCGGCGCGTTGTTGACCAATGCAGGCCTCGAGCGTGCGGTTTGCGCTCCGGGTCCCCAGCTCGCGGAGTGCCGGCAGAAGTATGAGGAGCACAGCAACGGCACCGGCGCGGTCCGGGTGAGCTTCGTATCGGGTCCATGGGGACGGGCAGCCGTCATGCACTATCTCCATGCGTACTCCTACATCACCGCTAGGCCTCTCACCCCGATCTCTCTCGTCAACTTCGGCGAAGCGGTCAACTTCCCCCTCATCTTCGGAGCCATGTTGGCGGCGTTCGGTGCGGCGACACTGGCCCATCTGCTCGTGGTGAGCGTGTCGCGTCGCCGGCGAGAAGTCGGACTCCTCAAGGTGCTGGGGTTCGTGAACAGCCAGGTTGTCTCGACCGTCGCCTGGCAGGCCACGACGTTGGCCCTGGTCGGAATCGCCATCGGCGTCCCTCTGGGGGTCGTGATCGGTGGAGCGGTGTGGCGAACATTTGCCAACAACCTGGGTGCTGTCCCGGTGGCTGTGGTGCCGACCCTGCTCATCGGGGGACTGGCGGTGGGCGTCATCGTTGTCGCCAATTTCCTCGCCATCGCGCCCGCGCTGGCGGCGACACGGTCCAAGCCGGGAGATCTCCTGCGAACGCCCCAACTGAGTGCCTCATGAGTCGTTCGGAAGTCCTGGGGGAAAGACCACATGGGCATCCCTCGATCGGCGCCCTCGGGCCGATATGGCTGGCCAGCGTCAGGGATCTCCAATGGCGGTCGCGCCGTTTCCTCTTGGCGGTTTTCGCAACTGGCCTGGTGTTCGGCCTGGCTTTGATGATCAGCGGCGTCGCCAACAGCTTCAATGTTGAAGTGAACAACACCGTCGGGGCGCTCGGTGCCCGATTCTGGTTCGTGCCAACAGGAAGTCTTGGACCCTTCACCGTTGCCGCACCATTTCCCGCCAGTGAAGGCGCGGCGATCCGGCAGATCCCGGGAGTGACGGCAGCGGATCCGATCCTCGTCAGTAGAGCGCTCACCGATGGGGCCGTCACGACCTCCGATTCGACAAGCGCTTCTGTATCGTCCGAGCAGGCGGTCAACCTCATCGGCGTCGATCCCGGAGGCGTGGGATCACCACGAGTCGCCGAGGGGAGACCATTACGGCAGCAAGATTCTGCCGTCGTAGATGAGAGCCTCGGTGTGAAAGTGGGACAGGAGATCGCACTCAACGGCGTAAGGTTCAAGGTGAACGGTCTGGTCGACGGTGTCACCTACTTCGCCGGGCAACCCGTTGTCTTCGTCACCCTGCGAGCGGCTGATGCATTGACAGCCGACGGTCAAGCGTTGGCCACCGCCGTGCTCGCCAGAGGCATGCCAATCCGTTCGACTAGCAACTTCACGGCGCTGACCGATGCTCAGGTCCGAGCGGACCTCGGACGCCCGACGGCGCAGGCAGCCGAGACGATCAGACTCATTGAGTACCTTTTGTGGCTGGTAGCCGCCGGAATCATCGGTGCAATCGTCTATCTGTCGGCGCTTGAGAGGCGTGGAGATTTTGCGGTGCTCAAGGCCGTCGGTACGCCCAGTTTGCATCTATTTGTCGGCCTTGTGATCCAAGCGGTTCTCATCGCGCTCGGCGCAGCCATCGTCGGGATCCTCGTCGAGATACCAATGTCTGGCACTTCACAGATGGCCGTCCGGCTCGCCCCATCGAATTACATTGCCGTCCCTGTTGTCGCAGTGATTATTGGCGTCGTCGCCAGCGTCCCGCCTGCCCGTCGAGCGGCGCGCGTTGATCCAGCGATCGCATTCGGAGCCGGGAAATGACCCTACTGGAGGTCACCGACCTCACCGTCGAGTACTCCAGCGGTGGTTACAAGGTGAGACCGCTGAACGATTTCACTCTTCATGTGGACAAGCGGGAGCTCACGGTGCTTCTCGGTGCGAGCGGTTGCGGGAAGTCGACACTACTGTCTGCGATCGCAGGGCTCCTGCGGCCGCTGTCCGGATCGATCCGCGTCGACAATGCCGAGGTAGTCGGGCTAGGGAATAGAGCACTCACCCGCTATCGCCAAACGTCGGTCGGCGTCGTGTTCCAGGCCTTCAACCTCATCCCCTCGCTGACTGCCTGTGAGAACATCGAGATCATCTGCCGCACTGCGGGCCAATCCCGAACAGCGGGGCGCGAGCGCGCCGAGCACCTTCTCGAGATGATGGACCTGGGAAACCGGATGAACCACCGACCTGGATCGATGTCCGGAGGGCAGCAACAACGGGTCGCTATCGCACGTGCGTTGGCCCTTGATCCCCCGGTCGTCCTCGCCGACGAACCCACCGCTCACCTCGACTACATCCAGGTCGAGGGCGTGCTCAAGACCCTCCGGGAGCTCGCTGACGAAGACCGTGCAGTCATCATCGCGACGCACGATGAGCGACTACTCCCGCTCGCCGATCGCATCGTCGAGCTAAGTCCTCGAGTCGCCCATGCGGCCATAGTCGAGGAGAACCGGAGCCTGGAGGACGGGGAGGTTCTCTTTCAGCAAGGTGAGCCGGGAGCGTTGGTCTACACCGTCGAGTCAGGCCTCATTGAACTAGTTCGGCAGCGGGACGATGGCGCCGAAGAGGTCGTGAGCGAAATCTCCGCCGGATCGTACTTTGGTGAGCTCGCTCCCACGTTCGGTCTGCCACGGTCTGCAATGGCGCGTGCGGTAGGGCCAACAGTCGTCACGGGTTTCCCGGTGAGCGAATTCCGGGCTCATATGCGTTCAGCCCCCAAAACAGAGTGAAACGACGAAATCCGTCAGCTCACTTGGCGCTCTCGGTTTTCCCAGTATCGACGCCGCAGCTCACGCTTGAGAGTCTTGAATGCGCCCGAAACCGGGAGCGGGCCGTCTTGAAACTCGACTGACTTAGGGACCTTGAATCCCGACAAAGACTTGCGCGCGTGTTCGATCAATTCTTCCGCCGTGGCGTTGCCGCCTTCTTTTAGGACGACAATCGCGTGCACTGCTTCTCCCCAGATATCGCTCGGGATCCCGATCACCGCAACTTCCTGCACGGCGGGATGCGAGGCGACGGCGTTCTCCACTTCGGTGGAGTAGACGTTCTCCCCGCCCGTGACGATCATGTCCTTCAACCGATCCGTTAGGTGCAAGAGGTTCCGATCGTCGAAGAAGCCCATATCACCAGTTCGATACCAACCGTCACGAAGCACCGCTTCGGACTCTTTCGGATTCTCCCAGTACTCGCGCATGAAGTTCCCGCCACGGGCGCAAACCTCCCCCGTCTCTCCCCGAGAGAGTGTCTTACCCTTCGCGTCGGTCACCCGAATGTCGATCCCGAAGATGGGTCTGCCGGCACTTGTGAGCGCGCTCCCACCGCGACGGTGGTCCTCGGGGCCGAGGAACGTGAGCGCCGATGCAGCTTCGGTCATTCCGTACCCCTGCAAGAAGTCGGTGTCGGGGAGCATTTCCAGCCATCGGGTAATGAGGACTTCTGATATCGGGGCAGCCCCGTAGACCAGTTGACGCAGTGACCGCAAGCGCTCCGGCGAGAAGCTCTCTGCTCGCTCGAGCATCGACAACATGATCGGGACCACCATTGTGGTGTCGATTTGCTGCTCCTCGATGACGCGCAGCACCAGCTCCGGGTCGAACAACGGAATCGTCACCGAGGTCGCTCCACTGGCGGGGATTCCGAGCACGCCGGCGACGAGCGCTGCGTGGAACATCGGCGATTGGAACAGGAAACGCCGTTCCTCCCGGAGTCCCAACTCGGAGAGCACGTGGTACACGTTGAGAACCTCGGCGCGCTGTTGCAGCAGGGCGCCCTTGGGGAAGCCGGTAGTCCCCCCGGTATACATCAGAACAGCGGCGTCCTCCTCCTCGGGCTCGGGCGGCATAATCGGGCGACCGACCGCCACCAGATCCTCGTAGCCCATGACGGCGTTGGAACCACCGGTGATGCCGCGGTCAGACTCCCCGCCGATCATGACCACCTTGTCAACCTTCGCACCTTCAACTCGGGCCCGGTCGAGAAGTGAGGCAAACGACCCGTCCGTAAAGACGACTTTGGACCCAGAGTCGTTGAGCACATACGCCAGCTCCGAGGGAGCGAAGCGAATGTTCAGAGGGTTGATGATGCCCGCCCCGAACATCGCGGCGTGATACAGCTCCATGTACTCGTGGCTGTTGGCGGCCAGCACCGCGAAGCGGTCACCCGGTAGGAGGCCCAGCACGGATCGCATCGCATCGGCCAGTCGCAGCAGACGATCGATGTGGATTTCGAAGGTGCCTTGATATCGTGTGCCCGATCTCGACACGTCGATAAACGCGACCTTGTCCGCGAGCTGCTCAGCGCGTTGCAGCAAGAGTCTGGGGTAGACGAGTTCCTTCATTGCCATTCATCCATTCGAGTGCAGCAATCTGTCGGTGAGCAACAGCCGTTTTCTGGTCGGTTTTGAACTCGCCTTGTCACAGTCTTCTTCTCACGTTGAGGAGGCGTCGAGCCCGTTTGGGGCGACGTACCGCTGTGCGATCGTCCTATCCGAACTGGCGTCTCATCAAACACCCGGACGAAGCGCTCTGAAGGTCCGGAGGTCGGCTCCCAGAGGTCTGCCCAGCCTGTGGTCAGAGTCCAACACGTTCGGGACGTTCTTATCGCGTCGAACCTCACCCTATACCCAGCGGTCGAGAAGATCGCCGAGAGCGCGTGGTTCAGACACCCCGAGCTACCGAGGAGCGCAGGGTACGCCCGTGTGGCATCGGTGTGTCTGCAAGTCACTGCGGGTGCTCAGGGCGAGGAGGACTCGACCTCAGGGAAGAGGTCACCTTGGGCCGCCCCTGCCGCTGCCCCATCGCTGGTGCCCCGTAGGACAAAGGCGATGCCGACGGCCAGCACGGCGCCGGCGAGCGGGCCGGCGACATAGACCCAGTACCCGGTGAAGCTTGTGCCCACCAGATCGGGTCCGAAGGTGCGGGCCGGGTTCATGGAGGCGCCCGAAATGGGGCTCGCCCACAGCCCCGCCAACGCGACATAGCCCGCCACCCCGAAAGCGCCGATGACGCCGACGTTCTGGGCCCCCGACGCGGTGCCGAGGACCACGCTGACCAGTCCCATGGTCAGAATCAGTTCCATCCCGAACGCGGCGATATCTGAGTAGCTGTGTGCCGGATAGTTGGAACCGTAGACGGTCGAGACATTGATGACGGTGTGCAGGAAAAGGGCGGCGAGCGTGGCCCCTACCAGCTGCACGAAGATGTAACCCGGCACCCTCCACCAAGGGAAATCCCGGCGCAGCGCGAACGCGATGCTGACGGCCGGGTTCAGGTGCGCGCCGGACACCTTGCCCATGAACAGGATGATCGCCATGACCATCAGGGCCGGGGCCACGACGGCCGCTTGACGACTGATCACCCCGGGGAAGGCATGGCCCATCATTCCCGCCCCTGCGGCCACTAACACGAGGAGGAACGTGCCGAGCAGTTCCGAACAGAGACGGCGCCACTCCTGGTGGGGGTCGTTGAAATTGTTGATTCGGTCAATGACGCCCTGCTCATATCGGGCGAGCGGGCCGCCCTTCACGGGTATTTCCTGTCTGGTTGTCATGGCCACCTCGTCTGGGGGTGAGTCTGGGATATTCATGGAAGCTACGCTCAGCCGCAAGAGGGCATCTGTAGACAGTCGGAATCACAAACTGATCCACAGATCCCTTATCAGCGGGCCGGTCTCTCGGGTCTCGTTCGCTGGCCATATTCCTCAAACTCCTTGGTGCCACTTGATCGGTGCGACCCTTGCGAGATGTTCGATATTTCGAAGCGTAGGCCAAGATTGTTGAGCGCCTCGGTGGATCCGTTGCCCACCGATCCACCATGTCCTATCGGCTGGCGCTGTTCGCCGAACCCGCAACACAGCGTGGGCGTGCGGGCATTCGACTGACTGGCCTTTCCGCCGGAGGAACGCCCTTCATCGGACATGATGGCGTCCTCCTGCATGCTGGTTCATAGGCGGTTCGGGCCCCGGGAAGCCCTGGTTCTGGAACGCCTCAGGATCCTTCTCCACCCGAGGCGGTACAAGAGAGGGGGTCCAAGGGGCGAGAGCCTCAACCGACGCGGTCGGTGGACTGAAGTCCCCGTCAGAGGGAGTGATCGTGGTGGTGGTGGTGGTGGTGGTGGAGGAGGAGGAGGAGGGCAGCGTTGTCGTCGTTGCCGAAGACGAGGCGTTCACCGAAAAAGTCCGTGCCAGTTGTCACGGTGACCTACGCACCGTCGGTCGTGGGCCTGTACGCCAAGGTCACCGCACCCGACATCGAGTTCGCCACAGCTTGAGCCGCAGCCCCGACGCGCGGAGTGAGTTGGCCGTAATCATCACAACGTCGCTGTTCACGCCGTTGACGCCCTACGAACACAGCCCGTAGGCGGTGCTCTGAACCGACAGGGCACATCGTGAGGGTGAGCCACACGCTCTCTTGGTCTTTTGAAACGCCGGGTCTTGCGTCGTCGGTGACGACCGCCGGTGGTCCGAGCAGGGGTGGTTTCCTGTCCGAGCGCATTGGGGCCACCCGCGTCTGGCGCCGATCGGGCCATGAGCGACGGTCACCGCCGCCAAGCCGTGAACTATGGGTAGATGGAGACCGGAGCCCTGACCGCGGCCGCCCCATGGCCTGCCGGTCGATGCAGCCGTGCCTCATTCACCGGGCAAGCGGACTGTAGAAGACCAGGCCGTTACCCTTGTGGTCGTAGACGACGGCACGGCGTTCGTGCGCGTCGTCATACGGTCCTTTCACGATGGCACCGCCGTTGGCCTCAATCGCCTCCGCAGCGGCGTCGACATCGGCGGTCTTGATGCCGACTACGACGTGGCCGGGCATCGGGTGGTCCACCGCGGTCGCCAGCGCGAGAGTGATCGACCCACCGTCGAGGGCCGCGTAGTGGGCCCCATCGCGAAACTTCAGCGACATCCCGAGGGTCTCGGTGTAAAACCGGATCGATTCATCTAGGTCGTCGGTTGACAACACGACCATCCGTATATCGTATTCACTCAATGGTGCCTCCTTTGGACTTCACCATCCTAGAGAACCTCCGTTCCGGCCGTGGTCAGTTTTGAAGGCAAGTTTTCGGGCGGTCCGCTTGAAGCGGACTCTTGAGGCGGACTCGCACCAGGCGGACTCGCTCGAGGTAGTCCCAATCGGCGATGGCGGCGCCCCCCGGCGGCTGGGGGAGCGTGATACCTCCTGGAGGAGGATCCGATCTCACCGGATACCGGCTGCGCCACATTTCATACCGCTCGTGCCTAGCCTAGGGCAGTCATCGTGAGCTGTGTGGTGCGACAGGAACCGAAATGACGAACATAGAAACGAACATGGAACAGGACTCCGAACGGAGCGTCGACCACCCTCGCCGATCCCTTACCCTCGTGAGAGCCCAGCGAACGCTCCAGATCGTCCTTGGTCTGTTCTGGCTGCTCGACGCCGGACTGCAGTTCCAGCCGTTCATGTTCGGGAAGGGTTTCACTACAACCTATCTCTTGAACAATGCGCAGGGTCAGCCCGATGTCATCCGGTGGATCATCACCAACGTCGGGAACTTCGTGGGCCCTCACGTTGCCGTCTGGAACACGTTCTTCGCCCTCATCCAGGTGGCAATCGGGGGAGGGTTGCTGTTCCGGCGCACGGTACGTCCGGCTCTGGCCATCTCATTTTTCTGGGCGTTCGGGGTCTGGTTCTTCGGCGAAGGCTTGGGCCTGATCCTTACCGGGTCTGCCTCGGCGCTGACGGGCGCACCGGGCTCGGTCTTCATGTACGGGCTGATCGGTCTGATGGCATGGCCGCGCCGGGCCGGGGAGCGCGCCAACGACAGTGTCGAGGTCGAGCAGAAGGTGGGCGTGGCGTCTTCGGCCGCAGCCCAAGGGATCGGTGGGGCGATCACTCCACTCGCGGTGTGGAGTGGGTTCTGGGCTCTGGCCGCCATACTGTTCCTCCTCCCGAATAATCGGACGCAGACATCGGTATCGAGTGCGATCGGTGGAATGTCAGCGGGGGAGCCGAGCGCGTACGCCCACTTCTTGACCCACTTCGGCAATCACTTCGGCTCCGTGGGGACGCAAAGCGCCTGGTTACTGGCCGTCGCGTCGCTCGTCATCGGCGCCGGTCCCTTGGTGGCCCGACGGCCGCGGATCTTTCTTTTCGCCGGGGGACTGCTCTCGCTGGTCTTTTGGGTCACCGGCCAGGGTCTGGGCGGCATCTTCACGGGGTCGGGCACCGACCCCAACACCGGACCTCTGGTTTTCCTCCTCGCCCTTTCGATGATGCCGACCATAGAAGCCGATGCATTCTTCGATCGCCCTCCGCTGGCCTCGTTGCTGCGTTGGAACCCGGTGCTCGCAATCGGAGGAGGTGTTGGGCTCGTCGTCGCTCTCGTGCTCAGCGCCGCCTACCCGGCACCGGCCCAGGAGACCACGGGCATGGCGATGTCGGGCATGGCGGGGATGTCCGGGGCGACCCCTTCGGAGGACACCGCCAGCACCGCATCGTGCACGGCTGGCAACGGGGGGACGGTCAGATCGGGACTGGACCTGACCAACACCCCCTACATGATCATGGGTGGTGACGCCGGCATGAACATGAACGGTGCCGACGCATCGGCCGCCGCCGGGCTCAACTCCACCAAGGCCAACTGGAGTTACAGCGGTCCGGCGTTCCCCGCCGCGCTGGCCCACGAGCTGCTGGCCGATGGCGAGAACGGCCCCGACCAGATTCACATGGCGGTCACCGGGTGTGCCGCAGAGCCGACCTTCTCCGAGCAGATCAACGCCACCCAGTACGTGCAGTCCACCAGCGAGGAGGTGGCTCCTTACGCAAATCTCGCCGCCGCCACCGCCGCCGGCTACGTGGCGGTTTCACCCGTCGACTACCCCGTCGTCTACTACGTGAACCCGGCCATCGAAGCGGCAAATGCAGCAGCGAAACGGACGCTGAATCCCGAGCATGTAGATGGCCTGATTTATGCGGAGACGCCATCGGGCCGAGAAGTGTTGGCTGCCGCCATGTACGTCCTCCCTTCGACTCTCAGCAAACCACCCATGCCGTTCGGGGCTCTCGTGCAGTGGCATCAGCGCACTGAGGTCTGCGGACCACTCACGGGTTCGGCAGACGTCCTGAACATCACCGGCGTGACGCCTTGCGGTTCGGATTCGGTCCAGCGGCCCACGCCATACCTGACCATGGTGTGGCAGATCCCCGTCGCCGGTGGACCCACCGCCATTCAGCCTCCCGACATTCAGATAGTGGAGGCGGCCGTGATGGCTGAAGCGGGTTGAGGATGAGGAATCACCTTTAAGGGCCTCTGGCGCTCACCGACCTGCGGTTGAGGCACCGGGATCGTACGATGCAGGCGTGCGGGATCGAAGCGAGGTTCGCCAATCCCCTCGTCGATCTGCCTGGAGTTTGCTCATCGGACGGCCGCTGAGGGCTAGCGAGGCCTCCAAGGAGCAGATCACTCCGGTCGAGGGCCTCTCGGCCCTGTCGCTCGATGCCCTGACCTCGGTGGCCTACGGCCCCGAGGCGATCATCGTCGTGCTGGCGGTGGCAGGAGGTGGGGCTCTTCACATTGTCCTGCCGATAACGGTCGCCATCGTGGTCCTGTTGGCCATCTTGGTTTTCTCCTACCGGCAGGTCATCGATGCCTATCCGGGCGGGGGCGGCGCCTATGCGGTGTCCCGGGCCAACCTGGGTGCTCGGGCCAGCCTGATCGCCGGCGCGTCCCTGATCGTCGACTACACACTCACCGTCGCCGTTTCCATTGCAGCCGGAGTCGGAGCATTGACGTCGGCATTCCCGAGCCTGACCTCGGCCACCGTTCCGCTCTGCCTCGGGTTCCTCGCCCTCATCACACTCATGAACCTGCGTGGGCTGGGCGAAGCGGCCCGCGCGTTTCTCCTACCCACAATGCTGTTCATCTTCGGCCTGCTGGCCATTATCGCCGTCGGCCTGATCCACCCTCTGGCCCTCAATGTTCCACAACCCGGTCATTCGCTCCTGAGTACTCACGGTCTGCAGGTCGTCGGCCTGCTGCTGATCCTCAAGGCGTTCTCCTCCGGGTGCAGCGCGCTCACCGGGGTCGAGGCAATCGCCAACGGCGTGCCCCTCTTCAAAGAACCCCGGGTGGTCCGGGCCAAGCGTACGGAGCTCCTGCTCGGGGTGATCCTGGGGCTCATGCTGCTGGGCCTGGCGGTCCTGGCCCGACGCTGGCACATCGGACCACGATCCAACCAGACCGTACTCAGCCAGATCATGGGCGAAGCGGTGGGTCGGCATTGGGCGTATTACATCGTGTCCCTCACCATCACCATCGTCCTCGCGCTGGCGGCAAACACCTCGTTCGGCGGACTGCCGATCCTGGCCAGCCTGTTGGCACGAGACAATTATCTCCCCCACCTCTTTGCGTTACGTGGCGACCGCCAGGTATTCGTGAACGGCATCTGGGTGTTGGCCGGCCTTTCCGCCGGGCTCCTGATCGCCGTCGGGGGGAACACCAACGAGCTGATCCCTCTCTTCGCCATCGGCGTGTTCACGGGCTTCACTCTCTCCCAAACCGGGTTGGTCGTCCACTGGTGGCGGACCCGCCCGCCCCGGTGGGCCAACCGCGCCACTATCAATGGACTCGGCGCAGTGGTCACCGCGCTCGCCACCATCATCTTTCTCGTATCAAAGTTCGTCGAGGGCGCATGGGTGGTGGTGGTGGCCGTCCCGACCTTCGTGTTCCTCTTCACCCGCATCCACGCGTACTACAAGCGCGCCGGCATCGAGATGGGCGTCGGCATCGTTCCCGAACGGCCTCTGCGCAAGCCAACCCTCGTCATCGTTCCGGTAATCAGCGTGTCCCGGCTGACCCGTCACGCCATCTGCGAAGCAATGTCGCTCGGCCAAGAGGCGATGGCGGTCTCCGTGGCGATCGATTCGGGCGACGACGGTCAGAGTGCTGCAGATGCGCTGGAGCAGGAGTGGGCGCAGTGGGACCCCGGTGTACCGCTGCGGATCCTGCACACGGAGTACTCGTCAGTAGTCGGGCCTATCATCGCGCTCATCGACGAGTTGCGTGAGCGCAACGACAAACAGATCGTAGTCCTGATTCCGGTTGTCATACCCAATCGCTTGCGGTACCGCATCCTCCACAACCAGATCGACCATGTCCTTTCGGCGGCATTGCGGACCCGTACTGACGTGGTGGTGGCCCGCGTCGCCATGCCGTTACAAGCCCCGCCGATGAGTGCGGTGTCGACCCCATCCCCGGAATAGGCGATATTGACCAGACGGAATCGAACTACTACGCCTCAGCGTCCGAGCCCATCGTTGCCGGTTCGGGATTCCCACCCATCATCTTGAGCATCATGGCTCCGCCAGAACGGAAGAACCGCCAGACCAGCGCGGCGGCTACCACGATGAAGACGATATTGAGGTAGGTCGTGTAATCCCAGCTAACCGTTGCGTTGAGTACCTTGGCATTGCGGGTTGACGGAATAAGCCCGGCAGCTCCGAAAATCAGCTCGACGGCGTAACCGGCAGTGACCATGGTTGCGTAGAACGTGGCCAGGATGAAAAGCATCATCTTGGTTCCGTAGTACTTCCGGTAGATGATCAAAATCGGCACGATGATCAGATCGGCGAAGATGAAGCTGACCACACCACCGAAGCTGATGCCGCCGTTCCAGAGTACAGCGGCGAGCGGGACATTCCCGATCGAGCACACGAAGGAGAAGATCGAGATCACGGGCCCGAGGAGCGGACCCCAGATCTTGGACAGCAGGGGATGATCCGTAAAGAACAGATGCCGCCAAAAGCTGTCGGGAACCCACGCGCCCAAGGCGCCGGCTATGAGCAGTCCGACAACTATGTCGCGCAGCACCGCGGCCCACTCCATCACGAATATGTGGGCGACGGAGGTGAATCCTTCGGCCGACGACAGCCGGGACCAAAGACTTCCCCCTGCCTTCACGCTCATGTCCATTGCCGCATGGCCCTCCATCGAGCCTGCCAGTCCCTTATCGGCTTGATGTTTTGCGGCGTCGATGAGCCGTTGCCGGAGAAACAAGCGGAAGAGAACGGCAATGATGACGATCATGATCGGTCCACCGACGAACTCAGCCGCGGTGAACTGCCAGCCCAGCAGGAGAGCCATGATGATACCCAGCTCGATCACCAGGTTGGTCGAGGCGATCTCGAACACCATGGCCGCAGTGAAGTTGGCCCCTGTTCGGAACAGGGCCCGGGCAAGAGCCACGGCTGCGTAGGAACACGAAGAACTCGCAATGCCCAGGCCGGTCGCCAGCCCGAGCGTTTTGGGCGAGTCGTTCCCCAAGAGGCGCTCGACGGTGCCCCTGCGCACCAGAGCCTGGACGATGGCCGACAGGGCGAATCCCAAAATGAGCGACCAGAGAATCTGCCAGGTCATTCCGCCCGCCACGGCAAATGCGTGATCGATGGCGTGGACGAATCTCATTGTGGCGAGAATCGGGTCGGCGGTGTCGCCGCGGCGGGTAAGTGGGCCATGCCGGTCCACTCCGCCCACCAACCTCTCCGACATTCAGGTTGCATGGATGTCCTCACGTGGACCTCGTCCGGCGCTCGATCATGGTGTCGTAGGAAGATCAACTGATGGCTCGTTTCGCCTGGGAGTGTACCCTATGGGGGTATACCAGAATTTGGAGGTTCGCCATGTATGGGTACATCGATCACAAGGACCAGGTGGCCAAGCGACTGCGACGAATCGAGGGTCAGGTCCGAGGACTCCAGCAGATGATCGAGGACGACCGCTACTGCATCGACATCCTCACCCAGATCTCCGCGGCGACCAAAGCGTTGCAGGCGGTGGCGGTCGAGTTGATGGGGGATCACCTGAGGAGTTGCGTCACTGAGGCGATCGAGGCCGGCGGACCCGGGGCCCAGAAGAAGATTGCCGAGGCGACAGATGCCATCGCCCGGCTCGTGCGCTCCTGAGGGAATCGCTCATGACCACCCGCACCTACTCGGTCCCTTCCATCAGCTGCGAGCACTGCAAGAAGGCCATCGAGACCGAAGTCGACAAGCTCTCCAACGTGAGCTCGGTCGAGGTCGATATTGCCGCCAAGACGGTCACAGTCGAAGGCGAGGCCACCGATGAAGAAATTCGATCCGCAATCGAGGGGGCCGGTTACGACGTCGAAGGCGCCCCGACATAACAGTCGGCCGGAGTAGGAATGTTGAGTCCGGTGAATCCGGCTCCTGTTCATCCTTCCCGCCATTCCCAGAGTACACGAGGGTGGGGGTCTGGCTGCAAGGGCTCCTGATGTGCTGACACTGAACGCCACAAGCCGGCCCGGTGGATCGGGGCGACCGACAGCAGGAATGAAGGCGGCCCGAGGGGCTGACGGGGAAGGTGGACGGATGGGCAGCTATGTGCTGGGTTTCCAGGAGATCGACCAGACGCAGGTCGCGGTCGTTGGCGGCAAGGGGGCCCACCTGGGCGAGCTCTCGCGGATCGAAGGCGTCCGCGTGCCGGCTGGCTTCTGCGTGACGGCGGACGCCTTCCGGCAAATCATGGCGGACGCGCCGTCGATCGACGAACGACTCGATCGGTTGTCGCGCCTGAGCCCGGATGACCGTGAGGCGGTCCGCACGCTCAGCGCACAGATCCGCCGGACCCTCGAAGGGGTCGCCATCCCTGACGATCTTGCGGCGGCGATCACCGGCGCGCTCGCCCGGCTCGGCGAGCTAGCTGCCTACGCCGTCCGGTCCAGCGCGACGGCGGAGGACCTGCCGACGGCCTCCTTCGCCGGCCAGCAGGACACGTACCTGAACGTCATGGGGTCGACGGCGATCCTCCGGCACGTCAGCCTGTGCTGGGCCTCCCTGTTCACGGAGCGGGCCGTGACCTACCGCCAGCGGAACGGCTTCGACCACCAGAAGGTCTCTATGGCCGTGGTCGTGCAGCAGATGGTCTTCCCGCAGGCGGCCGGCACCCTCTTCACGGCCGACCCCGTCACGTCCAATCGGAGGGTCGTCTCCGTGGAGGCCAGCTTCGGTCTCGGCGAGGCCCTGGTCTCAGGCCGGATGAACGCGGACGTCTACAAGGTTCGTGATGGCGAGATCGTCACCAAGGCCATCGCCACCAAGCAGCTCGCCGTCCATGCCTCGCCGGGAGGCGGAACGCAGGAACTGGCGATCGAGCGGGAGCGTCAGGAACAGCCAGCATTGACCGATGCGCAGATCGTGCGGCTGGCGCAGCTGGGCCGGCGGATCGAGGCGCACTTCGGCCACCCCCAGGACATCGAATGGTGCCTGGTCGACGAAGGGTTCCAGATCGTCCAGAGCCGGCCGATCACCACGCTGTTCCCCATCCCCGTGGCCGGCGACCGAGAGAACCATGTCTACGTCTCCGTCGGTCATCAGCAGATGATGACCGACCCCATGAAGCCCCTGGGGCTCTCCCTGTGGCAACTGACGACGCCGCGACCCATGTCCGAGGCCGGCGGGAGACTGTTCGTCGACGTCACTCAGGCGCTGGGTTCGTCAACGACTCGCGCAGGCCTCCTGGAGGCCTTGGGGAGGTCCGATCCGCTGATCGGGGACGCGCTGCAGACCGTCCTCGAGCGGGGCGACTTCATTCCAACCCTCCCGGGCGAGGGCCCGAGCGGGGCGCCCCCTGGCAGCGCCCCCGCCCCGATCGAGACCGATCCGGCCATCGTCGCCGAAATGATCGAGCGAAGCCAGATCTCCATCGCCACATTGAAGGGCGACATCGCGACGCAGTCCGGATCGGCGCTGCTCGATTTCATCTTCGCGGACGTCCAGGAGCTGAAGCGGATCCTGTTCGATCCGCAGAGCCATCGGGTGTTCATGTCGGCGATGGAGGCCACGTGGTGGCTCAACGATCAGCTGGAGGCGTGGTTGGGCGAGAAGAACGCCGCCGACACGCTCACCCAGTCCGTGCCCCACAACGTCACATCGGAGATGGGGCTGGCGCTCCTGGACGTGGCGGACGTGATCCGCCCGCATCCGGAGGTGGTGGCCTATTTGCAGCACGTCGAGGACGAGAGCTTCCTGGATGAGCTGCCCACGCTCGAAGGCGGCTCGAAAGCCCGAGACGCCATCTGGGACTACCTCGTCAAGTTCGGCATGCGCTGCGTCGGTGAGATCGACATCACGAGGCCACGTTGGAGCGAACGTCCCACCACGCTCGTGCCCTTGATCCTCAGCAACATCAAGAACTTCGAGCCAGGCGCCGGAGAACGGCGCTTCGAGCAAGGCCGGCAGGAGGCCTGGGAGAAGGAACAGGAGTTGTTGGCGCGCCTGCGCGACTTGCCGGACGGGGAGTCCAAGGCCGATGAGACCAAGCGGACGATCGACCGGGTCCGGAACTTCATGGGGTACAGGGAGTACCCGAAGTACGGCATGGTCAGCCGCTACTTCATCTACAAGCAGGCCCTGCTGGAAGAGGCCGAGCGCCTCGTGCAGGCCCACGTCCTTCGTGAAAAGGAAGACATCTTCTACCTCAGGTTCTGGGAACTCCATGACGTGGTGCGCACGAACCAAGTAGATGACCAGCTCATCCGCCAGCGCAAGGACGTGTTCAGGTCGTATCGAGCCCTGACGCCGCCCCGGGTGTTCACGTCGGATGGCGAGGTCGTCGCCGGAACGTACCGACGCGACGATGTCCCGGCCGGCGCGCTGGTCGGCCTAGCCGTTTCCGCTGGGACCATTGAGGGACGGGCTCGCGTCATTCATGACATGACGGAGGCCGATCTCGAACCGGGTGACATCCTGGTCACCGCGTACACGGACCCGAGTTGGACGCCTGTTTTCGTCGCCATTACGGGTCTGGTGACGGAAGTGGGGGGCCTGATGACCCATGGCGCGGTGATCGCACGGGAGTACGGCTTACCGGCCGTAGTGGGCGTGGTGCACGCCACCCGGCGGATCCGCGATCGCCAGCGGATCCGCGTCAACGGAACCGACGGGTACGTCGAGATCCTTCCCTAGGAGATTGCGCAGCACCCACCTCTGTCAGTTCTTGGTCGCCGTCGAGGTCAGACCAGTGAGGAGCAATGCGAACGCGATCACTGCCGCCCAGGTACGCACCGTGTCGAGGTGTTCCCAACGGTCGACCTGGGCTTGCCAGTTGGCCGGTGGCGCGTTGGCGTCCCAGTCGAGCACCGCCGCGTTGATCGGTACCGTGCCGCCCAGCGTCACCGCAATCCAAACAAGGAGGGCGCCGAGCCCGCTACCGCGGAGGGCAAGGCCCGAATCGATCCCGTCGAGGGCCGTCGCTGCCGCTGCGGAAATGAGCGTCGCCAGATAGATGGAAGGGACGAGGACTCGCAACGGGCGGATCAGCGCTTGACGAAGGAGGATGTGCGGCAGGTCGTCGAGGCTCGCGAGCGGACCGCGGACGCCATATCGGATCACGAGTTCCTCACCGGCCAGCAGACCGGCGAACAGGACGCTCGCCATACCCGCGATGTCACCGGCAGTCACGGACGCTTCCGGCGAGTGTCGGTGGTGGATCGGGACGGGAGGAGGGCTCGGTCATCGGCGATAGATTATAGTAGCTATAAAGATAGGGCAACTAGAAATTTCTAGGTCCTCCGGTATGATGGGACGGTGAGCACCGAGCCCGCGACCCAGCGAGCTGGCTCCCCGACGGAGCCGGACGCCGAGCACCGGCCCGATGCAGGCGGCACCGCCGATGAGGGGCTGAGGGAACGCAAGAAGAAGCTGACCAGACAGCTGATCTCCGACACGGCCACGGCAATGTTCCTCAAAGACGGCTTCGATGCGGTCCGAGTGGTCGACGTGGCCGCCGCGTGCGGAGTGGCAGAGAAGACGGTCTATAACTACTTTCCGACCAAAGAGGCGCTCATCCTCGACCGCTTCGAGGACATGGAAGCCGACATTCGCCAGGTGTTCGATCCGCACGATGCGTCCCCATCCCCGGTCGAGGCGGCCGTTGCCGTGATCGTGACCGAGGTGGAGACGATGTTCGACAAATGGAGCCGCGCTGACCATCCACCCGATCCGATGCTGATCCGGCGCTTCGCCGAGATGATCAATCAGACACCTGCTCTACGTGCCGCCCGGTGGGAGATGTTGGATCGCATGGGCCAGGTCGCAGCCGAAGGGATGGCTGCCCGGGCCGGGGTGGATCCTGACGATCCGGAGCCGCAGATCGCGGCGAGCGCGATCCTCGGATTGTGGCGGGTCCAGTTCGGATCGATGGCTCGCCATGCGATCGGTGACCGTACGGCGATCCAGTTGCGCGACGCAGTGATCGCGGACGTGCGCCGGGCCGCTCATCTGATCGAGACCGGACTGTGCTCCTTCATCCCTGGCGAACCCCCACGACCACCGGGAGCAGAGAGCTCCAGTTGAGCGGCTCAGGTCAGATGGCACTCGAGTCGTGCTCGACCTTGGCCGGCGCGGCTGACCTCGCGGGCCGCCACGATCGACGCGCGCCAGAGCGGTGCTCTCGTCGGCCCTATAGTGGCTCCTGGACAGACGGGATCGGTATGGCTACAGGAATGAAGTGTGAGAATCCGGCGTGCTCGTGCGATCCGTGCACCTGCGCCGAATGCGCATGTGGCGTGGCCAGACTCGGAGACCTCGAGCGGCGCGTGATGGAGACCCTTTGGAGGGATCCCAGTCAGGAGTTGACTGGACGCGATGTGGCCGACGTGTTTCCTGAGAGTGCCTACACGACTGTGGCCACAGTGCTCGATCGCCTCGTTCGCAAGGGCTTAGTCCGTCGCAGGACGGTGCGCGGATCCATTCGCTTCGCCGCCATAGGAACCCAGGGGGCTTACACCGCCGTGCTCATGCGTGAGGCGTTGAGCGCGGGTGACGAGCCTGAGGCTGCGCTTGTACGCTTCAGTGAGATCCTTTCGCCCTCGGAGGCTGCAATCCTTCGCAACTCGTTGGGTTTGCGCGAAGACCAGGCCAGTTAAAGCCGACCGACGGGCGACTCTCCGTCGGCGCGACTAGAGCATCAGAATGAGGAGGAACCCCATGGCGACGCACATCACCACGTGGCTCGCGTCTTCGAGTCGAGGGGCGGCAAGCAGATTTTCAATGCTCATCACTGAGGTGATCCGTTCTCCGGAGTGACTCGTTGCAGCGCGCAACCCGGCCGTTCCGCCCGTGGCGTAGGCCGGAGCATGTGTTCCATGGCGGGAAGCGCCCTTGTTCGGGGAGGCAAGTGTGAAGACGGCCGACGCAAAGAGAATGAACGCAAGGACGAAGGAAAACCCAGGGTCAAGTCTTGATCCTTTCGCCGACGCCGACATGGACATCGCTCCCATCGGCGCCGACAGGGGGAATCGGTACATCAAGAGCATCGCGAAACTCATTACCGCGTGTATCAAGAAATGAGAGAGGTGGAGACCCCAGCGGTGCATTGACTGGATGGTGCGCACCAAGAACCAGATCAAGAGAACAGAGAAGATGAGCTCCCACACAGTGCTCGTCCCAAATGCCCACTTGGTTACGAACATGCCCGCCATGGACAACCCCATGAAGAGGTGGGAGATATCGACGTCCCATCCCAGGGGCCTGCGTGTTGCAACTGAAGACATCAACAGAACCACGGAGTAGGCCACCACCACCAGCACCAGGACGCCGAAGAGGTAGTACAGCCATAAAGGCGTTGTTGCCATGATGGTCAGACCTCCCGCGGCACAAGCGCCGTGTCCGAGGCAACGTCACTCACGGTCGCTCGATCGTTCGTCAATGGCCAATACATCAACGCCAGCACAATGACGAGGGGACCAGCGTTGGGATCAGTGGCTCCACCAGCCAGAATTCCACCGAAATTTTGGACGGCCACCCAGATCACCGAAAACATCACAACGGCCAGAATCACAGTGGCCTGCGCAAAATGCGGGGGCAGGAAGACGCCGGCGGCCACAATGAGGCAGACGACGGCGAGCACGATTGCCGCGGTCGTGCCGTAATGGAGAAAAAACGATTCACTGGACAGATCGATGCGGGTCAGCCAACCCGGCTCTCCCCTGTTCATTCCCGCGACCAGCTCGTGAAGCGCTCGGGGTGACCGTCCGGACCCGACGACCGACAGCAGGGCCGACAGCGCCCACACAGCCACCCAAATGGCCTTCGCCCCTTTTACCCCGACGGCCCGAGCAGCGATGAACGGCTGGTCGGAGGGCGCCCGCGGCCACAGCAGGATGGCGAGCAGGGCGTAGAAGAGCACACCGCCCGGACCACCGCCAAATGGGGTCGCCCCAC
The DNA here is from genome assembly GCA_049513455.1 of Acidimicrobiales bacterium. Taxonomy (GTDB): domain Bacteria; phylum Actinomycetota; class Acidimicrobiia; order Acidimicrobiales; family RAAP-2; genus Bog-473. Next base: position 34,568 of record JBEKWB010000034.1, read on the forward strand.
CGGAGAAGACGCGACCGAGCCCCTCGCCGAACCACCAGACAGCCAGGGACCAGACAATCGAGAGAGCGAGGGCCGGCTTCAGCGTGCGTGTGGAAACGATCCCAAAGCCGATCAGGAATTGAATCAACGCGAAGGCCGCGTTGGTCGACACGGGATGGTGGTGCACGATTGAGGCATTCCAGGTGATCGTGTGGGCAATCCAGCTGGGGTTCCCGCTCGCCAGACCACGCAACATTCCGCTGAAGCCGTTGGACCCTGGAGTGAACATGAAGGGCTGTAACTGCAGGACCGCATCGAGGAGCCACGCGGTGGCCAGCGCGAGTTGGAATGTTCGCTGGAGATCCCTGGGTGGGCGCGTCAGAGAGTTCGGCGAACCTGCGGAGCTCGCGGAGGCTGCCGGGGGCCCGCTCACCCGTGTCTCAGTGATGCTCATCGCTGACCTCGTCGACCGACTACTACGGACGGTCGTATTACTACCATCTGTAGTAGTCGGGCACAATTACGCACAATTACAGAGGTCGGCTACATATGTCAGCCTCTCGGTCTCTTGACCGTCGAAGGTGCGGCCGCTGGAGCTGAAGGCGGGTTCAGCCGCCGATGACCTTGCGGTACACGCGGGGGCCGTCGTAGTCGTTGACGGCGTAGTGCCAGGTGGCCTGGTTGTCCCAGATCACGAAATCGCCCGGCTTCCACCCGAAACCGACGGCGTAGTTGGGCGAGGAAGCATGGGCGAGAAGAAACGGAAGGAGAGCCTTGCTCTCGGCGTCGGTGACACCGCTGAGCCCTCGGGCGGAGGAGCTGATGAAGAGGCCCTTGCGCCCCGTATGGCGGTGGGTGCGCACCACCGGCTGTTCGATCGTCTCGGTCACGGGCGGCCGGTTGTAGGTCCCGTCCCCGGGGTAGGCGTTGTAAACCCCACCGACTGACTCGAGCAGCTGCTTGACCGGCTCGGACAGATCGTCGTAGGCGGCCTGCAGATCAGCCCACAGCGTGTGACCACCGACCTCGGGGACCACCTGGTAGGTGAGCGACTCGATGTTGAACGGAGGGTTGCGCCACGCACCGCCGACGTGCCAATGGGCGGCATTGCCGGCCTTCTCCAGGTCGAAGGTGTAGACCAGTCGGCTGTCCTCGTGCCGGTTGAGCCATAACGGGTGGTCGAACGGCTCGTCGAAGATTCGCACCGCGTCAACGTGCTGAAGGGGTGACAGGTTCTGGTCGCGGAAGACGAGGACCTTATGGGCCCAAAAGTCCTGCCGCAGGGCCTCAGCGGTGGCCTCGTCGACCGGCCCGGTCAGGTCCACGCCCTTGATCTCGGCACCGATACGCGGGCTGGCTGGACGTACCTCGTAGCGGGTGGTCAAGGTATCGGTCATCGGGATCTCCTCGGTGAGGGTAGAGCTGTCAGCCCTAAAACCCTACTAATCCGATCGGAGTTATTCAATAGGGATGTGGGTAGCAGTCGGTCGCCACCGCCCGTGGTGTCCGAAGGCACCCGACCCTGTCGCGGGCGACATCGAGCTCACGAGATTTCGATGTCACCCCAGTCGACCCGCGTGCACATGCGGTGGTATTCGGGGCCGTACCAGGGGGCGTTCACCTGGAGCCGGCCGAACTCGTTGACGTAGTAGTTCTTGTCGGGGGCCCCATGCGGTGGTATTCGGGGCCGTACCAGGGGGCGTTCACCTGGAGCCGGCCGAACTCGTTGACGTAGTAGTTCTTGTCGGGGGCCCCTTCTTCCTGTAAGAGGATGAGCTTGGCCGCCTCGGCGTCGAGGGCCTTGTTGTAGCGTTCGTAGGCCTCCTCTTTCACCTCGACCCGTGAGTGGCCTTCCTCGAGCATGCGCACGATGCACTGGGCCGAATAGGCCGCCCAGATGACGTACCAGATAGGCAGGCCGGTGCCGCCCGATACGGGCTGGGAGTTAGGCCCGTAGATCATGAACATGTTCGGGAAGTTCGGCGTCATCATGCCCAGGTAGGCCCGGGGTCCGTCTTTGGACCAGAAATCGTGGATGCTCACGCCGTCCTTGCCGATGTACTCGGTGGGCCAGAGGTACTTGATGACCTCGAATCCGGTGGCCGTCACGATGACGTCGACGTCGTAGAGCGTGCCGTCCTGCGTCTCGATGCCCTTGGGAGTGAAGCGG